>NZ_JAUCDS010000024.1:0-44556 GCF_034674885.1 Castellaniella sp.
GTAATTGGTGGCGTTCCAGATCTTTGCGGATGAGGTCGCGGACGTATTCGCTGTGTGTGCCAAATCCCCGTTGTGAGACCTGATCGTCCACATACGATTTCAGAGCGTCGGGCAGCGAGATATTCATGGTTCCCATGGGGACTAGCATAGCGGCATTGGCAAAATTTGCCAATACGACCGGCACGGCGACGCCATAGGCGATCACCGGGGCGACTCAAGGCCGGGAGCTACTTCAGCAGTTGCGCAATGTCCGGGTAGCTGACGGCATCTTCCCCAAAGGTGAAGGTGCCGTGCTCCAGCATTTCCCGGCTGGCCCGCAGGAACGCACCCAATGCCGCCCGGCTGAGCGTGCTCCCCACGCTGATCCGTTTGACGCCTATATCCGACAGGTCGTGGGCGGAGAGATTGATTCCCGGCGCGCCCATCAACACATTGACCGGCAGATCCACTGAACTGACGACCGACGTGATCTCTTCACGGGTCCGCAGCCCTGGCGCATAGAGCACGTCGGCACCGGCCTCTTGGTACGCCTGCAGGCGGCGGATCGTGTCCTTCAGGTCCGTGCGCCCATGCAGGTGGTTTTCTGCCCGAGCCGTCAACGTGAAGTGGTAGGGCAGGGCCCGGACCGCTTCGACCGCTGCTTTGACCCGGTCCACGGCTTCCGCCAGATCGTAGATCGGATCATCGACCCGACCTGTGGCGTCCTCGATGGAGGCCCCCACCGCCCCCGTCTGCGCCGTCAGGCGGTAGGTCTCTGCCACACCGTCCAGCGTATCCGCATAGCCAGCTTCCATGTCTGCGCTGACAGGCAGATCCGTCGCCGCCGCCAGTTCCGCGGCGTGCGCCAGCATTTTGTCTCGGCTGACCTGGTAGTCCGGCACCCCCAGGGTGTAGGCATAACCCGCGCTGGTGGTTGCCAGCGCCTGGAAACCCATGCCCGCCAGCAGCCGAGCCGTGCCGATGTCCCACGGGTTGGGGATGATGAAGGCCCGGTCGGTGTGATGCAGGGCGAGAAAGGCTTCAGCTTTTTGGGGGAGGGTGGGCATGGGAGACTTGGCTGGGTGGGATGAGGAAATTATTATCGTCCAGAATAGTTCGCCGCCGCGCTCAACGCCCGAAAATCGCTGCGTAGCGCTCGGGTTTGAAACCGACCTCGATGCCGTGCGGCGTCGTCAGTACCGGGCGCTTGATCATCGTCGGCTCTGCGACCATCAGCTCGATCGCTCTGGCTTCATCCAGACCATTACGTGCCTCTTCAGGCAGGGCCCGGAATGTCTTGCTCGCCTTGTTCAGCACCTTGTCGAGCCCTGCTTCGGCAACCCACGCCGCGACTTCTGCGCGAGTGATACCCGCGACGCGGTAATCGTGGAATGTGAAATCAACGCCCTGCACGTTAAGCCACGTGAAGGCCTTCTTCATCGTGTCGCAGTTCTTGATACCGTAGATGTTGACCGTCATGTCGGATTGCTCATTGTTTTTTGGGGGGACCTTTTCTTGGATGGTTGGTCTGGGCGTAATCGGTGCGCTTTCTGAATTCCTCGCCGACGACACGCATGCTTTCCTCGACTGCGGGATATCCGCGATAGGGAAGGACGTTCAGGAGCGTTTCGACAATTTCCGCCCACGTCGCGCCCGCCGTCAGCGCCGCATTTGCATGAACCCGCAGCGGCGTCTCCGTCGCTTTGCTTCCCACCGCTGCGAGCGCCGAGCATGCAGTAAGCTCGCGCGTCTTCGCGTCGAGCCCGACACGGCTGAAGATGTCGCCATAGGAGTGCTCGATGATCGCGCGGCCGATATCTGGGGCCAAGTCATTGAAGCTGTTGACCACGACCTCGCCCGCCTGGGCAGAAGTCCTGGCAAGTGTCGCCAATCCGCGTTCGCTGCGTGTCTTGCGAGTTTCGGAGACGATTACATTCGCGCTTGCTCGACCGCCTGACCCTCCTTTCTCTTTCTGCTCCGGCTTCGTGAAGACAGCGTCCGCGACCCCAAGGGCATTGAGAGCGCTGGGAAACCCGGCATAGACGGCCAGTTGCATCAGGGCTTCGATGATCTCGGTGCGGGACAGGCCCGAGTCTAGCCCGGCTACGATATGAAGGCCAAGCAGATCGCTGCGATTGCCGGCTGCCGCGAGCATCGAGATGATCGAGATCTGTCTCGCCTTTGGGTTGAGTCCCTCGCGAGCGAAAATCTCACCGAACGCGAACTCGACCGACCAGCGGGCGAGCTCAGGTGAAGTGCTTTCCAGCTTTTCCACGTACTCCTCCGGATTGGCCATCAAGCCGTCGAGCACCTCGAGACCCCGCTGATATCGCGCAGTGCCATCGTCGGACACCGGGGCAATCGGATCGAAATCCAGACGGCGCTCCCGAAAGATCCCCCGAACGATGCCCACGGCGTTGATCGAGACCGGAAACCCCAGGATGGCAATCGCCAGGAACAGCATTTCGACCAGTTCTGCCGGCTCGCCGCCGGCATTGAGGAAGCCGGTCATGTGATATTTCAGTTGCGGTTGCACGCTGCCATGGGCCATCAGCGCGGCAACGGTGACAATCTGGCGAAGGCGTAGGTCCAGCCCCGGCCGCGACAGGATGTCTCCATAGGCAAATTCAACGGTGAATCGTGCCAAATCCGGGGCAACCTGAGCCAGACGGTTAACAGGGATATCGTAGCCCGCGCCACCGATCCTCTTCAGCACTTCGATACCCCGGGTAAAACGTTCTGCACTGGTCTCGCCAGCGGAAGCGCCCAAGAGGGCCGTCATGCCTGTCTGATCCATAGATCCATTCATCTGTGTTTTTCCTTCGGCTGCCGCCAGCGTTCTAGCTGCGGTGTTCTTTTACAGAAAGTCCCCGTGCTTGCACGTATCCACGTCTGATTTGCTCTCTATCGAAATCAGCAGAACGGAGCATACGGGCAGGAAGATGCAATGGGCAAAGACCAAATTCGTGATACCTTTTCTGCATGAGGATACGAATCGATCTGCGCCAACTGGAGTGTTTCGTCGCAGTGGCGGAGGAAGGCACCTTCCGCGCTGCGGCCGAACGACTGCACATGTCGCAGCCGCCGCTAAGCCGCCAGATCAAACAACTCGAGAGCGAACTCGGGGTGGTGCTGCTCAATCGCGATTCGTCGGGCGCGGTGCTCACGACGGCGGGCCGCGCATTCCTGAAGGGGGCCCGGAAGACGCTGCTTCAGGCCGCAGAGGCGATCGAAATCGCACGACGGCATTCAATGGGAACGCCTCGGCAACTCAGGGTCGGTTATACCAAGGTCTTCGACCCGGGGGTCTTTCCTACCCTCGAGCCTGCCTTCGAGAAAGCGGTTCCTGGTGGGTCGCTGGTTTTCGTTGCCGCCATTTCCGTCGAGCTCATCCGGCGCCTGCGGCGTGGCGCGCTCGATGTCGCCTTGATCGGACTGCCCAGCGCAACGGGGGAGTTGGTGGTTGAACCGCTGCACAAAGAGCCGCTGGTCGCGGTAATCCCCGCACAACATCCGCTCGCGCGGCACAAAGTTCTGTCGATCGCGCAGTTGAATGACCAACCCGTGTTCTGGCCGCAGCGCCGAACAAATCCCGGATTCTTCGATCACTACGAGGAAGTGTTCGCGAAGCTCGGGCATGCACCAAGTCGCAGACTGACGGAACCTGCGGATCACCACCTCCTGTTGGCCGAAGTGGCAAACGGACGGGGTATCGGCTTCATACCAAAGTCGATGACGAAGATGCGGCGCGCCGGTGCGACTTTCAGGCCACTCAAGGAAAGGGAATTCTGGATCGGATTTGGCCTCGCCTACAGGGATGCACAACACGCATCAGAGTTGGATGCGTTGTTACGCATCGCGCGGCGCAAAACGGCGTTGCTCCTTCCGGGCGCGGAATAGCCACGGCCGTGTCGTTCGTCCTGTGTCGCTTCTGGTGCCGAGACTGCGCCCAGTGGACCGCCCAGGATAACTGTGTGCCGGATAAGGAAGACGCCGTGTGCTGGTGCGCCGAGCGCTGATTTCAATCCAGGCTGCAGATCGAAAAACGCCACGGCGCCGTCTTCGAATTGTTCGCCGATGATGCCTTCGGTAGCCAGCCCCAATCCGTCCCGGTAGAACCGCAGCGACCGTTCCAGGTCATCGACCCCCAGCGTGATCAGGCTGATACGTGGCTTCATGGCTGACTTGCTTCCTGTTCGAACCGCTTCCAATCAAACGATGGCCCGGGATCGGTCTTTCGCCCTGGGGCAATGTCCTCGTGTCCGTGCACCGCCCGGATCGGATGACGCGCCCGGATCGCTGCGGACAGCATGGCCAGCCGCGCATACTGCGCATCGGCATACGCCAGGGTATCGGTTCCTTCCAGCTCGATCCCAACCGAAAAATCGTTGCAGCGTTCGCGCCCTTCAAAGGATGACACGCCGGCATGCCAGGCCCGCAGCACGGTGGGCACGAACTGCACGATCGTGCCATCGCGGCGGATCAGGAAATGGGCGGAAACCCGCATGTCCCGGATGTTCACGAACCAGGGATCCGCGCTGATATCCAGCCGGTTCTGGAAAAAATCGATGATGGCATTGCCCTGGAACACGCCGGGCGGCAGGCTGATGTTGTGGATCACCAGCAGGTAGGGATCCTCGCCGTCGGGCCGCAGGTCGTGATTGGGGGAAGGGCGGCGCAGCACGCCGGATCCCATCAGGGGCAGCCAGCCGTCCGGCTGGATCGTCAGGCCGCAGGCGGCGCCCGCTGAATTGCCAGCAGACGGGCCCGCCCCGTTCACTTCCTTAACCCCAGCCGCGCGTGTTCTGCGCTGCACCAGGTCTTGCCCTGGCTCATGTAGGCCTCGGACCGGGGCATGAAGATATGACAGTGGGCGCAGCGCACCATGGATTCGGCGGCGTCGCGGGATACGGCATCCTGGCGGCGGGCGGCGGCCTGTCGGGCCTGGGCCTTTTGGTGGCTGAGAATGCGTGAAACGAACAGGACGGCCAGGATGATGACCGCCCATAGCAGGAACTTACCCAAGTGTGCCTCTTTGCAGGATGACTTCCAGGACGAATCGGCTGCCGGTATAGGACAGCAGCAGGAAGGCGAAACCGGTCAGGGTCCAGCGCAGGGCGATGCGCCCGCGCCAGCCCTGGATCCAGCGCCCGGCCAGCAGCACGCCGAACGTCACCCAGGACAGCAGGGTGAAGACGGTCTTGTGGTCCATGGGCAGGGCGTGGCCGCCCAGGCGCAGGGACACGATGATGCCCGTGATGACGGTCAGGGTCAGGATGATGAAGCCGATGCCGATCAGGCGGAACAACAGCTGTTCCAGCGTCAGCAGGGGCGGCATGGCGCCCATGGCGCGGGTGATCAGGCGCTGTTCGCCTTCGGCCTCGATGGGGCGGTGCAGGTGGCGGTCCAGCACGGTCATCAGCATGGCATGCAGGGCGGCCACCGTGATCAGGCCGTAGGCCACCATGGCGATCAGCAGGTGGACGCGCAGCCAGTCGTTGTTGGCGTGCGGCACCAGGTAGCCGTGCGGGAAGATGGCCGCCAGCAGGCTGATCAGGGCGGCGGCCGGCAGCAGCAGCAACAACAGGCTGTCCAGGCGCAGCAGGAAGTTCTCGATCCAGAAGACGATCATGCCCAGCCACATGGCGGTGGACAGCGCCAGCGCCCAGCCCAGGTGCAGGCCGGTGGGCACGATGACGGCGGAGACCAGGCCGATGCCGTGCAGGGCGATGGCGCCCAGCAGGCAGCTGCGGCCGATGGTGCTGCTGGGCCGCACGTCCTGGGCACGGGCGATCGGCCGCCACAGGGCCAGGCCCAGTACGGCATAGGCCAGCGCGGCAAGCAAGTGAAATACAATGCTGACTGACATAGTCCTGTCGGTGTCCGGCGCACGGCGTGCGCCCCCAAAAGCTCCCATTTTATGCGCTGGCCGACGGATCAACCAGTTTTGTGGAACTTGCCATGCTCGATAACCTGACCTCCCGTCTGTCGCGCATCGTTAAGACGATGCGCGGCGAGGCCCGCCTGACCGAGGCGAATACGCAGGAGATGCTGCGCGAGGTCCGGCTGGCCCTGCTGGAAGCCGACGTCGCCCTGCCGGTGGTGCGTGAATTCGTGGCGCGGGTCAAGACCGCCGCCCTGGGCCAGGAAGTCGCTGGCAGCCTGAATCCCGGCCAGGCCCTGGTCGGGGTCGTCCATAAGGAACTGACCGGCCTGATGGGGGGCGACCTGGGTGCAGAGGCCGGCGAACTGTCGTTGGCGGCCCAGCCCCCGGCGGTCATCCTGATGGCCGGCCTGCAGGGCGCGGGGAAGACCACCACCACCGGTAAATTGGCCAAGTGGCTGTCCGAGGGCGGCCACGTCCAGCATGGCCGCAAGACCGGCCGTAAAAAAGTCCTGGTGGTCAGCGCCGACGTCTATCGCCCCGCCGCCATTGACCAGTTGAAGACGGTGGCCGCACAGGTCGGCGTCGACTTCCTGCCGACGCAATCCACGCAGAAACCGCAGGACATCGCCCGCAACGCACTGGATCATGCCCGCCGCCAGCACTACGACGTGCTGATCGTCGACACGGCCGGGCGCCTGGGCATCGACCAGGCCATGATGGATGAGATCCGCGACCTGCATGGCCTGCTGGATCCGGTCGAAACCCTGTTCGTGGTGGACGCCATGCAGGGGCAGGACGCGGTCAATGTGGCGCGCGCCTTTTCCGAGGCCCTGCCGCTGACGGGCGTGGTCATGACCAAGCTCGATGGCGATGCCCGGGGTGGTGCCGCGCTGTCGGTACGCCAGATCACCGGCAAGCCGCTGAAGTTCGTCGGCATGTCGGAAAAACTGGACGGGCTGGAACCCTTCCACCCGGAACGCATGGCCCAGCGCATCCTGGGCATGGGCGACATTGTTTCGCTGGTCGAGCAGGCCCAGAAGAACATCGACATCGCCGAGGCCCAGAAACTGGCAGCCCGGCTGAAATCCGGCGACCGTTTCGACCTGAATGATTTTCGCGATCAGTTGCAGCAGGTGAAAAAACTGGGGGACATGGGTTCGCTGCTGGAAAAGCTGCCGGCCCAGTTCGCCCAGGCGGCATCCCAGGTGCAGGGCGGTCAGGCTGAAAAACAGCTGGCCCGCACCGAAGGCATCCTGAACTCCATGACGGCGCTGGAACGCGCCAAGCCCGAACTGATCAAGGCATCGCGCAAGCGCCGCATCGCGGCGGGATCGGGCGTGCCGGTCCAGGAAGTCAACCGCATGCTCAAGCAGTTCGAGCAGATGCAGGGCATGATGAAACAGATGAAAAAGGGCGGCATGGCGAAGATGATGCGCGCCATGGGCGGGCTGAAGGGCCTGGGCGGGATGGGGCGGGGTGGTTTGCGCTGATCAGGCAGGTACGGCATAGTCTGTAGTGGACCATGCCGTGTCTGGTCTCACCCGCCCCCCACCGCCACCACGATTTCCAGGCGGTCGCCGTCGGCCAGCGCGGTCTGTCCGTGCTGGCTGCGCGGCACGATGTCGCCGTTGCGTTCCACGGCGATGCGCTTGCCCTGGTAGCCCAGGTGGGCGATCAGGTCCTGCACGGTATGCACCTGGTCCAGGCGGGTTTCGTGGCCGTTCAGATGAATGGTCAGGCTCATGGCGGGTCTCCGTTCAGGCGAAGTGGTCCGTGGCGGCCAGCAGCTGCTTCAGGATGCCGGGTTCGTCGAAGGCGTGGCCCGCATCCGGGATCAGCTGGAAGTCGGCCTTGGGCCAGGCATGATGCAGGTCCCAGGCTGACTTCGCCGGGGTACAGGCATCATAGCGGCCCTGCACGATCACGCCGGGGATGTTGGCCAGCTTGTGCGCGTCGCGCAGCAGTTGGCTTTCTTCCATGAAGCCCTTGTTCATGAAATAGTGGTTTTCGATGCGGGCAAAGGCCAGCGCTGCCTGGTCGGCCGCGTGGGCCTGCAGGTGCTGGGGGTTGGGCAGCAGGCTGATGGTGTGGCTTTCCCATTGCGTCCAGGCATGCGCCGCCTGCAGCTGCGCCTGCGGGTCGTCGCCCGTCAGGCGGCGGTGGTAGGCGGCGATCAGGTCGCCGCGCTCGGCTTCGGGGATCGGGGCCAGGTAACTTTCCCAGATATCGGGGAACAGCCAGGACGCGCCTTCCTGGTAGAACCAGCGCAGCTCGGCCTGGCGCAGCAGGAAGATCCCGCGCACGATCAGGGCCTGCACGCGTTCCGGGTGGGTTTCGGCATAGGCCAGGGCCAGCGTGGACCCCCAGGACCCGCCGAAAACCACCATTTGCTTTGCTTTCAGGACTTCGGCGCGCAGTCGTTCGATGTCGGCCACCAGGTCCCAGGTCGTGTTGTGTTCCAGGCTGGCTGACGGCACCGACCGGCCACAGCCGCGCTGGTCGAACAGCAGGACGTTGTAGCGGCTGGGGTCGAAGACGCGGCGATGGGCAGTGGAACAGCCCGCGCCCGGCCCGCCGTGCAGGAAGATCGCCGGGGTGCCTTGCGGGTTGCCGCACAGTTCCCAGTACAGGCGATGGCCATGACCGACGTCCAGGGTGCCCTGGCCATAGGGTTCGATTTCCGGATACATCAATTTGCCTCTGTGTCGTGTGCGGCGCCGGCGTGTGCCCGCCGCGTGAAGATCAGGTCCCAGACCCCGTGGCCCAGGCGCAGCCCCCGGTTCTCGAATTTTGTCAGGGGACGGTAATCCGGGCGGGGGGCGTAGTCGTCGCAGGTGTTCTGCAGTCCCGATTCGGCGGACAGTACCTCGAGCATCTGTTGGGCGTAGTGTTCCCAGTCGGTCGCGCAATGGATGTAGGCGCCCGGCGCCAGGCGGCTGACCAGCAGTTCGATGAAGGTCGGCTGGATCAGGCGGCGCTTGTGGTGGCGCTTTTTCGGCCAGGGGTCCGGGAAATAGATGTGCGCCCCGGCCAGCGACCCCGGCGTGATCATGTCGCGCAGCACCTCGACCGCGTCGTGCTGGATGATGCGGATGTTGTCCAGCTCGTTTTCGTGGATGCGTTTCAGCAAGGCGCCCACACCGGCATTGAAGACTTCCACGCCCAGGAAATTGTCGCCCGGCCGAGCCTGGGCGATCTGCTGGGTGGTCTCGCCCATGCCGAAGCCGATTTCCAGGATCGTCGGCGCCTGACGGCCAAATGCAGCCGTCAAGTCCAGCGGGCTGCCCTGGTAGCGGATCGACCAGCGCGGCAGCCATTCAGCGATCGCCTGTTCCTGGCTGGGCGTGATGTGGGCGCGACGGTGGACGAAGCTGCGGATGTGCGTGCTGCCCGACGGAGTCTGGGCCGTGACGATGGGAGAGGGGGTCTTTGGGAGATTCAAAATGAGGTAAAATGCAGGGCTTCAGGGATTTCCGTGGCCTTCAATTTTACCCGTAAATCCTTGTGCATCAATCGATTGCATCGATCGCGGGTGTAGTTTAATGGTAAAACTGAAGCTTCCCAAGCTTCCGTCGTGGGTTCGATTCCCATCACCCGCTCCAGAATTTGCAGAAAGGCCCAAACTTCGGTTTGGGCCTTTCTGTTTCTGGCGCTATCCCGTCAACCTCACTCTTCTTGCAGCGCCTCAAACCGTGCGGACAGGTGATCCAGCAGCGCGCGCACGGCGGGCAGCTGGCCGCGCCGGGAGGCATAGACGGCGTGGATGATCTCGGGTCTTGGCGCCCAGTTCGGCAGCACTCGCACGAGTGCGCCGCTGCGCATGGCATCCTGCAGGAACATGCTCGGCAACTGCACGACGCCTACGCCCAGCAGCGTCGCCTCACGCAGCGCCAGCATGGATTGCGTCACGAGCTTGGGCTGGTGGCGTACCTCGGTGCGGGTGGCGTCGGGCCCGTGCAGCACCCAGCGATGGATTTCCTGCGGCACCCCCATGTCCAGGCTGGGCCAGTCGGCCAGGTCCATCGGTCCGGTGGGTGTGCCCATGCGATGCAGCAGTGCCGGGCTGGCCACCAGGCACTGACGACGCTCGGCCAGCATGCGCAGCACCAGATCGCTGTCCTGCAAAGGCGGGGGACGCACGCGGATCGCCAGATCCAGCCCCTCGCCCACCACGTCCACGCGTCGGTTGGTCTCGTCCACCTGCAGCTCGACGCGCGGATGCTGGCGCATGAATTCGCCCAGGAATCCGCCCACGCGCGCTGCCAGCAGGGCGACAGGGCAGCTCAGGCGCACCACGCCGCAGGGCTCGGCATGTGCGAGCGCGGCGGATTCTTCGGCCGCTTCGGCCTCGGTCAGCATGGCACGGCAGTGCTGGTAGTAGCGTTTGCCCACCTCGGTCACGGCAAAGCTGCGCGTGGAGCGCAGCAATAGCCGCGTCCCCAGGCGTTCTTCGAGCAACGCCACACGGCGGCTGAGTTTGGACTTGGGGATGCCTAGTGCGCGGCCTGCGGACGCGAATCCGCCGTGTTCCACGACCTTGGCAAAGTAGTACAGCTCATTCAGATCCGGAAGCTTCATCGTTTCATAAATAGAACTCTGAGACTGAATTTTATCAACTATTCAGATCATCGTTCCAAATTCATAATGTACCCATGTTCAAAGCTGGCTGTGTCCGCAAAGGCCTCAGCCCTATCGCAAGGAGAATCGCCATGCTCAAGAAAATTCTCGGTGTCTACGAAGCCCCGCGCGCCCATTGGGTGGGCAATGGCTTCCCCGTGCGTTCGCTGTTCAGCTACGACAACCACGGCAAGGCCCTGAGCCCCTTCCTGCTGCTGGATCACGCAGGTCCTCAGAACTTCACGCCCACTACAGGGCGGCGCGGCGTGGGCGAACACCCGCACCGGGGGTTCGAGACCGTGACGATCGTCTACGAGGGCGAAGTGGCCCACCGCGACTCTACGGGCATGGGGGGCATCATCGGCCCCGGAGACGTCCAGTGGATGACGGCGGCCTCGGGCATCCTGCATGAGGAATATCACTCTGAAGCCTTCGCCAGTCGGGGCGGCCCGCTGGAGATGGTGCAACTGTGGGTCAATCTGCCGGCCCGGGACAAGATGTCGCCCCCTGGCTACCAGACCTTGTTGAATGCCGATATTCCGCAGGTCGACCTGCCCAATGGTGCCGGCCGCGTGCGTGTCATCGCGGGTAACCATGGCGGCAGCCAGGGTCCGGCCCGGACCTTCACGCCCATCGATGTCTGGGACGTGAAACTTCGGACAGGTGCTGTGACCGAACTCCAGGCTCAGCCGGGCTGCACCCTGGCGCTGGTGGTCCTGCACGGTACCGTGATGATCAACGGGCAGGAAGTCGTCCGCGCCGGCCAACTGGTGCACATGGATCGCGAAGCTGATACCGTGCACCTGGAGGCCAACAACGAGGTCACGCTGCTGTGGCTGTCAGGCGAACCGATCGATGAGCCCGTCGTTGGCTACGGCCCGTTTGTCATGAATAGCGAAGCGGAAATCCAGCAGGCGCTGGACGATTTCCGCAGCGGCAGCTTTGGTCGTATTCCGGCCGCCGAGGCCGTGCCGGTCCACTGAACACCTCACACCCTGGTCGATGTCATTTTGCTGGCCTGGGTGTGGGGCTACGCGCCGGTCCTCCGGCTTGAAGCCCCGTTTTTTTCCCTGCCCTTCAAGGAGATCACCATGAGCAAGAAGCCCTATATCCGCCTCGACAAGGACAACGCCGCTGTGTTGCTGGTGGACCACCAGACCGGTTTACTGTCTTTGGTCCGCGACATCGATCCGGACAAGTTCAAGAACAATGTCCTGGCCCTGGCCGACATGGCGGAATACTTCAATCTGCCCACCATCCTGACTACCAGCTTCGAGAACGGCCCCAACGGCCCGCTGGTCCCCGAACTGAAGGAAAAATTTCCTGATGCGCCCTATATCGCCCGTCCCGGCCAGATCAATGCCTGGGATAACGAAGATTTCGTCAAGGCCGTCAGGGCCACCGGCAAGAAGCAGCTCATAGTCGCTGGTGTGGTGACCGAGGTCTGCGTCGCCTTCCCGGTGCTGTCGGCCCTGGAGGAAGGCTTCGAGGTCTTTGTCATCGCCGACGCGTCGGGCACCTTCAACAGCATGACCCAACAGGCCGCCTGGAGCCGCATGGAGCAGGCGGGTGCCCAACTCATGACCTGGTTCGGTGCTGCGTGCGAGCTGCACCGCGACTGGCGCAACGACATCGAAGGGCTGGGGACGCTGTTCTCGAACCACATCCCGGACTATCGGAATCTGATCAACAGCTTCAATACGCTGACGGCCGCCGCGCGCTGACGCTCTCAGAACCCCAGCAGCACTGCTGCGCTACCCGCCACTACGCCCAGAACCGCGATCCCGATGATCATGACGGCCATGTCCTGGCGCCGGAAAGATCGGGCCACCATGGCCAGAGAGGGCAGGCTGACGGGCGGCAGAGTGACCAGCAGGGCGGCGGCGGGCCCGGAGGCCACGCCCAGGGCCAACATGGCCTGGACGATGGGGACTTCGCCGGCGGTCGGAATGACGAACAGCAATCCGACGATCGCGGCGCCCACGATCCACAGCAGGCTGTTGTCGATGTTCATGTCCAGCACCGGGAACAGCCAGGCGCGGGCGGCGCCCAGCAGCAGTACCAGGATCAGGTATTCGGGCAGCAGGCGCAGCGCCATGCTCGTGAAGGCCTGCGCCCAGCGCCGCAGCATGGACAGGGCGCCCAGGCGAGCGCAGTCGTTCGCGCTTGCATCGGGCGTATCCCGGGTGGCTGCAACCGATATCGCAGCATCGTTGCGGTTCAGGCGATTGATCAGCCAGCCCAGGCCCAGCACCATTGCCAGCCCCGCAACCAGCCGTAGTCCGACCCACTGCCAGCCGAGCACAAAGCCCATGAACACCAGCGTGGCCGGGTTGAGCATCGTGTTGCCCAGCCAGTAGGCGGCCGTGCTGCCGGGGGCGGCGCTGCACTGCCGCAGCCCGTTCACGACGGGGGCGGAGCAGCAGGTGCACATCATGCTGGGCACGGACAGCAGGCTGCCCGTCAGGACGCTGCGCGCGCCCAGGCTGCCCAGCCAGCGCCGGATCCATTGGGGCGGCAGCAATGCCTGCAGGGCGGACCCCAGCAACAATCCCAGGATCAGGGCCTTCCAGATCGCCCGCCCGTAGGCGATGGCGTAGTCCAGCGCGGCCTGCAGCGAGGGTGCCGGCAGTGCGCCATCGCTGCCGTTCAGGATGGAGCTGCCGATGGAGCCGGTCTGTTCCGCGATGAAGATCCGGTCGTAGTAGGGCGACCATTTGACGTAATACAGCCCGACGAGTGCGATCAGGGCGAATACGCAGAAGCCCCACAGGGGATAACGCGCGTGGGAAGAAGGGGATGTGTTCAGCATTCGCGGATTTTACTGCCGGCACTGCGTGACAGACCGGGCGTTCCGGGGGATTGATAACATGACGGTTGTTTCACCCGAAGGACGTACTATGAAAAATGCCCTCGCCGCCTGTTCTCTGGCCCTCGTGCTGGGCGCATGCGCCCAGACACCTGCCACCGCTCCCTCTGCCATGACGACTTCCTCTCTCGTGTCCCTGGACACCCGCACCCTGGCCGCCTACGACTGGCGCCTGACGGACGGTCGCGATGCCCAGGGCCGCGAGTTGACCCTGCTGGGGGTCGGGACCGATAGCCCCGTGCGTCTGGCGTTTTCCGACAAGACCCTTCAGGTGCTGGGTGGCTGCAACGCCCAGTTCGGCGGCTATGCTTTGGCGGCCGGTCAACTGCAGGCGCAGGGCTTGGCGGCGACCATGAAAGCCTGTTCGCCCGATCTCATGCAGCGGGACCAGGCGATGGCGGGTCTGCTGAAACACCCGTTGGCGGCGAAAGTCTCTGGGCAGCCAGGGGAACCGATTCTGGAACTGAAGTCCCAGTCCGGTGATGTGCTGCGCTTTGCCGGCCAGCCGACTCCCGAAACCCTGACCGGCAGCCAGGGGGTAGTCGAGTTTCTGGAAGTCGCGCCCCAGACCGTGGCCTGCAGCCATCCCCTGATTGCGGACCACCGCTGCCTGAACGTGCGCGAACGCCAGTACAGCGCGGCCGGCGTGCTGGCGCCCGCAGCGGGGCCGTGGCATCCGCTATATGACGCGATCCGGGGGTACACGCATCACGAGGGCACCGCGACCATCCTGCGGGTCAAGCGCTATGACTGGAAGAACCCGCCGGCCGATGCCTCGTCGGTCCTGTATGTGCTGGATCTGGTCGTTCAGCAGGGGCGGTGATCAGTGTGCGGCCGCCTGACCGCCCCGCGCAGGGCCGTCAGGCGGCTGTGCCGATGGTGGACGGCGGCACCCCGCGATGCCGCAGCAGCCGCAGGCCGTTGCCCACCACCAGCAGGCTGGCCCCCACGTCGGCGAACACCGCCATCCACATGGTGCCCAGTCCGATGACCGTCAGGACCAGAAACACGGCCTTGATCAGCAGGGCCAGCGCGATGTTCTGGACCAGGATGCGGTGCGTGGCCCGTGACAGGCCGATGAACCAGGGAAGCTTGCGCAGGTCGTCGTCCATCAGGGCGACGTCGGCTGTCTCGATGGCGGCGTCCGTGCCCATGGCCCCCATGGCAAAGCCGATGTCGGCGCGCGCCAGCGCCGGCGCGTCATTGATGCCATCACCCACCATGCCGACTGCCGTGCCGTCGGCTGCCAGCCGCGCCACCGCCTGCAGCTTGTCTTCGGGCAGCAGGTTGCCTTCGGCGCGGTCGATGCCGACCTGTGCGGCGATGGCCGCTGCCGTATGCGGATTGTCGCCCGACAGCATGGCGGTGCGCACCCCTTGATCGTGCAGGGATCGGATGGCGGCTGCGCTGTCGGGTTTGACGGTGTCGGCCACGGCGTACAGGGCCAGCACCTGCTGTGCATCAGCCAGCATCACGACGGTCTTGCCTTGCTGTTCCAGGGATTCCAGCCGCGTTTCCAGCGCCGGGGAACACAGCCCCTGTTCGTGGATCAGCCGGTGATTGCCCAGCTGGTAGCGGGTCTGGCCGATGCGGCCCTGCGTGCCGCGCCCAGGCAGAGCCTCGAAATCCGCAATCGGCGCCAGCGGTTCGCGAGCGACAGCAGGGCTGATTGCCGGCGGCGCATCGGCATCAGCCCCCGGCAATGCGGCCAGGCCGTGTGCGACGGCGCGCGAGACCGGGTGGTCGGAATGGCCGGCCAGGCTGGCGGCCAGCGCGTGGGTGCGTTCGGTGTCCTGATCACCCAGGATCTGCCGGTCGGTCAGCACCGGCCGTCCGTGGGTCAGGGTGCCGGTCTTGTCCAGCGCGATCCAGCGCAGCAGCCGGCCTTGTTCCAGGTGGACGCCGCCCTTGATCAGCACGCCGTGCCGAGCCGCTGCTGCCAGACCGCTGACGATGGATACCGGAGTGGAGATCACCAGGGCGCAGGGGCAGGCGATGACCAGCAGCACCAGGGCCTTGTAGATCCATTCGTGCCAGCCGCCCAGGCCCAGCAGGGGCGGTGTCACGGCGATGAGCAAGGCCAGCAGCACGACCAGCGGCGTGTAGACGCGGGCGAAGCGGTCCACGAATCGCTGGGTGGGTGCGCGCGCGGATTGAGCCGATTCGATGGCCCGGATGATGCGCGCCAGGGTGGATTCCCCGGCCGCCGACAGCGCCTGGTATTCCAGGGTGCCCGCGCCGTTGATGGTGCCCGCATAGACGGGATCGCCGGGTGCCTTGTCGATGGGCAGGCTTTCACCGGTGATGGGTGACTGATCGATGGTGGACCGGCCCGACAGGATCTGGCCATCCAGCGCAATGCGTTCACCCGGGCGTACGCGCACCTGGGCGCCCACGGGCACGGCCGTGGCCGACATGTCCTGCCAGCGACCGTCCGGCTGGAGGACGCTGGCCTGGTCCGGGGTCAGCTGCATCAGCCCCTGGATGGCGTTGCGTGCGCGATCCAGCGACAGGGCTTCGATGCGCTCGGCCAATTCGTACAGCACCATCACCATGGCGGCCTCTGCCCATTGGCCCAGGAACAGCGCCCCGGTCACGGCAATGCTCATCAGGGCATTGATGTTCATCTGTCCGTGGCGGATGGCGGTCCAGCCCTTGCGGTAGGTGCCCAGGCCGCAGCCCAGGACAGCCAGGATCGCGAGCGCGGCGGGCACGGGCCAGGGGGCGTCCATCCAGTGGGCGGCTTCGGCGGCCAGGGCGGCCGCGCCGGCGGCGGCCAGCGGCCACCAGGGGGCGGGGGCCTCCTTGGCCGGGACTGTGGTGTCCGACGCCTGTTCCGGCGTGAAGCCCAGGGCGCGGATCGCTGCCAGGATCGTATCGAGCGCTTCGGGCGTGTGGACGACGGTCAGCACCCGTTGCATCAGGTTGAAATCCAGGTCCCGGACGCCGGGCTGCCGGCCCAGCGCCTGCCGGATCAGGGCCTCTTCGGTCGGGCAGTCCATCTGCAGGATGCGCAGCTGGGTGCGCAGGTCGGCGCCATGGGGTGTCGTGGGCGCCAGCGCTGCCGGGGCGGGGCTGGCCGAATCATCGGATGGCCCGTGGCAGCAGGCGCTCGCAGGCGGCTCGGTGCGGGCGGCGCGGTCGTGTTCATGCCCGTGTTCGTGTCCGGCGTGCGAGCAGGGCAATGGGGTGTCGGAGTGCGGGGTACGCGGCATGGCAATGGCTTGTGAGACGTTCTATGATGGCAGTAGACACCTTGTAGTCACTGCAAGGTCAAGCCCTCTGTTGTCAGGACCCGTCCATCATGAAAATCGGTGAATTGGCTCGCGCCGCTCATTGTTCCGCGGAAACGATCCGCTTCTATGAAAAGGCGGGCCTGCTGCCGGCGCCCGAGCGCAGCCAGGGAAACTACCGGCAGTACGGCCCCGCGCACCTGGAACGCCTGCGTTTCATCCGCAATTGCCGCAGCCTGGACATGGCTCATGACGAAATCCGGGCCTTGCTGGGCATGGTCGACCACCCCGCGCGCGATTGCGGCGCCATCAATCACCTGCTCGACGAGCACATCGCCCACGTGCAGGTGCGCCTGAGCGAATTGCAGCACCTGCGCCGCCAGCTGATCGGCCTGCGCGAGCAGTGCCAGTCCGAACAGGCGGTGGATTCTTGCGGCATCGTCCAGGGGCTGGCGCGTATGGAAACGACGGAAAAGCCGCTGCACGCCACGCACCTGTAGGCGTGCACGGAGCGCGCTGCGGCCCCTATACGGGGTCGAAGTGTGTCATGACGTCCAGCACGGGCAGGTCTGCCATCACTCGTTGGCGGGCGGCAACCGCGATCGCGTGGCCTTCGACGATGGTCAGCTGGCCGTCCATCTCGATGTCTACTTCCACCCAGACCATGTCGCCCATCTTGCGGGTGCGCAGATCGTGGATGCCGCGCACGCCCGGCGTGGACAGGATGCGTTCGCGGATGGCCTGTTCGGTGTCGTCGTCGACGGCGCGGTCCACCAGATCGTTGAAGGCCTGCCAGGAAAATTTCCAGCCCATGCGGATGATCATCAGGCCCACGATCAGGGCGGCCAGCGGATCGGCCAGCGGCAGGCCGGCCAGGTTGGCGCCGATCCCCAGCGCGACCACCAGGGACGAGGCGGCGTCCGAGCGCGCGTGCCAGGCATTGGCCACCAGCAGGGTGGACCGCACCCGGTGCGCCACGCGCAGCAGGTAGCGAAACAGCAGTTCCTTGGACAGCAGGGCCAGCAGGGCGACATAGAAGGCAGCCTGATGGACCACCGGAATCAGGTCCGGAGCCTGCAGGCGTTCGAAACTGCGCCACAGCATGCCCAGGCCGACGATGGCCAGCAGCAGGCCGATGCCCAGGGTGGCTGCCGTTTCGAAGCGCAGATGCCCGTAGGGGTGGTCGGCGTCGGGGCCTTTGGCGCTGTGCTTGTTGGCGAACAGCACGATGCCGTCGGACACCAGGTCCGACAGCGAATGGATGGCATCAGCCACCAGGGCCTGGGATTGGGCGAACAGGCCGATCGCCAGCTGGAGGCCGGTCAGCAGCAGATTGACCCAGACGCTGACCCAGGTGCTGCGGCGAGCCGCCGCCTGGCGTTCGGGCGTCTCGGTGTGGGCATTGGACAGAGGAGACATGCTCGTCAGTATACGGGCGGCGTGCGTGGATGCGTGCAGTACACTGGATTTCCTGATGGTTGATCGGGATTGCCTCCTGCATGCGGCTACATCTTCCTTCCCTGGCGGCGCGCGCCTTGCGCCTGATGCGCCGGTTTCCCTGGCATTGGCTGATTGCCGCGCTGGTCGCCATCGATGGGTATCTGTTCCTGCAGCCGCTTTGGCAGGCAATCGGCAGCCA
Source organism: Castellaniella sp. (assembly GCF_034674885.1). GTDB lineage: Bacteria > Pseudomonadota > Gammaproteobacteria > Burkholderiales > Burkholderiaceae_B > Castellaniella. Next base: position 18,225 of record NZ_JAUCDS010000024.1, read on the forward strand.
GGGCCTGCTGCAGGCTCTGCAGGTGCGCGACAGCGCCAGCGTGACGGCATTCCTGGATTCGGGCGGCATTGCCCAGATGTCGCGCCTGATGCTCGGCCTGGGCGTGCAGGTGATGGCCGTGGGCCTGCTGTACCGGGCCCGCATCGCCTGGGCCATGAGCCTGCTGCTATTGGCCGTGGTGGGCACGTATTCGCTGTGGCGCGGCCAGGGGCACCTGGGCCTGCTGGTCTATACCGTCGTGCTGGTGGCGGTGCTGATCGGCTACTGGCGGCATTTCGACCGGGCCAGCCTGACGGCGGGCAGCCTGTTCGCCGTGCTCAGCGTGGCCAGCCTGCTGGTCTATGCGGTCTTTGGCGTCCTGTATCTGGGGGATGAGTTTTCCCCGCCGGTGCACGATCCCGTTACGGCCCTGTATTTTTCCATCGTGTCCATGTCCACGGTGGGCTATGGGGACATCAGCCCGCACACCGATGCGGCGCGCCTGTTCACGATATCCATCATCATTCTGGGGATCACGGTCTTCGCCACTTCCATCAGCGCTGTGGTCGGACCCTTGATCGGGGGCAACATCCGGCGCCTGATGCGCGGAAGGGTTTCACACAGCATGCGTAAAAACCACATCATCCTGGCCGGGGTCAGCCCCCTGGCCCAAAGCCTGCACGCCGCCTTGCGCCAGCGCGGCCACGACGTGACCGTGATCGTGCCGTCCATGGATGGCCATCCCTATCCGCCGGACGCCGACCTGCTGGAAGGCGATGCATCGGAAACCGCTATCCTGCTGCAGGCGGGGGCCGCCCATGCCCGCTACATCCTGGCCTTGCGCCAGGACGATTCGGAAAACGCCTTCATCGTGATGGCGGGCCGGGAAGCCGGCGCGGCGGATACGAAGCTGGTCGCCCTGGTGAATGCGCCCATGCACCTGTCCAAGATCCGTCGCGTCAATCCCGATATCGTGATTTCCCTGCAGGCGCTGGGCAGCGAGATCCTGGCCCGTACCCTGAGCGGCGAGGCCATCGACGAGGCCCTGATTACCCGGCTATTGTTCGGGGAAAAGACGCTGGATCTGAACTGATGCCCGCCCGCTCGGTGGCGACTGCTGTCTCACTTGGTTTCAGATGTGGGCAGGAGGCTGGATCAGGTTCTCGGCGGGAATGCCAAGCCCTTTGTGGAGCTTCCAGATCATTGGCAAGGTCAGGGAGCGCTTCCGATTGAGCACCTCGTAGACGCGGTTCCGTTGTCCAATCATGGGCTCCAGATCTTTTGCAGTCAGCCCGGCCTGCTCCATCCGAAATTTGATGGCCTCGATGGGATCGGGCGGATCAATCTGGAAATTTTTAGCCTCGTAGGCTTGCACAAGCGTGGTCAGGACATCCAGACGATCTCCCTCAGGAGTGCCCATGTCCGGGTCATGCTCCATGAGACGGGAGATTGTCTTGAGCGCAGCCTTGTAATCTGCATCGGTGCGGATGGGATGGACATCCATGGTTTACTCCATTTCTACGGTTTCGGCGTCGATCTTGTCGTATTCAGCGTGAGTGCCGATGAATTTGATGTACACAATGCCTAGCTTGTAGGCGATGGCGACGATCAGGCGATAGTCGTTGCCCTTGATGTTGAAAACGACACGCCGATTTTTCAGCACGCTCGCACTGCGATACTGAGCCTTGATATCGGCTGGCTGACTCCATGCAGCCTGAGTGGCTTCATCAAACCAGGCCCTGAGAGGCTGTTCTGCAGCTGGGTTGGCTGCCCAAAACTGGCGTAAGGTGCTGATGGCGATCACTCTCATCTACGTAGATTAGTCCCAATATGGGACTAACGCAAGTCTATTCCTGGAGTCTGCTTCTGTGGGCCCCAAAAGGCATGAGACTCGCGCTATGACGCGACCGCAGCACCTCGGCACATGACCTATTTAAGCAGCGTACCCTTACGAACCTCTACAACTCCAACCCTGCGTGGTTGACGTTAGCGCACGAAACGCTGGACAAGGCCGTTGCGGCGGCATACGGCTGGAACGACTATGTACCTGATTGGACCGACGCAGAAATTCTGCGGCGATTGCTCGCACTGAATAAGCTGCGCAGCACAACACCTTGATCGCGTGCATTTCCGAGTGGAAACACCAACAGGCCCGTGATCAAGCCATTGCTGCTGCGGGGTACAGGTTGGGGTAGACAAGGTCTAAACGTCAGAATGTTCATTGGTCTGAGCCGCTTCGGTCCTGGATGACGGTTATCAGCATTAGACCTGTCGTTCACGGCCTCGTGTCCGACGACAGTTCGTGGCCGGAAGCAGACAAGCGACACGATGGCCCGGAGACCGTTGGGAAAGGGAATGATCAGCTATGAGTCAGCACGGAATTTTCGCAAGCGGACCGACAAACTGGTCAGGATAGCGTCTGTCAGATTACTGTCCAAGCGTCCCTGCCCACTGCCAATCTCCGCCGCTCAGCGCGGCGGGCGGTCGGTGAGGCGCCCGATCCGATCGGATCAGTGAATGCGCATGCCCGGCTGGGCGCCTTCCCAGGGTTCCAGCACGTAGATGCCCGATTGCGTCTCTTCATCGGCGTGGCTGGCGGCCAGCACCATGCCTTCCGAGACGCCGAAGCGCATCTTGCGCGGCGCCAGGTTGGCGACCATCACGGTCAGCTTGCCGGCCAGGTCTTCGGGCTTGTACATCGATTTGATGCCGGAAAACACCTGGCGCAGGCGGCCTTCGCCCACGTCCAGCGACAGGCGCAGCAGCTTGTCCGAGCCTTCCACTTCCGCGCATTCGACGATGCGGGCGATGCGCAGGTCGATGCGGGCGAAATCCTTGATGTCGATGGTGTCGGCGATCGGCTCGCCGCCCGGGACGGCGGCGGGCGCCTGGGGCGGCTCGAACAGGGCGTCCAGTTGCGCCGGGTCGACGCGCTGCATCAGGTGCTTGAAGGCCTGGATGCGCGTGGGCAGGGAGTCGGCGTCCGCCCAGACGTAAGCCTGTTCGCGGCCGAACAGTTCGCGGGCGACGCGGTCCGTCAGCGCGGGCAGGACCGGCGCCAGCATGACCGACAGGGCCTGGAATCCCGCCAGGGCGCGGGAACAGATGTCCTGCAGCGCGGCCTTTTGCGCGGCGTCGGCCTGGGCGATGCCCTTGGCCAGCACCCAGGGCTGGGCGGCGTCGAAGGCCTGGTTGATCTTGTCGGCCTGCGCCATGATGCGGCGGATGGCGCGGCCGTATTCGCGGGCCTCGAAATCGGCCTGGACTTCGGCGGCGCAGGCGCGCAGTTCGGCGCGCAGGGCGTCCGTGTCGCCGTCGTAGGCGAGGGCGCCGTCGAAATGACGGGTGATGAAGGTGGCCGCGCGGCTGGCGATGTTGACGTACTTGCCGATCAGGTCGCTGTTGACCCGGGCGATGAAATCGTCAGGATTGAAATCCAGGTCTTCGACGTGCGCGTTCAGCTTGGCCGCGATGTAGTAGCGCAGCCACTCGGCGTCCATGCCGATGTCCAGGTAGCGCAGCGGGGAAATCCCTGTGCCCCGGCTCTTGGACATTTTTTCGCCGCTGACGGTGATGAAGCCGTGCACGTGCAGCATGTCGGGGACCTTGCGGCCCGAAAACTTCAGCATGGCGGGCCAGAACAAGGCGTGAAAATAGACGATGTCCTTGCCGATGAAATGCACCTGTTCGGTGCCGCTGCCGGGCGCCAGCAGGGCGTCGTAATCCAGCCCCTGTTTGTGGCAGTAGGCCTTCAGCGATGCCAGGTAGCCGACCGGGGCGTCCAGCCAGACGTAGAAATATTTACCCGGCGCATCAGGAATCGGGATGCCGAAATAGGGTTCGTCACGCGAAATGTCCCAGTCGGCCAGGTTGGCCTCGGCGCCTTCGGCCGTGCCCAGCCATTCGCGGGTCTTGGCCAGGACTTCGGGCTGCAGGCGAGCGCTGCCGTCGGGCCGGCGGGCGTTGGTCCATTCCTGCAGGAAGGCCACGCAGCGCGGGTCGGACAGGCGAAAGAAGAAGTGTTCGGAACTGCGCAACACCGGCCGTGCCTTGGTCAGGGTCGAATACGGTTCGATCAGTTCGGTGGGGCTGTAGACTGCGCCGCAGACTTCGCAGGAATCGCCGTACTGGTCCTTGGCGTGGCAGCGCGGGCATTCACCCTTGATGTAGCGGTCCGGCAGGAACATGCCCTTGACCGGATCGTAGAACTGTTCGATCTCCCGGCTGTCGATGAAGCCGGCGGCCTTCAGGGCGCGGTAGATGTCCTGGGACAGCTCGACGTTTTCCGGCGTGTCGGTGCTGTGCCAGTGGTCGAAGCGGATGTGAAAGCCGTTCAGGTATTTCGGCCGTTCGCCGGCATAGCGGGCGACCAGCGCCTGGGGGGTGATGCCTTCGGCCTGGGCCTTGAGCATGATGGGGGCGCCGTGCGCGTCGTCCGCGCCCACGAAGTGCACCGTGTGGCCCGCCATGCGCATGGCCCGCACCCAGGTGTCGGCCTGGATGTATTCCATGATGTGGCCGATGTGAAAGGATCCGTTGGCGTAGGGCAGGGCGGTGGTGACGAAGATCGTGCGCGACATGGCGGGCGGGAATCGAAGACTGAAAAACGTTGATTCTATCAGTCCGTGCCCTCGCAACCGGCCCTCTCGGTCGCCGCTTGCACCCAATGGGATCGAATCAGGCGCGCGGCGTGCCGGAGATCAGGGAATTTCCCGCATTTCGATGTCCGTGACGTCCTGGCGGCGAGCCGGCTTGTCGGTGCGCGACCAGGCGCCCGGGCGGGCCGGCATCGGGGGACGCCGGCGCTCGGCCCAGTAGGCCTTGACGCCGAAGGGGCGGCCCTGCAGGCGGGCCACGATGTACAGGATGCCGATGGCCAGGAGGGTCGAGGCCATGAAGACGAAAGCCATGATCAGGCCGAAGAAGGCCAGGATCAGAAACAGGGCGGCGCGCAGGATTTGTTGAATTAGGTTCATAGTGATAGGACCTGTAGGGCCGGAAAAGGTTGCATGCCGTGCGGCGCGGCCGCCCCCGATGGGGCGGGCCGTGGCGCGGTCACGTGCATATTGGGGTCAATCCGTGGATTTCCAGGGGAATCCGCTATGCTTGTGGTTTCGATTGTTTTCATCCGGATCTTCCATGAGCACCACCTCCCAGGACATCCGTTCGGCCCTGTCGCGAGTCATCAATCCCGATACCCGCAAATCATTGGCCGTGACGGAATCCGAACTGCAGATTGCCGCGTCGGGCGACGCCTTTGATATCACTGTAACCCTGGGCTATCCTGTATTCAATGGCGAACAGGCGTTGCGACAGGCCATCCAGGCAGCGTTGGCCTCTGCCGGGGTGTCGCTGGGCGCCCTGGAATTCCGGTCCCGGATCGCCACGCATGCCGTGCAGCGCGGGCTGCGGCCGCTGGATTCCGTGCGCAACATCATCGCCGTGGCATCCGGCAAGGGCGGCGTGGGCAAGAGCACCACGGCGGTCAATCTGGCGCTGGCGCTGCAGGCCCAGGGCGCCCGGGTCGGCCTGCTGGACGCCGACATCTACGGCCCCAGCGTGCCTATCATGCTGGGCCTGTCGGGCAAACCCAAAAGTCCGGACGGCAAGAGCATGGAACCCATGGTGGGCCATGGCCTGCAGGCCAATTCCATCGGCTTCCTGATGGATGACGACGGCCCGGCCATCTGGCGCGGCCCCATGGTCACCCAGGCCTTGACGCAGTTGCTGTCGCTTACGAATTGGAACGATCTCGACTACCTGATTGTGGACATGCCGCCGGGAACCGGCGATATTGCGCTTACCATGGCGCAAAAGGTCCCGCTGACGGGGGCGGTCATCGTCACCACGCCGCAGGACCTGGCTCTGGCCGATGCCCGCAAGGGCCTGATCATGTTTCAAAAGGTAGATGTCCCGGTGCTGGGGATCGTAGAGAACATGTCCGTGCACGTATGCTCGAATTGCGGGCATGTCGAACCCATCTTCGGGCAGGACGGCGGTCGCCAGCTGGCCGCTGCGTATCACTTGCCGTGGTTGGGGGCCTTGCCTCTGCAGCTCGACATCCGCCAGGAAACCGATTCTGGTCGGCCCAGCGTGGTGGCTTCGCCCGATGGCAAGGCCGCTGCTCTATACCATCAGATCGCGCACCAGCTGGCGATCCACGTGGCGGGTCAGCCGCTGGACGATGCCGGGGCTCGCCCGCGGGTCGTGGCCCGCAAGACCTGATGCTTCACGGTGGGACCGCCATCCATGCATCCGGCTGGACGGCCGCCCGGAGTCGGCGCGGTCGCAGGATACGGTGCGGGGTTGTCTGCGGTCTCGTCTGTCTGCTGCTCGCGCTGCTGCATAGTCGGCCTGTGCGGGCCGCGCAGCCCGAAGTCATCATCGACCCCGGGTCCTCGCCCCCCAAAGTCCTGCAGGCCATCACCGAGGCTGTTGGCGCCATCACGCGCCTGGCCGAAGACCAGGACGTTCGGGAAGTCTCGCGCCTGCGCCGCCGGGCCTGGGACGCCGCGCAGGCCGCCTTGCAGACGCAGGGCTATTTCGCCGCCAAGGTCACCCTGGACGTCTCCGACGGCGCGCCAAACGGCGGCGAATTCTGGGAGATCACCATCGACCCGGGCGAGCGTACCCGCGTGCGCCAGCTGGGCCTGTCCTTTCAGGGGGCGCTGGCAGGCCCCGGCTATGCCGGCCGTCGGGACGCCCTGAAGGCCGATTGGCTGCTCAAACCCGGCATGCCCTTCATCAACGACGACTGGCATGCCGCCAAATCAGGCCTGCTGGATGCCGTGGTGCAGCGGGATTTCTACTTTGCCCGGCTGGACCCGACCCGTGCCGTGGTCGATCCCCAGGCCGCGCGCGCAGATCTGGATGTCACGGTCGATAGTGGCCCGCCGGTGCGCCTGGGGCCCTTGCAGGTGGTCGGGCTGAAACGGGTGCCCGAATCCCTGATCCGCCGCTACGTGCGCTATGACCCGGGCGAACCCTACGACCAGACCCGGCTGGAAGACTGGCAGCAGGCCCTGCAATCCACCTCGTTTTTCCGCGGGGCTTTCGTCACCCTGGTCGACGGTAGTCCGAAGTCGACGGATGCAGCGGCCGCCCCCGTGGATCCCGATGAGCGCGCAGCGGAACCGCTGCCTCGCCCTGCGGGGAATGCACCCGTGACCCTGCCCGTGCGCGTCCAGGTCACGGAAGCCCCCGCCCGCTACGCCAGCGGGTCGCTGGGGGCCGACAGCGATCATGGGGTGCGGGTCGAAGGCCTGTACCGGCAGAACGTCGTCTATGGCCTGCCGGTCTGGATCGAAACCGGGGCAGGGGTGGATACCAAGCGCCAGCGGGCGTTCTTCGACGTGCATCTGCCCCCCACGCTGGACGGCTACAAGGACAGCTTCGGCTTGCTCTACGACCATTCGGACATCGAGGGCCTGGAAACCAGCCGCACCGGCATGGGCTGGAAGCGCGTCCAGGAACGCAAGGCAGCCGGTGACAGCCGCGTGGAATATGAAACCACCTGGAGCGCGCTGGTCGCCTACGACAAGACGCGGATTTCCGGGGCCTATCGCTACGAAGTCCCCAGCTGGGCGGCGACCTGGCAATGGCTGCGGCGCGACGTGAATGCCAAATACGACCCCCGCGAGGGCAATCTGGTCGAGTTCGGACTGGGAGTGGGCACCACGCTGGACGACGGCCAGGCGTTTTACCGCAGCAGCCTGCGCGCCCAACAGTGGTGGTCGCTCAGCGACCGGGACGTGCTGACCGTGCGCGGAGAGATCGGCAAGGTCTGGGCGCATACCGACCGGCTCCCGCAGGATTTTTCCTGGCGTACCGGCGGTTCGCGCAGCATCCGGGGCTACCGTTACCAGAGCATCGGCCTGGAGCGCGGCGACGCCATCATCGGCGCGCCTGCCCTGGGTGTCGTCAGTATCGAATACACCCACTATTTCACCGACATCCTGGGCGCCAACGTCTTCATCGATGCCGGTGATGCGGCGCCCGCCTTCGACCAGTTCGACTGGCATGTCGGCTACGGGGCCGGTGTGGCGGTGCGTACGCCGGCCGGACCGTTCAACGTCGATCTGGCCTGGGCGCAGAAAGATCGGCGCCTGCGCCTGCAGTTTTCGCTGGGGATCGCGTTTTGAACCGGCTGACCCGACTGCGCAATCGGCTGCGACGCGGCCTCAGGCTCTTCTGGTTGTGGGGCCTGCCGCCGTTGGTGATGGCGCTGCTGCTGGCCGTCGGTTTCGCTTGGTGGTGCGTCTCCAGTCCGAGCGGCACCCGCTGGCTGCTGCGCACGGTGGCAACGCACTTCGACGGACAGGTCCAGGGTGTGCGCGGGACCATCCGCCAGGGCCTGTACGTCGAAGGCCTCAGCCTGTCCCTGCCCGATGTCGACATCCGCGTGTTGGGACTGCACCTGAAGGCCTTGTGGCCGGAATTGCTGGATCGTCGGCTGCACATCAACGACTTGTCCGCCGTGCGGGTGGACGTGACCATGCGGCCCTCGGCCAGCCAGGCGCCGGCTTCGTCCGAGCCCTTCCGGATGCCGGCCTTGCCGTTGGGCCTGAGGGTCGACCGCCTGTCGTTGGGTGGGCTGGGCCTGCATCCGGGCGCCGACGGCCTGCCCCTGGAATTGCTGTCGGTGTCAACGGCGCTGACCCTGGATGCCGACACTGCCGCCGTGGCGCTGGACCAGCTGCAGCTGGCATATGGCGATACCCTGGTGTCTGCCAATGGCAATCTGGCTGTGCGCGGCCTGGCCGCCCCCTGGCCGTTCGAACTGAATCTGCATGGTTCTGCGCAGGATCGCAGCCTGCAGTCGCCAGTCTGCTTCAAGCGCCTGCTGCGAGGGCCGTCGCCGAAGCAGGACGATCGTGCCGCGCCGCAGGGTGATGCGACGTGCCGGGTGGATCTGGACCTGCGCCTGACAGGGACGCTCGACGCCTTTCACCTGCAGGCGACCGGGCAGGGCGAAGGCGTCGCCTTGAAGGCCGATGCCGAGATCTTTCCCACCCAGGCCTTCCCCCTGGGCCGGACCCAGGTGACATTGAACCTGCCGGAGCAGGCAGGACTGGAAGTGCAGGTGCAACCGGGGCAGCCGGGGCCGGATGGCCTGCGCCCCGTGCAGGCCAAGCTGACCGCTCGAGGCCTGGTTCTGACGCCCTGGCTGCCCGGCGGCCTGGGCGCCACCCGGCTGGACCTGAGCGGCGCCCTGCAGCTGCGGCTGACGCCCGGACAGCAGGTGCAGGATCTGGGGCTGGACCTGCAGATCGACCCCGCCAGCCGCTGGAACGGCCAGGCGCTGGGCGGCCACGCCCGCGTCGTCCGCCTGGCGCGGGCACGGGGGCCTTTGCTGGATGCAGGCGGAGCCGCGCCGCTGGATCTGCCGGGACTGCGCGCCGAAGGTGTGGATGTGGCGCTGAATCTGGGGCCCGATCGCGTACGGCTGGCGGGCGACGTGTCTGCCAGCCAGACCCGCCTTTCCCTGCAGGCCGCGCTGCCGATGCTGTCCGCCATCTGGCCGGGAATCCCCGGCGGTGCCGAAGTGAAACTGAACACCGACGGCGCGCTGGAGCGGCACCGTGTGGTCCTGGAAGGCCATTACACACCGCCCGATTCCCAAGCCGGCATTCCGGGGCGGTCGCCGCTGGATGCGAAGCTGGCGCTGGAAGGCGGCTGGTCGCAGGACGGCGGCTGGCAGGGCCGCCTGTCCGATCTGCAGGTGCGGCATGCAGGCGCCCAGGTGCGCAACCAGGGGGCGGTCGAGCTGGCGTTCGACCCCGCCGGCCAGTGGCGGGTGGGGCGCGCGGCGCTGGACGTATCCCTGGACGGCCAGGCACTCCTGCAGGTGCAGCATCAGGCGTCCTCGGGCCGGCCTGGCCAGTGGGAAACCCAGGGCCGCATCGACCCCCTGATCATCACGCCGGAACGCATCACCCGTTTGCAGACCTGGCTGGGCAAGGCCGATTCCCGCTCGGGCGGCGTGCAGACCGCCTTGTCCGAGCAGGCCTTGCGCAGCCGCCTGCAACTGGCCCTGGACTGGCATCTGAAGTTCGCGGGGGCCCTGCAGGGCGATATTCATCTGGCGCGGACGGACGGCGATCTGATCGTGCCGGGCGATGTGCCCATCCACCTGGGGCTGGAAGCCGCGAAGATGGATCTGACTATCCGTCCGACGTCCGCCACGGCCAGCCGGGCGGCCCTGGACCTGCGGATAGACACCCGGGATATGGGCCGGCTGCGTGTGCAGGCTGACACGCCGTTGCACGCTACTGCAGGCGGGGGCCTGGGCATCCGTCCCCAGGATGAAAAGCACATCCGCGTGCAGGCCGAATCCGAAGACCTGGCCTGGGTCAATCTGCTGCTGGGTGGCGCGCTGGAAGTCGGCGGCACCATTCATGCCGATATCACCGGACGCAGCCTGGCGCACGGTGGCTGGTCCCTGAGCGGCCCTTTGCGGGGCGAGGGCATGCAGTTGCTGATGGTGGATCAGGGCGTGCGCCTGCTCGACGGCGTGCTGCAGGCGCATTTCGACGGCATGCGGCTGGTGCTGGATCACCTGCGGTTTCCGGCGGTGCGCCGGGTCGCCCCGAAGGAATGGCGCACCGCGACCTGGGTGGCACAGGACCCGGGCGCGCAAAATGGGCAGCTGGACGTGTCCGGGCAATGGGATCTGGCTGGGGATGCCGGGCAGGTCAATATCGCCTTTGCCCGCTACCCCATTTTGCAGCGGTCCGACCGCTACGCCATGATCACGGGCGACGTGAAAATAGACGCCAGCCTGCCGCGCATCGACTTGAGCGGCAAGATCACGGCGGACGCCGGCTGGTTCGATCTGGACATGCTGAACAATATTCCGTCCCTGGACAGCGACGTGGTGGTGCTCAAGCCGGGCGAGACAGCGCCGACTCCGGACCAAAGCCCGCCGCTGGACATGCGGGCCGACCTGACCATCGACCTGGGGCCGCGTTTCTACCTGACCGGTTATGGCCTGGATTCCGGCCTGGTGGGCAGCCTGGACCTGCGCTTGCGTCAGGGCAAGCTGACGGCCCTGGGGGCGCTGCGCACCCGGGGCGGAGCCATCGATGCCTACGGCCAGCACCTGCAGCTGCGGCGGGGCACGGTCACCTTTCAAGGCGACATCAGCAATCCCGTGCTGGACATCAGGGCGCTGCGCACCGACGTCGCTGTGCAGGCCGGCGTGCAGGTGGCCGGGACGGCGCGACGGCCGCGCATTGATCTGGTATCGGTCCCCGACGTCAGCGAAACCGAGAAACTGACCTGGCTGCTGCTGGGCCATGGGCCCGACGATGCGGGTGGCGACATGTCGCTGCTGTTTTCAGTGGGCAGTTCCTTCCTGTCGGGTGGCGAGCCCTTCTACAAGCGCTTCGGCCTGGATGAACTGAGCATGCGCTCGGGCGAACTGGGCAGCACCGGCAGCATCCTGCCCGTGGAAAGCGTCGTCAGCGGCCTGGACAGCGGGGCCAGCCCCATCGAACAGCGTTTCGTCATGGCCAGCAAGACGCTCAGCAAGGATCTGACCGTCAGCCTGGAGCAGGCCCTGGCGCAGACCGGCACGGTCGCACGCCTGAGCTACCGCCTGATGCGCGGCCTGCGAGCCGAGGTCACGGCGGGTACGGTCAGCGGCCTGGCGCTGGTCTATCGTTGGTTTTCTGCGGATTGAATCGGCTCTTGAGGCAATCGGGGTCGACGGACCGGGGTTTTCTCTTAAAATACGGCAACATTGAATCGAGAGTGTCCATGAGCATCAAGAACGACCGCTGGATCCGCGGCGCGGCGCAGGCCGGGATGATCGATCCGTTCGAACCCGGGCAGGTGCGCGAGATCAACGGACAGAAGATCGTCAGCTATGGCACCAGCAGCTATGGCTACGACGTGCGTTGCGCCCGCGAATTCAAGATTTTCACGAACATCAATTCGTCGATCGTGGACCCCAAGGCCTTCGACGCGCGCTCGTTCGTGGATTTCGAGGGCGATGTCTGCATCATCCCGCCCAATTCCTTCGCCCTGGCCCGCACGGTGGAATATTTCCGCATTCCTCGGTCAGTGCTGACTGTCTGCCTGGGCAAAAGCACCTACGCGCGCTGCGGCATCATCGTCAACGTCACGCCGCTGGAACCCGAATGGGAAGGCCACGTGACGCTGGAATTTTCCAATACCACACCACTGCCGGCCAAGATCTATGCCGGTGAAGGCTGCGCCCAGATGCTGTTCTTCGAAAGCGACGAGGTTTGCGAAACTTCGTATGCCGATCGGGGCGGCAAATACCAGGGACAACACGGGGTGACGCTTCCGCGCACCTGATTTCCAAACGCTGAAGGCTTCCGGTCCGAGGCTGGACGGATGCTTATCGGGCCGCGCAGGCGGCCCTTACGGTGATTGCCATGAAATTCCGCTTTCCCATCGTCATCATCGACGAAGACTATCGTTCCGAGAACGCATCGGGCTTTGGCATCCGCGCGCTGGCCTCGGCCATCGAGGCCGAGGGCGTCGAGGTCCTGGGGGTGACCAGCTACGGTGACCTCAGTTCCTTCGCGCAGCAGCAAAGCCGCGCCAGCGCCTTCATCCTGTCCATCGACGACGAGGAATTCGACGAGGATTCGCCCGAAGACGTGGCCAATGCCATCAAGAACCTGCGCGCCTTCATCGGCGAATTGCGCTTTCGCAACGAGGACATCCCCATCTACCTGTATGGCGAGACGCGCACTTCGCAGCACATTCCAAACGACATTCTGCGTGAATTGCACGGCTTCATCCATATGTTCGAGGACACGCCGGAATTCGTGGCGCGCCACATCATCCGCGAGGCCCGCGCCTACCTGGACAGCCTGGCGCCGCCATTTTTCCGAGAACTGCTGGATTACGCGTCCGATGGCTCGTATTCCTGGCACTGCCCGGGGCATTCAGGAGGCGTGGCCTTCCTGAAGAGCCCGGTCGGCCAGATGTTCCACCAGTTCTTCGGCGAGAACATGCTGCGCGCCGACGTCTGCAATGCCGTGGACGAACTGGGCCAGCTGCTGGATCACACGGGGCCGGTGGCCGAGTCCGAGCGCAATGCCGCCCGCATCTTTCATGCGGACCACTGTTTTTTCGTCACCAACGGCACGTCCACGTCCAACAAGATCGTCTGGCACGCCAACGTGGCGGCGGGCGACGTGGTGGTGGTGGACCGCAACTGCCATAAGTCGATTCTGCACGCCATCACCATGACCGGCGCCATCCCGGTGTTCCTGCGCCCCACGCGCAACCACCTGGGCATCATCGGGCCGATCCCCCTGGAAGAATTCGACCCCGAAAACATCCGCAAGAAGATCGAGGCCAATCCCTTTGCCCGCGAAGCCGTCAACAAACGTCCACGCATCCTGTCGCTGACGCAGAGCACGTACGACGGCGTGATCTACAACGTGGAAATGATCAAGGAAAAGCTGGGCTCGGAAATCGACACCCTGCACTTCGACGAGGCCTGGCTGCCGCATGCGGCGTTCCATGAATTCTACGAAGACATGCACGCCATCGGGCCCAACCGTCCGCGCAGCCACGACACCATGGTCTATGCGACGCACTCCACGCACAAGCTGCTGGCCGGCCTGTCGCAGGCTTCGCAGATCGTGGTGCAGGATTCGGAAGTCCGCAAGCTCGATCGCAACATCTTCAACGAAGCCTTCCTGATGCACACGTCCACCTCGCCGCAGTACGCCATCATTGCGTCCTGCGATGTGGCGGCGGCCATGATGGAACCCCCCGGCGGCACCGCCCTGGTGGAAGAATCCATTCGCGAGGCCCTGGATTTCCGCCGCGCCATGCGCAAGGTCGAATCGGAATTCGGCAAGAACGACTGGTGGTTCAAGGTCTGGGGCCCCAATCGGCTGGTGCCCGAAGGCATCGGCAACCGCGACGACTGGATGCTGGGTTCGGGCGACGAATGGCACGGTTTCGGCGACCTGGCCGACGGCTTCAACATGCTGGACCCGATCAAGGCCACGGTCGTCACGCCGGGGCTGGATATCTCCGGCACTTTCGCCGACACCGGCATCCCGGCAGCCCTGGTATCGCGCTATCTGGTCGAACACGGTGTGGTGGTCGAAAAGACCGGCCTGTATTCGTTCTTCATCCTGTTCACCATCGGCATCACGAAAGGCCGCTGGAACACCCTGCTGACCGCCCTTCAGCAGTTCAAGGACGACTACGACCGCAACCAGCCGCTGTGGCGTGTACTGCCCGAATTCAACCGGGCGCATAAACGCTACGAGCGCATGGGCCTGCGCGACCTGTGTCAGGAAATCCACGAGGCCTATCGGCATTACGATTTCGCCCGCCTGACCACCCGCGTGTATCTCAGCGACATGGTGCCCGCCATGCGCCCGGCCGATGCCTATGCCCGCATGGCGCACCGCGAAGTCGAACGCGTGCCGGTGGATCAGCTGGAAGGCCGTGTCACCGGCGTGCTGCTGACCCCGTATCCGCCGGGCATTCCCTTGCTGATCCCCGGCGAGCGATTCAACCGCGACATCGTCGACTACCTGAAGTTCACCCAGGAATTCAATCAGCAATTCCCGGGCTTCGAGACCGACGTGCATGGCCTGGCCTACGAAACCGACGATCATGGCCACCGGCACTATTACGTGGATTGCATCCACGAAACGACCTGATGAACCGCATCGATGCGCATGCCCGCAGCGGGCATTGCGACCGATAGGGTTGCCGGGTGACTCGCGCCCGCTTTGACGTCGCGGTCGTTGGAGCCGGGGCGGCCGGCATGATGGCGGCCGCCGTCGCCGGCCAGCGCGGCCTGCGCGTGGTGCTGATCGATCATGCCGAACGCCTGGCGGAAAAGATCCGCATTTCCGGCGGCGGACGCTGCAATTTCACCAATCTGGGCGCCGGTCCCGCCCAGTTCCTGTCGCGCAATCCGGATTTCTGCCGTTCGGCGCTGCGCGCCTACGGGCCGCAGGATTTCCTGGACCTGCTGCGCGAACATGGCGTGTCCTGGCATGAAAAGCATCGCGGGCAGCTGTTTTGCGACGATTCCAGCGAATCCGTCATCCAGGTGCTGCGCCGGGAGTGCGATGCAGGCGGCGTGGCCTGGCGCATGCCTTGCCGTGTGCAAGACGTAGTGCGCGAGGCGGACGGGTTCGTCCTGTCCACCGATGCCGGGCCGATCCGGGCCGCGCAACTGGTGCTGGCGACCGGCGGCATGGCCATTCCGCAACTGGGTGCCACGGACTTCAGCCTGCGCGTCGCCCGCCAGTTCGGCCTGAAGATCGTCGAGCCGCGCCCGGCGCTGGTGCCGCTGACCTTCGATCCTGCCCAGTGGCAGCCATACGCGGCGCTGTCGGGCGTCGCTCTGGAAGTACGCTTGTCGCCTGAGCCAGGTGCGGGTTCGGGTGCGGCTGCGCATCTGGGCGATGGCGCTTTGGGCCGCCTGCCCCGCGCCGGCCGTAAACACCGGCGCGGCAGCGGCCGCGCCGAATTCCTCGAAGACTTGCTGTTCACGCATCGGGGCCTGTCCGGCCCCGGCATCCTGCAGATTTCCAGCTATTGGCAGCCGGGAGACCCGATTCACATCGACCTGGCGCCGGGCCAGGCCATGGGCGAGGCCCTGGTGGCTGCCAAATCGGGCAGCCGCCAGACGCTGTTGACGGCCTTGTCCGGGATCTGGCCTCGGCGTCTGGCGGAAGCCTGGCTGGCGCAGGAAGACGCCGATGAGGCACGGGCGCTCAGCCATGGCGCGGGGCGGGACGCCGGCGCTGGTCCAGGCGGCCTGCGCCTGGCCGACGTGCCCGATCGCCGCCTGCGCGCCCTGGGCGAGGGGATCCATGGCTGGACCCTGTGGCCGACCGGCACGGCAGGCTACAAGAAAGCCGAAGTCATGCGCGGCGGCGTAGACACCGACGAACTCGATCAGCGCAGCCTGCAGGCGCATCGCTGCCCTGGGCTATACATCGTGGGCGAGGCTGTGGATGTCACCGGCTGGCTGGGGGGCTACAACTTCCAGTGGGCCTGGGCATCTGGAGTGGCCTGCGGGCGGGCGCTGGCGGCGGCCTGAGATCGGTAGCGGCTGCGCCGACGCCCGGTGCGGCGGCATGGGCCGGGTGGGGATAGAATCTTCCCATCATCATCCGAGGACCGCCATGACGAACTGCCCAGACGCGCAACCACTCTTTCCAGCCGGAACCAAGCCCCTGGACGGCATCCGGGTACTGGAAATGGGCCAGTTGATCGCCGGCCCGTTCGCCACCAAGATCCTGGGCGAATTCGGCGCGGAAATCATCAAGATCGAACCGCCAGGACAGGGCGATCCGCTGCGCAACTGGCGGCTGATGCATCAGGGCACGTCCGTCTGGTGGCAGGTGCAGTCGCGCAACAAGCAGTCTGTCACGCTGGACCTGCGCCAGCCGGACATCCAGGATCTGGTGCGCCGCCTGGTGATGGAATGCGACGTCGTGGTGGAAAACTTCAAGCCCGGCACGCTGGAATCCTGGGGCCTGGGATGGGACGACCTTCGTGCCCTGAACCCGCGCCTGATCATGTTGCGGGTGTCGGGCTACGGCCAGACCGGCCCGTACCGGGACCGTCCCGGCTTCGGCGTGGTGGCCGAGGCCATGGGGGGGCTGCGCCATCTCAGTGGCGAACCCGGCCGCGCGCCAGTGCGCGTGGGCGTGTCCATCGGCGATTCCCTGTCGGCCCTGCATGGCGTCATCGGCATCCTGCTGGCGCTGCGCGCCCGAGATCAGCATGGCGCAGGCCAGATGATCGACGTGGCCTTGTATGAATCCGTCTTCAACATGATGGAAAGCCTGCTGCCCGAATACGCGGTCTTCGGGGAAGTCCGCCAGCCTGCCGGCAGCAGCCTGCCCGGCATCGCGCCCAGCAATGCCTACGCTTGCCGCGACGGCTATGTGCTGATCGCGGGCAACGGCGACAGCATCTTTCGCCGACTGATGCAGGCCATCGGCCGCGACGACCTGGGCGACGACCCTGATCTGGCCCACAACCCCGGCCGGGTGGCGCAGGTCGCGCGCATTGACGGTGCCATTGGCGACTGGGCCGCTGCCCGCAGCCAGGACGAGGTCCTGGACATCCTGAACGCGGCCCGCATCCCGGCCGGGCGCATCTACGACATCGCCGACATCGCCGACGATCCGCATTATCGCGCCCGCGACATGATCCTGGATCAGCCGCTGCCCGACGGCACGCCCTGCAGGGTCCCTGGCATCGTGCCGAAACTCTCGGCGACCCCCGGCGGCATTGATGCGCCGGCCCCGGCCCTGGGCCAGCATACGGACGCTGTCCTGAATCGTCTGGGCGTAGATGCGGACACCCGGGCCCGCTGGCGCGAACAGGGTTACATCTGACCGTCGGGGATCTGGCACAGCCCGATTGTTGGATCAGGGCATTTCAGGGTATATTTTGCCCTTGCTGTCACCCGATGCGGGTGGGAGAGCGCTGCCCGTGTTCCAGGCAGCCGCCGAAGGCGCAATTCGCCCAGAATCGCTCAGGCACCCCGTACCATTCGCATGATGCAATACGCGCATCGCAGCATTCTGGAGAGATCCGCCCCCCGTTTCAGCGGGCGCGGGCGCCGAAGGTGAAACCCCGCCAGCCGGGGCAACTCTCAGGCAAAAGGACAGAAGGGCGCTGCCGGCACACGTGCCGCCCTATTGTTTTGGAGCCCTCCCATGTCTGCGCAGACCCCCCTCTTTGATACCCACGTTGCCCTGGGCGCGAAAATCGTCGATTTCGGTGGCTGGGACATGCCCCTGGCCTATGGTTCCCAGCTGGAAGAGCACCACGCCGTGCGCCAGTCCGTGGGCATGTTCGACGTCTCGCACATGCTGAACGTCGACGTCGCGGGCGCGTCCGCCCCCGATTTCCTGCGCCACCTGCTGGCCAACGATGTCGCCAAGATCGCCGGCGTGCCCGGCAAGGCCCTGTATTCCTGCATGCTGCGTCCCGAGGGCGGCGTCATCGACGACCTGATCGTCTATTTCTTCGCCTCCGACCGCTGGCGCATCGTCGTCAATGCCGGCACGGCCGACAAGGACGTCGCCTGGATGCAGCAGCAGGCCGAACCCTTCGGCGTCACGATCACCCCGCGCCGCGACCTGGCCATGGTGGCGGTCCAGGGCCCCAAGGCCCGCGACACCGTCTGGTCCATCCATCCCGAATGGCAGGCCGCTACCCAGGAACTCAAGCCCTTCAACGGCACCCTGGTGGATGAAAATACCCTGGTCGCCCGCACCGGCTACACCGGCGAGGACGGCTTTGAGATCGTGCTGCCGGCCACGGCCGTCAAGGCCTTCTGGGATGCGTTGGCCGCCGCCGGCGTGCATCCCTGCGGCCTGGGCGCGCGCGATACGCTGCGCCTGGAAGCCGGCATGAACCTCTACGGCCAGGATATGGACGAAACTGTCCACCCCCTGGAATCCGGCCTGGCCTGGACCGTATCCTTCAAGGACGAATCGCGCGACTTCATCGGTCGCGCCGCCCTGGAATCCGCCTCGAAGGCCCGCGAACTGGTGGGCCTGAAGCTGCTGGAACGCGGCATCATGCGCGGTCACATGAAAGTGCGCACGCCGCAAGGCGAAGGCGAACTGACCAGTGGCACCATGGCGCCGACACTGGGCTTTTCCATCGGACTGGCCCGCGTGCCTGTGGGGTCCGCCCCGGGCGATCGCGTCGAAGTCGAGATTCGCGGCAAATGGCTGCCTGCGGAAATCGTGCGCCCGCCCTTCGTGCGCAACGGCAAGGCACTGGTCTGAATGCATCCGACGGGGTAGCCTGACGCAAGCAGGCTGCCGGGTGCGCCTGCCGCACTATTTTTTCATCACCAACCATCACGATTCACGGGGTACATCATGTCCATTCCCAACGACCGCAAATACACGGCTTCCCATGAATGGGTCAAGGCCGATGGCGACTGCTTCCTGATCGGTATCACCGACGACGCCCAAGACCAACTGGGCGATCTGGTCTTCGTCGGCGACGTGCAGGTCGGCGCCCATCTGGCAGCGGGCGACACCGCCGCCGTGGTGGAGTCCGTCAAGGCGGCGTCCGACATCTACGCGCCGGTGGCGGGCGAAGTCGTGGCCTTCAACGAGGCCCTGAACGACCAGCCGGCCCTGATCAACGAAGCCGCCTACGACCAGTGGATCTTCAAGATCCGTCCCGACAACGCGGCCGACGTCGATGCCCTGATGGATGCCGCCGCCTACCAGGCCCAGATTTAACCGGAGAACACCCCCATGCTGCGCGACCCCGCCACGCATTCCGAATTCATTGCCCGCCACATCGGGCCGTCCGAGACCGATCAGCAGGCCATGCTGGCGGCCATCGGGGCACCCAGCCTGGATGCCCTGATCCGCGAAGTCGTCCCTGAAAACATTCTGTCCGATGCCCCGTACCTGAACCTGCCCGGTCCGCTGGGCGAGGTCGAGGCGCTGGCCGATCTGAAGACGATTGCGTCGCGCAATCAGGTCCTGCGCAGCTACATCGGCCAGGGCTACTACGGCACCTACGTGCCGCACGTCATCCTGCGCAATATCCTGGAAAATCCGGCCTGGTACACGGCCTACACCCCGTACCAGCCGGAAATCTCCCAGGGACGCCTGGAAGCCCTGCTGATTTTCCAGACCATGATCACCGACCTGACCGGCCTGGACATTGCAAATTCCTCTCTGCTGGACGAGGCCACGGCCGCTGCCGAGGCCATGACCCTGGCCCGCCGCGTCTCGCGATCCAAGTCCAGCCAGTTCTTCGTGTCCAGCCACGTGCATCCGCAGACCCTCGAGGTCGTGCGCACCCGCGCGGCCGGCCTGGGCATTGACGTGGTCGTCGGCGACGAAGCCGCCGGCCTGCCGGAATGCTTCGGCGTGCTGCTGCAGTATCCGCACAGCCTGGGCGGCGTGGCCGATTACCGCGCGCTGGCGCAACAGGCCCATGACGCCGGCGCGATCGTGGCCGTGGCCACCGATCTGCTGGCCCTGGCGCTGCTGATGCCGCCGGGCGAATGGGGTGCCGACATCGCCGTGGGTTCCTCCCAGCGGTTCGGCGTGCCCATGGGCTATGGCGGCCCGCACGCCGGCTTCATGGCCTGCAAGGACGCCTACAAGCGCAATCTGCCCGGCCGCCTGGTCGGCGTGTCTCAGGACGCCCAGGGCGAACCCGCCCTGCGCCTGGCCCTGCAGACCCGCGAACAGCACATCCGCCGTGAAAAAGCCACGTCCAACATCTGCACCGCGCAGGTGCTGCTGGCAGTCATGGCCTCCATGTACGCCGTCTGGCATGGTCCGGACGGCATCCGCCGTATCGCCCAGCGCGTCGCCACGCACACGACCCAGCTTGCAGCGGCGCTGCGCGGCATGGGCATCACGGTCTGCAACGACACCTGGTTCGACACGCTGTGCCTGAAGACCGGCGACCGCACCCAGGCGGTGCTGGATGCGGCGGTCGATGGCGGCATCAACCTGCGCCGGGTCAACGAACACTGCGTTGCCCTGTCGCTGGACGAAACCGTCGGCCAGAACGATATCGAAGTCCTGCTGGGCGTGCTGGCGGCCGGTACCGGGGCAGCCCGCGTGGCGCCCGACTTCACCACCGCCGGCGACGGCATCCCGGCGGCCTTGCGCCGCCAGGGGCCGATCCTGGCGCATCCGGCGTTTTCCCGGGTGAAGTCCGAAACCGACATGCTGCGCTACCTGCGGTCTCTGGCGGACAAGGACCTGGCGCTGGACCGCACCATGATCCCGCTGGGCTCGTGCACCATGAAGCTCAACGCCACGGCGGAAATGATCCCCGTCACCTGGCCGGAATTCGCGCACATGCACCCCTTCGCCCCAGCCGGTCAGGCCCAGGGCTACCAGGACATGATCGAACGTCTGTCCTCGGCGCTGTGCGAGATCACCGGCTACGACCGCGTCAGCCTGCAGCCCAATTCCGGCGCCCAGGGTGAATACGCCGGCTTGCTGGCGATTCGCGGCTACCACCAGGCCAATGGCGAGCATCAGCGCAACGTCTGCCTGATCCCCGCTTCGGCGCACGGCACCAACCCGGCGTCGGCCCATCTGGCCGGCATGGACGTGGTGGTGGTGGCGTCCGACGACAACGGCAACATCGACATGGCGGACCTGCGGGCAAAGATCGCCCAGGTGGGCGACCACCTGGCCGCCCTGATGATCACGTATCCGTCCACTCATGGCGTGTTCGAGACCACCGTCACCGAAATCTGCGACCTGATCCACGAGGCTGGCGGCCAGGTCTACCTGGACGGGGCCAACATGAACGCCATGGTGGGCGTGGCCCGTCCGGGGCGGTTTGGTTCCGACGTGTCCCACCTGAACCTGCACAAGACCTTCTGCATTCCGCACGGCGGCGGCGGCCCGGGCGTAGGCCCCGTGGCGGTGCGCGCGCACTTGGCGCCGTACCTGCCGGGCATCGTGGGCGAAGACGGTCGCTTGCCGTCTGGGCAGTCCGGCCCGGTGTCGGCCGCGCCCTTCGGGTCGGCCAGCATCCTGCCGATCTCCACCATGTACATCATGATGATGGGGGCGGCCGGCCTGCGCCGCGCGACCCAGGTGGCCATCCTGAACGCCAACTACCTGGCGTCGCGGCTGGCCCCGCACTATCCCATCCTGTACGCGGCCGGGCCCAATGGCCGGGTGGCGCATGAATGCATTCTGGACATCCGCCCGATCAAGGACGCCAGCGGCATTGGCGCCGAGGACATCGCCAAGCGCCTGATGGACTACGGCTTCCACGCCCCCACCATGAGCTTCCCGGTGGCCGGCACCCTGATGGTCGAACCGACGGAATCCGAAGGGGTCGAAGAACTGGACCGCTTCATCGACGCCATGATCGCCATCCGCCAGGAAATCGCCGCCGTCGAGCGTGGTGAACAGCCCCTGGAAGACAACGTGCTGGTCAATGCCCCGCACCCGGCAGCCGTGCTGCTGGCACAGGACTGGGCTCATCCCTACACGCGCGAACAGGCGGCGTATCCGCTGCCCGGCATGGCGGCTCGGAAGTACTGGCCGCCCGTGTCCCGCGTGGACAATGCCTGGGGCGATCGCAATCTCAGTTGCGCCTGCCCGCCCATCGAGGCCTATGCCGCAGAGGCACAGGCCGTCTCTTGATGGGCTTGAGCGTCGAATCGGCCTAGAATAGGCTCCGACCGAGGCCCCACCGATCCGGTGGGGCCTTTTTACATGTGCGGCCCCGGAGCCGCTCGAAGAAGACCAAGGAAGACAAGCCATGCCGTATGTGAACATCAAGATCACCCGTGAAGGCGTCACGGCCGAACAGAAGGCCCGCCTGATGGAAGGCGCCACGCAGCTGCTGGTGGACGTGCTGGGTAAGAATCCCAAGACCACGTTCGTCGTGATCGAAGAGATCGACACCGACAACTGGGGGATCGCCGGCGAGCCCGTCACCGCCATCCGGGCGCGGGCGAAGGCGGAGTCCGGGCATTGATTTTCAGGCGGGTTTTGTGCCTGGCACGCGCCGATACGTGACGAAATCGTAGCTCAGGCCGCCGTCGCTGGCCGGCTGGGGCAGGCGTTCCGTTTCCTGCCACTGCCCGGCAGGCAGTTCCGGAAACCAGGTGTCGCCCTCGATCCGGGCATGGATTTCCGTGGCGATCAGTTCGTCGGCCAGCGGCAGGGCCAGACGAAAGATTTGCTCGCCACCGATCACGCAGATGCGCTCAGCGTCCTGGCAGGACGCCAGGGC
Source organism: Castellaniella sp. (assembly GCF_034674885.1). Taxonomy (GTDB): domain Bacteria; phylum Pseudomonadota; class Gammaproteobacteria; order Burkholderiales; family Burkholderiaceae_B; genus Castellaniella. The sequence continues at coordinate 40,950 of NZ_JAUCDS010000024.1, forward strand.
GGCGTCCAACGAGGCAAAACATTCGGCCCCGGCCGCTGCGAACGCCGTGTCCCGGGTCAGCACCAGATTGCGCCGTCCCGGCAGGGGGCGCCCCAGCGACAGCCAGGTCTTGCGCCCCATCAGGATGGGGTGGCCCAGTGTGCTGCGCTTGAAATGCGCCAGATCGCCCGGCAGGTGCCATGGCATGCCGCCCTCGCGTCCGATGATGCGGTTGTCGGTGTAGGCGACGACCAGACGGATGGGGGGCAGGGCGGGCATGGCGGATTTCCGGGACGATGACAGAGGCTGGATCGCCTGGTCCGCGCAGCGTGCCAGCAGGGCGGGCAGGCTGCCCTGGGCCAGGATCAGGTCCGGGGCCAGGTCCATCAGCGGGCGCAGCACGAAGGCCCGCTCGTGCATGCGCGGGTGCGGCACGGTCAGGGCGGGTTCGTTGATCGTCTGTCCACCGTGCCACAGCAGGTCCAGGTCCAGCGTGCGCGGCGCGTTGCGGTAGGGGCGCTTGCGCCCGTGGACCTGTTCGATGGATTGCAGGGCGGCCAATAGCGCAGGTGCGTCCAGCGAGGTGCGGATTTCGGCTACGGCATTGACGTAGTCGGGACCGGAGGAGTCCACGGGTGCCGTGCCGTAGAACGGGGACAGGCGCAGGGCCTGGATGCCCGGCTTGGCGGCGATGTCCCGGGCGGCCATCTGCAAGGTACCGATGGCGTCGCCCAGGTTCGCCCCCAGGCCAATGTAGGCCGTGATCATGCCGGGTCAGGCGCTGCGTCGTGAGATGAGGGTGAATCGACGTCGGACCGCGCCGCGTCTGGCTTGCGCCGCCGGCGTTTGCGTTTCGCACCTGAACCCAGGCGCCGGGCGCCGGCATGGCCGGCCTGCCAGGCGTCGATCATCTGGCTGCGGCGTTCGTCGCCGCTGTCGGACAGGTCCATCCACCATTGCGCCAGCACGCTGTCGACCTCGCGGGCCTCGGCGCGCAGCTGCAGGAAATCCACGGAGGCCCGGAAGCGGGGCTGTTCCATCATGCGCCAGATGGAGCGGACCGTGGCGCGCTCGAAACGCGCCTGCATCAGCCAGATTTCCCTCATGTCCGCCTGGTGGCGGCGCTGGATGGCCAGTTTGTGCATCTGTTCGTCGATCACCGAATCGGCGGCGCGGATCAGGGCCTCGTTGCGCTGCACATCCTGGGCCACCAGTGTGATCCAGCGTTTCTGCACCAGCCGCCACAACAGGGCGGCAAACAGGAAGCTGGGGCTGATGGGTTTGCCCGCCCGCACGCGGGCGTCGGTGCGCGACAGGGCGATCTCCACGAAGGCTTCGCCGCCTTCTTCTTCGAAGATGCGGTCGATCAGCGGGATCAGGCTCTTGGTCAGGCCGGAGCGGCGCAGCTCGCGCAGGCAGTCCATGGCATGACCGCACGTCAGCAGCTTCAGGGTTTCGTCGAACAGGCGCGAGGCCGGGACGTGCTCGATCAGCGGCACCAGTTTGGCGATCGGGGCCTCGGTGGCCGGGTCGATGCGCGCGCCCAGTTTGGCCTGGAAGCGCAGCGCCCGCAGCATGCGCACCGGGTCTTCGCGAAAGCGGGTTTCGGGGTCGCCGATCATGCGCACGACGCGATTCTTCAGGTCCGCCACACCCTGGTGGAAGTCGATGACTTCTTCCTTCAGGGGATCGTAGTACAGGGCGTTGATGGTGAAGTCGCGCCGCGCAGCGTCTTCCTCGTGGGTGCCGAATTCGTTGTCGCGCAGGATGCGGCCGTGTTCGTCGGTTTCGCCCGAGGCCGGGGCGCGAAACGTGGATGTTTCGATGATCTCCTGGCCGAACACCACGTGCACCAGCTGGAAGCGCCGGCCGATGATGCGGGCGCGGCGAAACAGCGGGCGGATCTGGTTGGGCGTGGCGTTGGTCGCGACGTCGAAATCCTTCGGCTGCAGGCCGACGATCAGGTCGCGCACGGCGCCGCCGACAATGTAGGCGTCGAACCCCTGCTGGTTCAGGACCTCGCAGACCTTGATCGCGTGGCGCGACACCAGTCGGCGGTCGATGCCGTGTTTGTCGCGGGACAGGCGCGCCGGACCGCTGGGCGGCGTGGCAAACAGGCGCGAGACGAAATGTTTGATGGTCTGCTTGAGCATGGCGCGTATTTTAAGACTTTGTATCCTGCATGTCCGCAAACAGATCCAGAATACGCCAGCCGCGACCTTGCGCCAGGTCGCGCAGCGACGGGCTGGGGTTGGTGGCGACAGGGTGGGTGACGGCCTCCAGCAGCGGCAGATCATTCATCGAATCGCTGTAGAACCAGGATTGCGCGAAGTCTTCCAGCTGCAGACCCTGCGATTGCAGCCAGTCGCGCACGCGCAGCACCTTGCCGGCCTTGAAGCTGGGCGTGCCTTCGATGCGGCCCGTGTAGCGGCCGGTGTCGTCGCGCTGCGGGACGGTAGCGATCAGGTGATCGATGCCCAGCGCCCTGGCAATGGGCGCGGTGACGAAGGCATTGGTGGCGGTGACGATGGCGCACAGGCCGCCGCGTGCCTGGTGGTCGGCCACCAGGGCCTGGGCCGCAGGCAGCAGGCCGGGGTGGATGACTTCCCGCATGTAGTCCTGGTGCCATTGGTCGAGTTCGGCGGGTTCGCCCAGGCGCAGCAGGCCCAGCATGAAATCGGCGGCTTCTTCCGCCGACAGCGTGCCTTCGTTGTAGCGACGCATCAGGTCGTCGTTGCGCTGGCGAGCCAAGTCCGGGTCGCCAGCGCGGCCGGTGCGCGCCAGGAACTCCGCCCATTGATAATCACTGTCGAAGGGCAGCAGGGTATGGTCCAGGTCGAACAGGGCCAGGTGGGAAGCAGAGGTCATGGGCGTATCGTCGAATGATGGGTGAGCAGCTCTTTCAGCAGCGGCAGGGTGACAGGGCGGTGGCGGGCCAGGGAATACTGATCCAGCATATCGATCAGGGCCGTCAGGCGGCCCATGTCGCGGTCATGGTGGACCAGGATCCAGTGCAGCACGTCGTCCGGCAGTTTCAGGCCGCGCTGCAAGGCGCGGTCGCGCAGCGCCTGGGCACGGTCCTCGTCAGACAGCTGTTCGATGCGAAAGACCAGGTCCCAGCCCAGGCGCGTGCGCAGGTCCTCGCGCAGCGGCATGGTCAGGGGCGCCCGGTCGCCCGCCGTCAGCAGGGCAAAGGCGTCGGCGGTGCTGGCGGCTGCCCGCCACCGGTTGAATAGCGCAAACAGCGCGGCCTGGGCAGCGTCGTTCAGGTCGTTGACGTCGTCCACAGCCACCAGCGTCAGGGCGTGGTCTTCGTCCGTGGCCAGGGCTTGCAGCCAGTGCGCCGGTGTGCGGGCGTCCAGGTAATGGCCCTGGCGGGCCTGGGCGCAGGCCCGCAGCAGATGGCTGCGTCCCGACCCGGCTCCCCCCCACAGATACAGCGCGTGACCGGGGGACAAAGTGCCGACGGCGGCGACGGCAGCCTGGTTGGCGCCGGCGATGAAACCGTCCAGGGTGGGCAGCGCCCCAGGCAGGATGTCCAGTAACAGTTGCTGTGTCATGCTCACCGGGCCAGAGTTCATCGTAAAATCAGGCCACTATATTGTCCAAACCTGCAATTCTTGCACAT
>NZ_JAUCDS010000025.1:0-42631 GCF_034674885.1 Castellaniella sp.
AATACCGGCCTGTCACGCCGGGGGTCGCGGGTTCGAGCCCCGTCCGCTCCGCCAATAAATTCAAGGGGTTACGCCGTTTTGCGTAGCCCCTTTTTCTATTCCAAATTCCAATTTTGGAATATGTTTTAGGCGTCCGCATCCAAATTTCCCGTTTCGGGTGCCGCGCCGTGGTTGCTGCGCAGGCCAGGCACAAGTACCAGATCGCCCAGCGTGCGCTCGACGGTTTCGCGGGCGTCGCAGTGTTTCGCATACGCAACGAATGACGCGACGCGCTGGCGCACATGCGGCAGATCCACCTCGCCCACGAAGTACTGGCACATCAGCCGTCGGAAGTCACGGCGGGCGCGCTTGATGTTTCGCTTCCTGGGCAGGATATGGGTCGGCCAGGTGCGATAGCCGCAGAAGTCCACGCCGCGCTGCCATGGATGAATGGCGGTTTTCGGGTTCAGCTCCAGGCCCAGGCTGTGGACAGTGGCCCGCAGTTCGCGCAGAACACTCTGGGCGGTGGCTTTGTCGGGGAGGACGGCGATAAAGTCGTCCATGTACCGAGCATAGAACCTGATGCCCATGTGATCCTTGGCGATGTGATCCAGCCGGTTCAGCACGATGTTGGCCCCAAGCTGGCTGGTGAGCGCGCCGACGGGCAGGCCCAGGCCGTTCTCATGACCGTAGCCGGTCAGGATCTGGCGCCAGATCCACAGTACGTCCTGATCGGAGATGACCTGCTCGACCTCGCGCATGAGCACAGGATGCAGGATGCTGGCGAAGTACCGGCTGATATCAGCCTTGAGGACGTACACGTCATCGCCCCAATTTCGCCGAGCGATCCGCAGAAAATCCTGAACGCGCTTGACGGCGCGCTGCACACCCTTGTCACGGCGGCAGGCATAGCTGTCATGGATGAAGCGGCGCTCGAACAGAGGCTCGACCACCTGCACCAGGGCGTGATGCAGGACGCGATCCTCGAAGGGTGGCGCCTGGATGGCGCGCAGCTTCGGCTCACGCACGGTGAACTCGCGCTGGCGCCCGGGCGTCCAGGACCTCCAGAGCAGGTGGTTCTGCAGGTTGATGAGGTTCTCTTCGAGGTTGGCTGCATAGCGCATCACCTCGAGGCGGTAGCGCTTGCCGTGACGGGCGCCCTGGAAGGCCGCGTAGAGATTCTCGAAACTGGTGAGTTCGGCCCACAGGCCGTTGACGGTGCGAGGCATGAGTGTCCTGGTGATGGGTGGGCGCTGCCACGGTCTCCGTAGATACTGGCCGCAGCGCCCTGTTTATCTTCGACAGCACGGTCAGGACAATGGCCCCAAAGGACGCGCACTGGACGGAGGCCCGTGAGCCTGCCGTCGTCTGGCGATGATCGTTTGCGAGGCGGCCGCCGATGTTCGTGCCGGAGTTCGACGCGGCGTTGTCGACGTACAAGCAGAACAGCCCGCAGATCGCGCCGTTGTTCCAATTCCCGCCGTAATAAGCCATTGCCCATTCAAATACAACTTGCGGGCGCTACTGCATGGCTTCCCCCTTTCGCTTCGCGGTTTCGTGCTTGATCCATCCGCCCACGATCTGCCCGATTTCGTTGGTGTGTTTCATCCAGACCATCAGCCGGTGGTCATTGATGTAGCCCAGACGGTGAGCCTTGCGAATCAGCAGGCGGAACACCTCGATCTCGACATCGAGATCGAACAGTGCAGCGGCCTTCTGTCGGCGTTTCCACGCGACAGTGGCAAGGCGCAGGAAGCGGTTTGTGCTGGTGCGCATCTCGGCGCACAGCAAATGCCGCTCCAGGCGAGGAAACTGGTGCAACACCTGGTGGGTATAGGCGTCCAGTTCCTCGAGTTTGGTGAGCAGTGTCAGGTGTGGGTCTTTCATGCGATGCGCGGCCCATCGCCAGGGAAATCCTGCGGACCGAATAACCGCACGCCCGCAGGATACAAGCGCTGCATCCAGGTGGGCGCCTGCGCATCATGCAATTCGCCGGCGAGCACGGCCGTGGCGGCCTGCTGTGTGAGGCCGGGAATCTCATGACGAAACTGGCACAGCGCGTCATGCAGAAGCGATGCGCGCCAAGCTGCGGGCCGGCCGTCATCCATGAGCGGGCCGTCGGGAATACCGAGCCAGATGCGGGTGCCGGGGATGTGGAATGCTGGGCTGCACCCGTCCCAGGCATAACCGGCCTGTACGCGCACCAGACCGCAGTGGATCTGCAGCCATTGGTTGCTGAAGATAATGCCGGCCAGCGCCCTGTGATGGGCCGCCACCCGGCGATGCAGCACATAGCGCCAACGGGTCGTCATGCCAGAGCAGCCTGCGCGTCAAACACGATGTCCGACAGATCCTCGGCGGACGCAGCCGCGTCAATCCGATCTTCCAGCGCCTGGCGCATGCCGAGCAAGCCTCCGGCGGCGTCCTTGAATGCCGCTTCTTTGGCTTGGACGCGGGCCGCCAGGTCGGCGACCGTCAGGCCACGGTCGGCGGCGATCTTCGTGAGCAGTGGTGCTGCCGCCTCGGGATCGGCCTGGAGTGCGGCGGCCTCGGCGGCCTGCTGTGGCCACGTCTTGACCTCGACGTCCGGATAGCCTTTGATCAGCGCCCTGCCGGCGGCGTCGCATGCGGCGTTGATCTCGGCCAGCTTCGCCGCCCTGGATGCCTGCAGGGCCGCCGCGCCGGCGGGCTCGAGGACCAGCTCCCCCAGGAACTGCGCGGCGGCGGGCGAGCACGCCGGCACCTCTTCGGCCTGCCCAGGCGGGGTGATCGCAACAAACAGCCGGCCGGGACGATAGGCTTCCGGCACCTTCCAGGCCTTTACGCGGCTGGCGCCCGCGACGGCAGGCATGGGTACTTGCATCGTGGTGCCGTCGATCTCGACCACCAGTTTGCCGTCTTCGATTTTCATGGATTGCTCCTGTGATGGTTGGTCGGGCGCCGCGCTTGGCGCGGACCCTTGAAAACATGACTCAAAAAACCTGATGCATCACACCTTTGCGAGGCGGCCGCCGAGGTGCGTGCCGGAGTACGACGCGGCGCTGCCGACGCCCAAGCAGAACAGCCCGCAGAGCGCGCCGTAGAGCCAATTCCCGCCGTGGTAGGCCACGCAATTCGCTGCCGACCACATGCCGTCGGCATACGTCCCGTTGCTGATCGATCCATCGACCGTCGCCGGCATGAACAGCGGCCCCAGGTCGTAGTCCGCGCCTTCGTCGGCGGACATCGTGACGATGTAGCTGCCGCTGGACGCCGGTGCGATCTGATTCGTGGTGACGTATGTTTTGTTGCCGTTCTTGTCCCAGACCTTGTATTTGCGAGCGGCGTCGGTCTGCAGGCCATCGAACATTTCCCAGACATTGCCCCACAAACCGATAATCCCGCGCCAGGAGGCGGCCAGGGTCGCGGCGGCATCTACGGCCTGGGCGGCGCTGCTGTTGACGTGTCCCTGGGCGATGAGCGTTTGCGCATCGGGGTTGCCCAACTCGATCAGGGCCAAGGTCTGGATGGCGGCGCGCATGTAGACGTGCCAGAGCTGGAAGCCCGTGACGCCGCCAGTGTTGCGTGCCGTGGCGCGTGCTGCCATCGTTGGGAAGTTGATCGATACCAACGGCGAGACGCCGGGCACGGACTGCATCACGTTGCCGGTTCCGTTCGAGGCCTTGTATTTCCCGATCCAGAACTGCTGCAGGGGCTGTCCGGCATCCATGAACGCCGGGTGAAGCTGGAATCCGGACTCTTTCTTGTCGGACACCCAGATCGCGGTTTTCCCCGCGAACGTGCCCGAGGGCACAATGCCTTCCTTGATGTAGAACGCGGGGATTTTCACCATCTGCTGGCCGTCAATGGTCTGATCGACGATCCCGGAATAGGTGGGGTGCGCATTGAAAAACGCGGCGTCTGTGGGCTTGGCGCCTCCGTCTTCGTCGATGCGCGACCACTGTCCCGACGTGCCGCCCGTGGTTACCAGGGCGATGCCGATGACGGTCCCGAAGGTCTTCTTGGTGGTGAATTTGGTTTCCACCGACCACTCGCCCCAGCCGATGTTCTGGCCCTTGTGACGGACGCGCCAGAAATACTCGGTTTTGGAGGACTTCAGCAGGTCAGCAGGCACCGCAAAGGACGTGAAGTTTTCCGTGTCGTCGCCCGTGTCCAGAACTGCCGCGTCGTAGGACTGGCCCGCCTCGCGGATCTGCCACTGCGCGGCTTCCTGGGTGTCGCCGCCGGCATACACGGCAAAGCTGCTGCTGGTGAGCGTGGGTGTGTCGCCCACGTTCTCGAGCTTGTCCGCAGGGCTGACGTTCGTGGGTGCCTGGATGTAGACGAACGAGTCGGCGGTCGAGAACGAGACGGCATCAGACCAGGGCGACCAGGCGCCCTCGGCATCGCGGGCACGGCCGCGCACATAGTAGGTCGAGGACACCTCCAGGCGCAGGCCCACCTCGCGCCAGGAGAGGCCGCCCACCTGCGCGCCAGAGTCGATCATGATCTCGGCAAAATCGGCGGTCGTGGAGACCTGGAACTGTACGGCATCCACGCTGGTGTCGGTCAGCGACACATAGTTGGTCAGCGCGAGCGTGGGCCGATCCGTCAGCCCTTCCGCACCGTCGAGCGGGTTTGCCATCGCGGGCTTCAGCGGCGGCGTGTGCTGACCGCGCAGGCCAGTGATCGTGCCCAGGCCGATGATGTGCTGCACCTCGGTTGCGCCCGTGCCGCCGGAGACCGTGACCCGCAGCGCGGTGTCGCCCGCGATGGCGAACTCGTATTCGCAGTCGATGTATCCTGCGGGCACCTTGCCGTCGGCGCGCGTCCACGCGAGCGGCGCCGATTTCCATTGATTCGTGGGCGTCAGGTAATCGACGTTGATGATCGCGTCGGTGGGCTGGCGCCGAATCACGACAGAGCGCTTCGCCGCGTCGAACCCGAGATTGATGGGCTTCGAGAAATAGACGTCGCCCGCCTGCGCCTGGGACGTACCGTCGGCCACGGCGAACGACGTGCGAGCCAGGAAAGCCCCCGTGCCGTAGGCCCATGTGAGCGCATCGGCCACGCGCACGCGCGTGCCGGTCAGCACGGCCTCGACCAGCACTTGTTCACGATGGGCGCCGTCGTAGACGACATACCGTTGGCCGGCCTTGAAGGTGCTGGAATCCTCGACGTCGATGGAATCGTCGCCGGCGACGGCCGAGATCACGGAAACGGGCTGGGTGTCCATCAGCGTGTAGTCGCCCGCCCACATTTCCATCGAAATATTGTTGCCCGAGTAGTCCCAGTCCAGACGCACCGCGCGCGCCAGCATCGGGGCGGTCATGCCCTGCAGGCTCCCCAGGTCTCCGCCCAGATCCTGGACGGCCTGGGTGACCTGGTTCATTTTTTCAGCGAATGTCGGGGCGTCGCCCTTCGCGGCCTCGAGTTCCGCGACCGCGCCGCCGGCGCGCTGGCGCAGCGCCTCGAAGTTCTCGTCGATTTCTGCATACTTGCCGTTCCAGGCATCGGGGACGGCGTCCACCTCGGTGTTGGGAAACTTCGTGATGACCGGATGCGGCAGGGGCGGAATGGTAGGCGTAGTCATGGTTGTCACCTGTGATTAAAAGAGGGGTTCGATGAACACCTGGTAGAGTTCGTCGGCTTCGCGCACCTTCGGCGCGAAGGTCTTGAAGGCCACGGGGCGGCCTTCGGTGTCGAGCAGCGCGGCCTCGGACACCTTCACGCCGACCAATTCGCCGGGTTCAATGCGGCCCTCGCACTCGACCGTATAGGGGCCGGGACGCGTGACTGCGTGCAGTTCTTTCCGCAGCACTTCGTGAAACAGGCCAGGCGCGTCCGGATCGGCAATCTTCGGGGTGTCATCCGGGTTATGGCCGCCATCACCAAAGGCCATGAATCCGAACGGCGCCAGCAGCGCCGCGTTGGCGGGATCGGTGTGAAAGTCAGCCATCCGGGTGCGGTATGCGTTTGCGATGACGGTCGATGCCATGTCAGGTAATCCTTGTAGAAACGATGCGCGATTCAGGCTGCGCAGGGCCGCCGATCTTCCAGGAGCCGTCCAGCGTCAGGCGGCCCGCTTGGGCTGGGTCGGGGATGGTCTGCGACGGGGGGCGTACCTTGAAAGCGCCGATCTTCGGCGCTGTGTACATGCGATGCGGCTTGATGCGGCGCGAGCCGTCCAGCTTCCAGGTGCCGTCCAGCTTCAACGGCACACCGATCTTCCAGGATCCGTCGAGCTTGCGAATGGTGCGGCCCAGCTTGATCGGCGCGGGCGTGGTGATGGTTCGCAACGGGACAAGCCGCTGGCGGGGCCGCATTGCCACCGGGACACGCTTGGTCAGCGTGGAATGGCTGGCGATCCGCGCCGACTTCAGCTTTGGTCCGGGGATGTAGCCGTATTTCTTGCCGATCTTTACCGAGCCGTCCAGCTTCCAGGTGCCGTCCAGCTTGGCGTATTCGCCGTCGCGGCCCAACTTCCAGATGTAGCCGGGGCGCGTGGTGATGAGCAGGCCGCCCCAGATCGGCGAGAAAATCTGCTTCTGCATGACAAAGCGCGATTCCACGCCGATGGTGACGGTGAAGTAGAAGCGCAGCCAGTAGACGAACAGCGGCCAAGCACGCTGCGGCTTCCATTCGTCGATCAGCGCCCGCAGCTTCGCCATGACGGCGGCGTTCGTGACGTCGGCCAGGTTCAGGCGCACGATGAACTGCGCCCAGTGCTGAATCTGCGGGATGCCGGTAATGGCGCCTAGCGGCATAATTTTTACCGAGCCGTCCAGCTTCCAGGTGCCGTCCAGTTTCGGCGGGTTGTATTGCGCGTAGATGGCCTGCTGTTCCTGCTGGTCGATCAGATCGACGTCGAGGCCGAGCGTGGACAGCGCGCGCTTGACGGCCCACGGCGTGCCCTTCTTGCGATGCAGCAGCACCGACATGCGGATCGCGTCGCGCTGCTGCGACTCAGTCGCGGCATCCTCCCAGTTGTCGACGTGCAGCGCCCAGGCCAGCCATGGCAGCGCGTCGCGCGGGCATGTATCGGGGTTCCAGAGGTCGGCGATGGGGGTCGGCAGCGCCAGCGGCGTGGCGGCGTCCAGGGCGCGCTCGAGCGTGGTGGCGTTGTATGGCAGCAGGCTCATGCGCTCGTTCCTCCTGGCGACAATGTGATGGACATGCAGAGGGCGGCCTGCAGGCCTGTAACCGAGATCAGGACGTCCTGGTCATTGTCCGCCGCCGGGTTCGGCAACCCTGGGGACATCAGGCTGACGCGAGACACGCCGGGCTGACGCAGTGCCCGTTTCAGGCCTGATACGGTGATGTCATAGCCGAGGCGAAACTGTTCGGCGACATACGCGGCGACCGCATCCGTCGCCGCCTGGATGACAGCGGCCTGCCCGATGCCCGGGAAGCACGCCAGGACCGCTGCGATGGAATAGCGGATGACTTCCGCGCCGACCACCACGGGCCTGTCGGTCAATGGGCGCACGTCCTCGGCGCTGACCGCCGCATAGACCGTATCCAGTAGCGCCTGGCTCGGCACGCCGTCGGGGTTCGCGTCGGACGGGGCGGCCAGCACAGCGATACGCACCACGCCCGGCTCTGGACTGTCGACGTAGGCGTCGAGGACATCATTGGATGCGGACAGGGCGTGGTAAAGGTAGGACTTGGTCGGGCCGGCGGTCGAAAGGCTCTCGAGCGACAACTGCGCCCGGCGGCGCAGCCGGTCGTCTTTTTCATCGGGCAGACGCTGGACGTCGAACAGGGCAGCGAGATTGTCCAGGTCGGTATCGGTGGCATGAGCCAGCATCGTGGACTTCGCGGCGTTGTTGATGCGGGCGCGCAGCAGCAGTTCTCGGTACGCAAATACCTCGCACAGCTTCGTGGCCGGCTCCGACTCCAGCGACAGGACGTCGGACAGCTCCGGCGCGAACGCGAGGGCGTCGGCCTTGATCGTCGCCAGGATGGTCTCGAAATCAAGAGGCTCGACGACAGACGGGGGGGGCAGCAGGGAAAGATCGATGCTCACGCGGTCACCTCGACGGTCACAGACAGCGGAGTCGGCTGGTCGCCGTAGACGTACAGACCATCAGCCGTCAGCTTGATGCTGCCGGGCGTGACCGCGTCGACGTTGACCTGCTGCAGCTTGAATCGGGGCTCCCATGTGCGCAGCGCTCCCGCCGTGGCCGCGTAGATAGCAGCCATGGCGCGGCGATTCGTCGGAGCGTCGATCAGGTCGAACAGTTGCGATCCGTACTGACGGCGCATCACACGACTCCCGATGGGAGTCGTGAGGATGTCGCGGATCGACTGCTTGAGATGCGCCAGGCCGTCGAGCGATTTTCCGGTGATTGCGTGTGTTCCGCTCATGGCGCAATGTTGGGCCAGGGCGGCGGGCGGTTCCTGCGGCGGGGTTATTCGCTGGTCGCGGATTCCTGTCCGGTGCGGTCTGCGGCCTCGGCATCGAAATCATCGCGGCGCTGGGCCTCTACGCGGGTAAGCAGGCCGCTGCTGTCCAGCGCATGCTCGGCGCGGGTGGTGATCCACTCGCCGTCGGTCAGCACGTCGAAGCCGGTCAGCATCAGCGGCATTTCAGCGCACAGCGCAGGGCGCCCGAGCAGGGACAGGGAAAGGCTGGTGCGCCCGCGCTGGAGCTGGCGCAGCTTTGCCTCGGCCGCTGCCAGTGCATCACGCGCCGACTTGTATGGGTGCCGGATGTATGTGACCGGATCACCGCTGCCTGCGTACACATATTGCGTTTTGGCGGCGCGACGGTTGCCCCAGTGGGCCCCCACGCGGGCGTAATATTGGCGCTCATGAATCGACGTCCGCCATGCATCGCTTCCAGCCAAATCGTCTGGGGTGATCGGCATGGTGGGCAGGGGCTTGCCATCCGCTGTGACGCCCGCGCCGCGCTCGACAAACAGCAGGAAGCCCCCGGCTGGCTTCATGACGGCGCCGTACTGTTCGGCGAGGCGGGTCAGGATATTCAGATCGGACTCGTATGCCTGGTCGACGTGGTCTGTGGCGATGTCTCTGAATTTATCCGCGATCTTCGCCTTCAGGCCATGCTCGGCGGCGATGGTTTCGACGATTTTCCCCAGGGTGGACTTGTCCCACGACCGCTTTTTCTGGCTCTTGAGGCTCGCCTTCATGTCGGCCGCCTTGCCAGTAAGAGAAATCGTGCGCGGCATGCCCGCCGACTCGACCTCGTCAATCGTGTAGCGGCCCATGTCGCATAGTGGCTGGCCCTCGTAGCCCAGGGCGACGGCCAACACAGCGCCCGTGTTCGGGATCACGATGGCCTTGTCGCGGTTGTCCAGGGCGATATTGAACTGGTCTGACGTTACCCCAGCCTGATCGGTGATGCGCAGCGACAGCAGCCTGTCGGCCAGCAGCGCGGTGATATTGCCTTCGGTTTCGTGGCGGATGACAAATGTCGGTGTCATGTACTGCTCTCCATCACCATAGACGCACGGTCTGCGCTTGCGGCGCGGCGGGGGGCAGATCCGGCAGCACCAAGGTGAGGCCGCCAGGGAGTTCCGGCGGCAGGTGGGCAATCTGCGGGTTCGCGGTGATCATCGCGTGCACAGCTTTCTCTGTGCCGTAGACGCGGCGGGCGATAGCGTCCAGGACTTCGCCATCTCTGGTCAGGTATGTGCGTGATGCCATCAGATGGTCCATCCATTATCAATCCGCGCATCGGCGCCATTCGGCCCCAGGGGCCGCTCTACACCGCTGGAATCCTTGAATGTCCCATAGCCGATGTCCGTAGAGCTGGCCACTGCCGGGCCGCCATCAGGGGCGAGCGGCACATCCCCGGCCGAGGCGATTGCGGTAGCGGCTGAAGAAACGGCGTCTGGTAAAGCGTCATCGCCATAAGCCGACATGGAAATCTGGAAATCCACCCGCCGAGGCTGGCCCGCTGGATCCAATTCCGTGCCTGTTTCCTCGATGCTTTCGACGACGAACTGCCCGTAGATTGCGCCGAAGTGGTCGATCAGTTCCATGGGCTTGCCATTGGCAGCCAAGCGACGCAGCAGCGGGATTCCATCGGCGCCGCCGGTCCAGTGCGGCAGCAAATAGCCATCCAGATCGATCCTGTCGTCGCCCTGACCGATAAACTGCCGTGCTGGCGCGCGCCCGATCCGGTCCAGTTTCGCCCAGCGGTAATCAGTGGACCGCTTCAGGGACTGGTGTGCGATGGTGCCGACCATGAACGGAAAGAACCCCAGGATCAGCATCACATCGCCGGAAGGCGGCGGGTCGTTACCGTCGCTGAACTTCAGCGCGCTGACCAGGCTGGAGATGCCCATGTTGATCAATCTGTTTATCTGCGCCTCGCCTTCCTTTGCGAGGATCCCGATGGCGTCTGATCCTACGGCATTGACCAGGTCGTCGATGCGACCCGTTTGCAGGGCCTTCCCAGCGGCGGGAAACCCCATGCCGGTGACGATGTCGCCCAGCTTGTCAGCGGACTTGTCTGTGATCGTAGCGGCCACCTTGGAGAGGCTGCTGCCAGAAAGGGCGTCCCTTGCTTTGTCGGCAAGCCCGCTGACATCGATGTCGAATCCGATCATGCCCAGTCTCCCAATGCGGCGCGGCGGGCGCCCTGGTCCTGCCTGCGCACAAGCTCGGCGACGCGGCGGGCCATGGCCTCGGCGTTTTCTCCGGCCTGCTGCGTGATGTGGAACTCGAACGTCTGCGTGACTGTCGGTGCGGCACCTGCAGCCTGTGGCTGTCCGCCCGCGAGGGGGGCGCCGGGCGCAACGGCGAGATCGAACGATCCGGCCGGCGCCAGGTCGACGCCCTGCAGGTTGGTAGCGAGGGCGGGCTGGAACGCCATGCTGGCAGCAAGCCCAAGTCCCGCTGTCGCGCGACCCACTGCGCCGGCGGTGCTGCTGATGCCGTCGGCCGCGCCGGCGCCCACCATCTGCCCCAGGCCCAGAAACACGCGGGATGGCGACTTGATCCCCAGCTTTTCCTTGAACCATCCAATCGTGTCGTCGGCCACGTTGCCGATGGCGCCCTTCACTGCGCTGCCCATGCTGCTGATTCCGCTCACAAGGCCGCTGATGAGCATGCTGCCCAGCTCGCTGAACTTGCCCGGCAGTTCGACGCCGAGGGATCCGAGCGCGGCGGTGATGCCCTGATAGATCAGCCCCATCGGCGACCAATTGACCAGCAGCGCGACGACACCGCTGACGCCCCCATCGAACGCGGCCTGGACCTGCGTCCACAAGTCAGAAAAAAACGATGTGGCGCTGGACCACAGACCCTGGATTTTTGTCCAAGCGCCGCTCACCACGTTGGTGGCGATAGACCAGAATGCGTTCCAGTACGGACTGATCTTGTCCCAGTTCGCCCATACAATGCCGGCCATCAGTGCGATCCCTTTCAGGGCCAGGCCTATGGGATTGGCTGTCATCGCCAGGTTCATGGCTGTCCACGCGACGCGCACCAGGCCGATTCCATAGGCTGCGGCGGAAAATGCCACCTTCCCGGCCAGCAGCGTGGCAAACGTTGACCCGAGCACGGCCACCAGGGTCTCGTTCTCGCTCATCCATGTCACCACTGGCGCCGATGCGGCGATGAACTGATTGATCAGCTTGGTGAGCGGCGGCAGCAGCGGCACGATGGCGCTATCGCGCAAGGATGTCAGGGCCTCGCCCAGCTCTGTCCATTTTTGGGTCGGGTCCTCATTGCGCCGACGGGCGGCGTCGGACTCGACCTGACCGGCTGACGACTCGACCTCTGCTTTGATGCGCTTGTATTCATCGATATTCTGCAGCATCGGCGTGACGAACGACTTGACCTGCATGTCGTTGAAGAGTGCGCCCATCTTGAAGGCGTCGCCCTTGGTCAGCTTTTGCACCAGTTTGAGTGATTCCTCGATAGGGTTCAGGCCCTTCTTGGCCCAGCCCTTGAACTCCTTTTCGAGATTAACCCCGAACTTGGCAAAGTTCTTCACGGTCAGCGGCGCCGTGAGCTTTGCCATGTAATTCTTCATGTTGTTGGCCGCTTCGCTGGGGTCCGCCGCGCCCTTGAGCGCAATCTGGAGCGACGACCCGAGCGCCGCGACGGCGTTTGTGCCGGTCAGGCCGAGCTTTGCGGCGTCGGCGGTCATGGCCGGGAAATACTTTGCCATGTCTGCCAGTTCAAACCGACCGGCTTTACCGGCGGCGACCAGCATGTCCATGGCCTTGATGGCGTCGCCCGGCGCAACTTTCAGGTTGTCCAGCAGGGAGAACACGGTGCGGGACACGTCCTCAACGGACGCGCCTGACGCCGTGGCGGTCTTGCCGATAGCGCCCAGAGACGCCACGGCTCGATCACTATCAAGGCCGGCGGCGACCAGGACCTGCAGGCCGGACGCCAGCGATTCCCGGGTCTGGCCTGATTCTCGGGATACGGTGGTGAGTGCGGCGCCTATCTCCCTCATTTTTGCGGCCGGAATGTCTGCGGTGATCCCGATGTCCGTGAGCTTGGCCTGCAGTTCTCCGGCGCCCTGAAAAGCCGCTTTCAGGCCCGCGCCAATGGCGACCGCATCGAAAAGGCCGGCGCGGGCGGAGTTCAGCTTCTGCTGGGCGTTTTCGCTGGCCGCCATGGCGCGCTGCAGCGACGCCTCGCGGGCGCGGATGGTTTCCAGTGATTTCCCGAGGCGGCCGAGGCTTCCGGTTTGCTGGTCTGCTGCAGCGGCCGCGTCCTTGTGTGCGATAGACGCCTCGCGCACCTTGTCTCGCGCCCGCTCGACGCGGGTCGCCAGCGTGCCTTGTTGACGTTCCAGAGCTGCTGCCCGGGTTCGCAGCGTTTCCAGTTCTTTGCCGTCGGCAGAGCGCATGGCGCTCTTGACCTTCATCAGTTCACCGCTGACGGCCGCGAGTTTGGCGCGGCTCTTTTCCAGGTCGGACTCCGCGCCTTGCAGGAACTTCAGCCGAGTGTCGCTGCGCTTGATGGACTCCAGCGCGTCGCCGATTTTCGCCAGTTTTTTCGGGGCAGATGCAGTGACATTGTTGAACGAGTTGGACAGCGTCGCGCCGATGATGACGCCAAGATTTAGATTGTCCATAAGTATGCCGCCGCGCTATGTTTTGAGGCCCATCCGGGCATTACTCGGGGGAAACGCAGCGGGCCGCGATACCTACTTCTTCGCGGCCCGCTGCTAGGATTTACGGAGATCCGAGATCTGGGTGGCCCACTGCACCAAGTCGTCGAGATCCATGTCTCGGATCGACTCGACCGAGAACCCGGTCGCCGTTGCGAGATAGGCGCACAGTCGCCACGTTTCCCTGGTGCTGATTAAAAAAAACCGGCGACGGCCTTCTGCAGGGCCGCGTAATCGCCCATGTCCAGCTCATGCAGGGCGGACGGGGCCACGTCGGCCAATAGGGCGATCAGCGCGATTTCGCGGTCGGCGTTGGTGGCGCCCATCTTCTCGGCGGCCAGGTTGTCGCGGACCTTCGGGCGTCGCAGCTTCAACACGGACACCTGGGCGCCGTCGATTTCGACCGGATACTTCAGTTCGACGATGGTGCGGTCGCTCATTTCTTGTCTTCCTTCTTGTTGCCGGAGTCGGCCGGCGGGGTGGATTTCGCGGAGGCTTTCGTGGTCGGCTTGGCTTCGGGTGCTTCGGCCAGGGTCGGCGCATCATCCAGGGCCTGGGCCGGCTCGATATAGCCGTTCAGAAAGGTGGCCTGTTTTTCGGTCAGGTTCACGATGGCGCCGGCGGCGACATGGCTGTTGCCGTGCGGAAATGCCTTCAGGGCACGATAGGTTTTCATGCGTGATGCTCCTTAAATTGCCAAATGCTGGCGGGTAACTTCGAGCTGATCGACGCCGTTGACGATGAACTTGTAGTTCACGGGGTCGATTTCGTAGATGACGGCGCCATCGATCTCGAGCTTGTAATAGCGCAGGCTCATGCTGATCTTGAGCGGCATCTCCTCGCCGGGCGCCCAGGTGCCCGGGTCAACCTTGGGGGTGATGCCGCGCATCGTCACCACCACGGGCTTCTTGGTGCCGTCGTCCGACACCATGGATGCGCGGCCGACGAACGCGAACTGCTCGCCAGGCAGGATGCGGAAGGTTTGCATCACGTCGCGGTCGAACGAATACATCGTCGCTTCCGCCGTCAGCTTGTTGATCCGGCCCATCGGCACGTCGACGGCGGCGGCCATGCCGCCCGCCTGGTACTCGATGGTTTTGGCCTCGATGACCGGGGGGATGAATTCCTTGATGCGACCAGCGTAGCCGCGCCCATCGACAAAGAGATTCACGTCGTAAAGAATGTCTGCAATCATGATGAGATCCTTTTTCTACTGTCTTGTGCCGCAAAGGCTCAAGCGGCGGAACCGAACACGGTCTCGATGTAGCCGTTGACCAGGCGCGAACGGAACACGATGTGCTCCGCCGGATAGGGCGGCGTGAAATCGAAATCGAAGTACACGATGCCCTGCTCGATCTGGTCGGGCGTATTCAGGGCGGGATCGGCCCAGGCACTGCCGCCAAGAATCGCCCCGACGGTCTCCAGGTGCCGCAGATAAGCATTCACGCCGTTCGTGACGTCCTCGACGTAGGTCTTCGTGATATTGCGGTCCACCGCCCACATATGAGCGCGCAGCAGGCTTTCGTTGATCATGTCGGCGGTGCGGCGCACGGACAAGAATGCCCACTTCGGATCGGACGAACACGTCCGATTGCCCCAGAGGCGGAACCCGTCCTTCTGGATGATCGTGGCCACCTCGTTTTCGTTCAGGTAGTTGGCCCGCGAGTTGGGGTCTCCCAGCACGAAATCGACGGCGCGGGCGGTGCCGGTGATGCCGTTCATCTCGGTGTTCGACGGCGACCACCAGAAGCCGCGCGTATTGTCCGAGCGGGAAATCATGCCCGCGACGCGGGCCGAGGCGGGCTGCAGTGCGTCGGCATTGGCCTCGGTATCCCACACCTTCACCCAGGGATCGACGATGTAGACCCGGGCGGACCCGAATTTCTCGCGGTAGCTGATCGCGTCCTGGTCGGTCGTATTGGGGCCGTCGGCCAGGATCACGGCGCGCAGCCGCTCGGCAATGCTGACCATTTCGGTGACCACGGCCTGATCGTGCGACCAGCCGGGAGCAATGAGAATCTTGGGCTGCACCTTGACGATGCTCTCGGCGCCCAGGAACGCCTGTACGCCCAGATATTGGCCGACGGGGCTGACGCCGCCGATGATATTGCTCTTGGTCTGCTCGAGGTCGCCGCCATCGTCGACGCGCACCACAACCACCATCGAGCCGGCCTGATCGAAAATCGCGTCGATGGCGTCGGGCAGCGTCCCGGACGCGCCCAGTGGTGCGGCTTCCAGGCGGCTGCCGGCGATCAGCACGGGCACATTCAAGGGGAATGCCTCGTCGACGCCGCCGGCCAGGAACCGTGCGGCGCTGGGCGACACCACGCCGGCACCCGTGGAACCATCCGCGTTGTCAGCGGCGACCAGGGTGCTGGCGGCGGTGCTGGCGGCGATTGCTGCTGCGACATCCGCGGCGGTCGATACGACCGCGCCGGTGGCGTCGGTCTTGAGGGACACGGTAATCGCGGCGCCCGAAACGGCCACCTGCAGATCTGCATCAGGCTCCCCCGAGTTTCGGTATTTGATCGACGTTTTGTTGCCGACGGAGCCGGGGGTCGCGGCGGTGTACGTCAGTGCGGTATTGGCGCTCACGGTGCCCAGGGTGATCGAGGCAGTCGCCTGCGGCTGGGCGTCGGGCGCGGTGCCGATCAGGCCGATAACGCTGGATCGGACGGTGGAAATGGGTCGGGCGCCGTAGTCGAGTTCGATAACCTCGACGCCGTGCAGGAACTGTTCGGGCATGTGGATGCTCCTTCGGTTGGAGATACGCACATGTTGAATTTCAAACGCGCCGACTTCCTGCGGTGGGGTTGAGGATTACGGGTGCGGCTTGCTGACGTCCGCGCCGTCGCCCTGTTCCGTATGTGTATGCCCCTTGAGACTGATATCGTCAGCCTGGACATCTCCGTTCTTGACCTTGACGCCGCCCTCGATTTCGGCAGCGGCGCCGCCAGATCCACCAGAAACGGCCAGGCCGCCCTTGACCGTCAGCTTCTTTTCGATGGTCGCGTTGCCTGTGATGAGCGTCTCCGGTGCGTCAACCTTCGCGCTGGGCGTTTTGACCGTGGCCGGGCCGCCGGCGTCGACATTGACCTCGCCTGCAACCTTGATAGTCAGCGAGCCAGCGGCACGGTCGTGGGTGATTTTGTCGCCGTTTTTGTACCGGATCGTGTGCAAGTCAGGACTGCTCTCGGGCTCCGGATTTTCGTCCGAATAAAACGAAGGGCCGACTGACGCGCCCTCCATCAGACCGGACGGTGCTATGACCTCGACCTGCTCGCCGACCTCGGGCGCCCACCAGTCGATGTCGCCGCCGGCGCGGCGGGTTTTCCAGGGGAGCCAATCGGTCGTGAAATCATCGCAGAACACTCGCACCTTGCCGCGCCGATAATCGGCTTCGACGATGGTGCCCACGCGCACGATGTTCGCCAGACGGCGCTCGAGATCCGCCAGGCGGCGCTCAAGGTCGACCAGATCGCTCATGCGAGGCGCTCATAATCGTCGGAATGGTCGGTGCCGATGGCCGGGCTTTGGCTGATGTATATCTCCGACGGTGTGATGCCCACCGGCTCCAGCTCGCCCAACGCGATCTCGATGTTGAATTCCACGACCCAGCACAGGTATCCATCCAGGGCGGGTCGGAATGCGTCTTCGCCGGCGCGCGCCAAGCGAATATGCCCGTGGCCCGGGACGGGCCGCCGGATCTCGTGCAGGGCGACGGCGACGCGGGCGGCCATGGAGCGCAGCGCAAGGTCGGCGCGAGGCAGCGTCGGGTCGACGATGCAGTGCGCCATCCAGCGCACATCCGTCAGCAACCGGGTGTCGCCCGCTTCGCTCAGCGATTCAAAATCGTCGATCTCGACATAGATGGCGGGCACGCGCAGGCTGCTATGCTTGCGGGGCGGCGGATCGGCGCTGATCGTCGGAATGTCATCGAGGGCTGGGCGCAGGCGATCTATCAGAGCGTCCGCAAAATCTGCGATGGTGGTCATCAGACTGCCTTTTTCAAAACTTTGCTGAATTCGTAACGCAGTTCCTGGCGCATGATCTCCATCAGCCTGGCCTCGGTTTTTATCGCCGCTGCCCGGAGCGCAGCGGCGCCGACATCGTCGATCTCCATCTTTGCCAACTCCAGGGGAAACCGGCTCTTTCCGGTGCGCCTGTACACGCCGCCGCCGTAACGGTTGATGGGAAATGCGCCCTCGAAAAAATGGCGACCCACCTGGGTGCCGCTGCTGCGCCGCTTGGGCATGCCAAGGCGACGGGCGGCCAGGGAGTTCAAGCCGAGCCAGACCTTCTGATCAAGGCCGCTGCCCTTGGTGTATGTTCGCAGGCGCTGCCGGATGATCTTCTGCTGGATCCGCAGTTGGGCCGACATCGTGCGGGCCGCCTGACCCTCCGTCCACTTGGCTGTTTTTCGCACGGCGCGGCGGGCGGCGCGGCGGCATGCTTCCTTCGAGAGCTGAAACATACCCATCAGGCGCTCCAGCTCACCCCTGGGGATCCCGGCGGACAAGTCGATCATGGTTGGGCCTCGCGTAATACCAGGGCGGTGAAGCCCGTCCCATCTGGTTCGACACTGACGACCGCGAATGTTGCGCCACTGGGTGCAATGGCGCTGCCTTCCGGGGCCAGGACAATACTGCCCTCGACGGCTTCGGCGGCTGTCGCGTCGCGCACCGTAAAGGTCGGCTCGACTACGTCGGTACGCATGGACCCCATCGCAGGCTGGATCCACGGCGCGGCGAACATTCCGCGCACCGGCGCGCCGTCCAGGATGGCGGGGTCGGACAGGTGGACGATAATGGCCGCATCCATGCGGGCGGCCAGGGCGCTGAAGTCAGGCATTGGGGCGGCTCGGCGGTGAGGGTTTGGCATCGCCATCCAGCGTCACGGTGCCGGGGGAGATTGCGAAGCGGCGGATGTCGGCATCGGAGCTTTGTGCCGCGCCCGTGGTTCCAAACCAGAACGCCAGAGTTTGCTTCAACTCATTGAACCAATAGCCGATGACCGTGCCCACCGTCAGGCTGGCCGTGGCGTCGCGCAGCAGGCCTTCGGCCATGCCCGAGAAAACGAACCAGACGATGGCGATGGCGCCGGCCAGCAGCAGCACCGTGATCGTCGGGCGTACCCAGTCGCCGGGCTGCGCGGCGGCGAGTTTGCGGGCGCTGTCGCGGTCAGCCGCCTCGGCGGCGAACTGCGCGGCGGCGGCCTGGATGCGATTCTGTTCTGCCGTCACAGCCAGCTTCTGCAGTTCAACCTTGGAATTCGTCTCCAGCTCCTTCAGCTTCAGCGCGGCGTTCGGATCGCGCAGGATAGCCTCGGACACCGCATCGGGTGTCGCAGCAGTGCCCAGGGCCGTGGAAATCAGCCCGCCGACTGCCGCACCGGCCGGGCCGCCCAGAATCCCGCCCAGGATCGGAGCGGCCTTGCCGACGACGCCGGCGATATCTTTCCAGTCCATCAGGAGTCCTCCGCTGCATATTTGAGATTGCCGGCCACGCGGCGCGCCCAGCCCTTACCGAATGACGGCCAGGTGGACAGCTTGGTGTAAAAGTCCAAGCGCTCGGCATTGAAGCGCGACAGCACGTCGGTCACGGACATGGCATGCACTGCCGCCAGCGTCATGGGGCCGACAACGCCGTCATCAGCGACGCCTACGGCGCGCTGAAGGAACCGGATGGCCTGACCGGGGCCGTGGTTCACGCCCGCGTCGAAAAGCTGGAAGGCGATGGCGCCGTCGTACTGATCGGCTTTCGCGCGGCCCCAGTAGGCCGTCCGGTAAATTTCCTTGGCCTTGGCGCGGGTGAGGTCGCGCATGCTGCCGGTATACCCGGCGCCGCGCGCCGTGCGTAGCGTGATGCCCCAGTTGGTCTCGCCGCCGGGATCGTCCGGGTGGTTGACATACCCGCCCTCGTGTCCGATCAGCCGGTCGAATGCGATATCGAAATTCATCACGGCGTTCCCGTCAGAATCTTGTTGACGATCATGGCGCCGACGACGCCGGCGGCCGCCCATACGCCATTGATCACCCAGTGGGAGGCCAGCTTCTGCATGGGCTGCTGTCGCTCCAGCGCAGATAGCCTGTTCTCCAGCTTGGAGATTGCACTGAATGCACGCTCGAGCGCGGTGGCCGTGTGCGCATGACGCTCTTCCAGGCGCGTCAGGCGCTCCAGCGCCGCCGCAACCTTGGTCATGGTGCCATGCACCTCTTCCAGGTTGCGGCGGATGACACCGATCTCGACGCGCAGGCTGTCGTGATCGTCGGCCATGCTTACGCCTTGATCGTCAGCTTGATGACCGCGCGGGGGCGGGTGCAGATGCTGATCGGGTTGGATTGCGCCTCGACCAGGATGCCCTTGCCCAGGGGCTTGGGCTCCTGCTTCGAGTAGTACGGCAGGCCGATGGTGTTGGCGGTTTCGTTGTAGTTCGCCGGGGCGAAGCGCGTGATAAACATGTCTTCGACGCCCTCGGGGAACAGGTACGCCTCTCCGTCGGCGATAAACGGCGAGGCGCCGATGCCGCCCTTGAACTCTTCAATCGTCACGCCGGCGAAGTCGAAGCCCGCACGCGGGTCATTGCGGGCGAACTGTCCGGTTTCCCACCGCTCATAGGCTTTCTGGATCTTGTCATGCGCGATGAAGGTGCGGAAAAACGTCTTTCCGCAGATCATCCGGCAGCCGGTACTGACCTCGTTCATCAGGGCGGATTCCATTTTGTCCTTCGCCCCGAGAATTTCACCGCGCAGGTCCGCGCCGGCGACGTTGAGCGACAGCTCATGCGTCTGCTGCGTCAGGCCGAATTGTGTGAACAGATTGCTGATGACCGTGATGCCATCCGCATCGACGATGGTGCCCTTGATGGCGCCGACACGCTGATATTCGATGGTGGCATCGAGCCGTCGGCGCATTTTCCGAAGGCGCTTGTTGACGAAGGACACCATGGTTTCTTCGTCCGAGGCCTTGCCGAACGCGCGCAAGTTCTGCACGTCGTCGGGCTTAATGGTGTCTTGAGTGGGCAGGTGCGTCGTGGGAAACAGGACGAGGCCGCGAGTGCTGCCGCCCGTCGGGTTCGGCGTGTCACTGTCGCGCGACTGGTTGGGGACGAGGGTGAGCGTGTCCACATCCTTCTCGATGCCCAGGCTCGTGGTGGTAATGCCGTCTTCCTGGAACAGGCCCAGCGTGGCGAGCCGAGACGGCAGCGCCGGCTGTTCGTTGATGGCGGCGGTCAGTTCCTGCAGGGAGAACTTGTCGGAATCGAAAATGCCGAGATTCATGTTTTTGCTCCTTGGGTCAAGCGGCTGTGTGGGCCGCCTGGCGGGCGGCGTAGATGTTGCGGAAATCGAGCTTTTTGGCGACAGGCTTGTCACCTTGAGGGTCTGCTGGCGTGTCCGAGGGGGCATGCGGGCTGATGGCCGGCACGTTATCGGCGCGGGCGGCGGTCAGGCGTGCGCGGGCAGTCTCGACCGAGACCCCTGCCAGCACCAGCAGTTCGGCGTCTTCCGGGCGGCCCGCCGCCTTCGCCAGGGCAAGTATTTCCCTGGCTTCAGTCAGGCGAGCGGTGACGTCATCGGGACGAGCGGACGCGCGGATCAGCGGCGCGGCGAGAGCGGCGAAGCCGCCATCGACGCATGCGGTGGCCACCTCGGCTGGGGGCATCGGATCGATGGTGGGCGCAGGTTCGGGCGCGGGTGGCGGTTCAGGCGTAGGGGTGGGTTCCGGGTCGGAGGGCGTCGGATTCGGGGCGGAATCAGCGGCCAGAGCCTTCGGCGCGTTGCGGAACGTGGCGCTGGCTTGCTCGGACAGATGGGCCTGGGCGGGCAGCGCATCCAGCACGACGTCAGCAAAGCCGGCGGCGACCGCTTCCTCGCCGTTGAGCCATGTCTCGGCGGCCATGATGGCCTCGACTTCGGCCAAGTCCTTGCCCGAGCGTTCCGAGTAGATCGCCGCGTAGCTGTTGTTCAGCTTCTCCATCAGGTCGGCGCTCGCGCGCAACTCGCTGAAGTCGCCGACGGCCACGGTAAACGGGCTGTGGATCATGAGGTACGCATTGGCGGGCATCTCGATGCGACCGGCCGCCATGATGACAGCGCTGGCCGCTGACGCGGCCAGGCCTTCCACGCGGGCCGTGATCCGGTCGCGGGCACGGGCCATGACGTGGTAGATCGCCAGGGACTCCAGAACCTCGCCGCCGTCCGAGTGGACGGAAAGCAGAATTTGAGCATCGGCGGGGATGGCGTTGAACTCGGCGATGAACTCGCTGGCCGTGACGCCCCAGAAGCCGATGTCGCCGTGTATCGAAATTTCATACTTCGCGGCGGCCTGACCCTCGGCGACCGGCTTGCCATTGGCTGCCAGCGCCTTGATCTCATACCATTTCTTCTTCATAACCTGGGTTCCTTTGCTGTCCGATGGGAAGCTGCGGTCATAGTGCGCCGGTCACTCTTTCGGTTCCTGCGGCGCGGTTTCTTGCGGCGGGACGGCCGATGTCGCTGCCGGAGACGGCGGCAGGCCGAGCGCCTGCTCGCGTGCGAGGTCGGCGGCGATCTCGCGGTCAATCAGTTCGGCGTCGTAGCCACGCTCGAGCAGCGCCTCGCTGCGGCTCTTCAGCTTGTTGTTGATCGCCAGGACGTCCGCCTGGATGTCCTGCACCGGCTGGATGTACGCCCAGCCGTGCGGCGTCCAGCGCGTCAGTTTCAGATCGCGCTGGTTCGTGGGCAGCTCGCCCGCCAGCACAGCCGCATCCACCCAGGCGCGGCGGATCGGCTCGCAGAATTTCGGCACCAGGACATTGCGGATCAGGGCCATCGCGCGGCGCTTGTATTCGTTGATTGCGACGCGCACCACTCGATCATTGATGTCGCTGTAATCGCCCGTCAGGAACGGATACGGCAGGCCCAGCGCGGCGGACACGATATGCAGTTGGGCTCGGGTGAACTCCCGATAACCGGATGGCGCGCCGGGCGGTTCGGAGAACGTGACATCCTCACCATCATTCAGTTCCTGCAGCAGACCCGGCTCGAACTCCAGTGCCGGCTGTTCAGATGGCTCCGCCGGCAGCGGCTGATTATCGGGGCCGAGAGGTTGAGACAGCGGATCGGGCGCCGGTCGGGTGATGAACCCGACGAAAAGATTAGCGATTTTCTGGCGGATGAGCTGCGCATCATCGAACTCGTCCAGGTCCTTCAGGCGCACCAGCACTGGCGCAAGCACTGGAACACCGCGCAATTGTCCCGGGCGCGTGGCCTCGAAAAGATGCAGAACTCGGTGCGCCTCGACGCGCACTGGATCGTTATTCGTCAGGTTGAGGTCGCCCGGGTGGTTCGGGTGCAGCCAGTACGCTACACGCCGGCCGCGTTTGTCCAGTTCGATCCCGTCGATAATGCGGTGGCCGTTCGACAAGGTCTCGTTCTTGAACGGCAAATGGTCGGACTCGATGAGCCGGATTTTCAGCGGAATGCCGGTGGCGTCGTCCGGCTCCAGCAAGGCCAACACCTCGCCCGATTCGAACATGGCGTGCAGCGCCAGAGTCTGCAGGCCGTAGAAATCTGTCTGCCCGTCGGCGTCGCACTCCAGAGACCAGGCCTCCCAGGAATCGATCAGGCGCATCCGCACGTCCTCGGATTTCGCCATCGGCTTCGGCGAAACGCCAGTGCCGATAAAGTCCGAGGTCATGCGATCGATCGCGGCGCGAGCGATGGCGTTGTTGCGGTAGGCGTCCCGCGCGCGGGCGCGCAGCAGCGCGAGGCGCATGTGCTCACGGCGGGGGGAACTGTCCCACGGCAACCAGGCGCGCAGGCGGCGGCCTGTGCCGGCGGCTTCGTGTGTGCTCGCCAGGGGCTTGCTGGTGCGCCCGAAAATGAAATTGAGCAGGCCCAGCGGCTTGCGGGTAGCGGTTCTGGCGGGTCTCATAGACCCTTCCCGACCTGGGCGCAGGCCCAGGTGCGGCCGGACAGCGGAACGCGCTGCGGGCCAAGCTGGCGGGCAATCTCTCCGCGCAGGGTGCGTAGCTCGTTGGCGGTGACTTCCTGGTACTTGACCAGGCGATCAGTGAAACGGATTTCGGTGACACGCTCGCCGGCGAGCAGCGCGACGATGGCGCTATCGATGGCGGCGAGGTCTTGCGGTGTGTAGGCCATGCTGGGCAGCGTCCTGATATGGATGCTGCCCAGTCTGAATGCTACGGTGGAAGGCTTCCTGCGGCGCGGTTATTGCCGTGGCGAAGGGGGTGGCAGGCTCTGGCGCCTACTCCAGCAGCTTAAGGCAGAAATCCCGCGCGAAGCGCAGATTGTCCTCATCGCCGCAATACTCGATAGCCGCGTGGCGGCCCAGGCGCTGGAATGAAGCCTTTTCCGCCAAGCCGCCAACAGCGGCGGCAGACAGGTTATCCCAATTCGCTCCTTTGATCTCGTCCCAGTTCCACTGGAGGATCATGCCCCTGGAAAACCCATCTTTACCCAGCTTGTCCGTCGTCGGCATCCAGACGTCGAACACCACCTGCTTGTAAGCATGATCAGGCGCTGTCTTACTAAGGGTCTGCATCGTGCTCTTGGCCGCAGAGAAAGACTGCCGCATCCAGCTCGACTCCGTCAAAACGGCCTTCGGCTGATACTTGACGACTAGACGCTGATCGTCCCACTCTTCCTCCGTCGAGACAAAGTCCTTATCAATTTTCTGTATATTCCAGAGGCGCAATATCGTCGCTTTCTGCTCTTGTGTCGCGCCTTCTGGATAGGTCGGACCGGGGGCGGGCGAGTTGGATACAGCAAAAAAAGTAAAAGCAAAAAGTGATGCGACAAGCCCAAACCCATAAACCTGGGTCACCTTCTTGCGTGTGCTGTTAGCGCCAAGAAAAACCTTTGTGGGCTTGATTGCGCCAAAAATCCACAAGACCAAACAGATAAAAGCCAGTATGAAAAATAAAAGTGCCATGCCCATCGTTGATTCCCTTTTCTGACCATCAGTCGGTGGCAGTTACAAAAACTCACCGACCGATGATAGCATCAGATGCCAGCGGTCAATCGGCACCGCCGGCGGCATTGATGACCGCCGTCGCCGCCTCGACGAGCAGGATCGCGGCGGCGCGCGCCGCCGCGCTGTCGACCTCTTCCGCTACCAGCAGCAAGTCGTGCGTGGTTGCCAGGAAGTCGGCGGCGCAGTGCAGGGCCTCGTCCCGAGGGACGCCCGGCCGCACGGCCAGCAGATGATCAGAAAGGCCGCAGCCGTGGAAAGAAACTTCACGAGTATTTGAAACATTCATTATCTATATCCTTGTATATGTTACCTACAAGGAAGCCTGCCGCATTTCCCGGGATCTTGCTCAAGAGTCCCCAGTGACGCGCAGGGTGGTCGGCTGGTATGTCACGACGAAATGAGGGATCAAATCCACCGCGCTGCGCGGGCTTGGTTCATACCACGCGCTGCCGCCGACAGTCGGGCTGGCACACAATGCCGCGTGGTGGGCCAGGATCTCGGCGCCCAGCGAACGCAGCGTGGATGGCCGCGAGTCCGGGCACGGCAGGCAATAGATGACAAGGCGCCAAGCGCCGCGCGTGCGACGCAGCGGCTGCACCTTGGCACGCATCTTCACCTTGCGGCGGACGGGCGTGGCGGGCACGGCGGCCAGGTAGCGGAGCCCTTCTGTGGGGTGCAGTTCGCAGGCGAAGAAAGCGTGCCCCTTCGGCACAGGCGGAAAGGCGCTCATGACGATGTCCCTCGGTTGGCTTTCAGAACTTGCCCGATCAACTCATGGTAACGCGCATAGGCGAAACGGCGCATGTGGGCCTTGAAGGCATCGCACTCGTCCCAGGCCTGCCCCTGGAACTCGCCCGTGCCGCTGCGCATGGCGTCGAACTCGATGTAGGCGCGGTCGATCAGGCCCTCGATGTCGTGACGCTGCAGCTTCTGCAGCACCGCCGACTCGACATCGCGCGCGAACGCCTCATAGGTAGAGAGACGCATGGCTGCGGTCTCGATGATGGTCTGCACCTCGTGCGTGGACAGTACGTCTTCCGTCGTGGGGGTCATTGCGATTCTCCTGTTTTTTGGGCGTTCTGCTGGTTGGATTCCCTGATGCGAGTGCTCTTCTTGGCCGCCTGACCGCCCCGACCGCCGCGCACCTGCGGGCGCTCCAGCTCGAACAGCGGCGACGCGATGCGGCCGGTCTTTTCCTGGGCGACCGCCTCGGCAGCGAACCGGCCGATTTCACCCATGTCCTCGACTTCGCGGCGGGTCATCACCATGACCTTCGCAATGTCATCCCAGTCCAGGCCACGCGCGCGCAGGTTGTGCACCTGCCGGGCCTTGCGGATTTCCTCGAACCAGGTCAGGCGCGGCACGAAGATCTGGGCGCCGGGCCAGACCGCGCTCAACCGGCAGGCGGCGTCCTCGCCGATCACCTTGGCAATGACGCTGCGCTCGGGCCGGGTGTCCGGCACGACGATGTTGCTGCCGCCCCACCAGGCGGCCAGCAGGATGGTGGCTCGCAGACCGATCTCGGCGGCGATGTCGTCCAGGACGGTGTTTCTCTGGCTGGCGGCGATCTTGTTGTTCATGGCTATGTCCTTCTGGTCTGATTATCGTGACAGGGCGCGGCTGACGGCGCGCCGGCGGCGGGCAGGCGCTGGTGCGGCCTGCGGGTGGGGGTCTGGTGGCGGAGGTGGCGGCTGGTCCAGGTTCACGCGCGACAGCCGCATCGCGGCGGTGGCGTACACAAGGCAGTCCAGGGCTTCATTACGGGCGCGGGTCTGTACCCATTCTGAAAACGGGCGGGTTCCGCGCACCTTCGTGACGAGCTTCTCCGCGCCGAGCTGCGCGAAGTACTCATCGTCGAACGCTGCCTCGCGCGGGAAATGGATGTAGCCGGGGCCGACCTTTTCCATCTTGAGGCGGGCGTAGATTAGGGCCTTGCCCTGGTCGACGCCGATGGGCTCGACGGCGTGCTGATGCTTGACGCGGCGGCGCAGGCGCGCGATGCGTCGCTTTTCATCCTCGACCAGCGGACGGGCCGTGCCTGCCAGGCCCTTGCCGGGCACGGCCCAGCGCCGGGTGGCGCAGAACTGGTACACCATGCTGGTGTTGTAGCCAGAGTCCACCACGGCCTGGCGCACCTTGTGCTCGACCAGGGAATCGCCCAGGGCGGCCCACACTTCCGGCTGCGCCGTGTCGCCCGGCAGGATCACATGATCGATCAGCCAGGCTTCCTCTTGCTCACCCCAGCCGACATAGCTGACTTCGAGGCGGTTTTTCTGGACGTCGACGCCGGCGGTGATCAGGCGGTACGGCAGCGCCAGCGGGTCGTAATTCTCCAGGCGGGAGATCAGCGAGATGTCCTCGATGCTGTCGCCCTGTTCGGTCCATGCTTCGCCCAGATAGGTGTTGACGAACGCCTTCATTTCCGAAGTGTCGCCCTGGCAGTCCAGCCATTTCTGGGCGATGTCGCGCCAGGACAGGCCCAGGCCCACCGGCGCGTACAGGGCGTTGATGTGATAGCCGCGATGGCGCTTGATGCTGGGCCGCCCGGCAATCCATTTGCCGTGGGCCAGCATGGCGGTCTTGCTGGCCTCGGGGATCTCGGCATGGCAGCTCTTGCAGACGTACCAGGCCGACAGCACACGGGGGCGCAGCACTTCACCAGTCTCTTCATCGACGGGCGGCGCTGTACGCCATTTCAGCCCGTGGTCGGCCACACCACTGCGGTCGAATTCCAGATGCTGGAAGGTGCCGCAGGACGGGCAGGGTACATGGTAGCGGCGCTGGTCGCTGCGCGAATACTGCAGGCTGATGCGGCAGCGGCCCGCGATGGTCGGGGTGCTGATGAAGTACGACTTCCGGCGGCTGTAGGTGCGCTGCCGGTTCTCGATCAGCGTCATCGGGTCCCCCTCGCCGCCGACGTCCCATGGGAACGCGCTGACTTCGTCGGTGATGACGTAGGGTAGGTGATCGGACCGCAGGGAATCGGGGCTGTTCGCGCCGCTGCGGATGATGCGGGCGTGCGCACCGTATTCGACGACGTCGGCGCGGTTGGCCTTGTCGCGGCTCGAGCGCGACACCAGGCCCGCCAGAACCTCGGTTTCCTCGATCATCTTGGACATGCGGGGGTTGAAGGATCGGTCGCGCAACTCCAGGGTCGGCATGACGATCAGCATGTCTTTGTTCTGCAGGTGGTGCATCACATAGCCCACCCAGTTCATCATGACCTCGGAGCCGCCCACGCCGGACGATTTCTTGAACGTCACGGACTGCACGGGGCTGTGCTCCGAGAGCGCGTCCATGATCTCGCGCAGGTACGGCGTCAGCGCGGTGTTCCAGCGCCCGGGCGCGTTCGTGCCGGAGCGCAGCCAGCGGTGGCGGTCCGCCCACTGGCTGACGGTCAGCAGGTCGCGCGGCTGCGCTCCGCGTTTGAACTGGTCGCCGGCAGGTGGCAGGGCCGTGCAGGCCTGGCTGACGTCGGCGCCGATGCCCGTGAGCGCGGTGTGGATGGCGTCCGACAGCAGGTAATGGACGCGGGTTTCGTCGGTCTCGCCGTCGATAGCCATGGCGAGCACACGCGGCAGGCCTCGCATGGCGGCATCCAGGGCGGTGCGCATGGCGGTGGCGGCGGCCACCACGTCCTTGTGGCTCGTCGTATCGGCCAGCGCCGCGTCATAGGTCGCCTTGGCGTCCAGGGCGCGCAGCTTTTCGCGTTCGGTCTGCAGGTCGGATAAGGTCGCCATCTATCCCGCCCTCACACTGCCGCCGAAGGTGGAACGGTGGTGGAACGCGCTGGAACATTCCGGCCGAGGCGTTCCACAGCGGCGTCCGCACCGCGACGTTCCGCCACCTCGTCGAAAGAGGCCCCATCCCCCTCCAGGTGCGCCCCCCCCCCGCTATAGTCCTGCCAACGGCGCACGATCACGTCGACGTACCCGCCATCAAGCTCCATCAGCCGGGCTGACTGGCCCAGGCGATCCGCTGCCATCAGCGTGCTGCCGGACCCGCCGAAGCCGTCGATGGCGATGTCGCCGGCCCGCGACGATGCGCGCAGGTTGCGCTCGATCAGGCTGACTGGCTTCATGGTCGGGTGTTCCCCGTTGCGCGCCGGTTTGTCGTGGTAGATGACCGATCCCAGGTGTTGCTCGAGGGTGGCGCTGGCGTCGACGATCAGCAGGTCATCGCCCGCCTGGACGGCCCAGCGACCATCGTCCAGGCGGCGGACTGCGCCGCCTTCGCCGTGCTCGATGATCGTGGTGAGCTTGCGTCCGCCATACCAGCGGTGCGCGGCGCCGGGCTTCCAGCCGTACAGAATGGGCTCATGCATCCACTGGTAATCGGAGCGGCCCAGCACCATGGTGTTCTTGCGCCAGACCAGGCATCCGGATAGCTTGAAGCCTGCCTCGATGAAGGCGCTGCGGAAATTCAGGCCCTCCGTATCGGCGTGGTAGACATAGATCGGGGCGCCCGGCTTCATGACGTCGAACACGGCCCGGTAGAACTCGAGCAGGAACTGGCGGAAGTCGCCCGCCGACATGGAGTCGTTCTGGATCGTCAGGCGATCCTTGGTCTTGCCCTCGTAGGCCACGTTGTACGGCGGGTCGGTGACGCAAATGTCGGCGCGGTCATCGCGCATGAGCCTGGCCCAGGCCGCCGGGTCGGTGCTCGAACCGCACATGACGCGGTGGCGCCCCAGCACCCAGACGTCGCCCGGGCGGCTCACCGGCACATCGGGCACGGGCGGCACGGCGTTGGGATCGGTGGCGCCCGTGGGCGCGGCGTCCAGTTCGGCCAGCAGCACCTTGATCTCATCGTCGGCGAAGCCGGTCAGGCCCAGGTCGTAGTCCATGTCCGCCAGATCCCGCAACTCGGCGGCGAGCATCGTCTCGTCCCAGCCGGCGTTCAGGGCCAGCTTGTTGTCGGCGATCACATAGGCGCGCTTCTGGGCTTCAGTCAGATGGCCCAGGCGCAGGCACGGAACTTCTTTCATGCCCAAGCGGGTCGCGGCCAGGATGCGGCCATGGCCCGCGATGACGCCGCCGTCGGCGTCGATCAGGATCGGATTCGTGAAGCCGAACTCCCGGATCGACGCCATGATCTGCGACACCTGGGCGTCGCTGTGCGTGCGGCTGTTGCGGGCATACGGGACAAGCCGGTCGAGCGGCAGGCTTTCAATCTGCATGCGCGCTGTCTCCGATGGGTGTGGCGGAAAGCATGGTGGCGGCCAGGTCGTCGAGCGTCTGCATATCATCTGCCGTCCAGCCCTCGTCGCCGCAGAAGCGGCCAAGGGCATCGTCAATGCGATTCAGCAGCTCGACGGGGACCATTTGCGTGGCGCCACGAACATGGTCTGCCCGCGAGCTGGTGTGGGTGGAAATGCCCAGGCGCCGCTCCAGAATCGGACGCACGGCGGCATCCACGGCGGCGCGCAGCTCTTCGTCGAGGTCGATGGCGCCGTAGCTGCCTTCGAGGGTGTGGGCGCTGGACAACTGCTTTGCCAGGGCATATGTGAGTTCGTCGTGGTTCATTTCTGGTCTCCATCGAGATCCCGAACGGGGGTCGCGTAGTAGTGCGGCATGACGTGGCCCATGACCGTGTGCGGCACGGGCGCCTGGCCGGGAAAGGCCACCGCCACGACCAGGCTGGACTCACCGGAGGCGACGGGATATTCCACCGCTCGCTGCTCGCGGCGGGACACGCACTGGCACGCGGCGTCCTCATGGTCGACCGCCTCGAACTGGACGGCGTCGTCTCGGGTCTCCCCGTATTCGGGGATCCAGCATTCATAGGTGCGGATGGTGATCATGGGTCAGGCCTTCTGGGATTGCGCCGCGTCGAGCGCGGCCTGGAAGTTGAAATAGCCTTCGGTGAGCCATTCCGCGCGGGTCTGGCTCATGGGCTGCACAGCGGTGGCCGGGATGACCATCTTGCGAGACATCCATTCGGCGCCCGCGCGGGCGCGGTAGGTTGTCTGCGGGCGGCCCGCCACCCAGCCGGGCTGGCGCCCAACGAAGCCGACAAACTGCGTGACGCCCTGGGGCTGGCCCAGGCGACCTTCACGGCGCCACCACAGCGTGTACGCGGTGTGCAACTGCCGCCCAGTGCAGGGCACGAAGGGCAGCGGCTCGGCGTCGTCGGCCAGCGCCACGGCGCCGTGCTGCCACGCCAGCAGGAACTCGGCCTCGGGCCTGGGCGCGGCCAGCGCCTCGGGCGCCGGGGCCTCGATGCCCAGCAACTGCATGGCGTCCACGCCCGTGAGGCTGGCGACCGTGCGGTTCGCTGCGACGATGGCGGCTTCACGCGGCAGGCCCAGGGCGCGGCCCGCGCGCACGGCGGGCGGGATCAGCCAGAACGCGGTGTTCACGCCGCGCATGTCGGCGGCGGCAGGCTGGGCGAAGTAGCTGCCGGTGCGCCGGATGGTGGGCAGGACTTCCTCGAACACCCAACGCTCGAAGCGTTCAGCGGCGGGCAGGCGACTGCTCACCACCAGGCGGTACAGATCCGGCTCGGAGATCAGGCGGACGTCCTGGATGCCGCCGGCGGTCGGAAGGGGGCGGCGTTTCACCGCCCCCTTGCAATGCTGCTGCAGCGCATCGCTCGGGCGTTCATAGCCCAGGGCCTCGGCCACGTCGCGGCCCACGAACCAGGCGCTGCCATCCTCATCGGCGAAGGCGCGGACGGGATGCTGATCGAAATCGAAGGGGATCAGGCTGTTCATGGCTGGCCCCCGTTGATGGCGTCCACCAGGGCTGCGGCGGTTTCCAGCAGGAACAGGCCGGCGGCGTATTGATCGTCGTCGCCCAGCTCGCTGGAATTGACCAGCAGGCCGTGTGCCGTGTGCAGCATGCTGGCCGCCTGGGACAGCGCTGTATCGGCGCGAACGCCGGGGCGCACCGCGAACAGGGGCTGGCCGCTGGCGTCCGCCAGGCAGAATGGGGTGTCTTGGGTGGTGGTGGCCGATATATGGCCGATGGCGGGCGCGGGCGCGCTCATAGGCTTACCAGTCATGGCATGACTCCTTCGGTACGGTTACGAACCGCCGCCCCGCTTCCAAACGGGGTGGGCGGACACATGCAGGTTGGAAGACCGGACCGAAGGAACCGGCAGGGCCGAAGCCCTCCTGCATGGCCCGCCCATAGGGGTGCCATGCTGCGCGCAGAGGATGAAAAAGCCGCGTGAACGGTTTCCAGGCGGCTGCGCGCCTTCGGATTCCGGGCTTCCAAACCCGTGCGCTGGCTGTCTACCAGCGCACGGCCATTATAGGCCCGGAGGGTGGAAATCAGAAGTCCGCGCGGCGTCACAATTTTTTCTCCGACTGGCGCAGGCGCCGTAGGGCGCGCACGAATTCAGTGTGCATGGCGCGGGCCAGCGCGTGGCACTCGGCCACCAGCAGCGCCCGGCGCTCCGGCGTCTGGGCGGCGGCCAGGCGCGGTGCGGTCTGGTCGACCATGCGCTCGACCGACGCCCGCAGGGCCAGGCCCAGGCCGTAGGCCTCGCGGCGCACGGACGGCAGCGGATAGCGCATGTGCCGGCGCAGGGCCATCTCCAGCTTGATCGTCTCGTTCTCGAAACGCAGCGTCAGGGCCTTGTAATGGGTGCGGTCGGCGCTGCCGGCGTCGGTCGTTGCGCCGGGTTGCGCCTGGGGTTGCTCATGCAACCCGCCATGCAACGGGCCAGAATCGCCCGCCGTGGCGTTTTCTTCGGCGCGGTAGGGGGTGGATGCATCCGGGATGGCCTGACCGCGCTGGGCGGCGTGGCGTTCAGCGACGTCGGCGCGTCCGCCGGCGGTGGCGTGCCAGCGCGAGAGGCTGGCCTCGATGTTTACCTCGCCGCCTTCCATGACCAGGCGACCGGCCTGGGCGGCGCGGGTGATCGTGGATTTATTGACGCCGAGGCGGCGGGCAAAGGCGGCTTTCGATTCCAGGGTCATGACAGAACCTCGCCGAAATCGACGGCCTCAAACCTTATTACCCCACTTATTACCGACCTTATTACTCCTAAAATCTTTTCAAGCGAGACTAATACTATTGTTACGCCTATTACGGGGTTTCGCGCCTCATGCGGGGCGATCATGTACGCGCCGCATTCTTTTTCCACGTTACGCGTGCGCGCAAACGGGGTCATAGGCGTACTAATAGTCATATCCCCGCCTGCCGCGATTTTGATGGGGTAATAACGGGTAACAAGGCGTACTATCACAGGCCGCCTCCCATCGCGTTGCTGAACGCGAAAAAACATTCAGTCAGCCAGCGCCCGCGTGTCTTCGCCCCATCGCCGTCACCGATGGTCTTCGCGCCGGCGGCCTGCGCGTCGGCGACGGCCGCCGGGCTGGGGATGACCATCTTGCGGCTCTTGTAGGCCGTGCTGTTCAGGTTCTCCAGCGTGGACACGGGCTTTCCGGCCTGCCAGTCGGGCAGGCGGCCCACGTATCCGATGAACTGCGTTTCGTCGCGCGGGCGCACCACGCCCGTCAGGCCGCACCATTTCTTGTAGGCGGTATACAGGTGCCGGCCCAGGCATGGGCAGAACGGCATCGGACCCTTGCTCTCGTCGATCTCGAGCTGCCCGGCCTGCCACTCGCGCACGAACACGGCCTCCGACGGCAGCGACAAGTCGATCAGCTTCTGCTTCGACTCGGTCATGGGCGGGCGCTTCTTCGGGTGGAAATCGTCCAGATCCAGGGCCATCAGGTAGTGATAGAACGCCTCGACGCCGCCGCGCTCGAGTTCAATCTGGACGGCGTCATAGACCGACTCAGCCAGGGCCGGCGGCGTGTAGACCACCAGGTGCCGTCGGTCATCGTTGTCGATGGGCAGCGGCTGGCCCTCGTTCGACAGGTACACGATGTTGACGTGGTTGCGCTGACGGTAGGCCGCCACGTTTTTCGGGTTGACGCGGATCCACTCGCCGGTGACAAGCTCCTTCAACTCGTTCTTGATGTGCCACATTTCGGCGCGGGTGACGACTTCCTCGGCCAGCAGGAACAGCTTGCTGTCCACCCAATCGGCGTTGAACCGATCCTCCAGCCCGCGCTGGTTCAGCACCGTGGCATAGTCGCCGTAGATCTTCGCCAGGGTCTGGAACACAGTGGATTTGCCGGTGCCTTGGGGGCCGTGCATGATGATCGCGCTGCCCATCTTGGCGCCCGGGTTCTGCAGCGGGTATGCCATCCAGCGCAGCATCCACTCGTACACGTCGTCGGCATTGCTCTCGCCGCTGCACAGATAGCGCAGCAGGTCGAGCAGCTCGCGGCATGAGCCGTCGCGCGGCTCCATCGGCCAGCCGCGCCAGGTGTTGAGCGCAACATCCTTGTCTGTGCCGGCCGGATCGAACCCGATCTGATCGATGAAGTAGGCGCCGCGCTCGACCCACAGCGGGTGGCGCTTGATGTCGTCGGCGCGCACGCCGGCGGGCAGCAGCGCGATCATCTGCGCCTTGCGCGCGATGCGGTTGGTCCAGAGGTCGAACACGGTGTCGCCCGTGCCGTCGTCAACCGGCACGAAACGCTCGACCAGGTCATCGAGCTGCATGACGGCTTCGGCGCGGCGCTTGCCTCTTTCCCCTTCCCCCTGGTTGGGTTCCAGGCTGGCCGAGGCCACCAGCCGAAGGCCGGGGCGCGCGGCGGCGGCCAGATCATGCCCGGCGGCAGTGAGGGCCATCTCGATCTGGGCGCGGACCAGGGCCTGGCCGCCGTGCGGGAAGTGCTGCAGGTCATTGAAGTCGGTCAGCTTCTTGCCTTCGCGGTCGCCGGGAAATTCCGGCTTGACCCACGACCCGCGCACGGCGGTCGCCGCGTTCTGCGCGGCCTCGACGCCAGGGTTCCAGGCGTTGCCGGACCCGTCCTTCGTCAGGTAGTCGTCATCGGCGCACACCAGGATATGCGTCCGAGGGTACGACTTGTGCAGCGCCAGCGCGACCGGCATCAGGTTGTTGGCGTCGAACGCCACGACCGTGCATAAGCCCGTCGCCTCGAACAGCGACGCGGCGGTGGCGTAGCCCTCGGCCAGCAGGACCACGGCGCCAGGCGCGCCCAGCATGTGGTAGTGGCCGGCCTTGAGAATGCCTGCCGGCCAGTACTGTTTCTCCAGCTTGCCGCCGCGATTGCGCCCGCGCACGATCTGCAGGCCCCAGACCTTGCCGGTGTCGTCGCAGATCGGGATGGCGATGGTGCCGTTACCCGAGGGTGAGTAGCGCACGCCGTGACCGCCGACGCCCTTGCGGGCGAGGTAATCCGAGGGTGTGGCGCTGACGGGCTGATACTTGGCCCAGCCTGCGGCAGCGGCCTGGGCGGCGCGCTCCTGTTCGGCGGCGCGTATGGCCTTGGCGCGGCGCACGTTCTCGGCGTGCCGGGCCTTCATGGCGGCGGCCTGCTGGGCGCTCAAGGCAGCGCCGTTACGCGACAGCCGGATCTTCTGCTTGCCCGATTCCTTGCCGCGATATATCCCGTAACTGCCGACGATGTAGCAGCCCTTCGTGGGCTTGCCTTCGTCGTCATACTCGTCGAGCAGGATCTCGTTCAGCCAGTACCACCCGCGCTTTTCAAGATCGCCGTTCAGTTCGCGGCAGCGGATCGGCTTGGGCGTGTCGACGTCGAACTTTCGCATATCCACATCCAGGCCTGCGGCCCGAAGCTGCGAAAGCACGTCGTCGTAGTTCTTCCAGCTCATACGGCGCCCCCCAGGGGGTTGCCTATGTTGCAGAGCCGCACCCTAGCGGTTTTTCGCGGGTGCGCGCCCCCGCAAGACCAGGAATCCGCCAGGGTCCCCGCCTTGGTTGCTGAAAAACAACAGCCCAGGTCGGAGCGCAACCCCAGCCGCAACGCAACCACGCGGCCTGCTGCCCTTCCTGGGGGAACGGGGATCACGCCCGAACGTGCGAGCGTGAAAAAAAGCAGGCGGGAATCCGGCTGCCGCATCATGGGCGCGCCCTACCGTCGCGGCAGAAGCCGCACAGGCCGCCGACCAAGCGGACGAAGTACTCACCACAGCGGTCGCATTCGCCCGGTTCACCCTTCGGCATTGCAGCAGCGGCGCGGCGGGTGGCGGCCAGCGCGGCATCGCGGGCCTGCTGTTCACGCTCGCTGGCGCGGTCGAATTCGTCTGCCATCAGATGTCCCCCGGGCCAACAGCGAGGCGGCCGCACGGCATGCGGTACGGATCCTGGCTGGGCTTGTGCTGTGCTGGTTTGGGTGCAGCCTTGATGGGCTGCTGCATACTGCCCTGACCAGAGGTCGGGCGGCGGGTGGTCGGTGCTGGGGTCTTCATGCTTCCTGGCCCTCGGCGATCTTGGCATCGATGCGGGCCAAGGCCCGCTGCGCCACTTCGACGGCTTCGGCCATCTGCTGCCTGGTGTTGAGCAGTTCCGGGCGGTCATACCCATCCAGCAGGCCGGTGAATGCGGCGCTGGCCTCGCCTTGCTCTCGGACCAGATCGGCGACCTCGGCGGGAGAGATCGGCGCGCCAGGTGCCGCACCGCCCAGCGCGCGCGCCGCGAACCCGAGCGGCAGCAGGATGCGGTCCAGGATCCGGCGACGAACTTCGTCGGGCAGGCCGGCCAGCAGCGACACCAGGAAGTTGGCCGGCAGCAGGTTGTTGTCCTTGGTGCTGTCGTCCAGCCAGCGAAAGACGCGGTCGGCGTTGACCTTTGTGCGCTCAAAGGTGTCGAGCGTCTTGGGCTCGAACCGGATTCCGGTCGACGCATCAGCGCCCAGGGCCTCATGGGCCTCGACGATAGACCTGGTCACGGTCTCGCGGGACAGCCGATGGATTCGGCGATGGTCGTCGATCTCCTCGCGGAGGATGCCGATCAGGGTCTGCGACAGGCTACGCATGACTGGCCCCCTCTTGACTTGCACAATGGGGCCACACCAAAGAAAGGGAGGCGGGATATGAGGCGATCATCATCACTTCCCCGACGGCTGCGAGTCGCTCGCGCTGCTGCGATCAGAGGGCGACTGGAACACATCCGGACGCAGCAAGCGCAGGTACATCTCGCGCGCTTGCGGGATGCCTTTTTTCTTCCACCGCGAAACAGATGCGGCGGAGATTTTGCAGAGTCGGGCGACGGCTACGGTGCCATCGAGGCGTTCTATGACGGCGGCGTCGGGGTGTTCAGCGATGCGTTTCACGGCTGGCTCCAAATCCTTAGCAGTGCATATTTAGCCACAACTAACGATAAAAAACAAGCCATGCCTATCAATAAAACATTTAGGATTAGCTAATATGTCTACGCTCACAGAACGATTTGCCGAACTCTTTGCGGACCGGCCGGAAGCCCGGCCCGTCGATCTCGCGCGTGTCTGTGGCGTGAAACCGCCGTCGGTGAGCGGCTGGCTGACCGGAAAAACCAGACAGATGGAGGCGTCGAACGCCATCCGGGCCGCCGCGTTTTTCGGTGTCCACACGTGGTGGCTGGCGACCGGCGAGGGGCCGAAATACCTGAAGGATGGTGAGGTGGATGGCCACCAGCCGCACATCCAGGAGCGTGCGCAGGGATGGCCTTTCTCTGCCCCCTACGAGGCATACTGCAAGCTGTCGACGGCCGAGAAAAAAGCCCTCGACAAGGTGGTCTCGGGCTTCATTGTCGGCATGGGCCACGGCGCGTAGCCATTACTCTGCAGGCTTGGCCCGGCGCACACGGCGGCGGTCGTAAGTCTTGCGGATCATCCTCTCCGAGGTGTGCAGTGTGGCCTCCATGACGTCCGCGTCGCCCCGCGCCAGCTTGTCTGACACGCCCTTCGGGCGGCAGTCCTGAAGGCTGAATGGCTCGAACTGGATCCCTTCTTTCGTGGCCACCTCGACGCACCGGCCCATGAGGCGCGCCAGCGTGGCCTTCCATCCACCCTTCGTATACCGCTCGCCGCTTAGGTTTCCGAACACATACCACTCGCCCGCGAGGTCGTAGCGCTTGATCTCCAGTGCATCGTCAATCGTGGCGCGCAACTCGGGGCTCCATTCGATGATGCCCACCCTGGGCACCGCTCCGCGTCGGCGCTTCGCTGCCACCCATTCAATGCCGGCATCCGTGATCTGTGGCCGGGTGAGCGCGCGCACCTCGACTGATCGCTTCAGGCACAGCCAGGCTGTCTTCAGGGCCAGGGCGACGATCAACTGCGGGCCGCCCATTTCACGGCCCACCCGTTCGGCCAGGGCGATTTCCTCGCTGGTCACCAGGCGGTCGTACTCGGCAGTCTTGTTTTTCTTGACGCCGTCGAACGGATTGGCCGTGATCAGGCCCAGTCGCACCCCGTACTCCAGGATGACCCTCATGAGGGACACCTCCTTGTTCCCCTTGGCGGCGCGGCTGGCCTTGACGCATGCATCCAGGTAGGCATAGGCGTCCGTCTTCGTCAGATCGCGCACGGCCATGTGTCCGAACGCTTTGCGCAGCTTGACGATCTCGTTCTTGTTCTCTGCGAGGGTGGAATCGGCGCGGCGCAGCGGGCTGGCAACGGGTAGGGCCTCCTGCCAGTCCAGCCATGCCGTGATCAGCGCATCGACGGAGTCGTCGGCGGGACGGCCCAGGCCGATCTCGCCGGCGCGGCGGATCGCCTCCGCGCGGGTCTCCGCCACTTTGGCACGGTCGGCTACGGGACACTTCAAGCGGAACGCCCAGCGGCCGTTCGGTAGCTTGTAGCCGATGGAATAGGTGAGCTTGCCCTTGCGCTCGTAGACGCGATACGGCAGGCCGTCCTGGCGGGCGCGCTGGCGGCTCATCGGGCTGCGAGAAAGTCAAGGCGCGGGCCGTTGCGGCGCGGCGCGGTGGACTTGCCAGACATGCGGGCCTCGAAGTGCTGCCGCGATACCCTGGGGATCTCGCCGCGCCTGGCTGGAGGCTCATACACCCAATGCCGCTGGTCCAGCCATGCGGCCATGCGGGCAGGTTGTTTCGTGCCCGTCAACTCTTCGAGCTGGGTGCGGGTCAGCAAAATTCCGGTTTCAGGCATGGCGCGTGACCCCCTGGGTGGTAGCCGACACTTCGCTGGCCGCAGACTCCAATGTGTTGATGCTCTCGACGAGGCGATCCGCCAGGTCGCGGCGGATGGGCATGTCACCGTGCTCTGCGATCAGGTCGTCCAGTGTGGCGACCATGCGGGTGGCGGCGCGCGCCAGGCGGTCGGCGCTGCCGATCATGCGCGACATTTCCGGAATGAGGGTCTGGCGCGGCGCGCGGCCTGTATCAATGAGGTCTTCGAGCGACATGGTGATTTCTCCTGCAATAAAACGGATCGCGGTAGCGGGCGTCAAGCAACGCGGTCCATGAAAAGGGATTCGTGGCGAAAATTAGCGCGCACCAGGGCTTCGGCCTGGGCCGGCGAGACACTATTTCCGCACATGCGGACCTGGGCCGTGATCGTCAGCGGAATGCGGGGAATCAGGCGCGGGTCGCCTGGCACCTGGATGCCGTCCTTGAACAGCAGCTTTGGGTCAGGGATTTCGTGGATGATGTAGTCGTCGGGAAACGACTGGGCGCGGTACAGTTCGCGCGCCTTGAGCATTCGCAGCGTGATGTCGGCCAGCGTCCACCATGTGCTGCCGTAGTTCATCAGCACCAGCTCGGCCGGCGCCGGGAACAGGTCTGGCAGATACTCGTGCAGCAGGGCTGCGCACGCTCGAGCCTTTGCGCGAAGCGCGGGAGAAAGCGAGTCGGCGGGAACCTGAACCGATTCCACCAGGCCCATGCGAGCCTTGGTTGTCACCGTGGGCATTGGCTTGGCGCAGCCCGAATCCTGGCCGCCCTCGCTGTAATACTGGACGAGGTAGGCCGTCACCAGGGCCTGCTTAACGCCGCCGGCGACGACAGTGCCCAGCGGCGCCGCGATGTCATGCACGCGCGGCTGCTGGCCCTCTCGTTCGCCGTAGCCGACGGTGATAAGGTGGGTACAGATAAGGGACGACTTCCCGCCGCCGCCGGCTGTCACGGTTCCCAATGGGACATCGGCTGCATGTCCGACGCTTTGGCTCATGTCTCGCTGAATATGGGCCGCCACTATCTCGGCGCCAACAAGCGCGTGATGTGTCCCGCCAGCGGATACGGTGGAAAGCGGCTTCTTGATGCTGTGGCCGCCCATGTGTCCGTGACTGGTGCCGCGCAGCGGGGCCAGGGTCGGTGCCACGACACTGAAGTGTCCGCCCTTCACCTGGGCGCAGAGGGTGCGCAGCGGTGCATCCGCCGGCATGGTGCGCTGGTTGCTGGCGTTCGCGTGTTCGGTCAGGAACGGCGTCATCACGGGCTGGCCCAGCATGTGATGGTTGCCGGTGGTGACGGTCGGCATGGGCTGGTCAATGGCGACGCCAGGGTGGCCGGTGGTGTTCGTCACGATGTAGGGTTTCGCGCTGCTCAAGACGTGGCGCCACAGGCCTTTGGCAACACGCCGCTGGGTGTTCGCCGCGAGCGGCTTGTGGCGG
This sequence comes from Castellaniella sp., assembly GCF_034674885.1. GTDB lineage: Bacteria > Pseudomonadota > Gammaproteobacteria > Burkholderiales > Burkholderiaceae_B > Castellaniella. Next base: position 39,444 of record NZ_JAUCDS010000025.1, read on the forward strand.
TCGAAGATGCTGACGGCCGGCAGGTCGAAATCGATGCACTCGGCCGCCGTCCTGTAGGGGGCCAGCATCCCGGCCAGCACCTCGCGCGAGGCCGGGTCGCCGTGCGTCGCCTCCGGCCAAACGACTGGTAGCCCGTCGCGGCGCGCGGCCAGGAACAGGCGCTTGCGGATTGTCGGTGCGCCGTTGTCGCACGCGCGCAGCTCACGCCAGTCCACCTTGTAGCCGTGCTGGCGCAACTGCCTGACGAAGCTCTCAAAGGTCTTTCCTTTGCGCTTCGGATCGGGGTAGAGACTACCATCGGCGCCGGCGATGACCGGCCCCCAGGTCTGGAATTCTTCGACGTTCTCAAGCATGAGCACGCGCGGCTTCGTGAGCGCCACCCAGCGCATTCCCACCCATGCCAGACCACGGATATGTTTGGAAACCGGCGTGCCGCCCTTGGCCTTGCTGAAGTGCTTGCAATCCGGCGACAGCCACACCAGGCCGACCGGGCGGTTCGCCGTCACCTCGATGGGGTCGATGTCCCAGACGCTCTCGCAGAGGTGTTTCGTGTAAGGGTGGTTGAGGGCGTGCATCGCCAGCGCCTCGGGATCATGGTTGATGGCGATGTCCACTGGCCGCCCGAAAGCGGCCTCCAGGCCGGTGGACGTGCCGCCGCCGCCCGCGAAATTGTCGATGATCAGCTCTCCCGGGAACGGCAGGGCCATCTGGCTGTGATTCGTCATGGTTCTGTTTTTTCGGTTGATGCGCGCAGCGAGCGCAGCCGCAGCATGGCGGCATGCAGGACGGAGACGTCCAGGCGGCCGAGCAGCGTGTCTATGGTTTCGACGCCCACGCGGATGGGCGCCATTTCGTGGTCGGCCGGCGGCGTGCCGGCGACGATCCTGTGCATCGCCTGATTCAAAGCGGTGGCGCCGCCTGTGATGAGGCGCGCCTCATGGCTGTGCTTCGCGTCATGCTCGAGGGCGAGCTGCAGCACGTTGAAAACCCCGGCGAGGTTGTCGAACGGGCCGGCGCCGGGAGCGTGCTCCAGGCTCCGCAGGGACGTGTAGAGCAGCATGGCGAATTCGTCTCGCAGAACGCGTGTGACGGGGATGCGCACCGCGCGAGGTGTCCGGCGTTTTGCTTTCATCATTCGTCCCTGTCGCCAGCCGCCGCGCGCTTCACGTCGACGCGAGGCGGTAGCGATTCATGGGGTCCGACGAGTCGCCGGGGGCCACGCGAGGGCTGCGGGTTGCTGCCATCGTGATCCCGCTCAACCAGCAGCGCCTCCGCCGTGATCTCCAGGCACCGGGCAAGGGCCGGGGAGCGCATGGCGTCGCCCAATGGGATGTCCAGGCCTGCGGCGGACAGGGCTTGCTCTAGCTGCGCGTCGGTGATGGGTTGGGCGGCGGCTTTCTTCATGCCGCCTCCGGCATGTTGCGGGCACGCATGACGCGCCTGGCGGCCATGTGGAACAGGCATGCACCCGAGAGCATGTCCGACGCCAGCGTCTGATCGCCGTCGGCCATGGTCAGAAAGAGGTCGGGCCGGCCGCCGTAGTTCGCCACGATCAGTTTTTCCAGCAGCGCATTGAATGCGATCAACTCATCGTCGCCGAGGAAAAGCTCGACATGGGCCATGCTGTGCGCCGGGCTCACAGCATTTCTCCCGCGATGCGCCAACTGGCCCGCCAGGACAGGCGCAGGGCGCGGTCGCGGCGAAGATTGAGCGTCACCCGGGCGCGGGTCATCAGGCTTCGCATGGCATAACCCTCGGCAGCATGATGATGATCGCCGCGAAAGCGTCGCGGGCGATTACGGCGACGTCCAAGCCTCTGGCGCGCACGCGGTACAGGCGGCCGGGGATGATGGGGGTGGCGGACATGGCGGCTCCTTTTCGTGAGCAGCCCGCTCGGCGGGCCGCTCGGTTGCATGACACCTGGGACGTGACCCGTTACACCTTTGCGAGGCGGCCGCCGAAGGCCGTGCCGGAGCCCGACGCGGCGTTGTCGACGTACAAGCAGAACAGCCCGCAGATCGCGCCGCTGTTCCAACCCCCGCCGTGGTAGGCGACCTCGCCATCCGACCAGGCCCAGACGTGATCGCCGAAACCGGAGTCGCCCTGGGCGTCGCGGGTTTTCTTGGGCAGGAACAGTGCGCCCAGGTCGAAGTCCGCGCCTGACTTGCGCTGCCGACGATGAAGCCAGCCGTTCTCGGGAGCATGGATGCCGGTGTCGATCAACTCCTGGCGGCCCGCTTTGTCCCAGATCCGCCACTCGCGGTCGCCGGTCGTTTGCAGGCCCTGCAGCATTTGCCACACATTGCCCCACAGGCCGACAATCCCGCGATATGCCGCCTGGGCGACCAACTCATCGTCGACCGGACGGACGCCGTCACCGTCGACGTAACCGGCTCCGACAATGGAGGCCAAGTCAGGTGTGCCATGTTCGACAAGGGCCAGGATCTGGACGGCGGCGAGCTGGTAGACGCTCCAGAGCATCCAGTCGTCGCCGCGTCGACTGGCGCGCTCCTTCATGGTCGGGAAGTCGATGTTCGCCAGGGGCTTCATGCCGGCGCGGGACCCCATCAGATCGCCATCGGGCGTCGCCTGATATTTCCCGATCCAGATCTGATCGATGGGCGCGCCGTGGTGCATGAATGCCGGATGGCGGTCGAATCCGTTGGCGGGGGTCGGACTGATCCACAGCGCCTTCTTGCCCTCCAGGGGGCCATCCGTGATGACGCCGTTGCGGTAGTAGAACGCGGGGATACGGACCATGGCCTGGCCGTTGATCTCTTCTTCGGCGATGCCCGAAAAAATCGGGTGTTCGTCAAAAAAGGACGTCGACGGGGACAGGACATTGCCGTCTTCGTCGACGCGTTTCCATTTCTTGTCGTAGTGCTTGCCGGTGGCGATGCCGATGATTGACATAGGTTCCTCTCGTGTTGGGCGGCCTGAAATTAGGCAACGCTTCGAGAGGATTGTTAGCCATGACTAATGATAAGTCAATAGCTCATGCTAATTAGCTGCTGCTAATTTACATCATTTTTTTGGAATTGAAACGTGGAAACCCGCATAAACTGGCGGCATAAATGCGTGGTTTTGGAATTGAAAACGCCTCGAAACCCGCGTATTTGCTAGGTTCATATATCGGCCTGTCACGCCGGGGGTCGCGGGTTCGAGCCCCGTCCGCTCCGCCAACGATT
>NZ_JAUCDS010000026.1:0-42547 GCF_034674885.1 Castellaniella sp.
GCCTCAACCACTGATGGGAGGGCGCATGATGATTGCGCGCATGCCACAGCTGATAGAAGCGCATCAACGGGAAATCGATGGGCGATTCCACAATGGCCAGCGGCAGCAGGCCCGCGTAGTAGCGGGCGAAATGCCGGGTCGTGGTGAACACCAGGTCGGTGCCCGGCAGCAGGTACGGCGCCAGCATGAAGGACTGCGCCTCGACGCATTCCTCGCGCTGGACACGCAGCGACGTCAGCACCGTATCGATCATGCCGCGCTGCGTCATGGAATACGGCGTGGGCACGATGTGCGGGACGCGGCGGAAATCATCCAGCGTCATGCGCCGCGAGGCCAGCGGATGGTCCGCCGCCATCAGGCATACGATCGGGTCTTCCAGCAGCACGGACAGATGCATGCGATCAGGCGGTTCCGGCCAGTTGCCGATCACTACGTCCAGATTGCCCTCGGCCAGGGACCGCTCGAAATCGAAATCCGGCCCCAGGGCGTGCAGCACCAGCCGCGCATGGGGCGCCTCGCGCCTGAACCGGGCCACCGCCGACGCCGCAAACGCCGGTGCCAGGTAATCCGGCGAGCCGATGCGAAACACCTGCCGGCTGCTGGCCGGATCGAACGCCTCGCCGGTTTCCAGCATGGAATCAATGGAGTCCAGGGCCGATTTCGCATGATCCAGGATCGCCAGCGCCCGGTCCGTGGGCACCATGCCGCCTTTTTCGCGCACCAGCAGCGGGTCCTGGAAAATGAGCCTCAGGTTCTTCAGGGCCACGCTGATGGCGGGCTGGGACTGATTCAGTTTCAGGGCGGTGCGCGACACGCTGCGTTCGGCCATCAGGATGCAAAAGACCTTCAGCAGATAGGTGTCCAGCATGGCGTTGCTGCGTCGTGTGGCCATCGGTATGGGTTCCTCGTCCAGGGAATGCGCTACAGCTTATATCACTTATACGTTCCGACACCCTTCATTTGATGCGGGATACCCCGTAGACTTTCATCATGACGCACTCGACCCTATCCACCATGACCCTGAACGAACTCTGCGCGCTGCCGCAGTCCGAATTTTCCCGGGAACTCGGGGCGATCTTCGAGCATTCCCCCTGGATTCCAGAACGCGCCTGGGCGGCCCGGCCATTCGCCGACGTGGGCGCCCTGCACCAGGCCATGGTGCGCGTCGTGCAGCAGGCTGCCCCGGCCGAACAGCTGGCCCTGATCACCGCCCACCCGGAACTGGCCGGCAAGGAAGCCGACGCCGGCACGCTGACGCGCGCATCCACCGGGGAACAGCGCGGCGCGGGCCTGGATCAATGCAGCGCCGAGGAACTGCAACGCCTGCGCACCCTGAACGCCCGCTACCGCGAACGTTTCGGCTTTCCCTTCGTCATTGCGGTCAAGGGGCGCAACCGCTACCAGATCATGGACGCCATCGAAGAACGGCTGCACAATGACCAGGATACCGAGTTCGCCACCTGCCTGGACCAGATCGGACAGATCGCCCGCTTTCGCCTGGATGCGCAGTTCGTCTGATCCCACGGAGCCACTCATGAGCACCATCACCCCGATCCGCCTGACCATCGAACCCCTGACCCGCCAGGCCTTCGCGCCGTTTGGCGACGTGATCCAGGCGGACGACACCGTCCGGCACTTCACCATCAACGAAGGCAACACCGAACGCTATCACGACCTGGCCCATATCGACCCGGGCGCCGACGGCCGCGCCATCGTGTCGATTTTCCGAGGCCAGCCGCGTACGCTGCCATTCACCGTCACGATGATGGAACGCCACCCAAAGGCCAGCCAGGCGTTCATTCCGCTGTCGGGTCGTCCTTACCTGGTCGTGGTGGCAAAGGCCGAAACCACCCCTACGGTGGACGATCTGCGCGTCTTCCTGTGCGATGGCAGCCAGGGCGTGAACTACGCCCGGGGCGTCTGGCACCACCCCCTGCTGGGCCTGGGTGCCGTGGCGGATTTCCTGATCATCGATCGCGCCGGCCCGGGCGACAACTGCGATGTCGTGCAGATGGAAGCCCCCAGCGTCATCCCTGAACTGTTATAAGCCCCCACGCTGCGCAGCCTGCGGCTGCTTGCTGCCCCCCAAGGGGGCCCTTTTGCCTTGGGGCGGCCCGGCGGCAAAAGCTTTGCCCCCACGCTGCGCAGCCTGCGGCCGTTTGTTACGCGCCCAGGTATTTCTGCCGGATGTCGGCGCTGGCCTTGAGAGCGTCCGAATCCCCATCCCAGACGATGCGGCCCTTTTCCACGATGTAATGGCGGTCCGCCAATTGCAGCAGGGGCGCCAGATTCTTGTCGATGACCAGGATGGCCATGCCCTCGCGGCGCAGCAGCGCCAGCGCCGTCCAGATTTCCTGACGCACCAGGGGCGACAGGCCTTCGGTGGCCTCGTCCAGGATCAGCAGTTCGGGGTTGGTCATCAGCGCCCGGCTGATCGCCAGCATCTGCTGCTCGCCGCCCGATAGCTGATTGCCGAAATTGCCGGCGCGTTCCTGCAGGCGCGGAAACAGCTCGTAGATGCGCGGCAAGGTCCAAGGGTTGCTTTTTTTATGGCGGTCGGCCGCCGTCGCCACCAGATTTTCCTCGACCGACAGATTGGGGAAGATCTGCCGGCCTTCCGGCACCAGGCCGATGCCGCGTTGCGCCACCCGGTAGCTGGGCAGGTTCTGGATCTGCGTGCCGTTGAACTGCACCTGGCCCTGCCAGGCCGGATGCATGCCCATGATGCTCTTGATGGTGGTGGTCTTGCCCATGCCGTTGCGGCCCAGCAGCGTCACGCACTGCCCCGCATCGATCTGCAGGCGCATGCCGTACAGCACCTGGCTGCGGCCATAGCCCGACACCAGGTCGTCGACCTTCAACAAACCGGCGCTCATGCAGGCACCTCCTCGTCGCCCAGATAGGCTTCACGGACTTCCGGGCTTTGGCGGATGGTGTCCACGTCGCCGCAGCAGATGACCTTGCCGTAGAACAGCACGCTGATGCGGTCCGCCAGAGAAAACACCGCATCCATATCGTGCTCGATCAGCAGAATGCCGTAGCGGCTTTTCAGGCGCCGCAGCAGGTCCACCATCATGTCCGACCCGGTGTCGCCGTGCCCCATGCCGGCCATGGGCTCGTCCAGCAGCAGGACCTTGGGATCGGCGGCCAGCGCCATGGCGATTTCCAGCTGGCGCTGCTGCCCGTAGGACAGCGACATGGCCGGCGTATTGCGCCACGACGACAGGCCCATCAGTTCGATAAGTTCGTCCGCGCGGCCTGTCAGCGCAGGGGTTTCCACCGCCGGCGTCCAGAAATGGAAACCATGTCCCTGCGTACCCTGGACGGCCAGGATCACGTTTTCCAGCACGGTGAACTGCTGGATGACGGACGTGATCTGGTAGGAACGCCCGATGCCGGCCCGCACGCGCTGCGCCATCGACAGCGCGTCGATGGGCTGCCCGCCCAGGAGAATGCTGCCGGCATCGCTGGGAATCTCGCCCATGATCTGGCTGACCAGCGTGGTCTTGCCCGCGCCATTGGGACCGATGATGGCGTGAATTTCGCCCGGCAGGATGTCGAGGTCGACGTGATCCGTGACCAGCAGGCCGCCATAGCGTTTGACCAGGCCCCGGATTGAAAGCAAGGGCTGCATGTCAGCGATCCTCCTTGGGCGAGGCGATCATGCCCCAGAGCCCGTTGCGCAAGAACAGCACGATGAGGATGATCACCGGGCCCATGATGATCATCCAGTGATCGGTCAGGCCTTTCAGGACGTCTTCCAGCAGCAGGAAACCTGCGGCGCCCACCACCGGGCCGACCAGTGTGCCAGCGCCGCCCAGCAGCACCATGATGATCAATTCCCCCGATGCCGTCCACGCCATGTAGGCCGGCGACGCGAAGGCGGTCAGATTCGCCAGGAAGAACCCCGCCAGGGCGCACAACTCGGCCGACAGCACGTAGGCCAGCAGGCGATACCCCAACGGTGACGTCCCCACGGCCTGTACCCGCCGCGCATCCATGCTGGAGGCCCGCAGGATCAGGCCGAAGCGCGACCGGATCACGCGGCGCAACAGCAGCAGACTGGCGCCCAGGCAGGCCAGCAAGGCCAGGTACAGACCCTCGTGACTGCCGGTCAGGGCGCCAAAGCGGCTGAGCTGGCGGATCGGCAGACCTTCGTCGCCGCCATACTGCTTCAGGCCCACGGCCAGGAAATAGAACATCTGCGCCAGGGCCAGCGTGATCATGATGAAGGCGATACCGTGCGTGCGCAGGGCGATCAGGCCCACGGGCGCGGCCACCACCGCCGTCACGACCAGCACCAGCAGCAGATGCAGGACGCCGCTGTCCGCGCCGTAGTGCGAGGCGATCGCAACACAATACGCACCGACACCGATGTACATGGCGTGGCCGAAACTGACCAGCCCGCCATAGCCCAGGGCCAGGTTCAGGCCCACGGCGGCCAGCGCGAACACCAGAATGCGGCTGAACTGCAGCAGGACATACGAACTGTCTGTCATGCTGGCGTACACCGGCACCAGCAGCAACAGCACGAAAACCAGAACCGTCAGCGCCACCGGCCAGGACCAGCCGGCGGGGCGAGGCGTCACACGGGTATTCATCATCAGGGATTCCATCCTCATCCGGCTGCCCCTAGCGCTTTTTCACGGGGAACAGGCCTTCGGGCTTGATGGCCAGCACGATCACCATCAGGATATACACGGCCAGCGAAGAAATCGCGGCGCCCAGCGTGCTGGCGAGTTCCTGCGCCAGCGCCTGGCTGAGCAGCGCAGGCATGACCGTGCGGCCCAGTGTATCGACCAGGCCGACGACCAGCGCCCCCAGAAAGGCCCCACGGATCGAACCGATGCCGCCGATCACGATGACCACCAGTGTCATGATCAAAATCGAATCGCCCATGCCGGGCTGCACGGACAGGATCGGCCCCACCATGGCCCCTCCCAGGCCGGCCAGGCCCGCGCCCAGCGCAAAAATGAAGGTATTGAGCCAACCGATGTTGACACCCAGCGCCGACACCATGCTGCGGTTGCTGGCGCCCGCGCGAATCAGCATGCCGATGCGGGTGCGTTCGATCAGCAGATACAGGCCCAGGGCCACCAACAGACCCACCAGGATGATCAGCAGGCGATACAGGGGATAGGGCGTGCCCAGCACGACGACGGTCTGGCTCAGGGCATCAGGCAGGCTCATGAACACGGGCGCCGAGCCCCAGATCATGCGCGCGGCCTCGTTGCAGAACAGCATCAGCCCGAAGGTCGCCAGCACCTGATCCAGGTGCGCCCTGGGATACAGGCGGGCAAATCCGCAACGGTCCAGCGCCACGCCCAGCACCATGGAGCCGCCCAGCCCGGCCAGGATCGCCAGCAGGAAGGAACCCGTATGGCTGAACGTCGCGGCGGCGAAATACGCCCCCATCATGTACAGGGCGCCGTGCGCCAGATTGATGAAGCTCATGATGCCGAAGACCAGGGTCAGGCCGGCGGCCAGCAGGAACAACAGGATTCCGTATTGCAGGCCGTTGAGGGCCTGCATGAACAACAGCTGCGGACTCATGTCCGTCCTCCGCGACGGGCGGCCGCTGCCGCCCATCTGTCAAGGCTTGCGAAAGCGAATCAGTACTTGCAGTTCTTGAAGTAGGCGTCCGCGTGATCCGTCAGGGGCTGGGCGATGGTCTTGAGCGACACCCGGCCCTGCGCGTCCTTGGCGACCTCGAAGGCGTAGAAGTTCTCGATCGGGAAGCCGTTGACGTTGAATTTATAGGTTCCGCGCACGGAGGCATAATCGGCCGCCCGCAGCGCATCGCGCAGGGCCTTTTTATCGCTGACCTTGCCGCCGGTTTTCTTCAGGGCACTGTCGATCAGCAGGGCCGAGTCATAGGATTGCGCGGCGTACTGCGACGGGATGCGCTTGTATTTCTTTTCAAAGGCAGCAACAAAGGCCTCGCTGACGGGGTTCTTGAAATCCGGCCCCCAGAACGTGCCTGCATAGGCGCCCAGCGCAGCATCACCCAGAGCGGGCAAGGTGCTGCCATCTACCGTCGACACCGTCAGCAGCGGGATCTTGCCCATCAGGCCGAACTGCTTGTACTGCTTGACGAAGTTCACGCCCATGCCGCCGGGCAGGAAGACCCAGACGGCGGCGGGATTGGCGGCCTGCAGCGCCAGCAGCTCCGCCGAATAATCCTGCTGGCCCAGCTGGGTGTAGACCTCGCCCGAGACGCGGCCCTTGTAGAAGCGCGTGAAGCCCTTCACCTGATCGCGGCCCGACTGGTAGTTGGGGGTGATCATGTAGACGTCTTTGTATTTCTGGTCGGTGGCGAACTGCCCCATGACTTCGGCCTGGCCGTCGTTCTGCCAGGCGGCAAAGAAGAAGCCCGGATTGCACTGGTTGCCCGCCAGGGGCGCCGGCCCGGCATTGGAACCGACGAAGGTCATGTCGGCATCGGCCAATGGTTTGGCGATCGCCATCATGACGTTGGAAAACGTCACCCCGGCCACCAGATCGACCTTGTCCTTTTCCAGGAATTTCTGCACTGCCTGCACGCCGACGTCCGGCTTGAGCTGATCGTCTTCCTTCAGAAGAACGATGTCCTGCCCGCCGAGTTTTCCGCCGTGTTCTTCCAGCGCCAGATTGAAGCCATCGACCATGTCCTGGCCCAGAGCCGCGCCGGAACCGGACAAAGTCGCCAGAAAACCGATCTTGACTTCAGCCAGCGCCGACCCCGCAGTCAGCCCCAGCGACAGAGTCAGGGCAGCCGTCAGCAATGTTTTGCGAAATGCCATATTTGTCTCCTGATGGGATTTAATAATTTAGTTTTAAAGTATTACCGATATTACACGAAAGTCAGCGAGGTGCAACCCATGCCCTGCATGTGCAAAGCCACATGATCGCCCGGCTCGACGGCGACCGCTTCGGTCAGCCCGCCCGTCAGGATCAGCGTGCCCGCAGGGATCTCCGTGCCGCGCCGCCCCAGGTGGTTGGCCAGCATCGCCACGGCATTGGCCGGATGTCCCAGCACCGCCGCCCCCCCCCCCAGCGACACCACCCGGCCGTTCTTCTCCATCACCGCGCCCGTGGTGCGCAGGTCCAGATCGCGCGGATCGCGCATGATGCCACCCACCACAAAGCGCGACGAGGAACAGTTGTCCGCCACCACGCTCTTCAGATCGAACTTGAAATCGCGGTAGCGACTGTCGATGACCTCGATGCCGGCCAGTACGAAGTCCGTGGCCGCCAGCACTTCGGCTATGGTGCAGCCCGGCCCCTTCAGAGGCGCCTTGGTCACGAAGACGATCTCGGGTTCGACCTTGGGGTGGATCAGATCGGCGTGGCGGCACTGACCACCATCGGGCACCAGGAACGCATCTGCCAGAAAGCCGAAGATCGGGGTCTCGACCCCCATCTGGCGCATCTTGGCAAACGAGGTCAGGCCGGCCTTCAGCCCCACCACGCGGGCGCCTCGGGCCAGTTTGCGCCGCAGGATCTCGTCTTGCACGGCGTAGGCATCGTCCCAGTCCATCTCGGGATGATCCAGGGTGATCTTGGGCGTGTCGCGGGCCTGCAGTTCGCAGGTCTCCAGGCGTTCGGCCAGTTCGCGGATGACCGCCATGTCCAGACTCATGTGATGCTCTCCTTACGCCGTAAACCGCACGCCGCAGTGGCCGATGCCACCGATCGACACCTGCAGGCTGTCGCCCGCAGCCACCGGCGCCATCGCCGCCAGCGAACCCGACAGAATGACTTCCCCGGCCTCCAGGCCCACGCCCAATGCCCCCAGCGCGTTGGCCAGCCAGGCCACGGCATTGGCCGGGTGGCCCAGCGCCGCCGCGCCCGCGCCCGTACCCAGCAGCTCGCCGTTCTTCTCGAACACCATGCCGCAGGTGCGCAGGTCCAGGCCCCGCGGGCTGACCAGCCGATCGCCCAGCACGAACACCCCGCACGAGGCGTTGTCGGCCACCGTGTCCTGGATCTTGATCTTCCAGTCGCGGATGCGCGAATCGACAATCTCGAAGCACGCGGTCACGGCCTCGGTCGCGGCCAGCACGTCGCTCACGCCCACGCCCGGTCCCATCAGGTCTTTCTTCAGGATGAAGGCGATCTCGCCCTCGGCCTTGGGCTGGATCAGCCCCGCCATGGAAATCGCCTCGCCCGGGGCATAGACCATGTCGCTGAGCAAATACCCGAAGTCAGGCTGGTAGACCCCCAGCATGTCCATCACCGCCTGGCTGGTCACGCCGATCTTCTTGCCCACCACCCGGGCACCATCCTGCCGGCGCCGGCCAACCATGCGCTGCTGGATGTGATAGGCGTCCTCGATGGTGAGTTCCGGGTGGCGTTCGGTCAACGGCGCCACCGTATGGCAGCCCGACCAGGCAGCGTAGAGTTCGTCGCCCAGATCTTCGATCAATGTCGTGTGTATCTTGTCCATGAGTGCTCGCGTCAGGCTATGTTGAAGAAGGCTTTGGCGTTGTCCGTCAGGATGCGCTGCTTTTCCGCAGCCGACAGCAGGTCGCTGCCCGACACCAGGTGGCCGATTTTTTCCTCGCCCAGGGGATAGGGGTAGTCAGACCCCAGCATGACGCGTTCGCTGCCCATCACGTCCACCAGCAGGCGCAAGGCCTTGGGGTCGAACACGGCCGAATCCACCGAGAACCGGTCGCAGTAGGACGACGGCAGGTTCGGACAATCCTGGCGCACGATGTCGCGGTATTTCCAGGCGTTGTCCACCCGCCCCAGGGTGAAGGCGAACGCGCCGCCGCCATGGGCGAAGCACAGTTTCAGGCTGCGCGGCAGGCGCTCGAACGCCCCCGACAGGATCAGCGACAGGATGCCCAGCGAGGTTTCCGCCGGCATGGCGACCAGCCAGGGCAGCATCCACCGGCGCATGCGATTGGGGCCGCCCATCATGTCCCAGGGGTGCGCCAGCACGGGGATATCGTTCACCGCGCAATGGTGCAGGAATTCGACCAGTTGAACGTCGTCCAGGTCGCGGTCGCCGACGTGATTGCCGATCTGCACGCCCACGTGCCCGTCGGCCTTGGCGCGGGACGCCTCGCGGCAGGCCAGTTCGGTATCCTGCAGCGGCACCTGGGCCAGGGCCTTCAGGCGGTCCGGGTGGCTGGCGCAGTATTCCAGGGTCAGGTCGTTCATGCGGGCCGCCCAATCGGCGACTTTGCGAGCGTCCAGTTCGTAGCCAAACATGATCGGAGTGGCGCTGACGATCTGCACATCCAGGCCCAGGCGGTCCATGTCGGCCACGCGCAGCTCCGGATCCCACAGCACGGGGATCACCGGACGAAATTCGCTGTCGCCCTTCATGATCATGCCCGCGTCGGGACTGATGATCTGCAGCCACGGTGCCTGGACAGGGTCCAGCGCCTGGGCATCCGCCCGGCTGATGGGGGGGAAAATATGGGCGTGAATGTCGATCATATGCATTCGGATTCCTGATGAGTGTCGCAGCCCCGGGCTAGACCCGCAGCGGCGATTCACTCAGTTGCTTGTGCCAGATGGTGTAGTCCTTGCCCGGATGCTGCGTGCCGCAATCAGGGCACACGCGGTCGGCCTCGCTGACGGCGTAGAACTGCTGGTAGATCTTCGGCAGGTCGTCGACCAGGCTTTCCAGCTGCTTTTCCGCGCGCCAGATCTGTGCGCCGCAGTGGGCGCAGTGCCATTGCAAGGCATCCAGGGCGCCCTGGGGACGCGGGTGTTCGATCAGCAGGCACAGGCCGGTCGGATCGGGACGCTGCGGTGAATGGATCAGGTGCGGCGGCTGCAGGAAGATGTCGCCTTCCTTCAGCACGATGCGCTCGTAGCGGCCGCGATCCCAGATCAGCAGCGAGGCCTCGCCACGCAGCTGGTAGAAGATTTCCTCGGTGGAATTGTCATGAAAATCGGTGCGCTGGTTGCCGCCACCCACCATGTTGATGATGTAGTTGCCATCCTCGAAGATGGCTGCATTGCACACCGGGGGCGACAGCTGCGCGCGATTGGCATCGACCCAGTTCATCAGGTTCTTGGGCAGTCCGTACTTGAGTTCCATGCGTGTCTCCTTGCGATGATGGGCCGGGTGGTCCCGGCGCGTGCTTGCGGCGCGGCCTCTTCGTTGGGCCGGCCTGCCATGCCGGATGTCGTTACTGCGGTTTATAGGCGATGGCCTTGATCTCGATGCGCAGGTGCGGGTGCGGCAACTGATGCACTGCCACGGTCGTGCGCGTCGGGCCGTCATAGCCGAAGAATTCGCCATAGACCTCGTTGTAGCCGGCGAAATCGGCCATATCGACCAGGAAGGCGCTGATTTCGACGACGTCTTCCAGGCCGGCGTCCACGCTGCCCAGGATGTCGCGGATGTTTTCGATCACGGCACGGGTCTGTTCGCGGATGTCCAGGCGCATGGCACCCATGGCATCCATGACTTCGACCCCAGCCAGGGTGTTGTCGGCACGACGCGAACTGGTGCCCGACACGAACAGGAAGTCGCCCGCGCGCTTCACATGGGGAAATTCGCCACGCGGGGTGGCCTTGCCGACGACGACCTTGGCGCCTGATTGACTCATGATCGGGTTCCTCTCAAGACGGGTGGCTGCGGATCAGACCTTGATGCAGATGTTGGTGACTTCGGAATAGAAATCCAGGGAATTGCGCCCGCCCTCGCGGCCGATGCCCGAACGCCGCACGCCGCCAAAGGGGGTGCGCAGATCGCGCAGATACCAGGTATTGACCCAGACCAGGCCGCTGCGCATCTGCGGCGACACGCGGTGGGCACGCGACAGGTTCTCGGTCCAGACGACGGTCGCCAGCCCGTATTCGGAATCATTGGCGCGGGCGACGGCTTCTTCTTCCGTGTCGAAGGGCGCGACGTGGCACACGGGCCCGAAGACCTCTTCGCGCAAGCAGCGCGCGTCGTCGGGCAGACCGGTCCAGATGGTCGGGCGCACCCAGAACCCCTGGTCCCGGTCGTCGCCGAAGACGGGCACTTCACCGCCCGTGACGACGGTGGCGCCTTCCTGACGGGCCAGCTCGAAATAAGAGACGACCTTGGCCTGGTGCTTTGCGGAGATCATCGGCCCGATGTCGGTATCGGGGTCGTCGGAGCGGCCCAGCACCAGGGCTTCCGTGCGCGCCTTCAGCGCGGCCACGAAGCGCTCGAAGATGGGCCGCTGCACCAGCACGCGTTCGCTGCACAGGCAAACCTGGCCGGAATTGGTGAAGGTGGACTTCACCACGCCATCGACGGCGGCCTCGAAATCGGCGTCCTCGAACACGATGGCGGCGTTCTTGCCGCCCAACTCGAAGGATACGTCCTTGACCCCGTCGGCCACGGTCTTCATGATGCGCGCCCCCGTAGCCGACGCGCCGGTGAACGTCACGGCATCGATGTCCGGGTGGCTGATCATGGCCTGGCCGGCGGAATCACCGCCAAAGCCCTGCAGCACATTGAAGGCCCCTGCGGGGAAGCCGACGTCATGCGCCACCTGCGCCAACAGAAAGGCCGACGAAGGCGTTTCCTCGGATGGCTTGGACACCACGGCATTGCCCAACGCCAAGGCAGGGGCGACCTTCCAGCTGAACAGCAGGATCGGCAGGTTCCAGGGTGAAATCGCCACGACCACGCCCAGGGGCTTGCGCACGGTGTAGTTCAGCGCCTTGCTGCCGTCGGCCGCAACGGTCTCGAAGCATTCGGTGTGCGCCTGGCGCACCAGATTGGCGAAGAAGCGGAAATTGGCGATGGCGCGCGGCACGTCCAGGGTGCGCGCCTGGCGCACGGTGCGGCCGGTATCCTGCACTTCGGCCTGCACGAATTCCTCGAAACGCTGCTCGATGCCCGCTGCCAGCTTTTCCAGCCAGTCGGCCCGCAGGGCTGGGGAACACCGTCCCCAGTCGCCCTGCAAGGCGGCCTTGGCCGCCCGCACGGCCTGGTCGACTTCGTCGGCCGATGCCTCGCAGACCTGGTTGACGACGGTGCCGTTCACCGGATTGATATTGGCGAATTGTTTCGCGCTGTCCACGAAACGGCCGCCGATGTAATGCTGGATAGGCTGGGCCACTGTGCTCGGTCCTCGCATGGTTGGTTTCGAGCACTGTAGAACGGCCAGAGATTATTTTCTAATCAAAATAAAGGACGATGGGATTCCAATCTGGAATCCCATCGTCCCTCGGGAGGCGCCGCGTCCGGGACGCGCGCGCCCTCAGGCGGCCTGCGTGCCCGCGGAGGCCTGCCGCGCGTCCGCGGCGGGCAGGGCCAGCGCGCCGGCCACGCCGATGACGACCGACACCATCACGTAATAGATCGGCGCCATGTCGCTGCCCGTCGCCTGCACCAGCCAGGTGTTGTAGAGGGGCGCGAGTCCGCCAAAGAGCAGCACGGCGACGTTGTAGGTGATGGATGCGCCCGTCGACCGCACGCCCACGGGAAATACCTCCGTCATGGTGACCGGCGTGGGTCCCCAGAAGAAACTCATGAAGAACGCGATCACCACCTGGGCCAGCAGGAAGGACTCGTACGAGGGCGACTGCACGAAATGGGCGAACAGGGCATAGGCCGCGATGCCGTAGGCGATGATGCCCGGCACGAACACCGCGCGGCGCCCGAAGCGGTCCGACAGGTAGCCGCTGAGAGGGCAGCAGACCACCAGCACCGCGGTCGCGAAGAACGTCGCCAGATTGACGTCGGCGATTGGCAGGCCCATCTGCTTCTTGGCGAAGATCGGCATGAAGAACACGAACACATAGGCCGATACCGTGCCGACGATGCAGACGCCCATGGTCGACATGATCGCGCGGGGATGATTGCCGAACAGGTCGGCCAGCGATGCCCGCACGCCCGGCCGCGCCGCCCGGGGGCGGGTGCTGGCATAGGCCTGGAATTCCGGCGATTCGTCCAGGTGCGTCCGGATGATCCAGCCCACCGGCCCGATGATGATCCCGAACAGGAAGGGGATGCGCCAGCCCCAGGCATCCAGGGATTCGGGCGTGAGGTGCGAGGTCAGCAGATAGGCGGCCAGCGCGCCGCAGGAGAACGCCAGCGCCTGGGAGCACATCTGGAAACTGCCGTAGAAGCCGCGCAGGCGCCTGGGCGCGAATTCGATCAGCATGGTCGTCGCGCCGCTGAACTCGCCGCCCGTGGAAAAGCCCTGGATCAGGCGCGCCAGCACCATCAGGATCGGCGCGGCGATGCCGATGGCCGCATAGGTGGGCAGCACGCCCATCAGGCCCGTGCCCACCGCCATGAGCAGGATCGTCAGGGACAGCGCCTTCTTGCGGCCCACCCGGTCGCCGTAGATGCCCAGCACCACGCCGCCCAGCGGCCGCACGGCAAAGCCCACGCCGAACGTCGCCAGCGTCAGCAGCAGGGACGCGAACTCGCTTTCCGCGGAAAAGAACAGCCGCGAAATAATGACCGCGAACAGTCCGAAGATCGCGAAATCGAACCATTCCAGCGCATTGCCCAGTACGGATGCGATCACCACGCGCCGCATCATGGCGGGGGGCACTTTTCGTTCCATGTCCATCACTCCTCCTTGGTGGCTCAGCCCAATTGCCGGCGCACGATCTCCGCAAATACCGCGACCCCGGTGGCCAGCGTCCGGTCGTCGAAATCGAATCCCGGATGGTGGCAGGTCCGCCCGTCGTGCCCCAGAAAGAAATACGCCCCCGGCCGCTGCTCCAGCATGTAGGCGAAATCCTCCGAGGCCATGAGCGGCGCGCACTCGATCACCTGATCCGCCCCCAGCACCGCCCCCGCCGCCTGGCGCACCACCTCGGTCGGCCCGGCGGCGTTCAGCGTCGCCGGCGAGGACTGCAGGTGCTCGAAACGGATCTCGCAGCCGTGGCTGGCCGCCACCCCCGCGCACATGCGGCGCAGCCCCGCCAGCGCCGTCTCGCGCGCCGTTTCCGACAGGGTGCGCAAGGTCCCCTCCAGCTGCGCGGTGCCGGGAATCACGTTGATCGCCGTGCCCGCATGGAACTGGCACACGCTCAGCACCGCCACGTCCAGCGGATCGACGTTGCGGCTGACCACGCTTTGCAACGACTGCACCAGCGCCGCCCCCGCCACGATGGGATCCACCCCCTGGTGCGGCATGGCCGAATGCGTGCCCACCCCCGTGACGTGGATGCGAAACCAGTCGCAGGCCGACAGGATCGCGCCCGCGCGCACGCCCACCTGCCCCAGCGTCACGCAGTTGTTGTTGTGCAGCGCGTAGATCTCGTCGCAGGGGAAGCGCTCGAACAGCCCCGCCCGGATCAGCGCGAGGCCACCGCTCAGGGTCTCCTCGGCGGGCTGGAAGATGAGGTGCACGGTGCCGGCGAAATCGCGATGTTCGGCCAGGTAGCGGGCCGTGCCCAGCAGGATGGCGGTATGGCCGTCGTGCCCGCAGCCGTGAAAGACGTGCTCGTGCACCGAGCGGTAGTCCGCCCCGGTCTGCTCCTGCATGGGCAGCGCATCCATGTCGGCCCGCAGCCCCAGGGCGCGCCCGGCGCCGCGGGCGCCCTGCAGCACGCCGATCACCGCGGTCGTGCCGCCGAAACCCTCGTGGACCTCGATCCCCCAGGACCGCAGCAGCTGCGCCACCTTGCCGGCCGTGCGGCGTTCCTCGAAGGCGAGTTCCGGATGCCGGTGGATGTCCCGACGCCATGAGGTCATGTCTTCCGCCAGGGCGGAAAATTCAACATCCAGCATGCATGCGCTCCTTGTCTCTGCTGCCGGCCGAACCCGGGACCGGGGCCGACCGCCTGTCTCTGATATCCTGATGCCGACCGGCCGCGGGGTCCCCGCGAATTCCCAAGATAAATTCAATAGTTGAAAATTTCAATTAAATTGAAGTAGAGAATTACCCTAGGCGGCCCGGAGCGGAGACACACAGGAATGGCAACGATTCCCCACGAGCAGAAAGCGGAAGGCCGCGCGACGCGCCGGTCCCAGGACGATGAACAGGCGCCGTTCAGGCGCTACCTGACCTTCAAGCTGGATCTGGTGAAATCCGCCATGCTGCAGCCCGCCAACGAGACCTATCGACGGGAGTTCGGCCTGGACGTACGGCCCTTGCGGCTGCTGCGGGCCATCTGCGACATCCCCGGCGTGACGGCGACGCGGTTGCACGAGTTGACACTGGTGGAAAAAACGCTGCTGTCCAAGGACCTGAAGACCCTGATCGAACGCCGGCTGGTGCGGCGGTCCATCAGCCCGTCGGACGCCCGCCAGTACCGGCTGCATGCGACGGCGCAGGGCCGGAAGCTCCGCGCCGCCAGCGACACGCTGGGGCACGCCATGGAAGACGCGCTGCTGGCCGCCCTGACCACGGACGAACAGGCGCAACTCGACCGGCTGCTGGGCAAGCTGCTGAAGACGTTCCAGGATCCGGACGACCGGCACGCGGCATCGAAGGGCTGAGGCGGCCCGCGCGGGATGGCGTCAGGGCCTCAGGCGCGCGCCCCGACCTCTTTCAGCACCTGCACGAAGGTCGCCGCCGCCGGCACCAGCGGGCGGTCGGCCCGCACGCTGTAGCCGATGGTGCCGAACGGCACCCGCACGTGGATGGGCACCTCGAACAGGACGCCGACCTGGATCAGCGGGCGGGCCGCGACGCTGGGCAGCATGGCCAGCGCGTCGGACCGCGCCAGGATGCCCAGGTTGGTCAGCATGGACAGGGAAACGACCTGGTTTTCCGGAATGGGCAGCCCCCGGCCCAGGAAGAACTGATCCACCTGCTTGCGCACCGGCGAGGCATTGGACGGCACGATCCAGGGATAGTCCAGCAGGTCGCCGGGCGCGCAGTCGGGCTGCCGCGCCAGGGGGTGGGCGGCCCGCGCCACGATCATCAGTTCGTCCTGGTAGATCGCATGCACTTCCACCCCCTCGCCCGGGTTTTCGGGCAGGCGGCCGACGATCACGTCCAGCTCGCCCACGCGCAGCATGGGAAAGAGGATGTCGTTGGTCGCCTCCTGGATGGACAGGCCGACCTTGGGATGGCGCGCCTTCATCACGGCCACGCTTTCGGGCAGCAGCCAGGCCGAGGCCGAGATCAGGGTGCCCACGGCCACCAGACCGCCCTCGCCGCCGCGCAGGGCGGTGAGCTCCTCGCTCATGGCCCGCGCATCGCCCAGCATGGGGCGGATGCGCTGCAGCAGGTGCTCGGCGAACACCGTCAGCCGGACGCCCTTGCTGTGGCGCTCGAACAGGGTGACATCCAGCACGTCTTCCAGCTGGCGCACGATCTTGACCACGTTGGGCTGCGTCATGTGCGTCGCCTCGGCGGCCTTGTGCATGGAGCCCAGGGTCGCCACGCGCTCGAACACCAGCAACTGCTTGAACTTCAGTTCGCGGATGCGCGACAGGTGATCATCGGAAATCATGGGATCGCCCCGCTATTTCCCCGACGAGCGCAGACTGATCACCACCAGCGCGACCCCGATCAGCACCATGCCAGCCAGTTCCAGCGTGCCGGGCTGTTCGCCCAGCTGCAGCCAGCCGGCCAGCACACTGACCACGGGCACGCCCAAAGCCGACATGCCGGCCACGCTCGCAGGCAGATGCTGCAGGGCGAACAGCCACAGGTACCATGCCAGGGCCGTTGCGATGACGGCGTTGTAGATCAGTGCCCCATAGAAATACGGTGCCGGGTCAATGGGTTTCTCAGGCACGACCCAGGCCGCCAAGCACAGGGCCAAGGCGCCGAACAGCATCTGCCAGGCCGTCAGCGGCAGGGCCTCCATGGGATAGTCGCGCTTGATCCATTTGGCCACGATGGTGGCCAGCGCCCAGCACAGGCCGGCGGACACCGCCAGCAGCTCGCTCATGAAGTCCGAATGCAGGGTCCAGGGTTCCAGGATCAAGGTCAGCCCCAGCGCGGCCAGCACCAGGGCCAGCCACTGCAGGCCGCGCACACGTTCCCCGAACACTACCCAGGCCATGGGAATCACCCAGAACGGCATGGTGTAGACCAGAATGGAGGTCTTGCCGGCACCGCCCTGCAGCAGCGCCACCTGGATCAAGGCGGAAAACGCCCCGGTCTGCAGCACCCCCAGCAGGGCGACGCGGCCCCAGGCCTGAATGCGCATGGGCCGGCGCAAGACCACCAGCACAGCCAGCAACAGCAGGGCGCCAAACAAGTTGCGCAGGGCGGAAAAATCGAAAGGCCCGACGTAGGTCAGCACCGATTTCATCACCACCCAGTTGTAGCCCCAGCCCACTGCCATACCGGCCAAGGCCAGGAGCGCCAGCCGCTCGTTGCGGCGGGCCGACTGCGACGCGGCATCAGGGGCGCCCGCGCCCGATGCACTCGCCGGCTTGCCGGCGGCCGGCGTCTGATCATTCATCTTCAAGATTTTCCCTGTCCTTCCCAGTAACCCGGCTCATGATAATGGTTTCTAAGCGCATCAATGAAATACCGCACCTTGGCCGGCAGATACCGCTGCTGCGGGTAGACCGCCTGGATGTCATAGGCGGGCAGGGCGAATTCATCCAGCACGGTCACCAGTTCGCCTCGTTTCAGTTCGCGCTGGATTTCCCAGGTGGAACGCCAGCCGATGCCCAGGCCCTGCCGCACCCATTGGTACAGCAGTTCGCCGTCGTTGCAGGCCAGGTCGCCGCGCACCCTCACGGCAAAGGGCTTGCCGTCGCGCACGAAGGTCCAGCCGCGATGCTGCCCGCCTTGCAGGTTGAAGGCCAGGCAGCTGTGCCGCACCAGGTCTTCGGGCACGCGCGGCACGCCGTGCGATTCGAAATAGGCCGGCGTGCCGCAGACCACGCGCTGGTTGGGAAACAGGCGCACCGCCACGTAATTGGGGTCCGTGACCTCGCCGATCCGGATGGCCATGTCGTAGCCTTCGCGCACCAGGTCCACCACGCTGTCGGTGAAGTTGAAGGACAGGGCCAGATCCGGGTAGCGCCGGCGAAACGACAACGCATGCGGCGCCACATGCTGGCGCCCGAAGGACGCTGGCGCCGACACCACCAGATGGCCGCTCAGCGTGCGCCGGTGCGCCGTGATGCTGGCGTCGGCGGCATCGAAATCCTGGATCAGCTGCTGGCACTGTTCCAGGTAGCGTTCGCCCAGGTCGGTCAGCACCAGGCCGCGCGTCGAGCGGTGCATCAGCTGCACGCCCAGGCGCTTTTCCAGGGCCGTCAGGCGGCGCCCCATGACCACTGGCGTGACCCCCTCCACCAGGGCGGCTGCCGCAAAGCTGCCTTTATCGGCAATCAATACAAAACTGCTGATGTCGGTATAGCGGCCCATGGAGGTCTCCGATGACTCAAACAATGACCATGTCCTTGTGCGGCAGAGGATATCGATACATTCCACATGCCATCTGCACACGGAAATTCTACTCTACGCTTTCACCATCAGATACTTATAGTACCGACAGAAACGAGATCCACTGGGATTCCTGATCGGTGGACCATTCTTTATTCTGGTTCCAGTCCCGTAGACACCGTGAATCAGATCAAGGAGCAACCATGGCTCGGATGAGAGCAGTAGACGCCGCCGCAGCGGTCCTGCAGAAAGAAGGCATCACCACCCTGTTCGGCGTGCCCGGCGCCGCCATCAACCCGCTGTATTCGGCATTGCGCAAGAACGGCGGCTTCAAACACGTGCTGGCGCGCCACGTCGAGGGCGCCTCGCACATGGCCGAAGGCTACACCCGCGCCCATCCTGGTAATATCGGTGTGTGCCTGGGGACCTCCGGCCCGGCCGGCACCGACATGATCACCGGTCTGTATTCCGCGTCCGGCGATTCCATCCCCATCCTGTGCATCACCGGCCAGGCACCGCGCGCCCAGCTGCACAAGGAAAGCTTCCAGGCCGTCGATATCGAGACCATCGCCAAGCCGGTCACCAAATGGGCCGTGATGGCGCGCGAACCAGAGCTGGTGCCGCGCATCCTGCAACAGGCTTTTCACGTGATGCGCTCGGGCCGCCCCGGCCCGGTATTGGTGGACCTGCCCTTCGATGTGCAGATGGCCGAGATCGAGTTCGACATCGACACCTACGAACCGCTGCCGGTCTACAAGCCCGCCGCCACGCCGGCCCAGGCCGCCAAGGCCGTGGCAATGCTCAATACATCCGAGCGCCCCCTGCTCGTGGCCGGCGGCGGGATCTTCAGCGCCGATGCCGCCGCTCTGCTGCAGGAATTCGCCGAACTGACCGGCGTCCCCGTCGTCCCGACCCTGATGGGCTGGGGCGTCATCCCCGACGACCATCCGCTGATGGCCGGCATGGTCGGCCTGCAGACCGCTCACCGCTACGCCAACGCCAGCCTGCTGGCCTCGGACTTCGTCATGGGTATCGGCAACCGCTGGGCCAACCGCCACACCGGTTCCACCGCCGTCTACACCGAAGGCCGCACCTTTGTGCACATCGACGTGGACCCCACGCAGATCGGCAAGGTCTTCGGCCCGGACTACGGCATCGCGTCCGACGCAGGCGCCGCCCTGCGCCTGATGATCGAGGAAGCCAAGCGCCTGAAGGCCGCTGGCCAGTTGCGTGACCGCAGCGCCTGGGCTCAGGCATGCCGCACCCGCAAGGGCGAGAAATCCATGCAGCGCAAGACGCACTTCGATCAATCGCCGCTCAAGCCCCAGCGCGTGTACGAGGAAATGAACAAGGTCTTCGGTCGCAACACCCGCTACGTGACCACCATCGGCCTGTCGCAGATTGCCGCCGCCCAGCTGCTTCACGTCTACGGGCCGCGCCACTGGATCAATGCCGGCCAGGCCGGCCCCCTGGGCTGGACCGTGCCCGCCACCCTGGGCGTGGTCGCCGCCCAGACCGGCGACGAAATCGTGGCGCTGTCAGGCGACTATGATTTCCAGTTCATGATCGAGGAGCTGGCCGTCGGGGCGCAATTCAACCTGCCCTATATCCACATCGTGGTGAATAATGCCTATCTGGGGCTGATCCGTCAGTCGCAACGAGGCTTCGACATGGACTATTGCGTGCAGCTGGCTTTTGACAACATCAACGCGCCGGAAACCGACGGCTACGGCGTGGATCACGTCAAGGTCGCCGAAGGCCTGGGCTGCAAGGCCATCCGCGTGAAGAAGGTAGAAGACATCCAGCCCGCCCTCGCGCAAGCCCGCGCCTGGGTCCAGGAATTCCGCGTGCCGGTCGTGGTGGAATTCATCCTGGAACGCATCACCAATATTTCGATGGGCAACGACATCAACGCAATCAACGAGTTCGAGGACCTGGCCGAGCACGGCGAAGACGCCCCCACCGCCATCACCCTGCTGGACTAAAACCAGGACATCGCAGCCCTTCCTGGCGCAAGGGCTGCCAGCAAGCACAACAAGGAGCCACACATGCCGAAATTCGCTGCCAATCTGTCGATGCTATTCACGGAAATCGACTTCCTGGACCGCTTCGAAGCGGCCGCCAAGGCCGGCTTCAAGGGTGTCGAATACCTGTTCCCCTACGCCTACGCGAAAGAAGACCTGGCCAGACGCCTGAAAGACAACGGCCTGGTGCAGGTGCTGCACAACCTGCCCGCAGGCGACTGGGACGCCGGCGAACGCGGCATCGCCTGCCACCCGGACCGCACCGAGGAATTCAAGCAGGGTGTCGCCCGGGCCATCGACTACGCCCAGGCCCTGGGCTGCACCCAGGTGAACTGTCTGGCGGGCAAAATCCCGGCTGGCGTCGAACCCGCCGTCGCACACGCCACCTTCGTAGCCAATCTGCGCTCCGCCGCCGCCGAACTGAAAAAAGCCGGCATCCGCCTGGTGATCGAGCCCATCAACACCTTCGACATCCCCGGCTTTTTCCTGAGCCGCACCGACCAGGCCCTGGCCATCATCGCCGAAGTCGGGTCCGACAACCTGCATGTGCAATACGACATCTACCATGCCCAACGCATGGAAGGCGAGCTGGGCAACACCATCCGCCAGCACCTGGGGGCCATCGGCCATATCCAGCTGGCCGACAACCCTGGGCGCAACGAACCCGGCACCGGCGAAATCAACTACCGCTGGCTGCTGCGCCACATCGACCAGGTCGGCTACAAAGGCTGGATCGGCTGCGAATACAAGCCGGCCGCCCGTACCGAAGACGGCCTGGGCTGGATCCAGTCGCTGGCCTGATCCCAAGGAACACACACCTGCCGGGCAACGCGTCACTCGCCAAAAGCCCGGCCCGCACGGAATCAACAAGGAGCATTCTCATGGCTAACATCGGTTTCATCGGTCTGGGCATCATGGGCACCCCCATGGCGGCCAATCTCATCCAGGGCGGCCATTCCCTGGTCACGTTCACCCACGGCAAGACGCCGCAAAGCCTGCTGGATGCCGGTGCCAAGACCGCCGCCAGCAGCACCGAAGTCGCCAAGGCGTCCGACATCATCATCGTCATGGTGCCCGACACACCCGACGTCGACGCCGTGCTGTTCGGTGAAAACGGCGTGGCCGCCGGCCTGTCCAAGGGCAAGACCGTGATCGACATGAGCTCGATCTCGCCCGTGGCAACAAAGGAATTCGCGAAAAAAATCAATGCGCTGGGCTGCGAATACCTGGACGCCCCCGTATCCGGCGGCGAAGTCGGCGCCAAGGCCGCCAGCCTGACCATCATGATCGGCGGCAGCCAGGCCGCCTTCGACCAGTGCAAGCCGATCTTCGAGCTGATGGGCAAGAACATCACCCTGGTCGGCGGCAACGGCGACGGCCAGACCACCAAGGTCGCCAACCAGATCATCGTCGCCCTGACCATCGAGGCCGTGGGCGAAGCCCTGGTGCTGGCCTCCAAGGCCGGCGCCGATCCGGCCAAGGTCCGCCAGGCGCTGATGGGCGGCTTCGCCAGTTCGCGCATCCTGGAAGTGCACGGCGAACGCATGGTCAAGCGCACCTTCGACCCGGGCTTCCGCATCAATCTGCACCAGAAGGACCTGAACCTGGCCCTGACGACCGCGCGCCAGCTGGGGCTGTCCCTGCCCAGCACGGCCGTAGCCCAGGAACTCTTCAACGCCTGCGTGGCCCACGGCGGCGCGGCGTGGGATCATTCCGGCATGGTGCGAGCCCTGGAAATCATGGCCAACCACGAAATCGGCCAGTAAAGTGTTTCTAGCGCCCCAGCCGGGGCGCCCCCCCCTCTCCGGATGGGGGCCCGAACCCCCGGGGCCCCGTCCGAAGACCGGAAATCTCGCCGTTTCGCACCACTCTTTGCACGGACGTCCCATGACAGAGCCCCGCGATCTTCTGACCCGCATGTTTCACGCCGCCGTGCGCGCCGCCCAGCCGGAACACTGCATCCCGGCCTTCCTGCCGACGCCGCCCAAGGGCCGCACCATCGTGATCGGCGCGGGCAAGGCCTCGGCCGCCATGGCGCAGGCGTTTGAACGGCACTGGCCTGGCCCCCTGGAAGGCGTCGTCGTCACCCGCTACGGCTATGCCGTCCCGTGCCAGCGCATCGAGATCCTGGAAGCGGCCCACCCGGTGCCCGACGAGGCGGGCGAACACGCCGCCCTGCGGCTGTTCGACCAGGTACGCGGGCTGACCGCCGACGATCTGGTGATCTGCCTGATTTCGGGCGGCGGATCTTCGCTGCTGCCCGTGCCCGGCCCAGGCGTCACCCTGACCGACAAACAAGCCATCAACCGCGCCCTGCTGAAATCGGGCGCGACGATTTCCGAAATGAACTGCGTGCGCCGCCACCTGTCCGGCATCAAGGGCGGGCGCCTCGCTGCTGCCTGCGCCCCCGCGCGCGTCGTCAATCTGCTGATTTCCGACGTGCCCGGCGACCAGCCCGGCGACATTGCCTCTGGCCCCACGGTGGCCGATCCCAGCACCTGCGCCGACGCGCTGGAAATAGCGCACCGCTACGGGCTCGACCTGCCGGCCGGCGCCCGCCGCCTGCTGGAATCGGGCGACGGCGAAACCCTGAAACCCGGCGACCCGCGACTGGCTCGCGTGGAAACCCACCTGATCGCCACCCCGCAAATGGCACTGGAAGCCGCAGCAGCCGTAGCCCGCGACGCCGGCATCGCCCCGGTGCTGCTGGGTGATCGCATCGAAGGCGAGGCCCGCGAGGTCGGCAAGGTACTGGCTGGCATCGCCCTGCAGGTCCGCGCCCACGGACAGCCCATACCCGCCCCCTGCGTGCTGTTGTCGGGCGGCGAAACCACGGTCACCGT
Organism: Castellaniella sp.; assembly: GCF_034674885.1. Classification (GTDB taxonomy): domain Bacteria; phylum Pseudomonadota; class Gammaproteobacteria; order Burkholderiales; family Burkholderiaceae_B; genus Castellaniella. The sequence continues at coordinate 23,122 of NZ_JAUCDS010000026.1, forward strand.
GCGGGGCCAGGGGCGCGGCGGCCGCAACGTGGAATGCCTGCTGTCCACAGCCATCGCACTGGACGGCGCCGACGGGATCCACGCGCTGGCCGGCGACACGGACGGAGTGGACGGCCAGGAGGAAATCGCCGGCGCCCTGATCGCGCCCGACACGCTGGCCCGCGCCTGGGCGACCGGCATGACACCTCGCGCCCATCTGGACGACAATGATGGACACGGTTTCTTTGAACGGCTGGGCGATTCCCTGATCACCGGCCCGACACTGACCAACGTCAACGACTTTCGCGCCATCCTGGTCCTGTAAAGGCACGGCGCCCCAAGGAGACACACCGATGAAAATGACACGCGTCCTGACCCAGGAAGACTCCCGCCGCATGGCCGCCGCCGCCGAGGCCGAGGCCCGGAAAAACGGCTGGAACGTCAGCATCGCGATCTGCGACGCCGGCGGCCATCCGCTCTGGCTGCAGCGCATGGACGGCGCAGCCGCCATCAGCGCCCTGGTGGCGCCGGGCAAGGCTCGCACCAGCGCGATCGGCGGCAAGCCCAGCAAGGTCTATGAAGACATGGTCAACCAGGGCCGCACGGCCGCCATGAGCATGCCGATCACCCCCATGGAAGGCGGCGAACCCATCCTGCACGACCAGCAGGTCATCGGCGCCATCGGCGTATCCGGCGTCAAGGCCAGCCAGGACGCGCAGATCGCCCGGGCCGGGATCGCCGCCCTGGACGAACCGCACACAGGATCACCTGCATGAACCGCGAACGCCGCGCCCGCATCCTGGCGACCCTGGGCCCCGCCAGTTCCACCCCGGAACAGATCCGAGCCCTGGTCGACGCCGGCGCCAATGTATTCCGCCTGAATTTCAGCCACGGCAGCCACGAGGATCACGCGGAGCGTTACCGCATCATCCGCCAGATCGAACAGGACGTCGGCCGTCCGGTCGGCATCCTGATGGACCTGCAAGGCCCCAAGCTGCGGGTCGGCAAGATCGCTGGCGGCAAGATCACGCTGCAGGCCGGACAGGCCTTTCGCCTGGACCTGGACCCGGCCGAAGGCAGTGCGCAACGCGCCAACCTGCCGCATCCGGAAATCTTCGCCGCCCTGGAAGACGGCACCGACCTGCTGCTGGACGACGGCAAGCTGCGCCTGCGGGTGGACCGCCACGGCCCCGACTTCGCCGAAACGACCGTGATGGTGGGCGGCCCGCTGTCGGACCGCAAGGGCGTCAACGTGCCGGGCGTCATCCTGCCGATTTCCCCGCTGACCCAGAAAGACCGCGACGACCTGGCCTTCGGCCTGTCGCTGGGCGTGGACTGGGTGGCGCTATCCTTCGTGCAGCGCCCCGAAGACATCATCGAGGCCCGCAGCCTGATCGGCGACCAGGCCTGGATCATGGCAAAACTGGAAAAACCGGCCGCCATCGAACACCTGGATGCCATCATCGACCAGGCCGACGGCATCATGGTGGCGCGCGGCGACCTGGGGGTGGAACTGCCGCCGCAGCGGGTGCCGGTGCTGCAGCAGCGCATCGTGCGCCATGCCCGGGCAGCTGGCAAACCCGTGGTAGTCGCCACGCAGATGCTGGAATCCATGATCAGTTCCCCGGTCCCCACCCGGGCCGAGGCCTCCGACGTCGCCACGGCGGTCTACAGCGGCGCGGACGCCGTCATGCTGTCGGCGGAATCGGCCTCCGGCCAGTACCCGGTCGAAGCCGTCACCATCATGGCCCACATCATCCGCGAAGTGGAATCCGACCCATCCTGGCGGACGAACCTGGAAGCCACCCACGGCCCGGCCGAGGCCAACATCCCGGACGCCATCTGCTGTGCCCTGCGGCGCGTGGCCGGCCTGCTGGAACCCGCCGCCACCGTGGCCTATACCGCGTCGGGCTTCAGCGCCCTGCGGGCCAGCCGTGAACGCCCCACCACCCCGATCCTGGCCCTGACGCCGGAACTGCGCACCGCTCGCCGCCTGGCCCTGGCCTGGGGCGTGCGCCCGGTGCACTTCCCCGAACAGCTGCAGGAATCCAGCGAAATGATCCGCTGCGCCACCGATACCGCCCAGCAGGCCGGGCTGGCAGGCCCCGGCGATATGCTGATCGTCATTGCCGGCCTGCCGTTTGGCCGCAGCGGCAGCACCAACCTGCTGCACATCGCCCAGGTGCCAGAGAAATAAGCACTATCCAAAAATGGCATATTGCAGGCCCGCATCTCTGGATGCGGGCTTTTTCTTTTTGGCGTCAACGGCTTAGAGAAAGATGAGTGGCACCCTGGCCGGCCCTTGAACCCTTTAACTCTTATAGAAGACTGCCTATAATCGGTGCTTAATCTCTTTTCAGAATAGCCAAGGACCATCATGACCGATCGCATATCCAGCCATGGACTCCAGGTCGCAGCCGTGCTGCACCAGTTCCTCGAACAGGAAGCTCTGCCCGGCACGGGGGTGCAGCCCGCTGCCTTCTGGGAAGGCCTGGCCGCGATCGTGCATGATCTGGCCCCGAAAAACCGCGCCCTGCTGGCCGAGCGCGACCGCATCCAGGCCGCCATGGACGACTGGTACGGCAAGCATCCCGGCCCCGTCACTGATCCTGCTGCCTACCGTGCATTCCTCAGCCAGATCGGCTACCTGAAAGACGCGCCGGCCCAGGTCACCGTCACCACGGCCAACGTCGACACCGAAATCACCGAACAGGCCGGCCCGCAGCTGGTCGTGCCGGTCATGAACGCCCGCTATGCCCTGAACGCAGCCAACGCACGCTGGGGCAGCCTGTACGATGCGCTGTACGGCACCGACGCCATCCCCGACACGGACGGCGCAGCCCGCAGCGGCAGCTACAACCCGGTGCGCGGCGCCCGCGTCATCGCCTTCGCCCGCCAGTTCCTGGATGACAACATCGCCCTGGCCCAGGGCTCGCACCGCGACGCCACCGGATACGCCGTGGTCGGCGGCGCGTTGAAAGCCACACTGAAAGACGGCAGCACCACCACCCTGGCCAAAGCCGGTGCCTTCCTGGGCCATCGCGGCAACGCGGCGTCTCCCGACGCGCTGGTGTTCCTCCACAACGGCCTGCACTTCGAGATCCAGTTCGACGCGAACCACCCCATCGGCAAGACCGACGCCGCCCACATCAAGGACGTCGTCGTCGAATCGGCCCTGACCACCATCATGGACTGCGAGGACTCGATCGCCGCCGTCGACGCCGACGACAAGGTCGTCGCCTACCGCAACTGGCTGGGCCTGATGAAGGGCGACCTGACCGAAGACCTGGTCAAGGGTGGCAAGACCATCACCCGCCGCCTGAATCCGGACCGCGAATACATCGCGCGCGACGGCAGCGCCGCCAAGCTGCACGGCCGATCCCTGATGTTCATCCGCAACGTCGGCCACCTGATGACGAACCCGGCGATTCTCGACCGCGACGGCCGGGAAATCCCCGAAGGCATCCTGGACGCCGTCTGCACATCGCTGACCGCCATCCACGACCTGAAGGCCCGCAAGAATTCCCGCACCGGGTCCATCTACATCGTCAAGCCGAAAATGCACGGCCCCGACGAGGTCGCCTTCGCCAGCGAAATCTTCGCCCGCACGGAACAACTGCTGGGCCTGGCGCCCAACACGATCAAAATGGGCATCATGGACGAAGAACGCCGCACCAGCGTCAACCTGAAGGCCTGCATCGCCGCCGCCACCGAACGCGTGGTGTTCATCAACACCGGCTTCCTGGACCGCACCGGCGACGAACTGCACACGTCCATGCGCGCCGGCGCCATGGTGCGCAAGGGCGACATGAAGACCCAGGCCTGGATCCAGGCCTACGAACTGAACAACGTGCAGGCCGGCCTGGAATGCGGCCTGCGCGGCCACGCCCAGATCGGCAAGGGCATGTGGGCCATGCCCGACCTGATGGCCGCCATGCTGGAGCAGAAGATCGCCCACGTGAAGGCCGGCGGCAACACGGCCTGGGTGCCTTCGCCCACCGCCGCCACGCTGCATGCCCTGCACTATCACCAGGTTGACGTGGTCGAGGTGCAGAAGTCCCTGGAAGGCCACCACGAGGACTACATCGATCGCATCCTGACCGTGCCGGTCGCCAAGGACACGAACTGGACGGCGGAACAGATCCAGCAGGAACTGGACAACAACTGCCAGGGCATCCTGGGTTATGTGGTGCGCTGGATCGACCAGGGCGTGGGCTGCTCGAAAGTCCCCGACATCCATGACGTGGGCCTGATGGAAGACCGCGCCACGCTGCGCATTTCCAGCCAGCACATCGCCAACTGGCTGCTGCACGGCATCACCAACCGCGCCCAGGTCGAACAGACCCTGCGCCGCATGGCCGCCGTGGTCGACAAGCAAAACGCCGGCGACGACGCCTACGAGCCCATGGACGGCCATTTCGACACGTCCTGCGCCTTCAAGGCAGCCAGCGACCTGATCTTCAAGGGCCTGGAACAGCCCAACGGCTACACCGAACCGCTGCTGCACAGCTGGCGCCAGGTGAAAAAGGCGGAACTGGCCGCCAAGGCCTGACGCTGTTCTGACCGGATCGGGCCGGGTTGACACCGGCCGCCCCGATCACCCGGACGGATCAAACCGCCGCTGCGCAGCGGCGGTTTTTTTATGCCGACCGCTGCGCCTCGGGCTCTGAACCGAGGCTAGCCGCGCACCTGCTTCACCAGATCATCCAGCCAGGCCAGCATGGTGTCGATTTCATCGGCGGTAACGTTCAGGGCCGGCATGAAGCGCAGCAGATTGCCGCGCGGGGCGTTCAGCAGCAGGCCTTCGGGGGCGCGGTCGCGGCCCGCAGCCACCAGTGCCGGGCCGTCGTCGCGATCCATGATCAGCGCGCGCAGCAGGCCCGCGCCGCGTTCGCCCTGCATGCCCCATTTGCCGGACAGCGCGATCAGGCCGTCCGAGAGCTGGCGGGCGCGGTCGTTGACCGACTCCATGAACCCGGGTGCCGCCAGGGCGTCGAATACGGCCACCCCGACCGCCGTCATCAGGGGATTGCCGTTGTAGGTGCCACCCTGGTCGCCGTGCTCGAAGCAGCAGACCGCCTCGCGGGCGCACAGCGCCGACAGCGGGACGCCGCCGCCGATGCCCTTGCCCAGGGTCATGATGTCGGGCTCGATGCCGGCGTGCTGATAGGCGAACATGCGGCCAGTGCGGCCCATGCCGGTCTGCACCTCGTCCACGATCAGCAGCAGGCCCTGTTCACGGGTCAGCGCGCGCAGGCCCTGCAGGAATTCGCGGGTGGCGGGGATGACACCGGCTTCGCCCTGGACGGGTTCCAGCATCACGGCCACGGTCTGATCATCGATCAGGGCGCAGACGGAATCCAGGTCGTTCAGATCTGCCTTGGGGAAACCGTCGACCTGCGGGGCGAACTTCGTATCCCAGCCCGCCTTGCCCGACGCCGACATGGTCGCCAGCGTGCGGCCATGGAAGCTATGGTCGAAGGTGATGATCTTGTAGGCGCCCTTGCGATGCAGCTGCCCCCATTTGCGGGCCAGCTTGATTGCGCCTTCGTTAGCCTCGGCGCCGCTGTTGGCGAAAAACACCCGGTCGAAGCAGGATGCATCGACGATGCGTTTGGCCAGTTCGATGGACGGCTGGTTGTAGAAGGCCGGCGAGGGATTGATCAGTGCGTGCGACTGGCGCTCCAGGGCGTCGATCATGACTGCCGGATTATGTCCCAGGCAGTTCACCGCCCAGCCCTGGATGAAGTCCAGGTATCGCTTGCCGGCGTTATCCTGCAGCCAGGACCCCTGGCCGCCGACGAACACCAGTTCGGGACGCGATGTAATTTCCATCAGGGCGTTGATCCCTGCACGATCAATGGTCATGGGTATGAATTCCAGTCAAAAAAGAAGGCCCGGCGCCAAAAGAGGCTATTTTAGGCCGCTTGGGTGCGGTTCCGCAGCCATGCGGCCCAACGGGCGCCAAACAGGTTGACGGTCAGTCCGATCAATACCACACCGCCGCCCACCCACTGCCACAAGCCCAGGCGCTCGCCCAGGATCCAGTCGGCGCACAGCAGCCCCACCACGGGAATCAGCAGGCTGAGCGGCGCCACGCGAGCGACGGGATGACGGGCCAGCAGACGCCCCCACAATACATAGCCCACCAGGGTCGCCACGCCTGACAGATACACCACCACCGCCACCGCCCGCCAGCTGATGTGCATCAGGCTGTCGAGCATGCGGTCCGGGCCTTCGAACACGGCCGACAGCAGCAGGAACGGAATCGGCGGCAGCAGTGCGCCCCACACCACCATGGACAGCATGCGCACCTGGCCCGCGCATTTCAGCACGATGTTGCCACACGCCCAGCTGAAGGCTGCCAGCAGCGTCAGCAGAAACCCCACGAGCGGCACGGCGGTCGAGCCTGCCCCCGCATCCAGCATCCCCAGGCCGACGACCGCCAAACCCATGCCCAGCACATGGTGCGCGCGGATGGTTTCATGCAGCACCAGCGCCGCAATCGCCACCGTGAAGAACGCCTGCGCCTGCAGCACCAGGGATGCCAGCCCCGCCGGCATGCCCAGGTAGATGGCCATAAACAGGAAGACGAACTGCCCCAGGCAGATGGTGGCCCCGTATCCGGCCACATAGCGCCAGGGGACGGCGGGCCGGGGGACGAAAAGAATCGCAGGAAACGCGACGAAGATGAACCGCAAGGCCCCCAGCAGCATCGGCGGGATCTCATCCACTCCGAACTTGATGACCACGAAATTCGCGCCCCAGACCACGATGACGACCAAGGCGGCCAGAATGTCTTTCAAGGGCATGGGGACTCCTGCGGGGCGAACCAGCGGCGGGCAAATGGAACCTGCCATGCTACGGCATTTCGCGGCCTGTCTGCGACTAGAATATTCGTCTTGTCTTCCATGCGTCCACGCTACGATCATGCCCCTGGCCATCCACAGCCTGTACAGCTACCCCGTCAAATCCTGCGCGGGCATCCGCCACGAACGCATCCGCGTCAGCGGCGCCGGGCTGGAATACGACCGTCACTGGGTCATCGTCGACGAACAAGGCATCTTCATGACCCAGCGCCGCCACCCGCGCATGGTGCTGATCCAGCCCGACCCCCGGCCCGACGGCGTCTGGCTCAAGGCCCCCAGCCAGGCGGACTGCTTCGCGCCGGTCGCGCAGGGCGATCAGACGGCAGTCCCGGTCACCATCTGGGGCACGGAAACCATCGGGGCCGACCAGGGCGACGACGTTGCGCACTGGCTCAGCCATTTCCTGGGAGAGCCTTGCCGCCTGCTGCACGTCCATCCCCAGGCCCACCGCCTGGCCAGCATGCGCCACGTGACGCAATGGATCCAGACCCACCCCGACTGGCCGCAATCCTTCATGCCGGTAGACCGGCATGCCTTCGCCTTTGCCGACGGCTTTCCGTTCCTGGTCACGAACCAGCACTCGCTGGAAGAACTGAACGGCCAGCTGGCGGACGGTGGCCATGGCGCGGTGGACATGATCCGTTTTCGGCCCAATATCGTGCTGCAGGGGCTGGAACCCTACGACGAGGACCACCTGGCGGGGTTTCGCACTGCGGGCCTGGGGTTCGCCTTCGTGAAGGCCTGCGCCCGCTGCCCGATTCCGAACGTTGATCCCGGAACAGGGGAAACCGCCCCCGAACCCGGCCGCACCCTGGCACGGCACCGGCAATTCGAACAGGGCGTGCTGTTCGGCATGAACGCCATTGCCGCCCTGCCGGACGGCGATCACTGGCTGCAGGTGGGCGACGCAATCGAACCGGAATTCGATTTCTGATCCAGTTCCGGCCCTCGACCGACCAGCAGGATGACCGCGCGACGATAGCCTGCGCATGCCGCCAGGGCCCGGGCGGCCGGATCTCCGGCATGCCGAGCGATGGCGCGGCGATCCGCATCCCGTCGCGCCATGTCCAGAAACACCAGGGGCAGGTCGCACTCATGCACCAGCACGTCGGCCTCGTTCATCGCCCGCAGTTCATCGAGCGTCAAGCGCCCAGGCTGATCCGGAAGGACCGTGATCCACGTCACTCGGCGCTCCAACGAGGCATCTTCGGTCGCCGCAGCCGCCAGGCGGCTGCGCACGCGCTGTTCCGCCCCCATCAGGTCGCCTTGACGCAACTGCGCCAGTACGGGCCCGTCATACAACCAGTCATAGAACCGGCGGCGGGCCCCGGAGTCCGGATAGGCTTGGCGAATGGCCTGGCGATGTCGTCCCGCAAGCGCCGCCAGGGTCCCCAGGGATGCATCGAACAGCGCCTCCATCCGTTCCCGCACACGCCGTGCCAGGACCGGGGCCGCGCCCGACGAGGAGATCGCAATCACCACCGGCGACCGATCGACCACGGCGGGCACCTGGAACGAGGACAGCGCCGGATCATCCACGACGTTGGCCAGCACGCTGCGCTCATCCGCAGCGGCCTTCACCTGCGCATTGACCTGGCGGTCTCCGGTTGCCGCAATGACCAGCCAGACGGCCGCCAGCCAGGCAGGATCGAACGGCCCCGGCAAGTACGCCAGACTGCCGTCATCCGCCCAGCGCCGCAGCATGGCCGTCAGGCGGGGGGCTCCCACCAGAACCCGCGCGCCGCATTTCATCAGCGACCGCGCCTTGCGTTCCGCAACGGCGCCGCCCCCCACCACCAGGACCCGACGTCCCTCCAGATTGGCGAACAGCGGATAGAGCGGCTTCATATCGTATCGGCCGGCACAGGTTCCCGGCAGAGCCGGGCCCATGCAACGAGATCCGGGTCCGCGAGCGCGACCACCTGGCCTGCCATGATCAGGCACGGGGACACCAGACCGCAGTGGCGCGCGACCGCCCCCAGATCCGCCAGGAGACACCGGACCGCGCGCTGCGCAGACGTCGTTCCACACGCGATGAGCGCGACCGGCGTCGTCCCGGGCAGGCCATGCAGCATGAGTTCCATCCCGACATGGTCCGCCTGGGACAGCCCCATGTAGAAGACCAGCGTGCGCTGCCGATCCGCCGCCAAGGCCGCCCAGTCCAGAGCGGCCGCATTCTCCTGGCGATGTGCAGCCACCAGACTGACCCCTGCCGCCAGGTCACGGTGCGTGAGCGGAATGCCCGTCGCCGCCGCGCAGCCGGATGCCGCCGTCACCCCGGGGATGACCGACACCGGGATCCCCTGCTGCCGCAACGCGATCATTTCCTCTCCCCCTCGCCCGAAAATGAACGGATCGCCGCCCTTCAGGCGGACAACGCGACGGCCCGCCCGCGCATGGGCGATCAGCAGGGCATGGATGCCGCTCTGGGAAACGCTGTGCAGCCCCGCTTGCTTGCCCACGGAAACACGCACGGCATCCGGACGACAGTGCGCCAGCAAGTCCGTGCAGGCCAAACGGTCGTAGACCACCACATCAGCCCCCTGCAGGGCGCGCAATCCCTTCACCGTGATCAGGTCGGGATCGCCCGGCCCCGCGCCGACCAACCAGACATGGCCCATCCGCCCCGAGGGTGCCGGATGCACGGCATTCATCCTGACATCAGGCAGCATGATCAGTGTCCCCCAAGGCATCCATCGGACGGCCCAGGCGCAGGACCCCGTCCTCGCCCAACCGGGCGGGCCAGCAGCGAACGCGCACACCGGCATCTTCCAGGCATTCCCCCGTATCCAGGAAAAAATGCTGCTTGTACATCGGCGAGGCCACCACCGGGCGCCCCTGCAACTCGCCGACAATGCCACGGGCCAGCACGGCTGCGCCGCAGAACGGATCGACATGATCGATGGCGAACAGCCCCGCCTCGGTCACGAACACGGCAACCTGCTCGCCATGCGCCCGAACGGCCACCCCCGCCTCGTTGATCAAGTCATCGTCCCTGCAGACCGCCTGCCACCCAGAAGGCTCTGCCAGCCCGCCCTGACGGCGGGAACGCGCTGTTTTCATCATCCTGCCCTCACTCGATCTCTGCCTTGACCGCCAGGTCCCGGCGTTCCCGCACCGTGGCCGGACGGACCTGGCCGCGTTCCTGCACATGGACGATATGCTCGTCCGGCGCACTGTCGTTGATGAGCGAACGAAAGCGCCGCAGCGCCTGCTCATCCTTCAAGGTCGCTGCCCATTCACATTCATACCGATCAACCAGCTGCTGCATCTGGGCCTCCAGTTCCGCGCCCAGGCCCAGACTGTCGTTCACGACGACGGCCTTCAGGTAGTCAAGGCCGCCTTCCAGGCTTTCGCGCCAGGCCGCCGTACGCTGCAGCTTGTCCGCCGTACGGATGTAGAGCATCAGGAAACGGTCGATCAACCGGATCAGCGTGTCGTCATCGAGGTCCGACGCCAGCAGTTCCGCGTGCCGGGGCCACATGCCGCCGTTGCCGCATACATACAGGTTCCAGCCCTTGTCCGTGGCGATGACCCCGACGTCCTTGCTCTGGGCCTCGGCGCACTCACGCGTGCAGCCGGACGCCGCCATCTTGATCTTATGGGGCGCGCGCAAGCCCCGGTAGCGCTGTTCCAGGCGGATGGCCAGGCCCACCGAATCCCGCACGCCAAAGCGGCACCACGTGCTGCCCACGCACGATTTTGCCGTGCGCAAGGCCTTGCCATAGGCGTGCCCGGACTCGAAGCCGGCATCGATCAGTTCCCGCCAGATCAGGGGTAGCTGTTCCAGACGCGCGCCGAACAGATCGATCCGCTGGCCGCCGGTGATCTTGGTGTACAGCCTGTACTTGCGGGCGACCTCGCCAATGACGATCAGCTTCTCGGGCGAGATCTCGCCGCCCGGAATGCGCGGCACCACGGAATAGGTGCCGTCCTTTTGCAGGTTGCCCAGATACGCATCATTGCTGTCCTGCAGCGGGGCATGCTGGGGGGCTAGCACAAAATCGTTCCAGCACGAGGCAAAGATCGATGCAGCCACCGGCTTGCAGATATCGCAGCCGCGCCCTGCGCCATGGCGCGCGATCAGCGTCTTGAAATCGCGGATCTCGTTGACACGGACCAAGTGGTAGAGTTCTTGACGGCTGTAGCGGAAATGCTCGCACAGACCATGATCGACGACGATCCCCCGCCGTTCCAGTTCCCGGTCCAGGATCTGCTTGACCAACGGCACGCAGCCGCCGCACGTCGTTCCTGCGCGGGTCCTGGCCTTCAGGTCGCCCAGGGTGGCGCACCCATCTTCGATCGCGTGGCACAGGGCCCCCTTGCTCACCTGGTTGCAGGAGCAGATCTGCGCCGTATCCGGCAAGGCGTCCACACCCAGCGCCGGGGTCGCGTCCGCCGCAGGCGCAATCAGCGCAGCGGGCTGAGCCGGCAGAGCCAGGCCGTTGGTGAAATACTGGTCCAACATGCCAAACGAGGCCGTATCCCCCACCAGCACGGCACCCAGCAGGCGCTTCCCGCCCGCATCCATCACCAGCTTTTTGTAGACGCCCGCCAGCGCATCTTCGAACACGCAGCACATGCTGCCCTGTGTGCGACCCTGGGCATCGCCGATCGATCCGACATCGACCCCCAGCAGCTTCAGCTTGGTGCTGGGCTGCGCCCCCTGGAAAACGGCGTCCTCATCGCCCCGCAGGTGGGCCGCGCAGACCCGGGCCATTTCATAACCGGGCGCCACGAGACCGAAGGTGGCGCCCTGCCAACTGGCGACTTCGCCAATCGCATAGATGGCCGGGTCGGAGCTGCAGCAGCGATCATCGACCACGACGCCGCCGCGCGGCCCGATCACCAGGCCGCAACTGTGCGCCAGCCGGTCGCATGGCCGAATGCCGGCCGAGAAAACCACCATATCGGCCTCCAGCAGGCCGCCATCCGAGAACCTCAGGCGCAGGGGCGAACGCAGACCCGTGCCGATGGACGACGTGGTCTTCGCGGTGTGCACATGGATGCCCAGCGCTTCGATCTTGCCTCGCAGCAGGCGGCCGCCGGACTCATCCAGCTGCGTGGCCATCAGCCACGGCGAAAACTCGACGACGTGGGTATCCAGGCCCAGGCCATGCAAAGCGCGCGCGGCCTCCAGCCCCAGCAATCCGCCCCCGATGACGATGCCTCGCCGGGCGCCGGCCGCGCGCGCCTGGATCGCCGCGACATCATCAAGCGTCCGATAAGGCAGGCATTCCGGCCGATCCGCCCCTTCGATCGGAGGCACGAACGGCACAGATCCCGTCGCCAGCACCAGCCGGTCATAAGGATAGAACTCCTGGTCCGTGACATGGACGCGGCGCTGCTTGCGATCGATCCACACCGCTCTTTTGTCACGTAACACCGTGATGCCGTGCGTCTCGAAGAACGCAGCATCGGCCAAGGCCAGGTCCTGGGGCTGCGCCCCGACAAAGCACTGGCTCAGTTGCACACGGTCATAGGCCAGGTGGGGCTCTCCGGACAATACCGTGATGTCGTCGTCGCCCCGACCGCGCCGGACCAGTTCCTCCAACAGACGATGGCCGACCATGCCGTTGCCGACGACCACCAGCCGCTTCCTGCCGGCCAGGCCCGGCTCCGCCATATCCAATCGAGCGGGCTTCATGCCGGCTCCTTCAAGGCGGCCTCGCCCACCGCAGCGTGCTCGGCGGCAGGCGACGATGCGATCCGATAGGCGCCCGCCACGAACACCGCGCCGCCCACGATATTGCCCAGCGTCACCCAGCCTAGATTCCAGGCCATGCCGCCCAGACTCACCGTATCGGGATGATGGCCGGCCAGCGCCAGCAACAGCAGGGTCATATTGGCCACACTGTGCTCGTAGCCGCTGCCGACGAAGGCCAGCAGGCACCAGAAGATCACCATGCAGCGCGCGCTGTCGGACGCCACCCGGGCCGACATCCAGACCGCCAGGCACACCAGCCAATTGCACAGGACGGCGCGGGCAAACAGGCTGGCGCCGCCGGCCGCCATCTTGTGCGTGGCAGCCGTCATCACCAGCCCCTGCGGATCATCCAGCAGGCCGCCCCCGCCCCCCATGACGAACAGTCCGACCAGCACCAGCGCGCCGCACAGATTGCCGATCCAGCTCGCGCACAGCACGGCCACCGCCTCGGCCCAGGTTCCCCGCCCGCGGTAGCGCCGCAGCGCCATCACCATGGTGTGACCGGTGAAAAGCTCGGCGCCGGCGATCACGACCAGAATCAGGGCGATTCCAAAAGTCGCACCCATGACCAGCGGACGAAATGCCGGCGGGACAAAACTGCCCAGCGAGAAGATCAGGATGATGCCCAGTCCAATATAGGCGCCGGCCAGCATGCTGGCGACAAAGAACCCTTGCGGATTCCCGCGCAGTTGGTGAAGTTTGGCATCGGCCGCGCGCACAAAGCCATTGATCGTGTCGTCGTACATGAGATTCTCCCGTATGTATCCATTGACACAGAGGAAGAAGCAAACAGCATGCCAACTATCGACCGCAGCCCCTGTCCAGAGGGCGCGCGCCTGTTGATCGAGGGTGCCGATGATGCGAAGCGCGTCATGACGGTGCAGTGCTGCACCAGAATCGTGGCCCGTATCAGTACAGCGACAGCTGCACCGGATGACGCCCCGATGGCGAATCGCCCGCCGGCTCCAGCTTGCTGGCCCGCACGCCCAGCAAGCGCAGGCGACGATCCAGCGTCACCCGCTTCAGGCACTGTCCGGCTGCCCGGTGGATGGCATCGGCATCGCCCACGGCCTCATCCAGGGTCAGGTCCCGGGTCACAATGCGGAAATCGTCGAAGCGCAGCTTGATGCCGATGGTGGCCCCGCGCACCTGCTTGCGCGCCAGGTCCTGGGCCAGGTGTTCGCACAGTTCGCGGAAAATGGTCGACAGCACGGCGCGATCCCGCACCACGTGCAGGTCGCGCTCGAACGTCGTTTCCCGGCTGATCGAACGCGGCTCTGATTCCATCACCACGGGCCGGTCGTCGATGCCGTGAGCGACGTCCAGCAGCCACTGCGCCATGCCCAGGCCAAAGGCATCCTGCAAGCGGTCGGGCGCGGCGGCCGCCAGTTGCGCGATCGTCTCGATACCCATGCCCTGCAGGCGACGGGTGGCCTTGGGGCCGATTCCGTTGACCTTGGACACCGGCAGCGGCCAGATGCGCCGCTGCAGATCGCCAGGGCCGATCAGCGTCAGGCCATCGGGCTTGTCCAGATCCGAAGCGATCTTCGACAGCAGCTTGTTGGGTGAAATGCCGATGGAACAGACCAGGCCGGTGGCATCGCGCACGGCCTGCTTCAACTGCCGCGCCAGGGTCTCGGAATCCTGCGGCAGATCGGTCAGGTCGATGTAGATCTCGTCAATGCCACGATCCTCGACCCGGGGCGCGATGGCGGCTACCGCTGCCTTGAACAGACGCGAATAATGACGGTAGGCGGCGAAGTTCACCGGCAACAGCACGGCATCAGGCGCCAGGCGGGCCGCCTTCATCATGCCCATGGCCGAATGCACGCCAAAGGCCCGCGCCTCGTAGGTCGCCGTGGTGATGACCCCGCGCCCGACATAATCCCGCAATCGCATGTAGCGTCCGTCCTGGGGGGGATCTCCGTGCCCGCCGATCACCACGGCCTGCCCGCGCAAATCGGGATAGCGCAACAGTTCCACGGATGCAAAGAAAGCATCCATATCCAGGTGGGCAATCCGACGAGCAGGTGATTCAGACATCGGGGGGATCATCGCTGCTATACTAGCCCGCTAATAAGATATATTTTAAATGAATCTATAACCCTGCCCTGTCCAAGGGCATTTCCCCGCACGCGAGGACCCATGCAAGCTGAAACCCCGAAACGATCGTCCCAGAAAACAGAGACCATGCGCCTGGTGGGCCTGCGCGGCCCCGACTGCGCCGACAAGCTGGACCGCATCCTGGCCGCGATCCCCGGCGTCGCCCAGGTCAGCGTGTCGCTGGCCGACGAAAAAGCCACTATCACCTTCGACACCGCCCAGGTGTCCACCCAGCGCCTGCAAGTCGCCGTCGCCGACGCCGGCTACGAGGCCATGAAGCCGGTCCACGGCGAAGACGGCAACTGCTGCGGCGGGTGCGGGGGATAAATTCGGACAGCAGGCAGTCCCTGCGGACTGCCTGCTGCCGAATTTATCCGAGTGGCCTGCAGGCCACGAGGTGGATGCCACAAACCAAGAAGCCCCTGCGGGCTGTCATGTGCCGGAATTATCCGAGGCGCCTGCAAGCGCCGAGGTGGGACGGTGCCACACCCTGCGGACTGCCTGCTGCCGAATTTATCCGAGTGGCCTGCAGGCCACGAGGTGGATGCCACAAACCAAGAAGCCCCTGCGGGCTGTCATGTGCTGGAATCATCCGGCCTCCGGCTCCACCAGCTCCGTACCGGCACGCGGCGCCCGCCGGTACGAATAGTGCATGAACACCAGCGACACGCACACCGCCCCGTACAACAGCATGAAGGCGCTGGAATACACCCCGGTGACGTCCAGCAGGACACCAAACAGAATGGGCAGGACAAATCCCCCCAGCCCGCCCGCCAGGCCCACCACGCCCGACACCGCGCCGATATTGTCGGAATAATCGTCGCTGATGAACTTGAAGACCGACGCCTTGCCGATCGCCATGGCTACCCCGACGATGAACAGCAGGGCAGTGAACACCGTGGCGTTCAACCCGATGTGCATCGACACCGGGCCGCTCAGGGTCTGGACCGTCATCTGCGTCTGCGGATAGGACAACAGGAAGAAACACACCCAGCACACCCACATCACCCACCAGGTGACGGTGTAGGCGCCGAAGCGATCCGAAAACCAGCCTCCCAGGGCTCGCAACACCCCGCCCGGCAGGGAAAAGATCATCGCCAGAAAGGCAGCCAGCGTCAGATCGAAGCCGTATTCCGCCACATAGTATTTCGTGATCCATAGCGCCAGCGCCACGTAGCCGCCGAACACCACGGAATAGTACTGGCAATAGCGCCAGACCCGGGGGTCCTTCAGCACGGCCAGCTGCTGCAGGATCCCCGCGCCGGTCGACACGCGATGCGCGGGATTCGAATGGCTGAACAGCCAGAACAGCACCGCCGTGCCCAGCATCAGCGCGGCATAGGCCTTGGGCAGCATGGTCCAGCCGAAGGCACCGATCACCAGGGGCGCGACGAACATGTTCAGAGCGGACCCTGAATTGCCGGCGCCGAACACCCCCATCGCGAACCCGCGTCTCTCCGGCGCGAACCAGCGGGCCACATAGGGCGTCCCCACGGAAAACGTGCCGCCGGCCAGGCCGACGAACAGGGCCAGGATCAGGAACTGCGCGTAGGTCGTGGCATACGCCATCAAGTACAGGGGCGGCACACAGACCAGCAGCACCAGAAAGAACACGATGCGCCCGCCAAAGCGGTCCGTCAGCATGCCCAGGGGCACGCGGATCAGCGACCCGGTCAGGACCGGCGTGGCGATCAGCAAGCCAAACTGGGTTTCGCTCAAGGCCAGCTCGGCCTTCAGCGGCACGCCCAGCACGGAAAACATCGTCCAGACGGCAAAACAGACCGTGAAAGCGAAGGTACTGGAAAACAGGACGGACAGCGCCTGGCGCGATGCGGGCCTGGATGCGGTTTCTGATGACATGAGGGCCTCCCGTTGAGGAATCAACGTGTTCACCGCCCATCATATCCACACTATCAGTGCCGGTATATGATCTGGATCAGCAGGCAGTGCCCTCCGGGCAGGCTGTCCACAGACCGCAGGCCCTCAGCGCAAGACCGCCTCGTGCCGGCGCCATCAACAAACAGCCCCGGCGCATCGCCAGGGCTGCAGGTTCCCGAACGGGGGAGATGCCCGGACGGCTTATTCCACCGTCAGCGTGACCTTGATGTTGTTGCGCGTGGCATTGGAATACGGGCAGACCACGTGGGCCTTCTGCACCAGGTCGGCCAGTTTGGCATGATCCACGCCGGGTGCGGAAATTTTCAGCTCCACCGCGATGCCGAAGCCCGTCGGGATGGGACCGATGCCCACCGAACCGGCCACCCGGGTGTCGGCCGGCAGCTTGACGTTTTCCTTGCCGGACACCAGTTTCAATGCCCCCAGGAAGCAGGCTGAATAGCCTGCAGCGAACAGCTGTTCGGGGTTGGTGCCGGGACCGGCATCGCCGCCCAGTTCCTTTGGAACGGACAGCTTGATATCCAGGCGGCCATCCGAGGATTTGGCGCTGCCGTCGCGACCGCCCGTCGCGGATGCATGGGCCGTGTAGAGAACGTTTTCGACTGTCATGGTGGGACTCCAGGTGGTGCGGTTCAAAAGGAAAGCCTCGGCACCACAGACGGCGGCTTGCCTGACGGCGAATCACTGAGGCAGCACAGGGCACCCGGCCCCGGCCCGTCAGCGTTTTGCCAGATGTTCTTCAGCGACGGACGCGCCCTGCAAATGCGCCCGCAGTTCTTCGAGTTCCGCTTTCAGCACGTGCGCCTGGGCAGGCGTGCAGCCGGTAGCGCACAGCACCCCCTGCGGAATGCCATCGGCCCGGTGGCGCAAGGCCTGCCCCGCCGAGGTCAATGAAACCAGCACCTGGCGCTGATCGGCCTGCGCGCGATCCCTGCGCAGCAGGCCCAGGGCCTGCAGACGTTTGAGCAAGGGCGTCAGGGTGGCGGAATCCAGATACAGGCGATCACCCAGGGCCGAAACCGTCAGCCCATCGGTTTCCCACAGCACCAGCATGACCAGGTACTGCGGATAGGTCAGGCCCAGACCGGCCAGGTGGCGGCGATAGGTCTTGCCCATGGCCAGCTGTGCGGAATACAAGGCAAAGCACAACTGGGCATCCAGCGTCAGGTGCCGGGGCGATTCCATCGGCGAGGAATGTTGATGCGCGTCCATGTCTTCATGTTAAATCGCACGCTATTTAATAGCAAGCAATGATTTCGAATCGACCTGAGGACAATCGATATGGCGTTTCTCGTCCCCACCATAGCCGGTCGCCGGATCCGGCTCGTTCAGATCCAGCCCATCGTCGCGCATTGTGCATAATATCGGGCAGCCAGAGGCCCCGGTGTGCCGTTCGGCAAAGCGCGGCTGCGTGCCATCGGCGCCTGGACCAGGCGGTTGCGCAAGGCCAGGGGGCCAAGCGCTCAATAGACCGTCTCATTATTGATACGAAACACTCTTTATCCCATGACTGAATCCCTGGACTGCATCATTATCGGAGCCGGCGTCGTCGGCCTTGCCGTAGCGCGCGCCTGCGCCCTGTCCGGCCGGGAAACCCTGCTGCTCGAAGCTGAATCGGCGATCGGCACCGGCACCAGTTCGCGCAACAGCGAAGTCATCCACGCCGGCATCTACTACCCTCAGGGGTCGCTAAAGGCCCGGCTCTGCGTGCAGGGTCGCCAGGCGTTGTATGCCTATTGCACCGCGCGCGGCGTGGCCCATCGGCGCTGCGGAAAACTGATCGTCGCCACCCAGGAAGCGCAACAGGATCGCCTGCGGCAGATCGCCGCCGCCGCAGCCGCCAACGGGGTGGACGACCTGCGCTGGCTGGACCGCCGCCAGGCACAATCCCGAGAACCCGCCCTGCAATGCGTGGCAGCACTGGAATCCCCATCGACGGGCATCATCGACAGCCATGGCCTGATGCTGGCCCTGCAGGGCGACCTGGAAAACGCCGGCGGCCTGCTGGCGCTGCGAGCGCCGGTCCTGGGCGGCACCGTCCTGACAGGGGCCGGCGCGGGCATCCTGCTGCGCATCGGCGGCGAAGAGCCCATGGAGATCATCGCCCGCCAAGTCATCAACTGCGCGGGGCTGCACGCGCAATCGCTGGCCGCCAGCATCCAGGGCGTCCCGCCCGCCAGCATCCCGGCCGGCCGCTATGCCAAAGGCAATTACTACGCCTTGTCGGGCAAGTCCCCATTTTCACGCCTGATCTACCCGGTGCCCGAGCCCGGCGGCCTGGGCGTGCACCTGACGCTGGACCTGGCCGGCCAAGCGCGGTTCGGGCCCGACGTCGAATGGGTGGACGCCATCGACTATGCAGTGGCCCCCGCTCGCGCCAACGGCTTCTATGCGGCCATCCGCCGCTACTGGCCCGAATTGCCGGACCAGGCCCTGCACCCCAGCTATGCCGGCATCCGGCCGAAACTGGTGGCAGCGGGCGGACAGGATGCGGACTTCATGATTCAGGACGCCGCCACCCACGGCGTGCCCGGCCTGATCAATCTGTACGGCATCGAATCGCCGGGCCTGACGTCCTGCCTGGCCATCGCCGACGAGGTCATGCGGCGCATGGTCCTGTAAGCCCGCCGATATGATGTCCCCCGGCGACTGAAAGCACGCTGCACAACCCATCCGTCGATGTCCATTGCCGCCGGTGCATAATCATGGGCATCGTCCATCACAACCAGGAACCCGACATGATCCGCGAAATGGCCCACATTACCGTCAAACCCGGCACCCAGGCCGACTTTGAAGCCGGCGTGCAGAAAGCCCTGCCCCTGTTCCAGCGGGCGCGCGGCTTTCACCGCCTGGAACTGCACCACGTCATCGA
>NZ_JAUCDS010000027.1:0-41101 GCF_034674885.1 Castellaniella sp.
CGTATGCTCTATCGGATGCCGGATGGGCTCAAGGTGCGTTCACCGGACAGATACGGCCTATCCCCCCTCACCCACGCCTTACCCTCTGACGAGGGCCGCCGCCAATGTCCCTTCGAAGCCCCTCTGGTGTCCCTTCGATGTCCCTGATCTTGCCGCCGGTGTCCTGCACCTGGGCATCCACAAAATCCGCCCACCATTGCAGCATGTCGCGCCGCTGGCTGGCGTACTGGGCCCGGTTGTAGACACCCAGCACGCCCTTCTGTTCATGCACCAGGCACTTTTCTACCCAGTCGGAATTGAAGCCCGCCTCATTCAGGCAGGTGGAGGCCGTGCGCCGGAAGTCGTGAATCACGAAGTCGCGCACGTCCACATCCAGGGACCGCACCGCTACATTCAGCGTGCTGTGCGCAATGGGGCGGTTCAGGTGGTGTGTGCTGGGGAACACATAGGCCGACCCGCTGGCCAGGCCCTGCAGTTCTTCCAGCATCGCCACCGCCTGCCGAGACAGGGGCACGAAATGGGAGCGGTCTTTCTTCATCCGTTCAGCGGGAATCGACCATTCAGCCTTCGCCAGGTCAAATTCATCCCATTGCGCCTCGATCAGTTCGGACTTGCGCACCATGCAGAGAATCAGCAAATGCAGGGCCAGTTTCTGCGCCCGCTTCATGCTGGATCGGTAGATGGCCTGCAGCAGTCGCCCCACCTCATCGGGGGTCAGCGCCATTTGATCTGCGCCTCAGTTCTTGATGCGATCGGTAATAACCAGCACATCAGTTACTGTGACCTCGGACATCAGCTTGTCCCCGATGGTCGGTATTACGTCCTTGTCTAGCACCCGGCGAATGCTGCGCGGGTTGCTGTTCGCCGGCTCCACCATCTCCAAATGCCAGACCTCAGCAAATGCCCGACTGTGCTGGCGGCCCGGGTCTTGGCTTCCTCTGCCCGTTCGCGGGCCATGACATCACCGCACCAAGCGGCCCGGAAAGCGCGCGCCATTTCCAAAACTGCCGGGGTGATGTCTGGCGGGGTGATGTCGCCGCGCCGTAGGGCCATGGGGGACAGGCCGCGCTGCACCAAGCCCCGGCAATCGTCACGCCATGCACGGGCATCAGCCAAGGGAAAATCTGGATAGTTGCCCAGCGTCACCTTTTCTTGCTTAGCCCCGCGCTCGCCGATCCTGTACCGATACTGCCATGTCTTGGTACCGCCAGGATGGATGACCAGCGACAGGCCGCCTTCATCAGCAGCCTAATAGATTTTGCTAGCAGGTTTCAGCGCCCGCAGCTTTGCATCAGATAGTGCCATGTCGCCGCCCCTGGGTAATAGCGGGTGTGCCCACTGCCTGCCTCAGGCAGCGGCATTTCCCCCCTATGGATGTGCCCACTCTGGCTCCCTATCGTGTGCCTTTCTGCGCCTTTGTGTGCCCATAAAATAGCCGTAAAACAGAGCACACAGGCGCAGAGGGCACACACATGGGCACACATTCCGCCTGATCTACGCGGAATCTATCAGAATCCCGCAGATCATAAATCCAGATTCTACGAGAGCTTCCGTGGGTTTTGTGGACTTCAGTGGAACATGACGGGAGTGTTCCTACTTTCCGATGCAAAACCGGGAAAAAATTTCGCCCAGCAGATCATCGCTGGTGAACTGTCCTGTGATTTCGCACAGGGCTTCGTGCGCCAGGCGCAGTTCTTCGGCGAACAGGTCCAGTACCTGATCGCTGTGCGACGCGTGTTCGCGGGCCAGCAGCAGGTGTTCGCGAGCAGCGTCCAGCGCCTGCACGTGGCGCTCTCGCGCCAGCCAGGGGGATTCCGCCCCCGGCGTCCAGCCGGCGATATGCAGCAGGCGGGCGCGCAAGGTGTCCAGGCCGGCGCCCGTGCGGGCCGAAATACGGATCTCCCCGTGGTCTCCGGGCACAGCTTCGCCCCCGCCAGACCCCGGCACAGCACCCTGGCCGCCCCCGCTGCCGCGGTCCGGTCGCACTGCTTCGCCGGACGTGAGATCCACCTTGTTCAGCACCCGCAGCACCGGCGTGCCCGCCGGCAGGCGGCGCACGATGTCCGCATCCAGCGGATCGTCCGGATGCCGCGCGTCCTGCAGATGCAGGATCACCTGGGCGCGGGCGATTTCCGCCCAGGTGCGCTCGATGCCGATCCGTTCCACCGTGTCGTCGGTGTCGCGCAACCCCGCCGTGTCCACGATGTGCAGCGGGATGCCGTCGATATGGATCTGCTGGATCACGCGGTCGCGGGTCGTCCCGGCGATCGGCGTCACGATGGCGACATCCTCGCCCGCCAGCGCATTCAGCAGACTGGATTTGCCCACGTTCGGCTGACCTGCCAGCACCACGTGCAGGCCCTCGCGCAGCACCAGCCCCTGGCGGGCCGTGCGCAACACCCCATCCAGCGTCGCCGTCACCGCATCCAGGCGCTCCGCCGCCTGGTATTTTTCCAGGAAGTCGATTTCTTCCTCTGGGAAATCCAGGGTCGCCTCGACCAGCATGCGCAACTGCACGATGCGTTCGCTCAGCGCATCGATCTCCGCCGAAAACACCCCAGACAGCGACGCCATCGCGCTGCGAGCCGCCGCCGTGGAACTGGCCTCGATCAGATCCGCGACGGCTTCCGCCTGTGCCAGGTCCAGCCGATCATTCAGAAACGCCCGCTGCGTGAATTCCCCCGGCTGCGCCAGCCGCAAGCCGATCGCCGCACCGCGCGCCAGACAATCGTCCAACACCCGCCGCAACACCGCCGGCCCGCCATGCCCCTGCAGTTCCAGCACGTCCTCGCCCGTATACGAATGCGGCCCCGGGAAAAACAGCGCCAGCCCCTCGTCCATCACATCGCCATCCCGATGGCGAAACGGCAGGTAATGCGCATGCCGAGACTGCAACGCCTGACCGCACAACGATTCCGCCCAGGCCCGCAGGTCCGGCCCCGACACCCGGATCACCCCGATCCCACCCCGCCCGGGGGCGGTGGCAATGGCGATGATGGGGTCGGAAGGTAGTGCGTTCATGGCGGGAAGGTCTGAAAATCTGGTGAACGGGGTGATGCGGCACGGTCAATGCGCCACAAAAGCAACTCATTCGCATGATATCGGGAAACCGATAGCAGGGAATCACGTGAGACAAGGCACAGCCATCACCGCCACCATCAAAAAAACTTGTAGCGCGCCAGGCCTGCTCCCACCGACATAGCCCTCAAGAACTCAAAACAAAACGGCGCCCCCAAAAGAGCGCCGCTTCATCATACCGACATCCGAAACATCAACTGGACGCCGACGCTGCCTTCTCGCGATCCAGGCGATTCATGATCACCCGCTGCTGAATGATCGACACCGTATTGTTCACGCACCAGTACAGCACCAGGCCCGCCGGGAACAGGAACATCATCCCGCCGAACACCAGCGGCATGATCATCATGATCCGCGCCTGCATCGGATCCGGAGGCGTCGGATTCAGCTTGATCTGCAGGAACATCGTCAGCATCATGAACGCCGGCAGAATGAACCACGGATCGCTCACCGACAGATCGTGGATCCACAACAGCCACGGCGCACCGCGCATCTCCACACTGCCCAGCAACACCCAGTACAGCGCGATGAACACCGGGATCTGCACCACCATCGGCAGACACCCGCCCAGCGGATTGATCTTTTCCGTGCGGTACATCTCCATCATCGCCGCATTCAGCTTCGCCTTGTCGTCGCCGAATTTTTCCTTCAGGTGCTTCATGCGCGGCGCGACCAGCTTCATCTTGGCCATCGAACGATAGCTGGCGGCCGACAGCGGATAGAACACCAGCTTGATCAGCAGCGTCAGCAGCACGATCGTCCAGCCCCAGTTGCCCACCAGGCTGTGCAGCCAGATCATGAACTTGAACATCGGCTTGGCGATGATCGTCACCCAGCCGTAGTCCACGACCAGATCCAGCCCGGGCGCAACCTCGCCCATCGCCCGCTGATCCTGGGGGCCGACCCACAGCTGGGAGTCCACGGACTTGCTGGCCCCCGGAGCGATCGAACCCAAGGATTCAATCGTGCGGATCGCAAACAGATTGCCCGGCAGCGCCAGCGCCTGGTTCGTGCGCACTACGCCTTGCTGCGGCACCCAGGCCGTTGCGAAGTAGTGCTGCACCATGCCAACCCAGCCATTGTCCGCCTGCTTGATGTAGCTGGCCTTGTTCTTGGTGATGTCCTCGAACGTCACCTTCTGGAACTTGTCTTCTGTCGAATAGACGGCCGGGCCCGTAAACGTGCTGTAGAAACCCGTCGTATTGGAAGGCTCGTGGCCATCGCGCGTCAGCTGCAGGTACAGCGACGGATCGATCGGCTGATCCCCCAGATTGGTGACGTCGTTGCGTACGCGGATATCGTAGCCGTCGTTCGACAACGTGTAGGTCTTGACCACCCGGACCTGGCCGGCCGTGGCTTCGAACGAGATCTCGGTCGTGTCACCCTTGACCACCGGCCCGTCGCCCACCAGAGCGAACGGCGTCAGGTGCGTCGGGTAGGTCTGCCCCTGCGGCGCGCCCACCAGCCCCGTCTGGGCCACGTACATGTCGCCCGGCTGATCGTTCAGCAGATACATGGCATCGCCCGCATCCTGCGGCGGCTTTTTCCCCATCAGCCCCTTGAACCAGGGGATGATCCCCGTCGTGGCTTCCTGGTTCTTGTAGTCCAGCAGTTCCGCGCGCACCAGTTGCGCACCCAGCGTGTCGAACGTCAGGTTGTACACACCGGTCTTCACGTGCACTGCCTGGCCCTCGGGCGCAGCATCGGATGCAGGAATCGTGGCCTGGCCGGCAGAGCCCTGTGCGGCAGCCGGTGGCACGTCCTTCGAACCTGTCGACGCAGCCGCATCAGCCGTCTTGGCCGTCTCTGCGGCCGGCGGCGTCATGGAAAACAGGGACGGCTGACCCTGATACACCTGCCAGTTGTTCCACAACAGCAGGAGCGAAAAAGAAAAGATCATCCAGAGGATGGTGCGTCGAATGTCCATTGGCGCCTGTTTTCGAATAGGGTCAGAGCAAAAAGCTCACCAGTTTAACGTAGGGTGGCTGACAGGGACTTGATCATATGCCCTTCGACCGTGCATTTCATCCATGACCGCCCGCCGGGTACCGTGCCGGCGGTACCGGATCGTGTCCGCCCGGACACCCGGGATGGCAGCGCGCAATGCGGCGCGCGCCCAGCCAGATGCCGCGCAGCACGCCGTGGGTCTCGATAGCCTCGATCGCATAGGCCGAACACGTCGGCGTGAAGCGGCATTGCTGCCCCACCCACGGGCTCAGAAAGTACCGATAGAACCGGATCGGCGCAATGAACAGGGATCGAATCAACATTTCTCGATCTTGCCCAGCAGTGCATCGGCCTCTGTGCGGACCTGGCGTTTCAGGGCCGTCAGGCTGGCCGGGGCGGGCCGGGTGACCAGTCGGAACACCAGGTCGCCCGCAGGCAAGGCAGACCGGCGCAGGCGAAAGGCCTCGCGCAGAACGCGTTTGATGGCATTGCGCGTCACCGCCAGGGGCGCGTGGCGCTTAGGCACGACCAGCCCCAGGCGAGCAGCCCCCGGAGCAGATTCCCGAGGACTGGAGACGATGAACAAAGCCCCTCGGGCGATACGCCGGCCCTTCAGGGCCGCCGCGTATTCCGAGGGGCGATGCAGCCGGGCCGCCGAAGGGAAATCGGTAGGCATGGCAGTCAATTCCGAAGCCGGCCAGAACCGGCGTGGGGACGACGAATCAGACGGCCAGGCGCTTGCGGCCCTTGGCGCGGCGGGCGCTGAGGACGGCACGGCCTGCACGCGTCTTCATGCGGACGCGAAACCCGTGGGTGCGCTTGCGGCGGGTAACAGAAGGCTGGAAGGTGCGTTTCATGGCGAATCCAAAAGAGCTCGGGTTGTGTTGAATTGTGGCTTATAAGGCTCGATCGCCTGGGCACCATCGACAGGCACATACGTAGCCAGTTCACCCAAAGCATCGAAAAGCCCATTATTTCAACAAATTTTTAACGTCCCGTCAATCACTTGTGGACTTATCCCCCGCAGCACCGCGCAAGCCGCCGGGCGGTCTGTGGATAACTCACCACAGGAAAGGGTAGAATCGAGGTTTCGCACGATGACCCTTATGAATGAATTCTGGCAGGCCTGTCTCCAGCAGCTGGAACAGGAACTTCCCCCCCAACAGATCAGCGCCTGGATCAAACCCCTGGTTCCGCTCGGCTACGACGAGGAACTCGCGATCCTGAGGCTTGGTGTGCCCAATCGCATGAAACTCGACTGGGTACGCAAGAACTATTCCACGCGCATCGAAACGCTGGCCAGCGACTGGTTCTCCCAGGCCGTGCAGGTGCAGCTCGAAATCCACGCCAGCCCGGCGCGATCCGCCCCGGCCGTGCGCGTGCCGGCGCCGCCCGCCCCGGCCGCCGGCCCGGCTGGCCAGGCGCCCGCTGCCGCACCGGCCCCGGCGCACGTCGCCGCCGACGAGGCCATGAAAGACCGGTCCCGACTGAACCTGGACCTGACCTTTGACAACTTCGTCATCGGCAAGGCCAACCAGCTGGCGCGCGCGGCCGCCTTGCAGGTCGCCGAAAACCCCGGCGTGTCCTATAACCCGCTGTTCCTGTACGGCGGCGTGGGCCTGGGCAAAACCCACCTGATCCACGCCATCGGCAACGCCCTGCTGACCGGCGGCAACAATCCGCGCATCCGCTACGTGCATGCCGACCAATACGTGTCCGACGTGGTCAAGGCCTACCAGCGCCGCGCCTTTGATGACTTCAAGCGCTACTACCATTCGCTGGATCTGCTGCTGATCGACGATATCCAGTTCTTCGCCGGCAAGAACCGCACCCAGGAAGAATTCTTCTACGCCTTCGAGGCCATGGTGGCCCAGCGCAAGCAGATCATCATCACGTCCGACACCTACCCGAAGGAACTGGCCAACATCGACAGCCGGCTGATCTCGCGCTTCGATTCGGGGCTGACGGTCGCCATCGAACCGCCCGAACTGGAAATGCGCGTGGCCATCCTGCTGCGCAAGGCCCAGACCGAAGGCATCACCATGCCCGAAGAGGTCGCGTTCTTCATCGCCAAACATCTGCGCAGCAACGTGCGCGAACTGGAAGGCGCCCTGCGCAAGGTTTCCGCCTACGCCCGCTTCCACGGCCGCGAAGTCCTGACCGTCGAGGTCTGCAAAGAAGCCCTGAAAGATCTGCTGTCGGTCTCCAACAGCCAGATCACGGTGGAAAACATCCAAAAAACCGTCGCCGACTTCTATAAAATCAAGGTCGCCGACATGTATTCGAAACGCCGGCCTGCCAATATTGCGCTGCCGCGTCAGATTGCCATGTATCTGGCAAAAGAACTGACCCAGAAGAGTCTGCCTGAAATCGGCGATCTGTTCGGCGGGCGCGATCACACCACGGTGCTGCACGCAGTCCGCAAGATCACCGATCTGCGGGGCAAACAGACCGAATTGAATCACGCACTTCACGTACTCGAGCAAACCCTCAAAGGATAATGACATGCTACTGATACAAGCAAGCCGCGATGCCATCCTCAAGCCCCTGACGACCGTGGTGGGGATCGTCGAACGGCGCAACACCTTGCCGATCCTGGCCAATGTCCTGATCCGCAAGCAAGGCAATCAGGTTGCTTTCCTGGCCAATGACCTGGAAGTCCAGATCACCACGCAGGCCGATTTCGGGGTGGGCGACGAAGCCCAATCCACCACCGTGGCAGCGCGCAAGTTCCTCGACATCCTGCGCGCCCTGCCGGATACCGGCGACGTCCGCCTGTCGCTGGACGACACGAAACTATCGGTCCAGGCGCGCCGCAGCCGTTTTGCCCTGCAGACGCTGAACGCCGCCGACTACCCCACCGTGTCCCAGGCAGACCAATGGACGGCATCGTTCTCCGTGCCCCAAAAGGCCCTGAAGCAGCTCTTCAATCAGGTGCACTTTTCCATGGCGCAACAGGACATCCGCTACTACCTGAACGGCTTGCTGATGGTGCTGGAACCCGGCCGGGTCCGTGCCGTGTCCACCGACGGCCACCGCCTGGCGCACGGCAGCATCGCCGTCGAGGGCCTGGAAGCCCAGATGGACGCCATCATCCCGCGCAAGACCGTGCACGAAATGCAGCGCCTGCTGGCCGATGATGAATCGCCGGTGGACATCGACCTGGCCGCCGGCCAGATCCGCTTCCGCTTCGACCAGATCGAATTGGTGTCCAAGCTCGTGGAAGGCAAATTCCCCGACTACAAACGCGTCATCCCGACCGGCTACACGCGCCATATCCTGATTCCCCGCGATGCCCTGCAGGCCAGCCTGCAACGCGCCGCCATCCTCACGACCGACAAACTGAAAGGCGTGCGGATGCAGCTGGGCGAGAACCTGCTGCGCATTTCCTCGTCGAACGCCGAACAGGAAGAAGCCCGCGAAGAACTCGAAGTCGACTATGCCCAGGAACCCCTGGACGTGGCCTTCAACGTCACCTACCTGCTCGATGTGCTGGCCAACATCAAGACCGAGAAGGTCTGCTGGTCGGTGCAGCCGGACGTCAACGCCTCAGTGCTGATCACGGTGCCCGAAGACGACGAATTCAAATACGTCGTCATGCCGATGCGCATCTGATCGCCACAGGCGCCCGACTGATTCAATCACAGGATTTCCATGTCAGAACCCACTACCCCGAACACGCCATCCACCGGTTACGGTGCCGACTCGATCAAGATGCTCAAGGGCCTGGAAGCCGTCCGCAAACGGCCAGGCATGTACATCGGCGACACCTCGGACGGCACCGGCCTGCACCACATGGTCTTCGAGGTGGTGGACAACGCCATCGACGAGGCCCTGGCCGGCTACTGCGACGACATCGTCGTGGCCATCCACGCCGACAACAGCATTTCGGTCACGGACAACGGCCGGGGCATCCCCACGGCCATCCACAAAGACGACGAACACCACCGCAGCGCGGCTGAAATCGTCATGACCGAACTGCACGCCGGCGGTAAGTTCGACCAGAATTCCTACAAGGTGTCCGGGGGCCTGCACGGCGTGGGCGTGTCCTGCGTCAACGCACTGTCCGAATGGCTGCGCCTGACCATCTGGCGCAACGGCCACGAACACCAGATGGAATTCCGCCGGGGCGAACGCGTGGCCCCGCTGGCCGTGGTCGGCGATGCCGATCGCACCGGCACCCGGGTGCAGTACCTGGCGGATTCGGAAATCTTCAGCAACATCGACTACACCTACGAAATCCTGGCGCGCCGGCTGCGCGAACTGTCCTTCCTGAACAACGGCGTGAAAATCCGCCTGGTGGATGAGCGCACCGGACAGGACGAAAACCTGGCCTTCCTGGGCGGGGTCAAGGGCTTCGTCCAGTACATCAACCGCGCCAAGACCGTCCTGCACGACAACATCTTCGCCGTGACGACCGAATCCGACGCCGGGGGCATGCGCGTGGGCGTCGAAGTCGCCATGCAATGGAACGACAGCTACGCCGAAACCGTGCTGTGCTTCACCAACAACATCCCGCAGCGCGACGGCGGCACCCACCTGACCGGCCTGCGCGCCGCCATGACCCGGGTGCTGAACAAATACATCACCGACAACGAACTGGCCAAGAAGGCCAAGGTCGACACCACCGGCGACGACATGCGCGAAGGCCTGGCCTGCGTGCTGTCGGTCAAGGTGCCGGAACCCAAGTTCAGCAGCCAGACCAAGGACAAGCTCGTCTCCAGCGAAGTCCGCCCCGCCGTCGAAGACGCCGTCAGCCGCACCCTGGAAACCTGGCTGCTGGAAAACCCCAACGACGCCCGCGCCCTGTGCTCCAAGATCGTCGAGGCCGCCCGCGCCCGCGAAGCCGCCCGCAAGGCGCGCGAAATGACACGCCGCAAGAGCATCCTGGAAGGCGCCGGCCTGCCGGGCAAGCTGGCGGACTGCCAGGAAAAAGACCCCGCCCTGTGCGAACTGTACATCGTGGAAGGGGACTCGGCCGGAGGTTCCGCCAAACAGGGCCGCGACCGCAAGTTCCAGGCGATCCTGCCGCTGCGCGGCAAGGTGCTGAACGTCGAAAAGGCCCGCTTCGACCGCCTGCTGTCCAGCGAGCAGATCACCACGCTGATCACGGCCCTGGGCACCAGCATCGGGCCGGATTTCAACATCGACAAGCTCCGCTATCACCGCATCATCATCATGACTGACGCGGACGTGGACGGCGCCCACATCCGTACCCTGCTGCTGACCCTGTTCTACCGCCAGATGCCGGCGCTGATCGAGAACGGCTACGTCTACATCGCCCAGCCGCCGCTCTACAAGGTCAAGGTCGGCCGCGAAGAACGCTACCTGAAGGATGACGGCGAAGAAGCCCAGTTCATGCTGCAGCTGGCCCTGAAGGACACCGAACTGGTGCCCCGCGCGGATGCCACCCCGATCCGCGACGACGCCCTGCTGGATCTGGCGCGCCAGTACGTCCTGGCCGACCACGTCATTGCCCGCCTGTCACGCATCATGGACGTCGAGGCCCTGTCAGCCATGGCCGAGGGCGTACAGATCAGCCTGATCGACGAAGCCGCCGCCCGCGCCAGCGCCACAGCCCTGGAACAGGCCTTGCACGATCCGGAAGCCCCCCAGGCCGTCCACGTCGAAGCCCAGTACGACGAAACCGAGGACGCCTGGCGCCTGGCCGTCATCCGCCCCCACTTTGGCAACCTGCGCGTCAGCCTGTTCGACCGCAGTTTCGTGCGCGGCGGCGACTACGCCGTCCTGTCCCGCGCAGCCAAGACCTTCCTGGGCCTGCTGGGCGCCGGCGCCGTCGTGCGTCGCGGCACCGGCGACAAGGCGAAGGAAAAATCCGTCTCCGACTTCCGCGAAGTCATGCAGTGGCTGCGCACCGAGGCCGAACGCGGCATCAGCAAACAGCGCTACAAGGGCCTGGGCGAGATGAACCCGGCACAGCTCTGGGAAACCACCATGGACCCGTCCGTGCGCCGCCTGCTGCGCGTGCAGATCGAAGACGCCATCGCCGCCGACGAGATCTTCGTCACCCTGATGGGCGACAACGTGGAACCGCGCCGCGCCTTCATCGAGGCCCATGCCCTGCAGGCGGGGAATATCGACGTCTGACGGTGTAGGATCTCGCGAAAGCTTAGATCCGTCTCATGTAAGTTAGATTTTCTTATTTGAGATTAGATCGGGGGGGCCACCGACAGATGGCCCTTTTTCTGCGGGCCAAAGTCATGCGAAAGCCAGTCGCCTTACACCACCTCGCCAATCATCCGTTGCGGCTGAGCGTCTGCTGGGCAGTAGCTTAGATAGGGTACCGATCATGTAGCGTCGTGCTATAAAGCAACATGGTTGGTTACACTCAGTCTCTAACTATTCGCGCGGCGTCCATGACGTTCCCGACTTCATACGCATCGGCCACGCCAGTACTTGATCCGCTCGAGTTTGCTCGCGGCGCGATTTGTGCCGCGACGTTCGTGGCCGCTGATACGGCGAGCGAAACGCACGTCACGAAGCTTCGCCTTTTATTCGAGCGAGCCGGCTTGGCGTCGTCAATGAAAGAAGCCCTCAAAACCATGCAACTCCTACGCGAGGCTGAGCCGCTGGGCGGCGGATATTGGACTGCTGCGCCCCTCCGTGTTGTTGAGTTGGGCCCTGAATGCCTCCTCTTGGTAGGCCCGCACCCGACATCGGAATTGCAACGGCACTTTGCCGGCGTGCTTCGGGCCGGAAAGGGGCGGGTGATGAGTCATGTCGGCACGACTGCGCTGCCCAGGCAATCACAAGCGGCTTGGCGAGGAAGCGACGGAAACGACGCACGCTCTTGGACCCAGAGCACTATCAATTCGGCAATGAAGACACTCGCGCCATCCTTTGTTGCTGATAACCTGCAAGTGTTCGCTGTCCGACAATCTGGCGAGCGGGGTCACGAAGCGGTTTGGCTTCCAGCGGGGAGCAATCTCGCATGTGAGTGGCGTGAAGTCGGGCTATTTCGTGCACGGCGCAGTACGACGTACTACCGCTATTTCCTTGGAAAGTACGAAGCAGGAAGAGAGTTTCTAGAGGGACCTCAGGTCTTCGATGCAGCCCGATTCCAATTCGGCCTTGCTGCCCTGCAGCATAAGCCGTTGGCGACCACCATCACAACCATTTCCGGTACGACTTCGATTTCTCTGGCCGTGGCGCCTCCTCCATCAATAAGGCGCTTACTCGTGGCGCTTTGTACAGAACATCCAAGATCGTTTGGACGCGTCTGGACGTGTTGTGCCCCGACCTGTCTGCCTGTGCTACTAGAATCGCTTCAAGAACTCAGTTGCGAGATAAAACACCATGAGTGACTCCAAGACCTACTCTGCACGCACTGTCTTTGATGGGATGAAGGGGACCCTGCATCGATATCTGGAAGCCCAATACCATATCTGGGATGAAAGCCTGATCGAAGGACGCAAACGGCTGTTGGAGTCCGAAGGCGTAACATTTCAAGAACCCCGTATCGAGGGGACGCCGTTCTATGTCGCAGGGAACACGTATGCCCAGATGAAAATTCCATCGGCAGCTAAGGCCGTGCTTGAGCTTGCTGCTGAGCAAGCTGGAACCGGAATTCCCAAGCGACCCTACAAACACCAGGCGGATGCGCTTGAGTCATTCCTTGGTCGTGGTGAGGAGGTCATCGTCGCCACCGGCACCGGCTCCGGCAAGACAGAGTGTTTCCTTATGCCGATCATCGGATCGCTCGCCATCGAGTCCTCCGAGCGGCCGGATTCTTGGCTAAACCCCGGCTGCCGGGCACTACTGCTGTACCCGATGAATGCGCTGGTCAACGATCAGCTTTCACGGCTGCGGCGCCTGATGGGCCAGCAAAATGTTGCTGAACACATCCGCGGCAGGCGACCTGGCCGCGCAACATTTGGGATGTACACAAGCCGAACGCCGTATCCCGGAGTGGCCAGCAAAGCACGTGATCAATCCCGTCTGCAACCATTAGTGCAACATGCCTATCTCGACCTTCCCGAAGAAGCCAGGGAGCGGCTCGATCGAGAAGGTAAGTGGCCGGCCAAGGATCTTGAGGCCTTCGTAGACTCCTCCTTCGTAACCGGCCCCAACGACTCTGAGCTGCTGTCACGCAGCGAGATGCAGGCACGTTGCCCTGACTTGCTCGTCACTAACTATTCGATGCTGGAATACATGCTGCTGCGGCCGATCGAACGAAGCATCTTCGATCAAACGGCGGCCTGGCTGGCTGCCGACCAATCAAACTATTTCACTGTCGTGCTTGATGAGGCCCACATGTATCGCGGCTCGGGGGGCGCCGAAGTTGCATACCTCCTCCGAAGGCTTCATGCACGCCTGGGGGTCAGCCGGGATCGAGTGCGGTACATTTTGACCAGTGCAAGCCTTGGCAAGACAGCCGAGGCTACTACACGTATGCAGGCTTTCGCTGCAGATCTAAGTGGCCTTACCAAGGGTCAACGCGAATTCACGCTCATCCGAGGCGAGCAACTGAAGAAGTCAGGGGAGAGACCCGCGACAAAGTCAGAGGCAGCCGCATTAGCTCGTTTCGACATCTCAGCACTGCACGAGTCTGCACTCGACCCGGACAAGGCCACAACCGAATTTAGTACGCTGCTAAAAGCGCTAGGCCAAAAATCAGACCGGAGTGCCGGATGTGATCAGGCTGCACTTCAACAGGCAGTCTATCAATGGCTTCAATCATTTGGTCCCGCAGCGCTCGTTGCGAACCTGGTGACGGAACATCCGCAAAAACTCCGTGCCATCGCAACTTTGGCCTTCCCTGGATCAGGCGATGCCGAGGCAGCAATGGAGGCAACCCTGGCACTCATGTCGTTCGCTAAGGAGCAGCATAGCGGACGCGTGTACGCACCAGTACGCTCGCATTTGTTCTTCCGCGGTATTACAGGCATCTACGCCTGCACCAATGCTAGTTGCAGTGCCAAAGACCCTTCAGTCCCTTCGGGGAGGCTTGGAAAGCTTTACTCGGAGCCGATGCTTCGATGCAAGTGCGGCGCACGCGTGTACGAAGTGCTGACGCATCGCGATTGCGGAACTGCATTCATACGAGGATACGTTGAGGATCAATTCGGAACGTTCCTCTGGCACCAGCCATCCAACGGCCTGTGGGGATCGGGCGGCCTGATGGAGGCGCATTTCCTGGTAGAGCTCGACCGTCGTGCGACCGAGGCCCATGGGCGGATGGAAGGCTCTCACGTTTGGCTCCACACAACCACAGGAAGACTTGTTGTTCAGGCACCGCCCGCTGCAGAGGAACTGGACCAATACCTCGCGCTTATCCGACCTGATAGTCCTGTGGCGATTTCAGGACAACAGACGCTGTCCTTCAAACAAGAGTGCCCCGTGTGCACACGGCGGTGGCAGGCCGGTTCGACCAAGATCATGGATTTGGCCACAAAGGGTGAAGCACCATTCGCCCAGTTAATCCGGACACAGGTCGAACTGCAACCCATTACGCAACAAAAAACAGACCGTTCCCCGAATGGCGGCCGTAAATCGCTACTCTTCTCCGACGGTCGCCAGAAAGCGGCACGTCTAGCAAGAGACATTCCGCGCGAGATTGAGAACGATGTCTTCCGACAATTATTACTCCTGGCTTCGAGAGAACTGCACGAACTCCAGCGCGAGGCCACACTCGGTGATCATATGTACGTTGCTTTGCTGCATGTGCTAGCAAAGAACGCCCTATTGCTGTTTGACGGCGCTGACCGGGAACGACTACAGCGAGATGTACTCGACCATCGCCGCCACTACCAGGGCGAATTGCGCGATGCGCTTGAAGAGTCGCCCCCAGCCAAACCGCCGCGGTTCTCCTCGCTCCTCCTCCGGCATCTAGGGTCGCCGTTTTACTCATTGAGCGCACTGACGCTGGCACACATTGAGCCTATACGGCGAGTGCGTCGACAAATTCTCGCGGAGTTGCCAGGCATCAACGAAACACATCTCCATGCTGTGTGGGTAGCATGGATTCAAAGCTTTGCCAGCAACTTTGCCGTAGATGCGGATTTGCCCCCTGGCGTCAGATTGCAAGCCGCCGGCTATCCCATCGGGGGAGGCCTGGACCGAAATGGCGGCTTTTCGGCAAGACAACAGGCGTTTTTGCGTGCTCGACTACCAGAACTGGAGCAGGTCTTCGAGACGCTGACTTCAGCCTTGTGCCAAAAACATCCAGGACGCTCTGGCTCTTTTATCGTCCCGGGTAGGCTCGCCCTAAAACTCGCATCAGATCAGCACGATTGGTACCAATGCGGGCAGTGCGCCACAGTGTCGCCGGTCGAATGGTGGGGACATTGTCCAAACTGCCTAGCTGACGGAGTGACTGCCGTTCGCCCTGGAGCGACACAGTACCTACGTGCCCGCAAGGCGTTCTTCCGAGATCCAGTCAACGACATACTGGAGGGAAAGACAAGCCCATTCAACCTATCGGTGGAAGAGCATACGGCCCAACTCACCTATCGAGACGTGGACGACTCTACAACAACGACCGAGGAATTCGAGCGCCGTTTCCGGGATATTCTGGTCGAACGAAACGACACATCGATTGATGTCCTCAGCAGCACGACAACAATGGAAGTCGGTATTGACATCGGCTCCCTAGTCGCCGTGGGGCTACGCAACGTACCACCGCTACGGCAAAACTACCAGCAGCGCGCCGGACGGGCCGGGCGACGAGGATCAGCCGTATCTACGGTCGTCACCTATGCTCAGAACAGTCCTCATGATAATCACTATTTCGAAAATCCAGAGCCAATAATTTCTGGTGAACCGACTCTACCCGGGGTTGATACGACGAATCCAAAGATCGTTGAACGACATATCCGTGCACAACTCATACAGGCGTACTTCCACTCTCAGCAGTTCAACGCAACGAGCGATGACATGTTCTCGGTACTGGGTGAGACGATGGACTTCTACGGTGGTACCGGTCCATTTAGTTTACCTGGATTTATCGAGTGGCTTTCCGGCTCTCAGGCCGCACAAGCCTGCTACACCACCATGGGTAGCTGGTTGCCCGCGTCGTTCAGCAAATCACCTGCCGAGGTAGCTAATGAGTTCGTTGCTGAGCTGGAACGCAAACGACCAAAGAGCGTATCTGAGTTGGATCCTGCTGAAGAAAAGCTTATCGAGTTTCTCTTCGCCAAGGGATTCCTGCCTTCCTACGCCTTTCCACGCGACCTGTGTGCACTACAGATTGAACAGCTAGAGAGACGCGGAAATTTCACGCGGCCAAAGATACTGCAGCGTCCTCAGCAGGGGTTAAACGTCGCACTATCTGAATACGCACCAGGCCGACTCGTCGTAGTCGATAAAAAGACCTATCGTGTTGGAACGGTTGCTGCCAACGGTTCGGCCGCCATTGTTGATCGAGCTGAGCGTCTTTTCGACGATCGCCGTTACTACATACATTGTCCAGAATGCGAATACACATCCGGATTCAGACGCGAAGCACCGAAAAATGAGCAGTGTCCACTTTGTCGTACAACCGTTTTGGAAGCTGCATCGGTTATCGAGCCACAGGTTGTCTTTCCCGAGGGGCGCGGGGAAGTCGATGAGTTCGACGATGAGCAGACCTTTACGAACGCAACAAGTGCACAACTGTCCGTACCTGCCGGAAGTCTCGCGTTCGACTTCCGGAGCCTGGGCGTTCACTGCGACATCGGATTCGCAAGAGATCAACAGCTTGTGATGGTCAACAAGGGCCAGGCTGACTCTGGACAATATTCGGGCTTTCTGATCTGTAATCGCTGCGGGAAGGCAGCATCTAATCCACAACACGTTGGCCCCCACGACCGAGATTACTATCTATCCACGCGCGGGACGGGACGCTGCAATGGTGAGTTCGAACAGGTATATCTGGGCTATAGCTTCTCATCCGACGTTCTCATTGTGCGACTTCCGTTGTCGATGCCTCTACGCTTCGACCCTTTGAAGACAACCGAACGAGAGCCTATTTCAAACGCGCTGCAATCGCTCGCAGAAGCATTCGTCTTGGGTTTAAGCCGAGAACTGGACATTGACATCCGTGAAATCAACGCAGGCTTCCGCTTCGTGCGCGTCGGTGAAGAACACTTCGCTGACATCTTCGTATATGACACGCTTTCTGGCGGTGCCGGCTATGCGACGCAAGCAGGAGAACACTTTGAGGCAGTCCTCGCACAGGCTGAGATTCTACTGAGTCGATGCTCGTGCTCGACCTCGTGCGACAAATGCCTGCGTCATTATGGAAATCGCTTCCATCACTCCATACTGGACCGTCACTTAGCGCTTGACCTGCTCCGCTATGCACGCGACGGTTACATACCAGCAGCGCCATCCTTCGATGAGCAGAGATCCACGCTGCAGCCGCTGAAAGACATGATGCTGCTCGCAGGCTGGTCAGAGGAACCGTCCGCCACAGCCCCCTACGTAGTCACGCATCAGGGAAGGCACGTGCAGCTCTTCTCCTTTCCATCGTTGGTCGATCCGACACACTATGGATTCACATCGGAGACAAATCGCCGTGCATTCTCCTCGTTTGAACTTGCGCGCGATTTGCCTGGTGCTTATAGAGAAGTCGAATGAAGACAGGCCTAGTCATAGCGCTACCGAGTGACGAAGCGCGCCTCAAGCGGAAAGTACGTACCCATTTTAAGCGACTCGGGTTCGTGAAGGCTCCTGACGGTACATTGATACCGCCTAACCTCGACAAGCAAAGTTACCGCGACATGCACGCGCATCAGCGAGACTCACGCCTCGCAGACAACCGTGCCTGGATTGCAGCGCGATCTAATCGCTTGATCCAGCACTTCGCATCTGGGGCCGAACTTGACGTCGAACGCATTTGTCCTCGCATAGAGCTCGTTCGCTCCGGCACCTGGCAAGGTGATCTTTTTAGATTTGCAAGCTACTACTGGAGAATACCAATCTCAGAAGGTTACGGCCGCCGCTTGCGATTCCTTGTGTGGGATGACTACCACGGCAAGCTCATGGGTCTGTTCGCTTTAGGAGACGCCGTATTCAACCTCCGCGCCCGAGATGATTTCATCGGATGGGACCATCATCGTCGAATGGACGCAATGGTTAACCTCATGGATGCCTACGCGCTTGGAGCTGTACCGCCATATAACATGTTGCTCGGAGGCAAGTTGATCGCGTCACTCATCCGTAGCCAGGATGTTGTTGACATCTTCCAGGCAAAGTATCACGACTCTGTTGGTGTGATCTCAGGCAAGTCAAAGCATGCCAAGCTCGTCGCGGTCACGACTACATCAGCGCTCGGGCGCTCGTCCTTGTACAACCGACTGAAGCTTAACGGTCAGCCGATCTTCCAGCCAATCGGCTCGACATCGGGCTGGGGGCATTTCCACGTTTCTGACGAGCTGTTCAATGAATTACGGGAATATCTCCGGTCAGTCGGTCATCACTACGCCGACTCTCACGGCTACGGTCAGGGGCCTAACTATCGGCTTCGACTGATACGTAAGGCGTTTGGTCTGCTGGGCCTGGACCCAGACATGGCAAAACATGGGCTCGTACGAGAGGTGTTCTTTTGCTCACTCGCAACCAACTCCCTCCAGTTTCTCCGGGGGGATCACAAGCACGTCAAGTACGATAACTTACCTACAGCGGCGCAGATGGGGGAAGCGGCCAAAGTGCGTTGGGTCATTCCACGAGCAAAACGAATGCCTGAGTTCCAGACTTGGCGTAGTGAGGAGTTTCTTCGAGAGCTTGACGGTACCAATGTACATATAAAACGCAAACACGGTGAGCGGGTCGCATAATGGACTGGGCACGCGATTACCTGGGCAATGATGTGCCGGCCTGGCAGGGCGGCATATCCGGATTCGGTTTGACGTGCCCATGCTGTGGCGAACGAGTGCTTCGGCGCGCAGGGGGAGAGCGACGGCCGCACTTTGCGCACTACAGCCGCCGTGCCAAGCCTGATTGCGAAAACTACTTCCCTTCTCAAGACAATGCCACCATGTCAGCACTGGGGACAGGCGTCAGGGGAGTGCCAGGTGGACGGCAAAGAGAATCGCTAAGCTGCGGACTTTTTCTGGCCGCAGCAGCGGGTCAGTCATCGCTAACACTGTGGCTACGAATTCCGCCGTGCGATCTTGAAGCACCTGCCACAGGTCGTCTAGAAATCCAGACGGGATTTGGGCTCCGTACCTACCAACTTGCCGAACTCTCCACCACTCGCCTCGTGTCTATGGCGCCGCAATTCCCGCTGGCAACTATCGCTGGGTTTGGAGGCCTTCTACCCTTGGCTGCTGAGCTAGCTGGACAGGTCAGCGCATTTTCCGCCGATAGGAACCTTTTCTACGCAGATGAGAAGGGTGGACGCTTCATCTTTAGCGACGAACCGTTGGAATGGGGAACACGGTATCGGCTTCTCTCGGCACAAGAGATTGCCCCACCGCAGGATCTCGACTCAGTACTACGTTGGAAACCAGAAGGAAGGTTTGGTGGCTGGTACAGCTACGAACTTGAGCTGCCCACCGCCTTTGCTGGATCGAAACCAAACCTTCCTCAAAAAATTTCCGATTTTTTGGAGCATCGCATTCGTAGCCCCCGACCGCGGCTCTATGTAGTTGACCCACTTCCACACCACATTGATTCCGATGGTACATATGTATACCCCGAGCCACCTGAGTCATTGCTTCTTCGCAGAAGCGGTAGCGGTGAGATCTCAGTGACGACAGCAGTTGACACCATAGGATCAGACATCCACGTATATGACGATGAATGGGTCCGAGTGAGTGGGCCGTGGACGAGCGGATACGAGTACGTCCTCGCGGTCGCCAGCGACGATCAAGTAATCTTCCGCATACAAACCTGCGAACTATTTTCCCCCGATGGAATCACTGTTAATAGCACCGATCTATCGTGGGACCTATGCACCGATGCACCGCTTGATGCGCAAGCCCTTGTGGCAACCACTATCGACATAGACTGTAGAAGTGTACGGATTGCGGCGCATCTAGCACGCCGAAACAATGGCTGGTTTCTTAAAGAAACACGGCTTTCGTTACCTAGTGGATTAGCAAAAAAACTGCGCGCTAGCAGCTTCGGGGAGCTTCGCAGCGATACCCCTACTTCGCTGCACTCATCTGAAGACAGCCGCGACGCTAGGCCTGGAGCACAGCAATCGCAAGCAATCGGCGTAAATCGCTGGATCGATTGGTTAGTGATCCGCGACTATGGCGCAGAAGGAGCCAGTAACGTCAAGCGCTACCTCTCTAACCCCAACACCGAAAACTTGTATCGGCTCGGCCCCATTATAACAAGCCGCCTGATGCCATACATCCAGGCAGTGCAGCATCAACAACGTAATCGGACGGGGGGAGGCAAAAACTTATGACTTATTCGGGGATCGAAAAGAAGCGATTCGCTCAGTTACTCGAATGGGGTACTGATGATGACGAGATTCGGCGTTTTTTTGCAGAGACCCGGATACAACTGATCCAGAAGGGAGCCAAAGTACAAAATCCCCCGCATGGCAGGCCCGCACGTATACGAATGCTGGTGCAGGGGATGCCTCAAGCGACCGACCAAGTGGTTCAAAAATGGTTCGGTGAACATCTGAAAATGCTCGACCCAACACCGGTCGGCGATCTGCTGGAAGAACTACGGCTGTACGAGGAAGCCGGTCAAAGCCCTCCAGCGGACGATGCGAAACAGCTCGCCCGTTCCTGCCTTGTACACCTTTTTTCCAGCGATCCCTCTGCCGATCTTTTATCATTTCTCCGTCCCATAAAAGCAGAAGAATCGGTCGAACTTCCCGAAACAAGGGAGGTATCACAGCCCACACCGACCGAGCAGAATTTCGACACTCTCCCGGAGGCTCTTGGCCGGACGATTATCGCGCTAGCCGAAGGACGGGATCCGGATGAATTTCTGTCGTCTTTACCCCCATCCATAGCCGCATTCGTAGCAGGCGTTCAGGCAATTTCCAATAGCCGCGATGACGACGCTCAGGTAGCGATGGAAGCTCTTGATCATCAGCAAGCAGCACGAACCTTACTTACCGAATACTCCACCTGGAAGGCCTCCGCACGATCCAGTGGAGTAGTGAGAGGTCTGCAGATGCTGAGCTTTTCACACCCTGATGATGTCCCTGCCTTCGATTTTGATCGAGATGAGGTTCTCGCGGTCTGCACGCGAGACTCCCCAGAGACGACTGTATTCTTGCATCCTTTCGCCATTCGGACGACAGACGGGTCATGGATCGATCTGTCAAACGACGAACATAGCAAAAAGCTCTTCTATTCTTCCGGCGACCTGATCGCCTTTCCTGGCGGGCGGGATACGCCACGACAACCTAATCGAGGAGAGATTGGCATCTGGCGGGTCGCTGAAAACGAGGGATCGAATACAGGACACCGCACAAACTTTCACATTGCATCTGACAAGACCTTAGTCTATGAGGTACGTGATGTGCCGTTCGACTCCACCAATCACGACGCCATTCGAGAGTACATAAAACACGCAATTGGAGAGCGTAGGACAAACGTCATGCCGCTACTCTTCTTGCTACGTGACCAATTAATCGTTGGTTCTCCCCCAGGCAAGGATTTGTCCCGGAACGAAGGGTTTGACGCCGGATTACCAGCATGGCACATGCTAACAGCATTTCGGCGCGAGGGCCGATCATTTGTTCCAGGACCGCTACCGCCACCACCTGAGATATATGAATGCGAAACACTTGCCTCAAGTCTACGGAAGCTATTTTCTGGTGAATATTGGGATACCGAAAAGCCCACAAAGGCG
The DNA here is from genome assembly GCF_034674885.1 of Castellaniella sp. Taxonomy (GTDB): domain Bacteria; phylum Pseudomonadota; class Gammaproteobacteria; order Burkholderiales; family Burkholderiaceae_B; genus Castellaniella. The sequence continues at coordinate 21,796 of NZ_JAUCDS010000027.1, forward strand.
TTAACGAGAAAGCTGCAGGATTTGATAGCATCGGGCGAGTCCAAACTTAGTGCCAAGCGCGCGGCACGATTGCAAGCAGAACTCAAAACTATCGATGAACATGAAGAGGCGATGTCCGCATTACTGGACGAAGTTATGCGCACCCCTCAGATCAGCGTACGGATTGACAACCTCGTAAAAGAGAAGGCGAGTCTACTCGCTGAGCAGAAGGAGCAACTCCACAAGAGCATTCAGGAGTTGGAGCAAAAGCAGACCGAGTTTCTGGAAACACAGCGGCAAGCAGAAAAGGAACAGAAAGCCGTTGCCCCAGCGATTGCTAAAGCGATTCGCGGGGCTTTCGATCAGGCAAAAGCTGACGCACTAGGAACGCTCGGCGAAGTAGCTGTATTCAAGACACTCATAGACGAACTGATCGAGCGGCCAGGACCGGTGGTCGGAACGTACGAACATCAGCTAGGACCGATGGACTCCCGAGGGGGAACATCCAACATTCGTTCGTCAGTTGTAGTCGGCCAACCAATTGTGAATACGTTACGAGCATTAGAGGTAACGCCGAAGGCCGCATCCGCGATTGAAGCCGTTGGCACGATGGCGCGTGAATGCGGACTCATGTTGATCGTCGAAGGTCTTGCAGGAAGAGTTGCCGCCGAGGCATGGCTGCACGAAGGAGATACGTCTGGCGTAGTGTTTGAGTGCGGCTTTGGAGAAACTGATGACCGTGTAATTCGGGCTGCTCTTGGAGATACACCAGTTTCCCTTGCAATTCTAGATGCAAATCTTTCCCCGTTCGATGTTTATGCGAGACCTCTCATCGATGCCATGCTGCGGCGTTTGGCAGGAATTCAGGATCCATTATTCGAAACCAGAGTGTTACTGTCGACAGTAGAGGGTTCAGCAGCGTTGCCGCTTCCTACCGTGGCTGAATCGTTGTCGTTACGGGTTTACCTCGACCACATCCCCGTTTTTCTTCAAGAGAGCGAGGCTGAAGCCTGGCTCGAAGAGATTGAGGATATGGAAGAACCAACTGAATGGTTTGCTAAACTCTGGAAACCTGCAAAAAACAAAGTACTCAACTACTTAAGGTCGTTGCCAGTAGAAGAAACGGCAACCATCTTGGCTGCGCTTGAAGTAGGAAAATCTAACTAGGTCGAGACTCATTTTTTAATGTTTCTCATACAACGTATGTAACTTATTGATATCTTACTTACCCATGATGGGAAGAAGTGAGATCCTACAGAGTCGTCCCTGAAGAATTTATTTCGCCCACATCATGCCGGATTTCCGGCGATCTGAGGCCACGACTTCTGGCGGGGTAGCTCACCCCACAGGGATAGTTTCTGGATCCGCTGCCAGATCCAGGCCAAAAAATAATGGGTAAAAAAAGGGCGGATGCCCTTTTGGGCAATCTGACGCAGCAGCCATTTCATATTGAAGCCTGCCGCGCACAGCACCGCGTGGATGGCGTCTCCAATTTGCCCTTTCAAATGACAGCGATTCATGCCGTGATCGCTTTTCAGGTGTCCGATGACCGGTTCGATCGCCTGGCGCCGTTTCAGCAACTGCTGCTCTTTGGGCGTCAGGCGTTTGAATTTGCCACGATGCTTCAGGGCGTATTCCGGGATCTCCGCATCGACGCCTCGATACCCCAGATCAGCATAGACTGTCTTGGGTTTGACGCCGGTATCCTGCAGCAGAATGCTGGATTGCTCCAAGGCTTCAACCAGCGTGTGGCCATCGTACGGATTGCCTGGAAAGCTGCGCACGCCCACGATGAGATTTCCCCTCAAGGTGGTGACGATACCCACCTTCACCCCGAACTCATATGGGGTGCGGGCCTTGCCTTTGCCGATGCACTCGACTTCCGGCGCATGCCAGCTGTAGATCTTGTCGCGCCCCTTGGTGGTCTTCTTGCGACGGCTTTGCTCCGCGATCCAATGGGCTCGGGATAGCAACGGATCCAGAGTCTGCTGGATGCTTTGGGCCAGCACCGTCTTGCTGCGTTCGATGTCGCGCGCCAGGCGGCCCAGAATCGTACGCTGGCGGCGGATCGTCTTGTGCATGCGCCGGTACTGCTTGGCGTGCGCATACCGTCCCGCCTTCCTGGCCAGATCCCGGCCCTCCTTCGCATAGCTTTGTTTCAAGCAAATGCCATGGGCCTTTGCCGCTGCGGCCAGCTTCTCCCGGGCGGCCTCCAGCAGGCGACTGTCGGTGGGGTGCGCCACCGCCTTGCTCTGCACCGTGCTGTCCACAATCACCGTTTCCAGCGCCCGGCGCTCGATCAGCCCCAGCTTCATGCCCACCATGATGGTCTGCACCAGCAATTCTTCGACACCCTCCTCACCCAATAAACCCCGGAAGCGGCTGATGGCGCTGGGGTCGCACGGCAGGCGGTCCTCGAAATATTCCTGGCCGGAAAAGTATTGCCAGACCGGCGTCTCGCTCCAGCGTTCGCACACGCCTTCGTCGCTTTCGTTGAAAGTGTGCTTCAGATACAGCAGCGAGATCATCAGCCGCATCGGCAGGCGTGGCCGCCCCGCGTTTGAAATCACGCCACCCACGACAGCCACGGTCGGGCCAAACAAATCAACGTCAGCAATTTCCTTTCCCGTGCGCACTTGGCGAGCAAATCGGTGGGCCACCGAGGCCTCCAGTTCTTGCCAGGGAATATGCGTCGCGAGCACCGCAAGCGGTTTGCGCAGATCGATCATCTGGTCCAGGCGGCTGCGGAAAAAATCGTCGATTTGGTTCATGGGGTATCTGGCATTTCTCCCAGAAAATGACCCGCATCAGAGGTGTTTCTGGGAGATTCATTGGCTTGTATTTCCGATATTATTTCATAATATCAACATGTTATTGATATTTCAGGGCCGACTACAGACGGGTGTTAGTTTTCAGATAAGTTTGAATCGGCCCACGCCTCACTGAACTGCACCCGGGCAAGTCACTGCGTGCGATCCAGCACCAGCAAGGGATCAATACGCATCTCGAACCATGTCATGCCCCAGTGCAGGTGTGGTCCGGTCGCACGCCCGGTCGCGCCCGCCAGCCCAATGACCTGACGCGACCTGCCTGAACGCTACGGAGCCCCATCCATCAATTTCCGGGCAAGCAGGCCGGCATGCGGGGTCAGAGTAGAGAAATCGGATGCGCACAGGTAGATCCGTCGGGTCGCCCAGGCGTCGGACAGCGGCAACATGACCAGTTCGCGGTGCAGCGTTCGAGCCAATCCCTCCGAGAGGATCGAAATTCCGATGCCCGCTTCAACATGCATGGCCACGTGCTCGGTATTCCGCAACTGGATACGGTAGTCGAGCTGGCGGCCCAGCCGCGACGCGCGTTCCGCGAGATGCGCCTCCAACGCCGTGTCTACCGTGCCCACGACCGGTTCATCCAGAAGATCGGCAAAAGCCACATGCGTCTGTCCGGCCGCCCAGTGCGAACGGCCGACGATCACGACGAGCTGGTCGCTTGCGATCAAGTGCGACTGCAGCGCACCAAGATCCGCGATGTCCGCGACGACACCCAGGTCGGCGCGCCTGTCTCCCAAGGCCTGGACGATGTCCGCACTGGTTCGCTCTTCCAGGTCGATGGACAAATCTCGATGAAGCGCCAGAAACTGACAAAGCTGCGCCGGCAGGAACGCGACCATGGCGGCGGTGTTGGACAGCAGCCGGATACGGCCTTTCAGGCCTGTCGCATACGTTCGCAACTCTCCGCGCATCTGCTCGACCTGCCCCAGGATCGAACGAGCATGCCGGACCAAGGCCTCACCCGCAGCGGTGGCGCTTACCCCGCGACGGTTCCGCTCGAGCAGCTGTGCACCCAATGCCGCCTCCATGCCGGCGATGCGTTCACTGACCGATGCCAACGCCAGATGAATCGCCTGGGCGCCCTGCGTCAGGCTGCCACACTCCACCACGGACAGAAAAACCCGCATATCGGTCAGATCGAAGCGCATCGCCCTTCCTCCCCCTTATTCGGAATTTCCGAAGTCTAGCACCGGAACTTCCAGATTGCCGGGGTCCAGGCGGATGACTAACATCACTTCCATGGATATGATAATTCTGGTTTTCTGCGCTGGAATAGTGGCTGGAGGGATGAATGCCCTGGCCGGCGGCGGCTCATTCATCAGCCTGCCAGCATTGATCGCCGCAGGCGTCCCTCCGGTTCAGGCGAACACATCCAGCACGGTTGCGCTGTTCCCGGGCGGGCTGGCCAGCGCCTGGGCCTACAAAGATGGATTGCGGTCAGTCGGCGCCGTGCAGTTGCCTGCCTTGCTGGCGACGACGCTATGCGGCGGCCTGGTCGGCGCGCTGCTGTTGCTGCGCACCTCATCCGCAGCATTCACGTTCGTATTGCCGTGGTTGCTGCTGGTCGCCTCCATCGCGCTCGCATTTGGACGGCGCATTGGCGAAGCCTTGCGCGCACGCTGGCGCATCCATATGCATGCGGTGCTGGCCGTCCAGTTCGCGCTGGGCATCTACGGCGGCTACTTCGGCGGTGCGGTCGGAATCATGATGATCGCAATGTGGAGCTTGCTCGACAACTGCGACCTGAAGAGCCTGAACGCGCCGCGCACACTGCTGGTCAGTGCCGCCAACGTGGTCGCGGTGCTCGCCTTCATCGTGGCCGACGCGGTGAGCTGGCCCGAGACGCTGACCATGCTGACGGGCGCGCTCGTCGGCGGATATGGCGGCGCCTGTATCGGACGGCGCGCGCCGCCGGGCATCATCCGCGCCCTCACACTGCTCGCCACCTCCGGCATCACCTTGGCATTCTTCGTAAAAACTTATGCTCCCGCGCTGGCGGGCCATTGATGAATGGCTCCAGGCCAATTCATTCAAGTACACTGAACACCCATTACATCGCATCGCGCGAAAGCGGCGGCCGCTCCCTCCAGAGCAACATCTTCCTGTGGGTCCGACAACAGCATCCACTGCTTCGCGGCGCCCCATGTCCCGCTCTTCCTCCCCGCCCTTCGTCGTCCTCGATGCCTGCGTGCTGATGTCCACGGTGCAGCGCCGATTGCTGCTGCGCGTGGCCGACCTGGGCGTATTCCAGCCGATCTGGACCGAACGCATCGGCGAGGAATGGCGCCGCAACGCGGCGCGTCTGTGGCAGATTCCGCCTGAAACGCTGGCGGAACAATGGGACGCCATGAACCAGCGCTTCCCCGGCGCCATGGAGGCCAACACCGCCCCCTACGAAGCCGGGTTGCGCTACAGCGACCCGAAGGATTTCCACGTGATCGCTGCCGGCCTGGCGCGAAAAGCGCGCTGCGGCTTGCAGCGCCCCCCCGCCGTGCAGGTGATGACATGGAACCTGAAGGATTTCAATCGATCCGAATTGCGGCGCCAGGGGCTGGATGCGTATTCCCCCGATCAATTGCTGGCCAGCTGGTGGCAAGCAGGATCATCGCGCCTGGACGCGGCCGTGCAGGCCGTGGCCGCCGACGCGGTCGCGCTGGGTCGCGACCCCGAACCGCTGGCCGATACCCTGCAGCGCGAACGGTTGCATCACCTCAGGCGTCTGTCGATCGAGCCTTAGCATCCACGACGGCTTCGCCGTCTTCCTTGTTGAACGCGCCGCGCTGCGGCTGCGGCAGAATGTCCAGCACAGCTTCCGAAGGACGGCACAGGCGCGCGCCCAGCGGGGTGACCACGATCGGCCGGTTCATCAGGATGGGATGCTGCAGCATGAAATCGATCAGTTGATCGTCGCTCCATTTCGGGTCGCTCAGACCCAGCTCGGCGTAAGGCGTGCCCTTTTCGCGCAGCACCGAGCGCACCGGAACCCCCATCGCCGCAATCAGCGCAGTCAGCGTGCTGCGGTCAGGCGGCGTCTTCAAGTATTCGATGATCGTGGGCTCTTCACCACTATTGCGGATCAGCGCGAGCACGTTGCGCGAAGTGCCGCAAGCCGGGTTGTGATAGATGGTGATGGGACTCATAAAACCTCCAGAGACAAAATTCAAAAATCCAATAGCCGTTTTCCTCTGATCACGGCCCGTCGAGCCAGGTCACTTCCAACCGGTCCAGGCTTTCGCGATCCGCCACGGCCTCGATGCGGGCAATACGGTCGCCCTTCAAGGTGACGCGCAGGACCAGCAACATTCGGCCCTCTGCTTCCGGCACCGCGATGCCCAGCGCGCCGTCGAGCATGGCTGGCAAGTTTACGGGTTGCGCCGGTCGTGCGCCCGATGATCGCCGAACCGCCACAGTTCCGGCACCACTTCGCCCTGATGCCGACTCCGGACGAAGGCTGATTGAACAATCCGGTTTATCCTTGCATGAAAAGCACAGGAGTTCCCGATGCGCGTACTGCTGGTCGAAGACGACCCCATGATCGGCCAGGCGATCCACGGCGCCCTGTTGGACGCCGCCTACGCCGCCGACTGGGTGCAGAACGGACAGACCGCGCTCGACACCCTGGCTACGCAGCACTATGACCTGGCTTTGCTGGACCTGGGCCTGCCTGGAAAAGACGGTCTGCAAGTGCTGGACGCCCTGCGCGCACGAGGAAACCCCATCCCCATCCTGATCATTACCGCCCGGGACGCCCTGCACGACCGCCTGCAAGGCCTGGACGCCGGCGCAGACGACTATATCCTCAAGCCTTTCGACATGGCCGAATTGCTGGCCAGAATGCGGGCCGTGGTGCGGCGCCACAACGGACAGACCCAGCCCGTTCTGAGCAATGGCGTGGTGACGCTGGACCCCGCCACGAAACAGGCCAGCGGACCGGACGGCATGCCGGCGCAGCTCTCCAGCCGCGAATTCTCCCTGCTTCAGGCCTTGCTGATCCGACCCGGAGCCATCCTGTCGCGATCCGAACTGGAAGACCGGTTGTATGGCTGGGGCGAGGAAGTCGAAAGCAATGCCGTCGAATTCCTGATTCACGCCCTGCGGCGAAAACTCGGACACGATGTGATCCGCAATGTCAGGGGGGTTGGATGGATGGTCTCAAAAAGCGGCTGAACACCTCGCTGCAGTTCCGCCTGTCCTTCGCACTGTCGATCGCCATCATCGCCGTCGCCGGCATCGCGGGCATCTTTTCCTTTCTCTCGGCCCTGGAAGAAGCCCACGAACTGCAGGACGACGTGCTCTATCAGATCGCCGAACTGATGGATCAACAACACCTGGTGCTGGCGCCGGGCGATACGGCCACCCACCTGGCCGACGGCGACGATGATTCCTACATCATCATCCAGCGCCTGGCGTCATCCACCGCCGGATACCACTCACCACGCGCCGACGGCATCCTGTCGCTGCCCGATGGCCTGGCCGAGGGGCTGCACACCCTGAAGTCGAACGACCACGCGTACCGGGTGCTGATCAAGAGCCGCCCGTCCGGCGAGCGCGTCGCCATTGCCCAGGAAACCGATTTTCGCGACAAGATCGCACACGAAAGCGCCATGCGCACTCTGATGCCTTTCCTGATCCTGGTGCCGATCCTGTTGCTGATCGTCACTCGCCTGGTGCGCACGATGTTCCAACCGATCGCCGGGCTCTCCAGTGAAATCGACCGGCGCTCGTTCGAAGATCTGCGCCCCGTGCGGGATCATCACCTGCCTACGGAAGTGCGCCCCTTCGTCATCGCCATCAACCGCTTGCTGGCCCGGCTGGCGCGTTCGCGTGAAACCCAGCGTCGTTTCGTCGCCGATGCCGCGCACGAACTGCGCTCGCCGATGACCGCGCTGTCGCTGCAGGCCGAACGCCTGAATGAATCCGACCTGCCCGAGGCGGCGCGGGAACGGCTGTCCGCCCTGCGCCAGGGTATCCAGAGGGGTCGCAATCTGCTGGACCAGCTGCTCAGCCTGGCCAGGGCCCAATCGGCCTCGGAGCCAGCGACAAGCCCGGTTTCCATCCCCATGCTGTACCGCCGCGTGCTGGAAGACCTGATTCCGCAAGCCCAGGCAAAATCAGTGGATCTGGGCGTGACTCAGGTGCCCGACATCCAGATCCAGGTCAACGAACTGGATCTGAGCACACTGATCAGGAACCTGGTGGACAACGCCATCCGCTACACACCCGCCGGCGGCCGGGTCGACCTGTCCGCCTACGAACTGGAAGACATTATCGAACTCTGTGTCTCCGATACCGGTCCTGGCATTCCCATCCAGGAAAGAAAGCGGGTATTCGACCCGTTCTACCGGGTGCTGGGCACGGAACAGCTTGGGTCCGGGCTAGGTCTGGCCATCGTCAAGACTATCGTCACCCGCCTGGGAGCCGACATGGATCTGGATTTTTCGGATGCCGGCGCCAGGACGGGGCTGAAGGTCACGATCCGCCTGAAGCGAACGGCACTCGCCTGAAGGTACGCACCCGAGCGGGCGGCATGTTCCTCCAGACGTAGCGACAGGGGGCTTCGGCGAAGCCGGCAAACAGGTCGGTGTTGCGCCCCCACAAGGCATAGGTGAACTGCACCAGACAGCCATCCACCGCAAGGCACCGCCGCCATTGATCGAAAACGGCGCCGACCACATCGTCGGGCAGCGAGCGCAGCGGCAGGCTGGACACCACGGTGTCCACCTTTTTATTGGCCGGCAGCAAGGATTCGAGATCGACCGCATCGCCCCCCACCACGGTCAGCGCCGGAAACCGGTACCGCAGGTGCTGCACAAACGCAGGGGATCGTTCCACGATCCACAAGCGCCGGGCAGGAATGCCGCGATCCAGCAGAGCCTGCGTCACCGCGCCGGTGCCTGCGCCCAATTCCACGATCAGGCCATCCCCCGACAGGGGAACCTGCGCCGCCATCTGGCGGGCCAAGTGCCTGGAACTGGGCCAGACGGCCCCCACCGAACCGGGGCGAGCCACCCATTCCCGCAGAAAAAGCCCTGGCGAGACGGTTTGCACCAGTCCCGCCAGTCTGTGGATGTCCGCCTGATAGCGGGCTTGATACTGACGCAGATTCTGCACCAGTGGAATAGCTCCTGTGTTTCTATTCTTCAGCATGCAGGTCTCCAGTGCCTGGCGATCAAGAGACTACTCGAGCAAACTTGGATACGACGTGAGGTCAGTACAGAAAAAAGTATACATGGACCCATCCTGCTTGTTGAGCCACTTCAATGGCTTCAAAGACAGGAATCGAAAGAAAATACGGCAAGGCGTCACGCACGGTTTTCCAGACGCCTTGCAGATCCACCGTGACGTGCTGGGGCGATTGCCACAAGGACAGCTTGGGCAGAAACCGGGGAGTCCGCTTGCAATACGCATCGTAGCTGGCGCCAAATACCTGACGCAGCAGGACTTCTTCCTCGCTGACGATCCAGTTGAATATCAGGCTGGCCACCGCCGCCAGCACCAATCCGATCACCAGGCTGGCGGTCTGCAGCCCCATGCCGAAGACGGCCAGAATGGAAAATACATACAGGGGGTTACGACTGATGGAGTAGGGTCCTTCGGCCACCAGGTCGGCACCCTTGCGCCCGCCCAGGTACAACATGCAGGCGCAACGCCCAAATATCGCCAGAATCAGCAAAGCCAGTCCCACCCACTCCAGGCCTTCATTCACCCAGCCGGTTTCGGGCCAGGCGGAACTCAGCCAGGGCAGCAGGCAAACGGCAATGACCGCCAGAACTCCCAGCGCCCGACGGCGTCGCACCTGTGCCCGGGCCAGATGTTCCCAGGTTGCATCCAAGGTTGTCGCGTTCCCGATGGGGGCGGCCCTGTCACCGGCCGGATTGTGCACCATGACCAATATCCTGTTCAAACAGTTCTGTAACAACTTAACTGGGCGACAATACACCGCATAACTTAGTCAAGACTTAGGACGTCCCAGATCACATGCCCGATGTGCCATATTGCCTGACAAGCGCCGACTTACCGAGAATCAACGAGATCCAGGCGAACTGCTATCCCGCCGCCATGATCGAGTCTGATTCCGTCATGGCCGCCCGCCTGGCCGCCTCTCCAGGTTGGATCTGGGGCATTCGCGATGATTTCGGCCTGTGCGCCTACCTGTTCTGCCATCCCTGCCATCAGGGGTATCTGGGTCGCCTGAACGCCGCAGCCAGCCCCGTCGCAGGCGGCGATACGCTGTACCTGCACGATCTGGCCATCCACCCGCGAGCCCGTGGACGAAAACTCGCGCAGATCCTGGTCCACCAAGCCTGGGATCGGGCGCGAGCAACCGGACTCGCGCATTCGGCGCTGGTCTCGGTCCAGGGTTCCCAGGCATTCTGGGCGCAGCTGGGATACAGGACCTGCAGCAAGCTCACCCCGGACCAGACCGCCTGCCTGGCCGACTACCCACCGACAGCGCACTACATGGTGCGAATGCTGGATGCCTGAAAGATGTCTCGAAATCCCCGCATCCAAACACCCTGAATACCAAATTTCCATCTGAAATCAGGGGCTTCAAGGCAATGCGCAGTATAATGAAGCATGCTTTCCAGCACCCTTCCAATTCCTGATCTGCTCACTACGGCGCCCGCCGTAGATTTGCGCCGCATCATCCGGGCCGTCGCCAGTTCCACGGCCATCGAAACCGGCCAGGCAATCCAGGAACTCGAAAACCAACTGCAGGCCGACAGCCGTTTCCCCACGCTGGAACTGGCTGGTTCCACCCTGGCCTGATCAGGTGTCATCATCGGGCACGACGCGCCCGACCCATATTTTCATCGGCTGGTAATCCCCCATCAGTCCCATCTGGATCGCCTGAATGTACTCGGACCGATGCGATTCCCATGGGCTGTAGTCCAGCGGGCCCAGACCAGCCTGCACGGCCATCACGTCCGCCAGCAGGCGCGCAATCCGGCCATTACCCTCGCGAAACGGATGGATCAGGATGAATTCCACGTGCGTCAGGGCGACGGCCTCGATCAGGTCCTTGCGCAGTATGCCAAAACACGGCGTGTAGCGCGCCAGGCAGCGCCGGTCGTAGTCATCCAGCAAGGCCGGTATCCGGTCGGCTGCGGCAAAGGGAAACCCGCCCTTGCTCATGTTGACCGAACGTTCGTAGCCCGCCCAGGCATATACATTGCCCAGCCAGCGGCGGTGCCACTCGCGGATCAGGCGCACTGTGACGGGCCCCTGGGGCAGTTGCCCCAGGACATCTACGTACAGCTTGCGCAACAGCATCAATTCAGCATGGTCCATGTCGTCGCGCGTGACGATACCCAGCTTGTTCTTCAGGACGTCACCGTCCGACCCTTCCTGATAGCTGTTCTGCCACCCGCTGACGTGATATCGGCTCATCAGACAGTCTCCCGCAAAACCCACCCCCGGATTCCTCCCATTGTCCTCAATCCCGACAGGAAGGAGAATAGGGGCATGAACCCAACTCTTGTCCACACCCTGCCCGAACAGCCCTTGGCCATCATCGGCGACATCCACGGCGAAATCCAGGCGCTTGACGCCCTGCTGGACCGACTCGATCGCCACCCCGAACTGAAAGACAGAAAGCTGATCTTCATCGGCGACCTCTGCGACCGGGGGCCCGACAGCGTGGCCGTCGTCCACCGTGTACGCGAACTGATCGACCGGGGGCGGGCGCTGGCCATTCTGGGCAATCACGAGATCAATCTGCTGGCCCACGACGCCAAGGACGGTTCGGGCTGGTTCTTCGACAGCCGCGAGGCCTCCGATACCCCGCATTACGCGCCATTCACCCGAGCTTCGGCCACCCAGCGCCCGGAAATCCGCGACTTCTTCTGCGCCCTGCCCCTGGCGATCCGCATGCCGGGCCTCAGGATCGTTCACGCCGCCTGGGACCAGGTCGCCGTGGACGCCGTCTCGCAGGCGCCTCTGGGAAGCATCCTGGAACTGATTCACGAATGGGACCTGCGCATCCAGAAACTGGCGGAAAAAAACGATCTTCGCGCACGCTATATCGCCGAACGCGAACGCTGGGCCCGCGAACTGGAAGACCCAGACAATCCCCCTCCTTATCTGGATGCCGTCGCAGACTTCGAATCCCTGCAGCAGCGTTTCAACCCGATCAAGCGCATGACGTCCGGCATCGAAGCCCGCAGCGCACAGCCCTTCTATTCCGGTCATCGATGGCGCTATTCGGACCGCATCGCATGGTGGGATCAGGACCCTGACCCCACTCCCGTAGTCATCGGCCACTACTGGCGTCTGTTCCAGCCACCCGCCAGCCCGGATGCGTGGCGCTACAGCCGTTTGTTCCAGAACATCGCCCCCACGGCCTGGCATGGATCGCAGCGGCAGGCCTATTGCATCGACTATTCCGTTGGCGCCCGCTGGAGCGAACGCCGCAAACAGGGCCAGCCCGACCCCACCCGCTACCGCCTGGCCGCCCTGATGTGGCCCGAACGGGAACTGGTCTTCGACGATGGCCAGCGACTGGCCACCATGTAGGTCCGCCTGTGGACAAATACGGGGCATCCCGCCCGTGCATTTCCTGGGGATAGCTTGTCAATAAGTCGCCAATTCAACAGGCGACCGGAAAACATCCACAATCCGTCCTCGTCTCGTCCCCACGATAGGCCACAGGGAAAAATCTGCTATGAATTTGAGTTATATGGGATTTTTCACTTGTCCCAGTTACCCACAGGCACCCATCAACTATCTTATAGATTAATAGAAGATTGTTAGAAGAAGATGGGGGTCTTCCGGATGCTGCAGTTTTCTGCCGTCTCTGTGCCACATGCTGATGCAATACCCGGACCGGGCCCTGTGGACAAGCAGAGGGAACCAGGGTTGTGTATTCGCTGTGGATGAGTTCTGCATAAGGCGGCCTGTTTTGTCATCAGGAAAATATGTCCCCAAACAGCCCTACGAAGAGACACAGAGTATTCCACCAGGAAAGTCTTATTAAACCGATGATTTATAACGACAAACCGACTTATTCCACTTATCCACAGTCTTCCATTAGTCTTATCAGTTAGATATAAAAGATAAGAACAAACAGAAGCCCCTGACCTGTCACGACCGACTTGAAGGACTACCTTACAGGTTCGCCAGTTTTTCAATGGCGTCATCCAATGTCGCGTCCTGCTTGGCAAAGCACAGTCGCAGCAGTTGGTGGTTGGCTGCTGGCGCAGCGGGATCGGCGTAGAACGCCGAAACGGGGATGGTTGCGACACCGGCTTCTCGCGTCAGCCGGATGGCCAGGTCTTTTTCCGGCCCCTGCCCCAGTGCTCTGGTATCGACCAGCAGGAAAAACGTACCTTCGGAATGCAGCGGCTGTAGCCTGCTTGCTTTCAAGCCCTGCACCAGGCGATCGCGCTTGCGTTGGTAAAAGGCAGACAGCCCGTGTATGGCCTGGGTCTGTTTCAGATAGCTTGCGATGCCGGTTTGCATGGGGGTGCTCACTGAGTACACGGTAAACTGGTGAACCTTGCGGACCTCTTGCGAAATTGAACTGGGTGCGCAGCAGTAACCAATCTTCCAGCCGGTGGCATGAAACGTCTTTGCAAAGGACGACACCAGTATGCAACGCGAAGCCAAGGCTGGTCTGGACACCGGACTGACGTGGGGGTTTCCGTCGAAAACGATATGCTCGTAGGCTTCATCCGACAGAATCAGGAAATCGTGATGGGCTGCAATGTGTTCCAGCGCATCCAGGTCCTCTTCGCGCAGCGTCAGTCCGCTGGGGTTATGAGGGAAATTCAACATCAGCAGACGTGTTTTCGGCGTGACCGCGTGCGCGATGGCGTCCCAATCCAAAGAAAATCTCGGGGTATCTGCTGTGGGCGGATTCATTGCGACGCGAACCGTCAGACCGCCGGCCAGTGTCACGACGGGGGCATAGAGGTCATAAGACGGGTCGATCAGAATGACTTCATCGCCGGCCTGCACCAGGGCCAGGATGCTGGAGGTCAATGCTTCCGTTGCTCCGGATGTCACAGTGATGTCCGCGTCTGGATCATAGGCGTGACCTTGGTGAGCAATGGTTTTGTCACGGATCGCCTGGCGCAATGCCGGTACCCCGATCATGGGGGCATATTGATTGGGGCCTTGCTGGATTGCCTGGCAGACTGCATTCAGCAATTCGGTATCGGGTTGGTAATCCGGGAATCCCTGCCCCAGGTTGATGGCATTCAGTTGCTGTGCCAGCGTACTCATTTCGCTGAAAATCGTATCGCCTACCAAAGGCAGTTTTGACTTTAGATTGATCATGGATTCGAGAATGTTGGATTTGGAATACGGTCTAGGGAAATTCAACAATTATTTCTGCAGAATGAGGCCTGCACGGATACAATTCTGATTAGGGAAAACTATGATTTGACTTTTAATCAAGCGTGGTTATTCTCCTTGTTGCAATGCAATTCAAGCAGCACGCACGTTTCGCAGTAGGCCTGGCCTGTCGGTCATCGCACTTAGGCACGATCTGTTCCGTTTCAGCGTTCTTGATTCATTGTTGTTATCTTTCTTTTATTAGGACGTACCTGATCATGGCTCAAACGGGCAAAGTCAAATGGTTCAATGCTGAAAAGGGTTTCGGCTTCATCACTCCGGACGCCGGTGGTTCTGACGTGTTTGCGCACTTCTCCGCTATCGAAGGTCGCGGTTATCGCAGCCTGAACGAAGGGCAAGAAGTTCAGTTCGAAGTCAAGGACGGCCCCAAGGGCCCCCAGGCTGCTGAAATCCGCCCGCTGTAAGTTCTAGCGGTTGGTTTCCAAAGGCACCTCCGGGTGCCTTTTTGATTTCCGGCCCAAATAGTTGTACGCGGTTTTCCCGATCTTGTCCACAGCCTTATCCCCAGCCGATATTTTCGGGTGATGTTTCACGTGGAACATCCGACCCGGCGACGTATCGCGAGGCTGTTGGTATGTTTCACGTGAAACATCCATTCAGTTGATCTGATCTTGTTTCACGTGAAACAAGGCTAGATTGTCGAATCGGAGGACGTATAATGTCGCGAACCCCTCCTATCTTTTCCCATGAATTATTCCGAAGAATTTGATGTTCTCGTCATTGGTGGCGGCCATGCGGGAACGGAAGCGGCATTGGCTGCAGCCCGAATGGGGGCGACGACGTTACTGTTGACCCATAATATGGATACCCTGGGTCAGATGTCGTGCAACCCATCGATTGGCGGCATAGGCAAAGGACATCTAGTCAAGGAAGTAGACGCCCTGGGGGGCGCCATGGCCTGGGCAACGGATCTCGCCGGCATACAGTTCCGAATTCTGAATCGCTCCAAAGGCCCGGCAGTCCGCGCGACCCGTGCCCAAGCAGATCGCTCTCTTTATCGACGAGCCATCCGCATGATGTTGCAGACTCAGCAGAACTTGATGGTCTTTCAACAATCCGTCGATGACTTGATTCTGGAAGGGGATCGGGTCGTCGGGGCGAAGACCCAGATCGGTCTGATCTTTCGTGCCAGGACTGTGGTGTTGACTGCCGGCACCTTTTTGAATGGACTGATGCATGTGGGTCTGTCGCACTATGCAGCGGGGCGTGCGGGGGATCCTCCCGCCACCAGCTTGGGACAACGGTTAAAGGAACTGAAGCTACCTCAGGGGCGCCTGAAGACGGGAACACCGCCTCGGATCGATGCAAAGACGATCGATTTCTCAAAGACGGAAGTTCAGCCTGGTGATCTGGATCCCGTTCCCGTGTTCTCGTTCATGGGGCAGGCTGACATGCACCCCGAGCAGGTTCCTTGCTGGATCACGCACACGACAGAGAGATCCCACGAGATCGTTCGTTCAGGCCTGGATCGATCGCCACTGTACAGTGACCAGGGGACCATTGAAGGCGTGGGGCCCCGGTACTGTCCATCCATCGAAGACAAAATCCATCGGTTTGCCGATAAAACCAGTCATCAGGTATTTTTGGAGCCGGAAGGCGAGTCCTCGTGCGAGATCTATCCGAACGGCATTTCCACCAGCCTTCCTTTCGATATCCAGTATGCGTTGGTCCAAAGCCTGCCAGGATTGGAAAATGCCCGAATCATGCGGCCTGGCTATGCGATCGAGTATGACTATTTTGATCCTCGGCATTTGCATGCCTGGCTGGAAACAAAGGCGATTCGAAATCTGTTCTTTGCAGGCCAGATCAATGGCACGACAGGCTACGAAGAGGCAGCCGCGCAGGGCCTGATGGCGGGCGCCAATGCTGCGCTGCGCTGCAGGGGGCAGGATCCCTGGGTCGTTCCGCGCCAGGAAGCCTATCTTGGTGTCCTGGTAGATGATCTTGTAACAAAAGGCGTTACTGAACCTTACAGAATGTTTACGTCACGAGCTGAATACCGCTTGAGCCTGCGTGAGGACAACGCCGATCAACGTCTGACAGAGACCGGCCGGCGCCTGGGGCTGGTGGATGACGCGCGTTGGGATGCCTTCAGCCGCAAACGCGATGCCGTTGCGGCCGAGATTCAGCGTCTGCAAGATACCCGGATCAACCCGGCGGTCCTGAATGCGCATGACCGCGAGCGTCTTTCCTTGCAGCACCAGGACCGCCATCCCAGCCTGCTGGATCTGTTGAAGCGCCCTGACGTGGATTACACGCAGCTGATGGCGCTGCGCGACCTGGACGATGCTCCACTGATCGGCGCAGGCCTGACGCAGGCCGATCAGGTCGAACAACTAGGCATTCAGGTCAAATATGCCGGCTATGTCGAACGCCAGCGCCTGGAAATCGAGCGCCAGCGCGCCCAGGAAGGCCACGCCATCCCCGACGATTTCGACTACGGACATGTCCCGGGGCTGTCCACCGAGGTCCGTCAGCGGCTGGAATCCGCCCGACCGGCGACGATCGGCCAGGCTGGCCGGATTTCCGGTGTGACGCCGGCAGCCATTTCCCTGTTGCTGGTGCATCTGAAAAGGCTCCAGAGAGGGCGAAAAGCCGCATGAGCCGAGATTTCTCCTCGTTCCGCGAACCTTTGGGTGCGGCCCTGCGGTCTCTCGGGATGGCGCAGGATCTGGGCCGCATGGATCAGCTGCTGGCCTACCTGCAGCAGCTTCATCACTGGAACAGGGCCTACAACCTGACGGCCGTGCGCGAACCCGCCGACATGCTGGTGCAGCACGTATTCGACAGCCTGGCCGTCGTGCAGCCGGTGCGCGGCATTCGGGCCGGGCGCGACACCCGGGTCGCGGATATGGGTTCCGGGGCGGGTTTACCGGGTATCATTCTGGGCATCTGCCAGCCCGATTGGACCGTTTTTTGCGTGGATGCAGTAGGCAAGAAAACAGCCTTCGTCCGCCAGGCGGCCGGTGTGCTGGGACTGAAGAACGTGCAGGCCGTTCATGGCCGCATCGAGTCCCTGGACAGCCTGCAGGCCGACGTGGTGATTTCCCGCGCCTTTGCGTCGCTCAGCGATTTCGTCCAGGTCGCGGGACATCACCGGTCGCCCGATGGGGCGATGCTGGCCATGAAAGGCCAGTTCCCAGACGATGAATGCCGGGCGCTGGAATCGGCGACCGACTGGACAGTGAAATCGTGGCAGACTTTGCACGTACCGGACATGGACGCGCACCGCTGCCTGTTGGAACTCGGATTGAAGGAACCTCATGACTGCCGATAGCCCGAAGCCTGCCGCCCGCGTGTTCTGCATCGCCAACCAGAAGGGCGGGGTGGGCAAGACCACCACCGCCATCAATCTGTCGGCCGCCCTGGCGTTGCATGGCCAAAGGGTTCTGCTGGTGGACCTGGATCCGCAAGGCAATGCCACGATGGGCAGCGGCATCGACAAGAACGGCGCTACCGTCAATCTGTATCAGGTGCTGATCGGAGAGGCCCGCGTGGCGGATGCGCGGATCCGCTCGGAATCCGGCGGCTACGACGTGCTGCCCTCCAACCGGGAACTTTCCGGCGCCGAGATCGATCTGGTCGGTATGGAAAACCGTGAAACCCAGCTGAAACTGGCGCTGGAACAGATCAGCACGGACTACGATTTCATCCTGATCGATTGCCCTCCGACCTTGTCCCTGCTGACGCTCAATGGCCTGGCGGGCGCCCATGGCGTGATCATCCCCATGCAGTGCGAATACTTCGCCCTGGAAGGCCTGTCCGATCTGGTCAACACCATCAAACGCGTCTACCGCAACCTGAATCCGGGATTGGAATTGATCGGACTGCTGCGTGTCATGTTTGACACCCGGGTCACGTTGCAGCAGCAGGTGTCCGAACAGCTTGAATCGCACTTCGGCGACAAGGTCTTCAAATCCGTCGTGCCGCGCAACGTCCGCCTGGCCGAAGCCCCCAGCCACGGCATGCCGGGGGTGATCTACGACAAATCTTCACGCGGAGCCAAGGCCTATCTCGCTTTTGGCGAAGAACTGATCCGCCGCGTAGGCGGTGGCATCCGTCGACGCGCCGCCTGATTGCGCTCCGCACCACTGACAAGGACTTTTCCCGATGGCAACTCGAAAAAAAGGACTGGGCCGTGGCCTGGATGCCCTGTTGGGGGCAGATCACGGCGCCCTGGATGCCGTGGGCAATGCCCCGGCATCAGACGCTCCGCACCAGCTGCCGGTCGCCGTTCTGCGGGCCGGCCGCTATCAGCCGCGCACCCGGATGGACGAAGGCGCCCTCAATGATCTGGCTGATTCGATCCGCGCCCAGGGGATCATGCAACCGATCCTGGTGCGCCCGTTGGAATCGGATCCCAGCCAGTATGAGATCATCGCGGGCGAACGTCGTTTTCGGGCGGCCCAGATCGCGGGTCTGAAAGACGTCCCCGTGCTGGTGCGTCAGGTGGCCGACGAGAACGCCGCTGCCATGGCCCTGATCGAGAATATCCAGCGCGAGGATCTCAATCCCCTGGAAGAAGCCCATGGTGTGCGCCGCCTGCTGGATGAATTCGGGTTGACGCACGAACAGGCCGCCACGGCAATCGGGCGGTCGCGATCGGCCACCAGCAATCTGCTGCGGCTGCTGAACCTGGCCGAACCCGTGCAGACCATGCTGCTCGCGGGCGACATCGACATGGGACATGCCCGCGCCTTGCTGGCGACCGATGCCGCGCGTCAGATACTGCTGGCCCACGAGGTCGTCGCTCGCCGCCTGTCCGTGCGTGAAACCGAGAAGCGCGTCGCCCGCGCTCTGCGCGATGAAGACCAGGCGGTCCTGACGCCATCGGGCCGGGTGGCCCGAGTGGACCCCAAGCCCGGCACGGGCGATCTGGGCCGGCTGGAAAAAGCCCTGTCGGATCACCTGGCGACCCGTGTGCGGATCAAGTCCGGCGCGCGCAAGGGCGGCCAGCTGGTGATCGATTTTTCTGATTGGGCGCATCTGGACGCCTTGCTGGAACGCCAGGGACTGGGCCAGGTCCTGGCCCGACAAGACCAGGGCGCTTGACAGGCAAAAAAAATATCTTCATAATCCGTGGTTCGCTTCGGTGGGGTGCCCGAGTGGTTAAAGGGGGCAGACTGTAAATCTGTTGG
>NZ_JAUCDS010000028.1:0-39734 GCF_034674885.1 Castellaniella sp.
CCCGAACTGGAGTCTGTCCAAATGAGTACTGTCAACGACAAGCTCGATTCCTTCCTCGACCGCGACTACGACGCCGGTTTCGTCACGGAAATCGAGGCCGTGACCTTTCCGAAGGGCCTGGACGAGGACGTGATTCGCCGCCTGTCTGCGGTCAAGCGCGAACCCGAGTTCATGCTGGAATGGCGCCTGAAAGCCTACCGCGAGTGGCTGAAGATGCCGCGTCCCAACTGGGCCAAGGTCCATTTCCCGGAACCCGATTTCCAGGACATCAGCTATTTCTCGGCGCCCAAGTCCAAGAAAGACGGCCCCAAGAGCCTGGACGAGGTCGATCCCGAACTGCTGAAGACCTACGAAAAGCTGGGCGTCCCCCTGCACGAAAGGGCGAAGCTTGCCGGTGTGGCGGTGGATGCCGTGTTCGATTCCGTGTCCGTGGCCACTACGTTTCGCAAGCAGCTGGCCGACGTCGGCATCATCTTCTGTTCGTTCTCGGAAGCCGTGCGTTCCCACCCTGACCTGGTGCAGAAATACATGGGCACGGTGGTGCCGCCGGGCGACAACTTCTATGCGGCCCTGAATTCGGCCGTGTTCTCGGATGGGTCGTTCGTCTACATCCCCAAGGGCGTGAAATGCCCGATGGAATTGTCTACGTATTTCCGTATCAACAACGCGGATACCGGCCAGTTTGAACGCACGCTGATCATCGCCGATGAAGGCGCCATCGTCAGCTACCTGGAAGGCTGTACGGCGCCGATGCGCGATGAAAACCAGCTGCACGCCGCCGTGGTGGAACTGGTCGCGCTGGATGATGCCCGTATCAAATATTCCACGGTCCAGAACTGGTACCCCGGCGATGAGAACGGCGTGGGCGGCATCTATAACTTCGTCACGAAACGCGGCGACTGCCGCGGGCCGCGTTCGCGGATTTCCTGGACCCAGGTGGAAACCGGTTCGGCCATCACCTGGAAGTATCCCAGCGTGATCCTGCGTGGCGACGACTCCACGGGCGAATTCTATTCCGTGGCCCTGTCGAACCATTACCAGCAGGCGGATACCGGCACGAAGATGGTGCACATGGGCCGCAACACCCGCAGCACCATCATTTCCAAAGGCATTTCCGCCGGTCACGGCAGCAATACCTTCCGGGGCCTGGTGCGCATGACGCCCAAGGCGGAAAACGCCCGCAATTACACGCAGTGCGATTCGCTGCTGATCGGCAAGGAATGCGCCGCGCATACCTTCCCGACCATCGAGGTACAGAATCCCAGCGCCAGCGTCGAGCACGAAGCCACGGCGTCGCGCATCGCGGAAGACCAGTTGTTCTATGCCATGCAGCGAGGCCTGTCGGCCGAGGACGCCGTGTCGATGATCGTCAACGGCTTCTGCAAGGAAGTTTTCAAGGAATTGCCCATGGAATTCGCCGTCGAAGCGCAGAATCTGCTCGGCGTGAGCCTGGAAGGCAGCGTCGGTTAAGGAACCCATCTCATGCTGAAAATCAATGATCTGCACGCCTCGATCGAGGACAATGAAATCCTGCGTGGCCTGGACCTTGAGGTCAAGGCCGGCGAAGTCCATGCCATCATGGGCCCCAATGGCGCGGGCAAGAGCACGCTGTCGCAGGTGCTGACCGGGCGCGACGACTACAAGGTCACCGGCGGAACGGTCGAATTCATGGGCCAGGACCTGCTGGCCCTGCCCGTTGAAGAACGCGCCCGCGCCGGCATCTTCCTGGCCTTCCAGTACCCGATCGAGATTCCCGGCGTGTCCAACGCCTATTTCCTGCGGGCGGCAGTCAATGCGGGTCGCCGTCATCGCGGCGAGCCGGAGCTCGACGCCATGGATTTCGTCAAGCGGGCCAAGGCCGAAATGAAACTCGTGGGCATGCGCGACGAGTTCCTGTACCGTTCCGTGAACGAGGGCTTTTCGGGCGGCGAGAAGAAACGCAACGAAGTCCTGCAGATGGCCTTGCTGGAACCAAAGCTGGCCATCCTGGACGAAACCGATTCCGGGCTGGACATCGATGCCCTGAAGACCGTGGCCGACGGCGTGAACCGCCTGCGTGCGCCGGATCGCGCCATGATCGTCATCACTCACTATCAGCGTCTGCTGGACTACATCGTGCCCGATTTCGTGCACGTGCTGGCCCACGGCAAGATCGTGCGCTCCGGCGGACGCGAACTGGCCCTCGAACTCGAAGCCAAGGGCTATGGCTGGATCGAAGGGGTCAATCAGGCCCCGGCCCGATCTGCCAAGCCGGCCGACGATGGCAAGAAGATCGGCGTGAAACCAGGGGCGCGGGCATGAGTACCAATCTGCAAGCCTGGGCCGATGCATTCGACCGGCGGGCGGCGGCGCTGCCCGGTGCCGAGGTGCCGTGGCTGGCCGGCGAGCGCCGGCAGGCCCTGGACCGCTTCATGAGCGAGGGCTGGCCCACGACGAAGATCGAGGCCTGGCGCCATACTTCTCTGTCGCCGCTGGCGGCGGCCACGTTCACCGATGGCGGCGCCCAGCCGGTTGCCGACTTGGTGGCCGAACTGAAGGCGGGCGAATCCGGTCATTGGCTGGTGTTCGTGGACGGCGCCTTCGATGCTGCGCTGTCGGACCTCGGTACCCTGCCGGCTGGTGCAGTCGTGTTGTCGCTGTCGCAGGCCTGGTCCAGCCATGCCGATGCGATCCAGGCCGCCTACGGCCAGGCGGACCAGGGGCACAGCACCAGTGCGCTGAACCTGGCCCTGGCCGGAGACGGCGCCTGGATCAGCCTGGCGCGGGGCGTGGCCGTCGAACAACCCATTCACGTGGTGTGCGCGGCCGCGTCGCCACAAGCCGCCCATTTCCTGCGGCACGTCGTGCAGGCGGCGGCCGGCTCGCAGGCCACGGTCGTCGAACATTATGTCGGCGTGGCCCAGGCCAGCAATTTCCGCCATGCCGCCACGCGCTTGACCCTGGACCAGGATGCCCGCATCACGCACTTGAAACTGCAGCAGGAATCGGCCCAGGCATGGCATCTGGGCGAAATTGATGCTGTGCAGTCGCGCGGTTCGTACTTTGCGTCGCATTCGGTATCGCTGGGCGCTCGGCTGGCGCGTCACGACATCGCTACGCATTTTGCCGACGAACGCTGCGAAACCCTGTTCAACGGTCTGTATTACGTCGATCAGCGGCGCCACGTCGATCATCACACCCTGATCGGCCACGATAAACCACGCTGCGTCAGTCACGAAAACTATCGCGGCATCCTGGCCGATACCGCGCACGGCGTGTTCAGCGGCCGCATCCTGGTCGCGCCGGGGGCCGATGGCACCGATGCCATCCAGCGCAACGACAGCCTGCTGCTGTCGCGCCTGGCGAAATCCGATTCCCGGCCGGAACTCGAAATCTACGCCGACGACGTGAAATGCGCCCACGGCGCCACGGTCGGCCAGATCGACGCCGACAGCCTGTTCTACCTGCGTACGCGCGGCCTGGACGAGGCCCACGCGCGCGACATCCTGACCTACGCCTTTGCGGCAGCCAGCGTGGCCCGGATCGAGGTGCCTGTGCTGCGCCAGCGCGTCGAGCAGGCCATCCGATCCCTGCTGCCTGGTGGCATGGTCCTGGAGGCCGCATGAACGCCCCGCTGACGTCTTCCGAAACCGTACGCCTGGCGCAATCCGACGAGGCTGCAGGTGCCTTGCTGGGCTCCGATGGCCGTCCCGTTGCCGACGATTTCCCCATCCTGGCCCGGCCAGTGCGCAAGCGCCGCCTGGCCTACCTGGACAACGGCGCCACGACCCAGAAGCCGCGCGCCGTCATCCAGGCCCTGGACCAGTTCTACGAGCAGTCCAACGCCAACATCCATCGCGGCGTGCACTGGTTGTCCCAGCATGCCACCGACCTGTATGAACAGGCGCGGGAACGGGTGCGCGGACTGCTGAATGCACCCGACAGCCAGGATGTGATCTTCACGCGTGGCACCACCGAATCCATCAACCTGGTCGCCCAGACCTGGGGGCAGGGCCTGCAGGCAGGCGACGAGATCCTGGTCACGGGCATGGAACACCATTCCAATATCGTGCCCTGGCAGTTGCTGTGCGCCCGCACGGGCGCTGTGCTGCGTCATGCCCGCATCACCGACAGCGGCGAACTGGATCTGGCCGACTTCAAGGCGCAGCTCAATGCCCGCACCCGCCTGGTCGGGGTCGCGCACGTATCCAACGCGCTGGGCACCGTGAACCCGGTGGCCGAGCTGATCCGGCTGGCGCATGAAGCCGGTGCCCTGGTGCTGGTCGATGGCGCACAGGCCGTGGCCCATGCCGCCGTGGACGTGCAGGCGATGGATTGCGATTTCTACGCTTTCTCGGGCCACAAGATCTACGGCCCCACCGGCATCGGCGCCCTGTACGTGCGTGGCTCCATCCTGCAGAACCTGCCGCCCTGGCAGGGCGGCGGCGACATGATACGCACGGTCAGCTTCGAGGGCAGCACCTGGGCCGAAGGGCCGCAGCGCTTCGAGGCCGGCACGCCCAACATCGCCGGTTCCGTCGCCCTGGGGGCCGCCATCGATTACGTGCGTGGCATCGGGCTGGACCGCATTGCGGCACACGAGTCCGCCTTGCTGGTACAGGCCACCGAGGCCATGCAGGCGATCCCCGGGGTGCGCCTGATCGGCACTGCTGCGGACAAGGCCGGCATCCTGTCTTTCCTGGTCGATGGCATCCATCCGCACGACCTGGGCACGATCCTGGATACCGAAGGCGTGGCCATCCGGGCGGGACATCATTGCGCCATGCCGCTGATGTCGCGTTTCGGCATCCCGGGCACGGCACGTGCGTCGTTCGCCCTGTACAACGACCTGCGCGACGTCGATGCCCTGGTGGCTGGTGTGCGCAAGGCCCAGAAACTGTTCGGGGTGTAAAGCATGAGGGACACCGACGACGGCCTGCGCGATCTCTACCAGGAAGTCATCTTCGATCACAACCGCAATCCGCGCAATTTCCGGGCAATGGACGATGCGTCCAACCGGGCAGACGGCCACAATCCCCTGTGCGGCGACCAACTGACCGTCTACGCCAAGGTGCAGGACGGCGTGGTGCAGGAAGTCAGCTTCATCGGTCATGGCTGCGCCATTTCCACGGCGTCCGCCTCGCTGATGACCGAAGCCGTGCGCGGCATGAAGATCGACGAGGTCGAGGCGCTGTTTCGCAACATCCACGCCATGCTGACCGAAGCCCACCCGGATTGCGATCTGGGCAAGCTGGAAGTCCTGTCCGGGGTGCGCGAGTTCCCCTCGCGGGTGAAATGCGCCACGCTGGCCTGGCATACCCTGCACAACGCCATCATCCAGGCGCAGGATACGGCCGTCACCGAATAATGCGATGAACCAGAGGTAACATCATGAGTTTCAATCGTCAGGAAGTGATCGTGAACCGGGATTGCCCGGCGGTCACCGTGCCTTACGGCTCGCCCGTCACCATCGAGGCCGGCTGCGAGGCCGTCATCACCCAGCAGCTGGGTGGCACCTACACCGTCATGGTGGAAGGCAATCTGTATCGCATCGAGGGCGCGGATGGAGACGCCCTGGGCTTCGAGCCCACCGAAGACGTCAAGCACGTCCACGATGGCCCGGCCACCGTGGAATCCGTCGAAGAAGCCGCCTGGACCATGCTGTCCACCTGCTATGACCCGGAAATCCCGGTCGACATCGTCAACCTGGGCCTGGTCTACGAATGCAAGGTGCTGCCTGCCAGCACGCCCGACCGTTTCCGCATCGAAATCAAGATGACGCTGACTGCGGCTGGCTGCGGCATGGGCACCATGATCGCGGACGAGGCCCGCAACAAGCTTCTGAACATCGAAGGCGTGGACGAAGCCACGGTCGATCTGGTCTGGGATCCCCCCTGGAGCCGCGAAATGATCAGCGAACCGGCCAAGCTGCAGCTGGGCCTGCTGTAGGCGGGCGGACCCTGTTGGCCGCAGCGACCAGCTCGCTGCGGGATAGCTGCTACCGTCATGGGTGCAAGGGGCTGCGAGTTCGAATCCCGCCGTTCCGCCCAGCATTATCAAGGGTCAAGGGTCTACAGATTTCGGTCTGTGGGCCCTTGTCGTTCATGAGTGCGACCTTGCACTCCGTGAAAGGAATAGCTGACCCAGGATGGGCTTTATTCCATTAGTCATGGCTGAAGGCAGGATTTTTATATTTCTTGACATTCATCAAGTTTTTTCCTTCAATGCAGGCACAAAGGAAAAAAGGGATGGGGATGCAGAAAAATAAAAGGGGTGCGTTTCTTGCTGGGTGCGCAGCGATTGGTTCTGTCGTGTTGCTCGCCGCTTGTGATGATGGTAGTTCCAGCCGGGTGGCGGATGCGGCGCCGACCGAATCCGGCAAACCCAATATCCTGTTCGTCATGATGGACGACGTGGGCATCGATCAGATGACGTCGTTTGGCTATGGCGGAGCCAACCCC
Source organism: Castellaniella sp. (assembly GCF_034674885.1). Classification (GTDB taxonomy): domain Bacteria; phylum Pseudomonadota; class Gammaproteobacteria; order Burkholderiales; family Burkholderiaceae_B; genus Castellaniella. Next base: position 6,441 of record NZ_JAUCDS010000028.1, read on the forward strand.
CCGAAAATGCCCAACATGGATGCGGTAGCCCAGGCGGGCATCCGTTTCCGCAACACGTGGGCGCAGCCGGAATGTTCGCCGGCGCGGGCAAGCTTCTTCGTCGGGCGCTACCCCACGCGCACGCACATCTACCAGGCCCTCGGCCCCAGTGATCTGGCCAACGCCCAGCTCTCGCCCTACGAGACGACGACGCCCCAGTTGCTGCGCAAGGCGGGGTACGAAAACGCCATGTTCGGCAAGTTTCACCTGGCCGGTCCGGAAAACAACGAGGCGGACATCACCACGCCGGCCCTGTTCGGCTGGGATTATTTCTATGGCTGGATCGGCGGCTTGCCCGAGTCCATCGACCTGCAGGCCGGTGGCGTCGTGCCGGGCGGCACCTCCAATCAGTGCGGCTTCGTGCCGGGGGCGATGGTCGTGGGCGGGGCCGTAGGCGGCGCCTGCCACTTTCCGGACAATCGCTGCACGCCGGTCCGCAAGGATACGCCGGAGCAGGACGTGGCGGGCTTGCAGTGCCTGGCGGCCGGGGGCATCCTCGTGCCCAACGCCACTTGCGCGGACCCGAAGCCGGCCGGTTTGGATTTTTCCCGGTACAACGGCTACTACGTCTCGCCTCTGGTGATCCTGGATCAGGGCCGGGCGGAAAAGGTGCTGCCCAAGGATCCCCGCGCCCGCGGTTACCGTACCACCATCGAGACGGATGCGGCCATCGACTGGATCAATACGCGCGCCTCCGGCAAGCCCTGGATGGCCACGGTCAGCTATACCTCGGCCCATACGCCCTGGCAGCAGCCGCCTGCGGCCCTCATGTCCGATCTGGTCGGGCCGGGCGGGTATCCCAATGCCGGTACGTTCGACAATCTCAGTTGCACCAGCGACGGCTCGGCCGCCGACGTGCTGCGCATGCAGGCCCTGCAGAACCGCATGACCCAGGCGCTGGACACCGAGTTCGGCCGCCTGCTGGTGGAAACCGGTATCGCAACCTGGAATCCCGACGGCAGTCTGAACTACGATCCCGAGGCCAGCAATACCCTGATCGTCATCGTCGGCGACAACGGTTCGCTGGGCTTGGCCGTCAAGCAGCCTTTCGACGCCTCCCGGGCCAAGGGCACGGCCTATCAGACCGGTGTCTGGGTGCCGCTGATCGTGGCAGGGCGTGGGGTCGCGGAGCCCGACCGCGACGTCGAGCACATGGTCAACGGCGTGGACCTGTTCGAACTGTTCGGCGAGCTGGCCGGCATCGATGTGCGCCAGGAGCTGCCCATGTCGCGTCCGGTCGACTCCGTGGGGATCCAGGCCTACCTGAAGAATCCGGCGCAGCCGGCCCTGCGACAGACTAATTTCGCCATCAGCGGTCTGAATCAGCAGGCCAACGGCGGGCGAAACGGCCCTTGCGTCGTGACGACGGCGGCAGGCGGCGGCACCTGCATGCAGATCGCCACGTCCAAATCGGTGTGCGGCGACAACAGCGGCTTCTGGTGGGGTGTGGGGCATGACGACCTGGCCCCCATGGATGGCGATAATGCGATCGCCTCCTACGACACCTGCGCCCAGGTGAACCAGGTCCGCTACACCAACAACAACGCCGCCGTGATGTACACCGTCATGCCGGACCAGTCGGTGGCCGTCCGGGAAGAGCGCTACAAGCTGGTGCGCAATACCTTCAAGCGTTTCGATCCGGCCAAGGGCATCCACGACGAGGTGGAGTACGAGCTCTACGAGGTCGATCAGGCCAAACCCGCGCCGCTGCTCGACGAAGCCGGCATGAGCAAGATCAATCTCGATGGCACGCCCAAGCCGGGCTGGACCACCGGCGACGACCTGGCCTACAAGGATCTGAAGGGCCGGCTGGACCGTCTGATGCTGTCGGCGGTCGTGTGCGAGGGCGACGGCAATATCGATGGCATCGTGGACAAGGCGGATCTCGATAACTGGAACCGGATCTATAGCGGTTGGAGCCAGTCCAGCGTCTACGATTTCGTCGGCGCCGCGCCCGGCAGCCCGCCCGATAGCCATACGAACGGGCCGGACCAGGACGTCGTCAGCCTGCAACTTGGCAAGACTTGCGTCTATCCGTCCAGTGTCTATTGATCGTCCGCGCGCTCGTTCGCGATTCCTCCCACTGTCTGCCGCTGTCCTGGTGGTCGCGGCGGCGGGGTACGCCTGGTTCCAGGCGTCCGCAAAGGCGGAGCCGGCCGAACCGACCGTCATTCTGGGCGATGGCAAGGACACGCCTGGGGGCATGGCCTGGATACCGCCGGGGGTCTTCCTGATGGGCAGCGACAGCCGACTGGCACAGCGCAACGAAAGGCCGGCTCATCCAGTGCGTGTGCGGGGCTTCTGGATGGACGTCACCCACGTTACCAACGACCAGTTCGCCGAATTCGTGCGACGGACCGGCTACGTGACCACGGCCGAGCGCAAACCCGATTGGGACACGATCCGGGTACAGTTGCCGCCTGGCACGCCCAGGCCGCCCGATGCGGTCCTGGTGCCGGGGGCCATGGTGTTCGTCGGCACTGCGGGGCCGGTGGACTTGTCGGATTACAGCCAGTGGTGGCGATACGTGCCGGGCGCCGACTGGCAACATCCGCAAGGACCGGGCAGCTCGATCGAAGGCAAGGGTGATCACCCCGTGGTGCAGGTCAGCTATGCCGACGTCCAGGCCTATGCCCAGTGGGCGGGAAAACGCATGCCCACCGAAGCCGAATGGGAATACGCAGCGCGCGGCGGACTGGAGCAGGCCACTTATGCCTGGGGCGACGAACTGATGCCCGATGGCCAGCCGATGGCTAATTACTGGGACCGCAACCAGGGCACTTTTCCGGTGGTCAAGCCCGAGGCGGGTGGGGCGGCCGGCACGCTGCCGGTGACGTCCTTTCCGGCCAACGGCTATGGACTGTACGACATGACGGGCAATGCCTGGCAGTGGGCGGCCGACTGGTACGATGCGCGCTACTTCGCCCGCCAGGCAAAGGCCTCGCAGGGTGAACCCATCGATGATCCACACGGTCCGCCCCGATCCTATGATCCGTCCGATGCGGGGGTGCCTGCCTATGCGCCCAAGCGGGTGATTCGGGGGGGATCGTTCCTGTGCAATGAAAACTATTGCCTGTCCTACCGCCCCAGCGCGCGTCAGGCTGCGGATCCCGCCAGCCCCATGTCGCACGTGGGCTTCCGGCTGGCATCCGATGCGCCGCCGCCGACGTCGCCGTCCCTGTTGACTCGCCTGTGGTCGCGTTGAGGCGGGGGCGCTCAGGAGAGGCATGAACACGCTGTGGGTAACCTGGAACCTGGGGCCGGTGGCGACCGGCTGCGCCGCTGTCGCTTTTTCCCTGGCGCTGGGCGTTCCGCTGGCCTGGGCCGCCTGGCGGTTGCCTTGGCTTCTGGATGACGCCTTGCCGGCCAGGCCGATGCCGGCCCATTTGATCGGCCGGTGGGTATTCCTGTCGGTGGCGGCGCTGCTGGCTCTGGTGTGCGCCTGGCGTTTCGGGCCGACGGGCGCGTCCCTGGCCGCCATCGTCTTCGTGTCGGTGCTGTTGGTGCTGGCCTGGATCGACGCCGAGACCGGCTTCCTGCCGGATCGCCTGACGCTGCCGCTGCTGTGGCTGGGCCTGCTGGTCAATGTGGATGCAACCTTCGCGCCGTTGGCACATGCGGTCGTGGGAGCGGCAGGTGGCTATCTGGCTTTCTGGTGCGTCGACGGGGTGTTCCAGGCGCTGACGGGGCGGGCAGCCCTGGGTCGGGGTGATTTCAAGCTGCTGGCCGCGCTGGGGGCCTGGTTGGGTTGGACGGCCTTGCCGCGCGTGGTGTTCGCAGCCGCCGTCCTGGGCCTGGCGGTGGCGCTCATGCGGAGGATGACGGGCCGGCTGGCGCCGGGCGAAGCCTTCGGTTTCGGACCTTTTCTGGCAGCGGCCGGTATCGCTGCCCTGTTGGGGACCTAGCGGGTGGCGGAGCAGCGGATGGCTTCAGCGGCCGGTGCGCGGCTGGTCGGCCGGGATGAAACCCGGGGCGAGGGCCGCCGACGGGGGCGCGGCGATGGCATCGTCCATGCCGTCCTGGCTGACGACGATCCCGTGGGCATGGACTTCGGTCAGCGTGACACCGGGAGCCAGCGTGTCGCCGACGCGGAAGGCTCGTGCCGGGGCCCCGTCGATCGACAGGATCGCAGTGCCTCTGGGGCCGGCGGCTATCAGGCCGGTCATGCGCACCTGCAGGCGACCCCGGCCGCTGCCGAACCAGCCGGCCAGGGTATCCAGGGAGGGCGCGGGGGCGGGTGCTACCGCCAGCATCGGAGGCGCCGGATCGGGTTGAGGCGCCAGCAGCAGGGTGCCCCACAGGCCGATGCCGCCGGCGATCGCCAGCAAGGCCGTGCCATGCAGCAGGTCGGGCCCGTGGCGGTGCAGGAATTCTATGGCGGGAAGATGGGGGACGGGCATAGATCGCGGGGTGCGTGGTCTGGGGCGTCGAATCTGTTCAGTATAGTGCCGGCCGGATGTTTCGTGGGCCGGATCCCGGGCGGACCGGAAATCCGCTCATCGTGGAGCATTATGAAGCCGAATCCTTTTCTTTCACGCGCATCGCTGGAACGTGGCTTTTCACTGATCGAGATCATGGTGGTGGTGGTCATCATGGGCATCCTGGCCGCGCTCGTCGTGCCCAACGTCATGGACCGTCCCGACCAGGCCCGGGCCATCGCGGCCCGGCAGGACGTGGCCTCCATCCAGCAGGCGCTCAAGCTCTATCGCCTGGACCATGGCCGCTACCCGACCATCGAGCAGGGGTTGGACATCCTGGCCGGAGGGCCAGACGGCAAGTCCCGCTATATGGACCGCGTACCCAGAGACCCGTGGGGCACGCCCTATCAATATCTGAACCCCGGCGTGCGGGGCGAGGTCGATGTGTTTTCCCTGGGCGCCGACGGCAAGCCAGGGGGCGAGGGCGTGGATGCCGAGATCGGGATCGATGCGCGTTGACCCGCAGCGCGGGTTCACGCTGCTGGAGACGATGGTCGTGCTCCTCATCATGGGCGTCGCGATGGGAGCGGCCAGCGTGTCCGCGTTCGGCGATGCGCGGATGCGCACGCTGCGCCAGGACGCCCAGAGGCTGGCGGGGTTGTTCATGACGGCCCAGACTGAGGCCCGGGCTGGTGGCGCGCGTATCGCCTGGCGGCCCGACGAGCGGGGGTTCGCGTTCGAGCGGTTGCCGCGCCCGCTGGCGCTGCCGGCCCGTGTGGCGGCCCGGGCGGCTTGGGCGCGGGATGATCGCTTTCCGGCGGACGCGCCCCTGCGCCCGCGCGAGTGGCTTTCGGACGAACCGGTGTCGGTTGGCGTCCGACCGGGCGGCGTCCTGGTCTTCGATGGCGACTGGGTCCACGGACCGCTCGATGTGACGCTGAGCGCCGGTGGCCGGACCGTGCGCCTCTCGCGTTCGGGCGACGGGCATTACGAGGTCCAGCCGTGAGCGCGCCGGGCCACCTCGGGCGAGGCGGTCGCCAGCGCGGCTTCACGCTGGTCGAAGTGCTGGTGGCGCTGGCCATTGTCGGCGTCGCGCTGGCAGCCAGCATCCGCGTGCTGGGTGTGGGCATCGGCGGCACTCAGGCGTTCAGGCTGCGCAGCCTGGCCCTGCAGTCGGCGGAAAACGTCCTGGCGGAAATGCGCCTGCAGGGAGACTTTCCGGCCCTTGGCCGGCATCGCAGGCCCTGTCCGCAGGCGGATCTGGCCTTGCAATGTGAGCAATGGGTGCAGGCCACGCCCAATGCCCGCTTCCGCCGCGTGACGGTGCGCGTCCGCTTGGGGGACGGGCAGGTGCTTTCCGAACTCGACGGTCTGGCCTCGCGTCTGCCATGAAGAGCCTGGCTCATTCCCAGCGTGGATTCACCTTGATCGAGGTCCTGGTTGCCTTGGTCCTGCTGGCGTTGCTGGGCTTGATTTCCTGGCGCGGGCTGGATGCCGTGCACCGTGTCTCCGATAGGCTCACTGCGCGGGCCGAGGGGACCCTGTCCCTGGTGCGGGCATTGAGCCAGGTGGAGCGCGATCTGCGACGGCATGCCGGGGCGGATGTCCTGCCCGCCTGGCAGGCGGCTGTGGGCGGTCCGGTTTCGCCCGATCTGGCCTTCCCCGCGCCGGGCATCGCCTGGGCCAGAGGGTCGGGACTGCTTCTGGTGCGTTCGACGGGCGATGGCCGGTGGCAGCGGCTGCGCTGGTACGTGGATCAGGGCGTCCTCTACCGGGCGGCCGGTGTCCCGTCGTACCGCCTGCCCTTGCCTGAGCCGGGGATGGCGGTCGCCGTCCTCGATGGCATGCGTGCCTGGTCGTTGCGCGAATGGCGGCCCGGTCAGGGGTGGATGAACCCGCAGGCCGCGCCGGCGGATGTGGCGGCCGCGCCGCGTACGGCCACCCGTGGCGGTAGGCGCGCGGGGAGGGAATCCGCGCTGGCGGACGGGATCGTAGGCCTGGAACTCGTGTTGCATCGCCAGGAGGATGGCGCCCGGCGGGTCTATCGCAAAGTGGTGCTGCTGCCATGAGGGCCGCCGGGTTCCACCAACGAGGCATGGCGGTGATCGCCGCCATGCTGGTCGTGATCGCCGCCTCCGCGCTGGCCACGAGCCTGATCGACGGGCAGGGCCGGCTGGTGCGGATTTTGTCCACCGAACGGCATCTGGCCCAGGCGCACTGGCTGTTGCGCGGCGGACTGGACTGGTCCCGAGTCATCCTGCATCTGGATGCAAGAGAGAACGCCACGACCCGGCTCGACGGGCTGTGGACGCAGACGCTGGCGGACCTGCCCGTGGGGCCGGCCGACAATCCCCGCGCAGCCCTGTTCTCCGGCCGGATCGAGGATGCGCAGGGCAAGTTCAATCTGCACGACCTGGCGGCGGATGGCCAGGCCAGCCTCGCCGCCGTCGCGGCCCTGGAAAGGCTGTTGCAATGGCTGGGACAGGATCGGGCGCTGGCCCGCGCGCTGGCGCAGCGGGTCGCCGACAGCCAGCCGAGGCAGGGGCGGGCGCCCGTCGCGATGGGCTTGCGCAGCCTCGACGACCTGCAGGGAATCGAGGGCCTGGGCTTGCCGGGGGTGGAGGCACTTCGGCCTTATGCGGTCTATCTGCCCGAGACAGTGCCGCTCAATGCCAATACTGCGCCGGCCGAAGTGCTGGGCGCGGTGATCGAAGGGCTGGGTCTGGCCGGAGCGCGGGACCTGGCGGCGCAGCGCGACCGGGGACTGTGGTTCGTCAATCGCGGCGATCTCGTCAACCGCCTGCCGGAGTTGCGGGCGGGCCAGGCGCGGCGCCTGGACATCCGCAGCGACTGGTTCAGCGTGGCGGGCGAAGTTTCGGTGGGTGATACGATAGTCGGGCTGCGGGCCTTGCTCCAGCGCGACAGGCAGGGGAGAGCCTTGGTCCGCTGGGTCAGCTACGGATGACAAGATAAAAGAAAATAATGATGAGACAACACGTGCGGCTGCTGCTGCCTCTTCTGTCGGAACTGACGCCTGCCACGCCCCTGGCCTTTGCGCTGGTGGGCCGCGATGGCCGCCTGATGCGCTCGGGACATCTGGAGCTGCAGCCCCTGGCCGCGCTGGCGGGCGCCTGGCCCGTGTATGCCATCGTGCGCGACGGCGACGCCGTGGCCACCTGCGTCACGGTGCCGCCCGTCGCCGCCCGGCGGCTCGGCGATGCGGTCCGCAGCAGTGTCGAACCCATGACGCTGTCCGATCCCGATCGCTTGCTGGTGGCCCATGGCCCGCGCCAGGCCGATGGCACGGTGGCCGTGGCGTGGACGGCGCGCGAGCCCCTGGAGAGGGCCTGGTCGCTGCTGGCGTCCGCAGGCCTGAACGTCGTGTCCCTGGTCCCGCACACACTGGCCCTGCCGGAGGGCGATCCGCATCCCGACCGGGTCCTCGAACTGCCGGCAGGGCCTCGCTGGCTGGCGCCCCTGCCGGCCTGGTCCTTCGCCGGCCCGGCCCGCCGCCCGGCGGGCGGGGCGGGGCGCTGGCGCCGGCCGGTAGCCTGGGCCGCCGTCGCCTGCGCGGTCTGGGTCTTGGGTCTGAACGTCCATGCGGCCAGGCAGGGTGACCGGCTGGACGCGATGCGCGAGTCCATGCGCCAGGCCGTGCAGCAGGCCTTCCCGCAGATTCCCGTGGTCGTCGATCCCCTGCGTCAGGCCCGGCAGCAGCGCGATGCCCTGCGTCTGGCCGGCGGCGACGAGGCCGCCGACGATGTCATCCCCCTGGCTTTGGCCACGGCGCAGGTCCTGGGGTTCGCGCAGGGTCACGTGCTCGGCCTGCGCTATGAAGACAGCCGGCTGACGCTGACCCTGGCGGAGGGCTACCGGCCGCCGGTCGATGATGCAGCCCTGACGCGGAAGGCGGCCGGGCAGGGGGTTCAGCTGAATCGTGATGCGGACCGCCCGCACGTCTGGCATGCCGCCCGGCCGGATGCGGCCGACGGTGCGGCCCGACCGGCAGGAGGCCAGGAATGAGCGGCCCGGATGTGCTGCGCGAGCGGGTCGCACGGAATGCGCGGGCGCAGTCCGTGCTGCATCGATGGGGCGCGTCCTGGCGGCGCCTGAGTCCACGTGAGCGGCGCCTGTTGGGCCTGGCGGCGCTGCTGCTGGTAGCCGCCATCGTGTGGCTGGCGGGCCTGCGCCCGGCGTTGGACACGCTGCGTCAGGCGCGGGAGCAACTGCCCGTGCTGCGGGCACAGGCGGCCGAACTCGAGGCCGTTGTGCTGGAGTCCCGGGCGCTGGGCCGCAGCCGGCGCGGAACCCTGTCGGTCGAGGAAACCGTCGCCGCGCTGCAGGACAGCCTGCGGCGGGCCGACTTGCAGGAAAACAGCCGCTTCGGGCCGGCGCGCGTGGAAGGCGACCGGGTGCAGCGGGTGCTGACGGTGGACCGCGCACCCGCTGCGAGCCTGATGGCCTGGCTGGCGCAATTGCCCGAGGTCGCCCAGGTGCGGGTGCGGCGTCTCGAACTCGCGCGCAGCCATGTTGATGGCCGGGATCGCCCCGGCCTGCTCAGCGGGACCGTCGAGTTGGCGTTGCCGATGGGGAATCCGCCATGAGTGCGCCGGCCCTTCCCGGGCGCACATACCGGCGGGCGCGGCACGAAGCGGATCCGGCGCGCCGCCCCGCCCGCTTGGCCGGGGTCCTGGCGCTGGCCGCTGTGGCTGTGGTGGTGGCGCTGAGCGTGCTGCCGGCACGTTGGGTCATGGCCTGGGTGCCGGAAACCGCTCTCGTCACGGTCACCGACGCCCGAGGCAGCCTGTGGTCGGCGCAGGCCTCACTGGCCATTGGGACCGGGCCTTTGCGGCGCAGTCTGCCCGAACCTTTGCACTGGCGCCTGGCCTGGGCCGGCGGTCTGCGTCTGGTGGTGTCGCACCCCTGGCTGCGCGGCTCGCTGGAGATCCGCCCAGCCTGGGGCGGGTTGCGTATTTCCGGCCAGACGTTGCAGGTCCCGGCCGCAGCCCTGACGACCCTGCACGCCATGTTCAATACCCTGGAGCCCGGCGGGGAACTCCTGCTGCAGTGGCCGGAGCTCCTCGTCAGCCGAAGCGGCCCGCAGGCCACGCCGGGACAGCCCCTTCTGCTGGCCCGCTGGCGCAACGCCCGCTCCGCCCTGAGCCGCGTCGCGCCGTTGGGCGATTACCGCCTCTCGGTAGAGGCCGCCGCCGGCCCGGAGCCGGCGTACGCCCTGAAGCTGAGGACGGATAAAGGTCCTCTGCGTCTGGAGGGCGACGGGATGGTGACGCTGGCCGGCCGACTGCGCTTCGACGGCAAGGCCCGGCCCGACGATTCGGCCCCTATCGAAACACAGGCTGCGTTGCGCCGCCTGCTGGATGTCCTGGGACCGAAAGCCGGTCCCGACGGAGCAACCCCTTTGCGGATGCATTCATGAAAACAGAAACTGTCCGATACCTGACCCTGCTACTGTCCCTGCTGTCCCTGGGCGGCTGCGCGGCGCCAAACGCTCCTCGCCAGGCTCAGGAATCACCCCTGGTGGTCTATACCTCCGTGGGGGCGGAGCCGCCAGCGCCAGCCGGGCGCCCGGATGTCTCGGCCGAGAAACTCCGGCAGGCGCCGCAACCACGCCGGCTGCAGCCCATTCCCGAACGGCCCGAGGCACCAGCCGCCGCTGATGCCGGCGTGGACGGGCCGATGAGCCGGCTCAATTTCCAAGAGGCCGAGCTGAGCTCCGTAGTCCGCGCCCTGGCCCGTTTCACAGGGCGCAATTTTCTGGTCGATCCGCGCGTGCGCGGCCAGCTGACGCTGGTGTCGGATACGCCGGTCGATGCCGACACGGCGTATGCCATGCTGCTGGGCGCCCTGCGCATGCAGGGCTTCGCCGTGGTGGAAGTCGGCGGCGTCAGCCGCGTCGTGCCCGAGGCCGATGCCAAGCTGCTGGGGGGCGCGGTGGTATCGGGCCCGACGCAGGCGCATCGAGGCGAGCTGCAGACTCGCGTCTTCTCCCTGCGCTATGAGAACGCTGCCGATCTGGTGCCGGTGCTGCGTCCCCTGGTGGCGGCCAACAATACCCTGGCCGCACAGGAGGGCAGCAATTCCCTGGTGGTGACCGATTACGCGGACAATCTGAACCGCATCGCCCAGATCATCGCCCGCATCGACACGCCGCTGGCTGTGAATACGGACGTGGTGCCGATTGAATACGGCGTGGCGCTCGACGTGGCCGCCTTGGCGCAGCAGTTGCTGCAGGACGGCAGTGGCCGCAAGACCCGGGACGTGTCCGTGCTGGCGGATCCCCGCAGCAATTCAGTGCTGCTGCGTGCCATTACGCCCGAACGCCTGAAGCAGGCGCGCAAGCTGATCCTGCGCCTGGACACTCCCGAGTCCCGCACCGGGAACCTGCATGTCGTCTATCTGCGCAATGCCCAGGCCACCCATCTGGCCGAGGTGTTGCGGGGGGCGCTGACGGGGCAGGGCGGGAGCGTCGGACCGCTGTCCGACACATCCCTTTCAGTCGCTGCCCAAGGAGCGATGGGGCAGTCAGGCCTGCCAGATGCCGCACTGTCGTCCCAGACGGATGTCGCCGCGCCGGTGCTGCCGGCCTTCGGCAATCAGAGCCTGGCCTTTTCGGCGGCGGGCGCCACGATCCAGGCCGATGCCACCACCAACACCTTGATCATCTCCGCGCCGGAACCCCTGTACCGCAGTTTGCGCGAGGTCATCGACCAGCTCGACCAGCGGCGCGCCCAGGTGCTGATCGAAAGCCTGATCGTCGAAGTCAACGCCGAAAAGGCTGCGGAACTGGGCGTTCAGTGGATGGCAGGGGGCAACGGGCTGAATGGCAACGGCGCGGCCTTTTTCGGCGGCGCCAACCTGGGAGGCACCGGAATCGGCCTGAATCCCGCCAGCACGCGCACCACGATCGACGCCCTGGGCCGGGGCTTGAACCTGGGCGTCGTCAATGGGACGGTCAACGTCATGGGCGCGCAGATCCTCAATCTCAGCGTGCTGGCCCGGGCCCTGCAGCAGCAAGGCGGTGTGAACGTGCTGTCCACGCCCAACCTGATGACCCTGGACAATGAAACGGCCAGCATCATCGTGGGGCGCACAGTGCCGTTCGTGACAGGCTCCTACACCACCTCGGGCGATGGTGCCAGCAATCCTTTCCAGACGGTGCAGCGTGAAGACGTGGGCCTGACCTTGCGTATTCAGCCGCAGATTTCCGAAGGCGGCACGGTCAAGCTTGCCCTGTACCAGGAAGTCAGCAGCATCGATCAGGCATCGTCGATGAGCAGCGGCTCGATCGTGACCCGCAAGCGGGCCCTGGAGACCAAGGTGCTGGTCGACGACGGTCAGATCATCGTGCTCGGAGGTCTGCTGGAGGACATGATGGACGATTCCACGGCGTCGGTGCCTCTCCTGGGCGACATTCCCGTGCTGGGCAATCTGTTCAAGTACCAGAAGCGCAGCCACAGCAAGACGAATCTGATGCTGTTCCTGCGGCCCCACATTGTGCGCACCGCTCAGGATGGCGCCCGGCTGACGCTTGATCGCTACAATTTCATGCGGGCAGCGCAGGCGGGCTTGCCGATCCAGGCTTCATGGCTGATGCCGGACGACGCCGTGACCGATCTGCCCGGACTGCAGCGTGACCCGAACACGGGCCTGCTGGATCTGCGCGGCTTTCGACGGGCCGACGAACTTTCCGCGGCGCCGGGCAATGCGGCGCCTGTGGCTGCGCCGGTCCGCCAGCCATGAGCCACCGCCTGCCTTACGCCTGGGCGCACGCGTGGCGGGCCCTGCTGGAAACCGGCGCGGCGGGCGACACGCTGACGATCTCGGCGCGCACGCCGCCGTGGGCCCTGGCGGAAATCCGCCGGGTGCACGGCGTGGTTCCGACACGGGAAGTGTCCGACGAGGCCCTGGGAACGCTGCTGGCCGCCGCCTATGTCCATGCGGGGGACGCCGCCGCCATCGTCGACGAGGCGGCCCACGATGTCGATCTCGGCCGTCTGCTCCAGGATCTGCCGGAGATCGAGGACCTGCTCGACACCCGCGACGGAGCGCCCATCATCCGCATGATCAATGCCCTATTCACCCAGGCTGCCCGCGATGGCGCCAGCGACATCCACATAGAGCCCTTCGAGACCCACTCGGTGGTGCGCTACCGGGTGGACGGCACACTGCGCGACATCGTCAGTCCGCGCCGCGCGCTGCACAATGCCCTGGTGTCGCGGATCAAGGTCATGGCCAGCCTGGACATCGCCGAGAAACGCCTGCCGCAGGACGGGCGCATCGCGCTGCGCGTAGGCGGCCGGCCCATCGACGTGCGGGTATCCACGCTGCCGACGGGGCACGGCGAACGGGTCGTGCTTCGCCTGCTCGACAAGGAGGCGGGACGCCTTCAGTTGGATCGGCTGGGCATGGCGCCCGATGTGCTGCGGGGACTGGACGGACTGATCCGGCGCCCCCACGGCATCGTGCTGGTGACCGGCCCGACGGGCAGCGGCAAGACCACCACGCTTTACGCGGCCCTCAGCCGCCTGGATGCCGCGACGACGAATATCCTGACGGTCGAGGATCCGATCGAGTACGACTTGAATGGCATCGGCCAGATTCAGGTCAATCCGCGCATTGACCTGACGTTCGCCTCCGCGTTGCGGGCCATCCTGCGCCAGGACCCCGACGTGGTCATGATCGGCGAGATCCGGGATCTGGAGACTGCCGAGATCGCCGTCCAGGCTTCGCTGACCGGCCATCTGGTGCTGGCCACGCTGCACACCAACGATGCCGTGTCGGCCGTGACGCGCCTGCTGGACATGGGGGTGGAGTCGTTCCTGCTGGCCTCGACACTGCAGGGTGTGCTGGCGCAGCGGCTCGTGCGCAAGTTGTGCGCCGAGTGTCGACGGGTCGGAGATGACGGAACGGCCGAGCGCAATCCGGCGGGATGCCCGGCATGCGGGCACACGGGGCACAGCGGCCGCACCGGTGTGCATGAACTGTTCGCGCTCGACGACGCGCTGCGCGCCATGGTCCATGAAGCGTGCGGAGAGCAGGCTTTGCGGGACGCCGCGAGGCGCAGCGGCATGCTCGATCTGCGCCAGGACGGCGAGCGTTGGATACGCGCGGGCATCGTGGCCCGGGCCGAAATCGAGCGCGTCGCGCGCGATCCATGAAATAACGAGGGCCATCGGCATGCCATCCTATCAATATGAGGCGATCGATGCCGCCGGCCGCGCAGAGCGGGGGCGGATCGAGGCCGATAGTGAGCGGGGCGCTCGCCAGTTGCTGCGTCATCGGGGGCTGCTGCCCCTGAGCGTGGTCGAGGCACGCCGCAGGAGAGGCGCGGTCATCGGCGCGCGCGCGCGGCTGCGGGACGCGGATCTGGGGTGGCTGACGCGCCAGTTGGCCAGCCTGCTGGCAGCCCGGTTGCCGCTCGAGGCCGCACTGCGCGCGACGCTGGAGCAGGCCGAGCGCCCGCAGGTTGCACAGGTGCTGGCCGCCGTGTGCGACGATGTGCGCGCCGGCTTGCGCTTGGGCCAGGCACTGGACGCTCATCCTCGCGATTTCCCGGATATTTATCGGGCGCTGGTCGACGCCGGGGAGCAGTCGGGCGACCTCGACCTGGTGCTGGAACGGCTGGCCGATTACATCGAAACGCGCGGTGCCTTGCGCAACAAGGTACTGACCGCCTTCATCTATCCTGGCATCGTCACCGTGGTGTCGGTGGCGATCGTGATCTTCCTGCTCAGCTACGTGGTGCCGCAGGTGGTGGGAGCCTTCACGCAGGCGCACCAGGCGCTGCCTTGGCTGACGCGGTTGTTGTTGGCGGCGAGCGCGGGCGTCCGGGAATGGGGGCTATGGCTGACGATGGGGTTGGCGCTCGCCTTCGGGCTGTGGCGTCTGCGCTTGCGACACGCCGAGGCTCGATTGGCTTGGCATTCCAGGCTGCTGCGCCTGCCGGTGCTGGGACGCTATATTCAGGGCGTGGACGCGGCCCGGTTCGCCGCCACGTTGGCCATCCTGACGGGTAGTCGTGTGCCCCTGCTGGAGTCATTGGACGCTTCGGGACGTACGCTGCGGAATCGCAAACTGCGGGCGGCTGCGGTCGATGCCGCTCGCTGGGTGCGCGAAGGTGGCTCTCTGGCCCAGGCTTTGCAGGCGCAGAAGGTCTTTCCGCCGCTGTTGATTCATCTGGTGGGTAGCGGCGAGCGCACGGGTGAGCTGCCCGCCATGCTGGATCGCGCGGCAAAGGTGCTGGCCGCCGATCTGGAACGTCGGGCCTTGACCCTGACCGCAGTGCTCGAACCGGTGATGATTCTGGCCATGGGAGGCATGGTCCTGGTGATCGTGTTGGCGGTGATGATGCCCATCATAGAGATCAATCAACTGATCCAGTGACCGGTAGTTGTGTCACGCTACCTGTCGCATTTTGGCGTGTTTGCTGTCCCAATGCGCCGGTGCCGGGCAGTTTATTTTTTTATGCTAGAATGCCTGTCTTTCGGGGCGTAGCGCAGCCTGGTAGCGCACTTGCATGGGGTGCAAGGGGTCGCGAGTTCGAATCCCGCCGTCCCGACCAGAAATACAGCAGTAAAGACAAGGGCTTACACGCTTCGGTGTGTAAGCCCTTGTTCTTTGTCATATGGGCGTTTCTATTTTTGCCCCATGGAATATCTTTACCAAGACTGCGGGCCTATCACCAGCGTCTGTAGGGCATCCTGTCTTTGCATGATGTCTGCGCGGGCAAGCAAAAAGCAGGGGCTGCAACTCTCCTGTATGGGGCGCTTCATGTCCAGCGTTTCGCTACGTCATTCTGACAGCGAGTCTGACTGAAAGAGCCGCCCGTAGGCGGCTGATAGCGCAGATGAGGGAAGGGTTGCTGGGCCTTCCGCCGGAGCCTTTTGGCTACCGTTACTTTTTCGGCGCTTGATCCCTGTGCTCATGCCCAGTTGGTTCCTTAGGTCCGCCCTTGGGGTCGGACTTCGGTTGCAGTTCATCCTTCTTCTGGTTGACGGAAGGAGTATTGAGGGGTCTGATCTGTTCCATGGTGTGTTCCGAGATTTCAGTTGCCATCACCCCAAAATTGGTCGATGACATGATTGTTGGATTAGGAGTTGAGCAGTACCGCTGCGTGGCCGGATTGCAGGTTTAGTATGGCAATCCGGGAAATTTTTCTTTCATCAGCTTGAGAAAATGGGCACGGTGCTTAATGCGCCGCCTGTTGCGCTCGATCTCGTCGAACGGCGAGGGTGGCGAAGGTGGGCAATCCATGTCTGCTGCCTGCAGTTTCGGTGCGAAAGCGCCATCGGGCGAGAGGTAAAGGATCATGAGGGCTCCAAGTAGCCTGGCTGGTTTGTTGTGTGTATCTGAGCCAGGGTTGCCCATCGCGAAACGTTCCGATTTCGACGAAATCAGTGTGCAAGGGGCCGCATGTACTGAACATGCGATTTTGACGGAGGCGGTGGCGCAACCTGTTGAGTCAGGGATCGGCCTTGAATAACTTCTGCCTCGTTTCATTCAGTCTGGGGCACGTCGGGGCGGATAGCCAGCTTTACTTTGTATCTGTTGTCACTGGCCCGGCGAAAGTGCTGCTCAGCCTCCTGTCGTGCTTGTGCGGGTAGGTCGGTCTGTAGGCCCTTGTTCTTTTCCGCGCCTTTGCCCCATGAGCATCCGTGTCAGCGTGGCGTCGTGGTCGATGAAATGGTGCCAGAGCGCGCCGATAGCGTGCAGTGCTACCAGGGCGATCAGTAGCGGCCCGGCGAATCCTGCGTGGATGGTGTGTATGGCCTTGGCTGCCGCCTTGTTTTCATCCAGCCAGACCGGGATCGAGAACAGGCCGAAGACACTGACCGATTGTTGCGCGAATTGCGACATCAGCAGGCCTGCCAGCGGCAGGGCGAGCACCAGCGCGACCATGGCCCAGTGCACCGTCATCGACAGGCGCCGTTGCCAGGTCTGCCCGATGGGTTGAGGGCGCCCGATGTTCAGGCGCATGATCACCCAGATGATCATCAGTGTCAGGGCCGTCACCCCGAAACTCTTGTGAAAGAACATGAACAGCCCCTTGGCGGGGTTGCCGCGTTCGTAGCCGCTGGCGATGAGCACACAGGTCACCGCTGCCGCGATGACGAAGAACAGCAGCCAGTGCAGGGATCTGAGCGATACGTGCCAGGTGGTCGTCGGAGTGTGGTTCGACATGCGAGGTCCCCTTTATGTCCGTGCTAGAGGGTGATCGGATGAAGATATTTCAATATACCTGGATTTGTTCCCTGCAGCGGTGGATACGGTCGCCGGTTACATCCCTGGCGCCGCCAGCAGCCCGCGCTCGACCATGAGCACCAGCCGCTCGGCCAGGGCCTGGCACTCCGGTTCATCGAGACTGCGCAAAGGGCCGCCCAGCACCAGAAAGGCCATGCCGTGCACGGCAGACCATGCCATCCACTCGGCGCCGGGGCGTTGAGCAGCGGGCAGCAGGCCGGCCGCGACCATGTCGTCCAATGTGTGGCCCAGCAACTGGAACGGATCCATGCCGCTGGCGCCGCGTGGCGAGTCGTCCGTGAGCGGATCTTCGCCTGTGTCCTTGACGTCGAAGGGCCGTGCGGCAAACGCCGTGCGAAACAGTCCTGGTTCCTGGCGTGCGAAACGCAGATAGCCCAGCCCCACACCGCGAAATGCCGCGCGGGCGCGCTGGTGGGGTTCATGCAGGTGTTGCACCGCATCGATTTCGGTCTCTATGGCGCGTGCCAGATGCGCCAGCGCGGCGGCGCGCACGGCCTCGAGCAAGTCCTGGCGGTTCTTGAAATGACGGTAGGCGGCGTTGGGTACTACCCCGGCACGACGTGTGGCTTCGCGCAGCACCACTGCGGCAGGCCCGCCTTCGCGCGCCAGGGCGATGCCATGTTCCAGCAGCGTGTGCCGCAGATTGCCGTGCCGATACGTGTCGCGGGTGGGGTTGATGATGTCTGGCATTTTCTAACAAATTTTATGTGGACAATGTCCACGGGCGATTTCATACTCGGCCTTAAGTGTACATCGTCCACAAAGGAGCCTTTCCATGCACTTCACTCCCTATCTCACCTTTGATGGCAACTGCGCCGAAGCCTTTGCCTTTTACGCCAAGCTGTTCAAGGGCGATATCGTCTATCAGGGCACTTTTGGCGAGATACCGCCTTCTGCGGACATGCCGCCCGTTCCCGACGCGGCCAAGAACCGCATCATGCATGTCCATTTGCAAATGGGCGAGCAGATGCTGATGGGCTCCGATGCCATGCCGGGAGGCGAGGAGGCCTGCGGCGGGGGTTATCAAGCGCCCCAGGGCCTCTGGGTGTCGATCCACGCTGGGGACGTGGCCGAAGGGCGACGCTTGTTTGATGCCCTCGCACAGGGCGGGAATACGGTCATGCCGTTTGGGCCGACCTTCTGGTCACCCGGATTCGGCATGGCCCGGGATCGCTTCGGCACGCCGTGGATGATCAATGTCGCTGCGGCGACCTGACGGAGGCGCCACCATGGGTACACCGGCAAAAAACACAGTCTGCATCTGGTATGACAACGATGCCGAAGGGGCGGCCCGCTTTTACGCCGCTACTTTTCCCGATTCTTTCGTAGGAGCCGTGCACCGCGCGCCTGGCGACTATCCCTCTGGCAGGGAAGGCGATGTCTTGGTCGTGGAGTTCACGGTCATGGGCATCCCCTGCATCGGGCTCAATGGCGGGCCGGCCTTCAAGCAGTGTGAGGCCTTTTCATTCCAGATCGCCACGGTGGATCAGGATGAGACCGACCGATATTGGAATGCAATCGTCGGCAACGGCGGCCAGGAAAGCGAGTGCGGGTGGTGCAAGGACAAGTGGGGCGTCTCGTGGCAGATCACGCCGGTGGCCTTGACCCAGGCATACACCGGCGCCGATCGCGCCGCCGCCAAGCGCGTGTTCGCCGCCATGTTGACCATGGGAAAGATCGATGTCGCAGCGATCGAAGCAGCCCGACGGGGCAGCAGCAACGGGGGAACTTCATCATTGTAAGTTTGGCGTAAGAATCGCGTGCTATTAATATCATTGTGGGGTATTTCACCCATTTTTTTATATTGATTGCCGGATCGTCATGAATGGTTTTTCGTATATTGCCGGAGACCATTGTATTTAATATGTTTGCCACGTTTTCGGGGCTTTCCGGGGTGGCGGGTTTCTCGTTAAGGGTTTGCGGATATTTTTTCCGCAAGCCTTTTTTATTGCGCTTTTTGCCTGGTCTGGTGTTTTCCCTAGCTGCTGCGAAAAAGTCCTAAACGCATGATTTATTGTCAGAAATGAAGCGGCGTTCAGGCGATCGCTTTGATAATCTACTCCTGCATTTTTGAATTCAAAATAATTAGAATCACTGGCCCTGGAAAATAGAAACCGGCATGTTTGGATTCGATTTTCAGATTCTGGGCAATATGACGTTCCATCGTGAATATCAAGTATCTGCATTCTCCATTCAGGATGGGGCGTGAACTTGTTTTATCCCGTCATAACAGGACAGAGGAGACATTATCGTGACACACCAGGATCGGCGTATCGAATCCCCATACTCGGCCACACGCCGCAGTTTTCTCAAGACTTCCGCTGGGGCTGCCGGCGCGCTGGCGGTGCCGGCCTTCTACGGCAAGGCGGCCTTTGCTCAGCAAAAGGATTATCCGAAACTTGGAAACTACCCGGATGGCGTGGCCGGGGATACCGTGACGGCCGGCCTGACCCTGGATCTGACCGGGCCATATTCCGCCGAGGGCAACGGCCAGAAACGCGGTTTCGAGCTGGCTGCCGAGATGATCAACAAGGGCGATCCGCGCGTGCGCAAGATTTCTCCCTTGACCAAGGAAGGCATACTCGGAAAAAAACTGGTGCTGGCCGTCGGTGACGCGGAAACCAAACCCAACAGTGCCGTGCAGGCCGCCACGCGATTCATCCGCCAGGACAAAGCCATGATGATCGCGGGCAGCGTCAGCAGTTCCGTGGCGATTGCCTTGCAGAATACCTGCGATCGCGCCAAGACACTGTACTTCCCCATCATCAGCGGTTCCAGCGATACCACCGGCAAGGATTGCCGACGCTATGGCTTTCGCCTGTGTCATCACGCCTACACGGCATCCAAGGCCATCGCTCCGGTCCTGGCCGAGGCCTATGGCAAGAACATCAAGGCCATCCACCTGGTCCCGGACTACAACTATGGCCACTCCATCCACGAATTCATGAAGAAATTCACGGAAGAGCAAGGCTGGACAACCATCGACACGCCGCAGATACACCCCCTGGGCGCAACCGATTACAGCGCCTATATGCTGAACATCGCCAACAGCGGCGCCGACATCCTGATCAATCACGACTACGGCGCCGATGCCGTCAACTCGGCCAAGCAGGCGCACCAGTTCGGCGTGCTCAAGAAAATGAAGATGTGCGTGCCCTACATGCCCGCCTACATGCTCGAAGAAGTCGGTCCCGAAATCATGGAAGGCGTCTACGGCACGATGGTTTTCTGGCATGCCTATTCCGAACAGAACGAAATCGCGCGCGATTTCGTCGAGGCCTACGAGGCGAAATTCGGCGCCAAGCCTCGCGACCCGGAACACAACGCCTACATGACCACCTTGTTGTGGGCCGACGCCATCGAGCGCGCCGGCACGTTCCACCCCGCCGAGGTCGCCAAGGCGCTCGAGGACGGCATCAACCACAAGCGTCCGTACACCATGGGCGGGGAAGCCTACTTCCGTGCCGAGGACCATGACGGCGCCGCCAACTTCACCATTGTGCGCGGCAAAAAACCAGCGGACATCAAGGACAAGGACGACCTGGTCGACATCGTGGCCATCGCCGACGGGGTTGCTACCCTGCCGCCGGTCGGTTATGCCGGCTGCAAGATGACCGACTACACCTAGGGCAAACCGCGAGGCGCCCATGCTGCAAACGCATGGGCGCGCTGTTTCATTCAATCGTGACAAGGGGGGAATATGCCTGGAATCGGCTTATTCATGTCTCAGGTCTTCAATGGGCTGGCGCTCGGGATCCTGCTTGCCCTGATCGCCGCCGGGTTGACCATCATCTATGGCACTTTGGGCCTGATCAATTTTGCCCACGGCGCGCTGTTCGTCGTGGGAGCATACGCGGGTTTCTCGACCTACCTGGCGACGGAATCCTTTGTGCTGAGCATTGCCGCTGGTGCTTTGGCTGCCATGGTCGTGGGGTTGGTGCTTGAACGTGGCCTGATCCGGAAATTCTACAGCCGGCCGGTTGAGGATCAGATTCTCGTGACCTTCGGCATCAGCATTGTGGTGGTCGAGATCATTCGCGCTATCTATGGCGGGGTGGGCCAACGGGTTCCGGTGCCGTCCTGGGGGGAAGGCGTCGTGGACATGGGCTTCGTGACCTATCCCCTGTACCGCATCGAGATCCTGCTGATCGCCGCCGTGGCGCTGGGCCTGTGCTGGCTGGTGCTTTATCGCACTCGTCTGGGCTTGATCGTGCGCTCGGGGATCGAGGACTCCCTGATGGTGCGCTTGCTGGGCATCGATATCCAGCGCGCCTTTCTCGTGGTGTTTGGTGTCGGGGCCGCAGCGGCCGGCTTTGCCGGCATGATCTATGCGCCGATCGTGTCGATCGTGCCGGACATGGGCTTTCGCGTGCTGATTCAGTCGTTCGTCGTGGTGGTGCTGGGCGGGGTCGGTTCATTTCCGGGAGCGGTGCTGGGCGGCCTGGTGGCGGGGCAGATTCTCAGCCTGACGTCGCTGTTCAACCCCGTGTATTCCGATGTCATGCTGTTTGCGGCCATGGCATTGATCCTGATCGTTCGGCCTCAGGGGCTGTTGGGTGTGGAGGGCAGGGCATGAGCCGGCATGATGATTCCGTGGCAATCCAGCCGGGCGTTGTGGCGCCCGAGAGCGGGGCGGTTGCGCTTCCCTCGACCGGTCTGCAACGCCGTTACAAGGCCGAGGGCCTGACCATTGTGGTGCTGGCGGTGGCGCCGTTTCTGGCACCGCTCGTTGGCGCCGGTCCCGATCTCCTGGGCCGGGTGCTGATCTGGGGCCTGTTCGGCCTGGGCTTTGACCTGCTGTTCGGCTACGCGGGCCTACTGTCTTTCGGGCAGGCGGCTTTCTACGGCACAGGCGCTTTCGTGACGGCCTACCTGATGACCAGCGGCATCGTGGAGAACATGCTGCTGGCCTTGCTGCTGTCGGTGGTGGCGGCTGCCGTGCTGGGCTTGATGATTGGTTATCTGACCCTCAGGCGCAGCGGCATCTATTTCGCCATGAGCACCCTGGCCTTTGCCGAAATGATCTACTTTCTGGAATTTGGCCCCTTGCGTGACTGGACCGGCGGCGAAAACGGGATCCCCGGGATTCCCGAGGCCTCGATCGATCTGGGTTTCTTCAGCTATGTGATCGAGCCCGGCTGGCCTATGTATGCCTTTCTGGCCGCCATGTTCTTCATCGGCTTCGTGCTGGCCAGGCGGATCTCGTTTTCCCCGTTCGGTGTCATTCTGACGGCGATTCGCGACAATCCCCAGCGTGCAATGGCCGTGGGACACAGCATTCAGACTTACAAGCTGGCGATCTTTGTGGTGGCAGCGGGCTTCGGCGGAGTGGCCGGCGGCTTGCTGGGGCTGTTTCAGGGGTACATGCCGCCTGATGCCTTCAACATTCACACGTCGGCAGAAGTCGTCATCCAGACCGTGATGGGCGGGGCGGGCACGCTGTTCGGCCCTCTGTTGGGCGCCCTGATCTGGCTGTATCTGTTCGAAGTGCTCCAGTTCGTCGAAGCAGTGGGTTCGTATTGGCGCCTGATCCTGGGGGTGATCTTTGTGGTCCTGGTGACGGTGTTCCGGCGCGGCATCTGCGGCGAGTTCATTGCCTGGCAGGCGCGTCGGGTTGCCCGGCGTGTCGCGACCGCCGTGGGATCGGCAAGGCCTGCCGCGCGCTCGGACCGTCACCGGCTGGTCATGCGTGAATCTGCACCGTTGCCGGCGGGCACGCCCGTCTTGCGAGCCGACAATATCGCCAAGCACTACGGCGGCCTCAAGGCGGTCAAGGGCGTGTCCATCGAGGTTCAGGAGGGCGAGCTGCGCGGCCTGATCGGCCCCAACGGCGCCGGCAAGTCGACGTTCTTTCGCATGCTGGCTGGCGAGATCCAGCCCACGTCAGGCACGGTGCATTTGCGCGGGGCCGAGATCACCGGGGTCGGCGTCACCCGGGTGTGCCAGCTCGGGATGAGCAAGTCCTATCAGGTCAATGAACTGTTCGATGCCCTGACGGTGCGCCAGAACATCCTGATGTCGGTTCTGGGCCAGAAGCGCGGTCCCTTCCGCTTCGATGCATTGGCGACTGTCGGTGGCGTTAAGGGGTGTCACGCGCAAGTCGAAGCGGCCATCGAACTGGTTGAACTGACGGTGCGTGCCGATACGCCCGTCCATGAGCTGTCCTACGGGGAAAAGCGGCGGGTCGAAATCGGCCTGGCCCTGGCCACGGGCGCCAACGTGCTGCTGCTCGACGAACCCCTGGCGGGCATGAGCCCGGAGGAACGTGTGCATGCCGTGGCCTTGCTCAAGACCATCCGCAAGGGCCGCACGGTGCTGATCGTCGAACACGACATGGATGCCATGTTCGAACTGGCTGATCGCATCACCGTGCTGTATGACGGCAATTTCCTGGCCGAGGGCACGCCCGAGGAAATCAAGGCCAACACGTCCGTGCAGGACGCCTACCTGGGAGGATTCGGACAATGAGTCTGCTGAGCGCGGAGCGCATCAATACCTATTATGGGGATTCCCACATCCTCTTTGACGTTTCGGTCGACATCCAGGAGAACGAAGTCGTGGCGCTGCTGGGGCGCAACGGCGCAGGCAAATCGACCCTGCTCAAGACGCTGGCGGGCGCCCTGACCCCGAAGTCAGGTTCGATCCAGTTCGCGGGCGCTTCCATCCATGACAGACAGGCGCATGAGATCGCCCGCCTGGGCTTGCAGCTGGTGCCCGAGGAGCGCCGCGTGATCGGCGGCATCACGGTGCACGAAAACCTGAAACTTGCAGCCATGACAGCTGCAAAGCCCTTGAGTTTCGAAGAGATCTACCGTACTTTTCCGCGCTTGGACGAACGACGCACCAACAAGGGGCGCGAGCTTTCGGGCGGTGAACAGCAGATGGTGGCGATCGCCAGGGCGATGATACGCGATGCGCGTCTGATCCTCTTGGACGAACCCTTCGAGGGGCTGGCACCCCTGATCGTGCGCGATCTGATGCGGGTCTGCCAGGAACTGGCCAGCCAGGGGCGCACGATCCTGGTGGTCGAGCAGAACGTGGCTGCCGCACTGTCCATGGCCAGCCGCTGCTATTTGCTCAACACCGGCCACATCGTCTTCAGCGGGTCCAGCGATGAACTTCGCGCCCGCACCGATGTCATGAACCGGTATCTGGGGGTCGCGGCCTGAGCGGCCATCCCACGGGCGAGCAGGGCCAGGGGGCTCGGCTCGCCCTTCAGCACGCATATGATCAAGGAGGTCGGCAATGTCAGGTGCAATCGATTCCATTCTGGTGGAACAGCGGGTGTTCGAGCCGGTGCCCGAATTCAAGGCGGCCGCTGCGGTATCGGGCATGGAGGCCTATCAGGCCCTGTGCGACCAGGCTCGCGGCGATCCCGACGGGTTCTGGGGCGATATGGCCCGCGAGAATCTGGTGTGGCGCACACCTTTCACTCGCGTCCTCGACGAATCCGATGCGCCGTTCTACCGCTGGTTCGACGACGGCGAACTGAACGTCTCGGAAAATTGCATCGATGTGCATCTGAACAACGGCAATGCGGACAAGCCGGCGATCATATTCGAAGCCGATGATGGCACGGTGACGACGGTCAACTTCCGCGAACTGCATGCGCGCGTCTGCCGCATCGCCAACGGGATCGCCGGCCTGGGGTATCGCAAGGGCGAGCGGGCCATCATCTACATGCCGATGTCCATCGAAGCCATTGCATGCATGCAGGCCTGCGCACGCCTGGGCATCACGCATTCGGTGGTATTCGGCGGCTTTTCCACCAAAAGCCTGCATCAGCGCATCGTCGATGTCGAGGCCAGCCTGGTCATCACTGCCGATGAACAGATGCGTGGCGGGCGGGCCATCCCCCTGAAGGCCGCAGTGGACGAGGCGCTGGCAGAACCGGATGCGGATCGGGTGCGTCACGTCATCGTCTATCGTCGCAGCGGCGGGCACGTGGACTGGCGCGAGGGTCGTGACTGCTGGCTGCACGATGTCGAAGAAGGCCAGCCCGATACCTGCGATCCAGTGCCGGTAGAGGCGGAACATCCCTTGTTCATCTTGTATACCTCGGGGTCCACCGGCAAGCCCAAGGGGGTGCAGCACAGTTCGGCGGGCTACCTGCTCTGGTCCAAGATGAGCGCGCAATGGGTCTTTGACGCCAAGCCCGACGACATCTTCTGGTGCACGGCCGACATTGGCTGGGTTACCGGGCACAGCTACATTGTCTACGGCACCATGGCGGCGGGAATGACGCAGATCGTCTTCGAGGGTGTCCCAACGTATCCGGATGCTGGTCGTTTCTGGGACATGATCCAGCGCCACAGAGTCACGATCTTCTACACGGCGCCAACCGCCATCCGCTCGCTGATCAAGGCAAGCAGCGCGGATCCGTCGACGGCGCCCGCTGCTTACGATCTGTCCAGCCTGCGGTTGCTGGGCTCGGTGGGCGAACCCATCAACCCGGAAGCCTGGATCTGGTATCACGAGCAGGTCGGCGCAGGTCGCTGCCCGGTGGTCGACACCTGGTGGCAGACCGAAACCGGCGGTCATATCCTGACCCCGCTGCCCGGCGCAACGCCGCTCAAGCCGGGGTCCTGCACCTTGCCGTTGCCGGGTATCGAGATCGACGTCGTCGATGAATCCGGCCGCAGCCTGCCGGCAGGCAAGGGCGGATACCTGGTGATCACCCGCCCCTGGCCCGCCATGATCCGGACGGTGTGGGGCGACGCTGACCGCTACGTCAAAAGCTATTTCCCGCCCGAGTTCGGCGGCGCCTATCTGTCGGGAGACAGCGCGCAACTCGATGACGACGGCTATTGCTGGATCATGGGCCGCACCGACGACGTGTTGAGCGTATCCGGGCATCGCCTGGGTGGCACCGAGATCGAATCCACGCTGGTCGCCCACGAGGCGGTGGCCGAGGCTGCAGTCGTCGGTCGTCCTGACTCCGTGACCGGCGAGGCCGTGGTGGCTTTCGTCGTGCCCAGGCATGAACTGCCCAGCGAGGCGGATGCGCCCGCTTTGGCAGGGGCCCTGAGAGATTGGGTCATGCGCGAGGTCGGACCGATCGCCAAACCGCGCGAGATCTGGTTCGGCAACGCCATGCCAAAGACGCGATCAGGCAAAATCATGCGGCGTTTGTTGCGTATCGTCGCTGAAAATGGAGAAATCACGCAGGATACGTCAACGCTGGAAAACCCCGACGCTTTAAATCGCTTGCATGGGCCATACTAGACTCGGGCGGTTTCGTTCATGAAGCGCGCCGCATTGGCGCGCTGACCTTACATTGAGGGTCGTATGCGCTTCGAGCCCGAAGTCCATTTTGCATTGAGCTGTACTGTCCTGTCGTTTCCGGATGCCGCCGCAGTGACCGAGCCCAGCTGCGGCAGCCCGCGTTTATTGTTTCCGACCACGGGTGTTCTGCTGGTGTCGGGGGATGACGGGCACTGGGTCGTTTCGTCTTCTCGTGCCATCTGGCTGACGGGCAGCGACGGCCATCGGCATATCCGCGCCCTGGGCGATGTGCGGATGAAAGCCTTCGTGTTCGGATCGGATCATTCGCTCAAGCTTCCCGAACAGAGCTGCGTGCTGCATGTCACGCCGTTGCTGCGCGAGGTCATGCGGTCCCTGGCGCAGTACAGCCAGCAACCTCAGCCTGGCCGCAAGGCAGCTTTGCTCAAGGAACTGCTGCTGGAAAAGATCATCGACCGCCCGGACGTCCCGATCGAGCTCCCCGAGCCGCGCGACCGGCGTTTGGCGGCGATCTGCACGCACATCCAGCTTCATCCGGACGATGCAACAACGCTGAGCCAGTTTGCGCAGAATATGGACTGCAGCGAGCGCACATTGCATCGCTTGTTCCTGCAGGAAACGGGGATCAGCTTCACGGTCTGGCGTCATCAGGCCAAGCTGCGCCTGGCGCTCGAATGGCTGGAACAAGGCCGATCCATCCTGGATATCGCCCTGGACCTGGGCTACCAGAACCAGGGGGCCTTCACCGCCATGTTCCGCAGGTATCTTGGCGTGGCGCCCAGCCAGTATGTCCGGCCTGCGTCGTCGCCTGCTTTTTCGGCGGCGCGCCAGGGCTCCGGCCCCGCTTTCCGGGGCAAGACGAAGCAGGATCCCGCTTCGGCAATGCGCCGGGAACCTGGGCTGGCCAATTCATGGAACAGCCTCGCCCTGCCTGAGCGCCGGCCACGGGCTACTGCTTGATCGCCTCGATCTGTATCACCAGCCGCACGCTGTCCGGAATGCCGGGCAGGCCGAAATTCATGCCCCAGTCGCTGCGCTGGATGGTCGCCTCGAAGTCCCCCCCGCAGACGTCGCGCTGGATGCGCTTGTTCGTGTAGCAATTGAAGTGATTGGCCTTCAGCAGGACTGGCTTTTGCACCCCGAGCAGCGTCAGGGTGCCGGAAACGCTGCTGACCCGATCATCTTCGAAGGCGAAGGCACTGCTTTGGAAGGTGACGTCGGGAAATGCGGTCACGTCGAAGAAATCCTTGTTGCGCAGGTGCCCGTCGAAGCCCTTCGAGCCGCTGTTGATCGAGGCCGGGTCGATGTGGATCTTCGCCTGCCCCTTCTTCGCCGCTTGGTCGAGTTCGACGGTGCCCGTGATGGTATCGAAACGTCCCCGGGTGGTGGACGTTCCGTTATGGACGACTTCGAACGTGACGAAACTGTGATCGGGTTCGACTTCGTAGAGGGTGTTCTGGGCCTGTGCCTGGAATGCATAGGCGGACAGGCCTAGTACGGCCGCGACAAGTAGTTTCGACATGGGAGTCCTTGCAATAAAATGTCTGAATCAGTTCTGAATACAAGCTGACACTGTTCAGTCTATGGGATTCGCACATGGCTCGTAAGGGCGATGCTGCGGTTCCTCTGATGTGCATCAAATAGTGCTGATTAACAAAAAATGATGCGTGTACGTATGAAAATGTGTGCGCTTCGCGTGATAAATATCGCGATCGCCATTTGAACAAGAGACGAACCTCATTCCCAGGAGCCATCATGTCCTTCCAAGGCCAATGCCACTGCGGTACCGTCAAGTTTTCCGTAGACGCCCCCTTGCCGACGCAGGCGGTCAGCTGCAATTGTTCCCATTGCCGCGCCAAAGGCTTTCTGCTGGCGTTCTTTCCCACAGAAAAATTCAGCCTGACTCAAGGCCAGGACTCGCTACGCTCCTATCGCTTCAACACTCATCAGATCGAGCACCAGTTCTGCTCCGTGTGCGGAACCCAGGCTTTTACCTTGGGCGCACTACCCGATGGCACGCCCATGCGCGCAGTCAATCTGCGCTGCGTCCCGCAGGCGGATCTGGATGCGCTCGACCTGACCCGCTACGACGGGGCGAACCTGCGCTAGTTTTGTACCGGGTGTATTAGGGCGTTTGGGCGGCCTTGGGCCGCCGCAGGCCTTTGCTGCGGGCAGGCCGGCTATTTCAGCAGACGCGCCAGCTCGACTGCGGTGCGTACATGCATCTTGGCCAGGATGTGCGAGCGGTGCACTTCGACCGTGCGCATGCTGATGCCCATCATGTCGGCGATGACCTTGTTCATCTTGCCGTCCAGGATCAGGTCCATGACTTCGCGTTCGCGCGACGACAACGAGGCCAGGCGCGATTGCACCAGTGCCTGATCGCCGGCTTCCAGCGATGCCTGCAGCGCTTCTTGCACGCGATCCATCAGCTTGTTGTCGTTGAAGGGCTTTTCAAAGAAATCGAAGGCTCCGCGTTTCAGGCTGTCGACCGCCATCGGAACGTCGCCGTGGCCGGTCAGGAAAATGACGGGCATGCGCCGGGTCAGGCCCCGGGTCGCCAGGGTATCGAACAGCAGCGCGCCGCTCATGTCGGGCATCCGCATGTCCAGCAGCAGGCAGTCGCCTTCGGGACTGAATGCGTAGTCCTCGCCCAGCATCGCGAGAAAGGCCTGGACCCCGTCGTAGCCTGCGGCGTCGATCAGGCGGGACTGCGCCAGCCAGATCAGCGAATCCCGGATTGCTTCTTCATCGTCGACGATGTGTAGCACCTTGTTGTCTCCCTCCCTGGGGTGCGTTGGGCCGGCCTGTCACACGGCGGCTCTATTTTTTCATGTTTTCGGCCGTCGTGGACGCAGGCAGCGAGAAGCGGAAGATCGTGCCTCCGCCCGGATTGTCGGCGTAGATCAGGGTGCCGCCGTGGAATTCCACCACGGTGCGGCAGATCTTCAGGCCCATGCCCATGCCGTCGGATTTGGTGGAAAAGAAGGGCGAGAACAGCCGTTCCCGGGCATGTTGCTCGATGCCGCTGCCTCGGTCGGCCACGCTGATCGTCACGCTGCCGGGGGCGCTCGGGTCGGAGCCCGCGCCGATCCGCAGGATGCGGCGTTCGGGTTCGACGTCGCGCATGGCTTCGATGGCGTTGCGGGTCAGGTTGAGCAGCACCTGCTCCAGCATCATCGGGTCGGCCAGCACGGCCGGAGTATCCGGCTGGATGTCGGATTCGATCTTGATGAAGTGCTGCCCGGCCTGCAGCTCGGCCAATTGGACGACATCGGCGATCAGGGGGGGGAGCTGGACGGTTTCCCGGTGAGGTTCGCGCCGTTTGGCGAATGTATGGACGCTGCGGATGATGTGCCCTGCGCGTTGCGCCTGGGTGTTGGCTTTCTCCAGCGCGCCGCGGATGCGCTCCAGGCTGGCGCTGTCAGGCTGCGCGGCCGGGTTTTGCAACAGGTTCAGGGCACCGGTCGTGTAGCTCGTGATGGCAGCCAGCGGTTGATTCAGTTCGTGCGCCAGCGTCGATGCGATTTCCCCCATGGTGACCATCCTGGCGCTAGCCTGGAGTTTTTCCTGCTGGCGCCGGTTCAGTTCCTCGAACCGCTTGCGGTCGGAGATGTCCAGGATCGAGCTCATCCAGCCCGTCTGCTGACCGCTTTCGTCGACCAGCGCGGATTCGTAGACCAGCACGGGAAAGCGCTCGGTCTTGTTGCGCAGGAAAATCGTTTCAAAGCCATTGGGATTGATCATGCCGGCCATGCGCTGCGCGAAGCGTGCCTGGTAGTCCTGCATGACCTCCGGGGCCCAGTAGGGCATGGGAGGCGCGCATCCGATCAGGGCTTCGGCCGGCATGCCGACCATGCGGCAGAACGCCGGATTGACATAGGTGATCCTGCCGTTCAGGTCGTATACCCGCAGGCCGGTCACCAGGGAGTCCTCCATGGCGGTGCGAAAGGCGACCTGTTCGCGCAGGGCGCGTTCCACAACCATCCGGCGGTTGATGTCGCGCCATAAGGCGGCCAGGCTCCAGAACAGCCCCAGTGTCAGGCCGACGATGACGATGACCAGCAGGTTGGACAGCAGATTCGGGGCCCCCTTGACGCTGTCGGTGCGCAGTGTGATGTCCGCGTAGGGCAGGTTCAGGTCATGCGCGTAGGTATATACACCGCGCCCCGCGCCGCCTGCGGCCCGTTGGCCCAGCGTGTTCTCGTGGCGGTCCGTCAGGCGGATTTCGTTTTTCTGGGCGAACCACCATGGCACCATCTGTTCCAGGATCCCGCCCAGGGAATAGGTGGCGATCACGCTGCCGACGTAGCGCCCACCTTGGTGAACCGGAAAGAGATAGTCCATCAGGGCGGGATGACGCGCGTCTGTCGGCGGATTTGGCTGGGTATATTCCGGCGTGTTGGTGCTGCTTACCCGGGCCAGCTTCACGCGCAGCGGCTCGGGTAGGTCCTGCAGGGACAGATCGACCTTGTGATCGGAGGCTGTCACCGTGCCGTTGGCATCGATCCAGGCAATGCGCGCGAGTTCGTGGTGGGTGCGCTGCAGGAAACGCATCCGCGCCAGCAGTTTTTCCCCCGACAGGTGACCGGCTGCGATCTCATTGGCCAGCGACCGGATGTCGTCTTCATTGCGCCCGAGTTGAAAGCGGATGGTCTGCTCGACCCACAGCGTGTCGGCGATCAGCTGTTCCTGGCGGTCCGTGGATTCCATCTGCTGGGCCTGGCGCGGCAGCCAGATCACGGTGGTCAGGAACAGAAGCGCGCACAGGATCGGAACCAGCCATTGCCAAGTGCGCCGGCGGACGAGCGGAGCGTAGGACGGAAGAAGACTCATGCTGGATAGGGGGCTGTCTGCCTTCCGTTGGGCGGATGGCGCCGGGGTCATGGCGGAAGTGATGCCGTCCCCAGTGTAGCCGAGCCGCCGGAGGCGAAACCTTGCCGCCCCCGGCGTCCGATTGTGGATTTCCACAGTTGAAACGCCTGTCCTGGTTGCTGACAATGGCCCCGTACTTTTTAACCCCCAGACTTCGGGACCCCGGATATTGCCTCAGCAATGAAGTTCTTCGCCATCCTGCTCGCCTGCGCGCTGACGTGCCCCTTGGCAGTCTATGCGCAAGAGGAACCCATCCTGATCAGGTTCAGTCACGTGGTTGCCTCGGATACGCCCAAGGGCAAGGCTGCTGAACGGTTCAAGGAATTGGCCGAGCAGGCCACGGAAGGGCGCGTCCGCGTGCAGGTCTATCCCAATAGCGAGCTCTATCGGGATCGCGAGGAACTCGAGGCCTTGCAACTGGGCGCCGTGGAAATGATCGCGCCGTCCCTGTCCAAGTTCGGGCCGCTGGGTGCGCGGGAATTCCAGGTGTTCGATCTGCCGTTCATGTTCCCCGACATGGCCGCACTGCACCGGATCACGGACGGGCCGATCGGCGAGGGCATGTTGCACCGCCTGCGGCTCAAGGGCGTCATCGGCCTGGCGTTCTGGGATAACGGTTTCAAGTCTTTTTCCGCCAATCGACCGGTGCATGTGCCTGCCGATCTGGCGGGTTTGCGGATGCGGATCCAGCCTTCCAGAGTGCTGGATGCCCAGATGAGGGCCCTGGGCGCCCAGCCGATGACCCTGCGGTTCGGCGAGGTCTATGACGCGCTGGCGGCCGGGGTGGTGGACGGCACCGAGAATCCGCCCTCCAATTTCTACACGCAGGGCATGCAGGACGTGCAATCGCACTTCACCGTGTCCAATCATGGCTACCTGGGCTATGCCGTGATCGTCAACAGAAAATTCTGGGAAGGGCTGCCTCCCGATATTCGCCGCGAACTCGAAGGTGCGATGCGGGAGGCAACTCGCTACGCCAGTTCGATCGCCCAGGAAGAAAACGATCGCGCCCTGGCAGCGATCCGGGCTTCCGGCAAGACGCAGGTCGACGTCCTGAGCGAGTCCGGACGCGCGGCCTGGAAACAGGCTCTGGCTGGCGTCAGTGCCGACATGCAGGCCCATATCGGTGCGGACCTGATTGCCGATATCCGGCGTGCCATCGAGGCCCCCTAGGGATCAATACGATTTTCCGATGTTTCACTCTGTCATTTTCATAAAACCAGGAGACCTTCCTATGAGCATCCGCATTCCTTTCGTCAAAACGCTGGGCGTGTGCCTCGCGCTGGCCTTTTCCTCGGCGGCGCTGGCTGATCAGCCGGTCGTCATCAAGTTCAGCCACGTCGTAGCCGAGAACACCCCCAAGGGCCAGGGCGCCTTGAAGTTCAAGGAACTCGCCGAAGCTGCCTTGCCGGGCAAGGTGCAAGTGCAGATCTTCCCGAACTCCCAGCTGTTTGGCGACGGCAAGGAAATGGAAGCCCTGCTGCTGGGCGACGTGCAGATCATCGCCCCGTCCCTGGCGAAATTCGACCGCTACACCAAGAAGCTGCAGGTTTTCGATCTGCCCTTCATGTTCGACGATGTGGCTGCCCTGGACCGCTTCCAGGCCAGCCCGGCGGGCCAGGAATTGCTGGACTCCATGAAGTCCAAGGGCATCCAGGGCCTGGCCTACTGGCACAACGGCATGAAGCAGATGTCCACCAACAAGGACCAACTGGTTCGCCCCGAAGACATCAAGGGCCTGAAGTTCCGCATCCAGTCGTCCGACGTGCTGGAGGCTCAATTCCGCCAGCTGGGCGCCAATCCGCAGAAGCTGGCCTTCTCCGAGGTCTACCAGGCGCTGCAGACCGGCGTGGTGGATGGGGCTGAAAATCCCTGGTCCAACATCTACTCGCAGAAATTCCACGAAGTGCAAAAGACCATCGCCGTCACCAACCACGGTGCGCTGGACTACATGGTCATCACCAATTCCGGCTGGTGGGACGGTCTGCCCGAGGATGTTCGCGCGGGTCTGAAGCAAGCCATGAGCGGGGCGACGGAATATGCCAACAAGCTTGCGGCCGAGATCAACGACCGTGACCAGCAGCGCATCGCCGAAGCCGGCAAGGCCAGGATCCAGACCCTGACCAAGCGGGACATCGCCGCCTGGCGCGAGGCTGTCCGGCCCGTCTGGTCGAAGTTCTCGGGTCAGATCGGCGAAGACCTGATTGCGAAAGCGCGCGCCTCCAACGAGGAGTGATGGCTGCGCGATGGCAGTCGCTGCATGAATGAGCGCCTGCCGTCGTGCGCCGTCGCGTGTCCGGCCTCCCGGCCGGACACGCTGCTGTCTTGATTCTGCGGCTGCTGCTTTGCAGCCGTTCACCATCCCGATCCAAGGACTTCCTTACCATGTTGAAAAACTGGCTGGAACACATCGAGGAAG
Source organism: Castellaniella sp. (assembly GCF_034674885.1). Taxonomy (GTDB): domain Bacteria; phylum Pseudomonadota; class Gammaproteobacteria; order Burkholderiales; family Burkholderiaceae_B; genus Castellaniella. The sequence continues at coordinate 39,717 of NZ_JAUCDS010000028.1, forward strand.
GCCTGATTGCCTTCCTGC
>NZ_JAUCDS010000029.1:0-39226 GCF_034674885.1 Castellaniella sp.
GCCAGCGCAACATCCCCCTGGTGTTCCTGCAGAACATCAGCGGCTTCATGGTGGGCCGCAAATACGAGAACGAGGGCATCGCCCGCCACGGCGCGAAAATGGTCACGGCCGTGTCCACCGCCGCCGTGCCGAAATTCACGGTGCTGATCGGCGGGTCCTTCGGCGCCGGCAACTACGGCATGTGCGGCCGCGCCTTCAGCCCCCGGCTGCTGTTCCTGTGGCCCAACGCCCGCATCTCGGTCATGGGCGGCGAACAGGCCGCCAGCGTGCTGGCCACCGTGCGCCGCGACAACATCGAGCGCAAGGGCGGGCACTGGTCCGCCGAGGAAGAAGCCGCCTTCAAGGCGCCCATCCGCGACCAATACGAACACGAGGGCCATCCCTACTATTCCACGGCGCGGCTGTGGGACGACGGCATCATCGCCCCGTCCGACACGCGGCGGGTGCTGGGCCTGGGCCTGGCCGCCGCCCAGCACGCTCCGGCCGAAGCCACGCGCTTCGGTGTGTTCAGAATGTAAGGAAACCGCCATGTTCGACACCATCCTGATTGCCAACCGGGGCGAGATCGCCTGCCGCATCGCCGCCACCGCCCGCCGCATGGGCATCCGCACCGTCGCGGTCTATTCCGAAGCCGACGCCCGGGCCCGCCACGTGCAGGCCTGCGACCTTGCCGTGCTCATCGGCGGCCCCGAGCCCAAATCCAGCTACCTGCGGGCCGACGTCATCCTGGAAGCCGCCCTGCGCACGGGCGCCCAGGCCATCCATCCCGGCTACGGCTTCCTATCGGAAAACGCGGAATTCGCCCAGGCCTGCGCCGAGGCGGGACTGGTGTTCATCGGCCCCCCCGCCAAATCCATTGCCTCCATGGGCAGCAAATCAGCCGCCAAGACCCTGATGGCAGGCGCTGATGTCCCCCTGGTGCCGGGCTACTACGGGGATCGCCAGGAGGCCGATTTCCTGCAGGAACAGGCCCGCGCCATCGGCTACCCGGTGCTGATCAAGGCCAGCGCCGGCGGCGGCGGCAAGGGCATGCGCATCGTCGAGTCCGACGGCGAGTTCGCCGCCGCGCTGGCGTCCTGCCAGCGCGAGGCGGCCAGCAGCTTCGGCAACCCGCAGGTGCTGGTCGAACGCTATCTGCAAAAACCGCGCCACATCGAAATCCAGGTCTTCGCCGACACGCACGGGCAGTGCGTTCACCTGTTCGAGCGCGATTGTTCCGTGCAGCGGCGCTTCCAGAAGGTCATCGAGGAAGCCCCCGCGCCCGGCATGACGCCCGAACGCCGTGCCGCCATGGGCCAGGCCGCCGTAGCGGCCGCCCAGGCGGTGGGCTACGTGGGCGCCGGCACGGTGGAATTCATCGCCGAGCCCGACGGCCGGTTCTATTTCATGGAAATGAACACCCGGCTGCAGGTGGAACACCCCGTCACGGAAGCCATCACCGGCCAGGATCTGGTCGAATGGCAGCTGCGCGTGGCCGCAGGCGAACCCCTGCCCCTGTCCCAGGATCAGTTGCACATCCAGGGCCATGCCATCGAGGCCCGCGTGTATGCGGAAAACCCGGACAAGGACTTCCTGCCCAGCATCGGCCGGCTGGACGTGCTGCAGTGGCCCGCCCACGTGGGTTTCCAGACGGGGCCGGTACGGGTGGACGGCGGCGTGCGCGAGGGCGACGCGATCACCCCCTACTACGACCCCATGATCGCGAAACTGATCGTGCATGGCAAGGACCGGGAACAGGCGCGCCGGCGCATGCTGCACGCTCTGGCGAGCGTGCGCGCCACGGGCCTGCACACCAACATTGCCTTCCTGGGCCGCCTGATGGACGATCCTGCCTTCGTGGCCGCAGATCTGGACACGGGGCTGATTCCCCGCGAACACGAGCGGCTGTTCCCGGCGGCCAGCCCGACACCGGATGCCGTCCTGGCCCTGGTCAGCGCAGCGGTCCTGCATCACGGCGGGCTGTCAGGATCCGAGGCCGCGCCGGCGCCCTCGGGCCGCCATCCGGCGCCGGCACAGGTCGCCAGCCCCTGGTTGCTGGCCGATGGCTGGCGCGTGGGCGGCGACTACGGGCGCACCCTGCCGCTGCAGGACGCCCAGGGCAACCATGTCCACGCGCGCCTGCGCCGCCAAGGCACCGTCTGGCAGCTGGCAATCGGCGAGGACGGCGCCTTTCAGGCATTCCACTGGCAGGCCGACGGCCAGCACCCCTGCCGCCTGCGCATCCGCCTGGGCGACACGGAAGCCCGCGCCGAAGCCTACCTGCAGGGAACCCGGCTGGACCTCTTCACCGACGGCCGGCGCCATACGCTGGACTGGCAGGATCCCATCGCCCTGGCAACCGGCCAGGCCGATGATGCGGGGGGCGGCCTGACCGCCCCCATGCCGGGCAAGATCCTGTCGGTCTCCGTCGCGGCCGGCGACACGGTCCGGCAAGGCCAGGCCCTGGTGGTCATGGAAGCCATGAAAATGGAACACACCATCGACGCCCCCCACGACGGCGTCGTCCAGGAAGTGTTCTACGCCGTGGGGGACCAGGTAGCCGAAGGCGTAACGCTGATCGCACTGGATGAGCCCGGACATTGAATAGCCCCTGCGGGCTATTCAATGCCTGACGAATCCGAACCGCATGCAAGCGGTGAGGTGGGCAAACGGTAGCGGGATGAATACGGCATTTGCCTGGTACAATGCGGGAAATGCCGAATCCATAGGAATCCCGCCATGTATGCTGAACTCCTTCGCGAGGCCGGCTACGCTGCTTACCGCAGCCGGCTCAATGCCCTGCTGGGCATCCCCGAAAACGCCAGCGAGATCCAGATCCATGATCGCATCGTGGACGGCTTCCCCGCCAGCCGGCTGGTCGAACTCTGCGAAAGGGGCGATGTGACGCCTGTCGAACGTGACCAGATCATCCCGCTGCGTACCCTCAAGAACCGTCTGGCCAAAGACCAGCCTCTGACCACCATCGAAAGCGATCGGCTGTTTCGCGCGGCGCACATCACCGCCATGGCTGAAATCGTCTTCGGCGACCGCGACAAGGCCAAACGCTGGCTGGACAAGCCCAAAGAACGGTTCGAAGGCCACAGTCCAATGACCATGCTGGCCAGTCTGCAGGGGACACGTCAGGTCGAGGAAATGCTGATCCAGCTGGCCGAGGGATTTTCGTTTTGATTCTGTGGCGCATCAGCGCATTTCCTGACCTGTCAGGTCGCGGGGGACTGTTTGCGCCCGGTCGCTGGCACCATGCCGGCCATCCCGTCGTCTATCTGGCGGAAAGCCCGGCCAGCGCCCTGCTGGAAGTCCTGGTCCACCTGGAAGTAGACCCGGAAGACCTGCCGAACCACCTGCGGCTGATGCGCATCGACATACCAGAGATCGTTGCGGCCAGCATCCATCATCCGAAACTTCCTGACGACTGGCTCGAGCACAATGACTTGACACGGGACATCGGCGATGCCTGGCTGCGCGGCCGGGACACGGCCCTTCTCCAAGTACCCAGCGCCATCATGCCGCATACCCGCAACTGGCTGCTCAATCCCGCCCACCCGCTGGCGGAACAGGTCACACTTGGCATCGAAACCCTGCGCCTGGACAAGCGATTGTTCAAAGGGAGATAAACTCAGGGGTATGGATTCTCCCAAGTACCCCCTCAGGGCACTCTGCTTTTCTGATCACCATGTACGATATCCTGGTCTACCTGTTTGAAAACTACTACACGCCCCAGGCCTGCCCGCGCGCAGAGATCCTGGCCAACAAGCTGGCGGCTGTCGGTTTCGAACACGAAGACATCGACGACGCCCTGAACTGGCTGCGCGGCCTGGCCAGCACGACCGAACGCTGCCTGCCTTTGGCCATCCAGCGCGATGGCGCGCAACCGCACGCACCCCGCATCTACACCGATGAGGAATACGCCGCCTTGGGCAGCGAGGCCATCGGCTTCATCTGCTTCCTGGAAAATTCCGACAGCCTGCCGCCGGCGCTGCGGGAGATCCTGATCGAAACCGCGCAGGCGGCGGATTCCTTTCCGCTGTCGCTGGCCGAAATCAAGGTCCTGGCGCTGATGGTGCTCTGGAGCCAGGAAGCCGAAGTCGACCACCTGGTGTTCGAAGAACTGCTGAACGACGACTCGGATAGAAAGCCCCATTAAGGCGGACACGACGCCGCGCCGCTGACGCCGATGCCCAGTCAGATCCATTCTGCTCTGCAGGAAACACCCCGGGCCACGCATGCCCCGGGCAGGCCCGGTTATGTCGGGCGTTTCGCCCCCAGCCCCAGCGGCCCGCTGCATGCCGGTTCCCTGGTGGCGGCCCTGGCCAGCTACCTCGATGCCCGCGCCCACCAGGGTCGCTGGCTGCTGCGTATCGAGGACATCGACGAACCGCGCACCGTGCCTGGCGCCGACCAGGTGATCCTGCGCCAGCTGCAGTCCCTGGGCATGCATTGGGACGCCCCCCCGGTCTGGCAGACCCGGCGCCACGCCCTGTATGCCCAGGCCTTCGCGCAGCTGCAGGCGGCGCAGCGCACCTACGACTGCCGCTGCACCCGACGGGAACTGTCCTCGGGCCCCTACCCGGGCACATGCCGGCCCCGACCCGGCGTGCTGCAGCAGGCGACAGACACCGGACGGAAGGCTCGCCCATCCTGGCGGTTCGTGGTCGAGCCGGGCATCGAAACCTTCCAGGACCGCTGGCTGGGCGCCCAATCGCAGGACGTCGCTAGTGAAGTCGGCGACTTCATCATCCGTCGGGCCGACGGCCTGTGGGCTTACCAGCTGGTGGTCGTCGTGGACGACGGCCTGCAGGGCGTGACGGACGTGGTGCGCGGCGCCGACCTGCTGGACTCGACCGCCCGGCAGCGCCAGCTGGCGCGCGCGCTGGGCCTGCCCTGCCCGCGCATGCTGCACGTGCCGCTGCTGCGCGACCCGCAGGGGCGCAAGCTGTCCAAGCAGAACCATGCCCCCGCCCTGGACCTGAATCGGCCGCTGGAGGCCCTGCAGCAGGCCTGGAACGACCTGGGCTTCGTCCGGCTACCGGTGGTGGCCCCAGGCGAGTTCTGGCCGCTGGCGACCGCTCAGTGGGCGCAGCGATTCCCCTGACGACAGACCGGGGAAAGCGCAACATCGGACGGCACCTTCGGCCCGCACATCACAACGGCTGCTGCCCTGCGTCCAGCAGGCCCGCCAGCAGGGCGGTCCCGTCATCCGCCACCCGCAACACACCATATCGGGCGCCGGCGAACCGTTCGCCCTGGCCTTCGGGAAAGAACCAGCTGGCGGCGCCAAAATCCGGGCGGTTGTCCCGCCAGCGAAAGGCCAGCGCCACGGTTTCCGATGAAGAGGCTGGCGGCTGCGCAGTCTCGACGCCCTGCAATTGCCAGATGCCCTGTGCATCCGGCCGCAACAGCAGCCAGCCGCCGCCCTCGGCGAGCACCGATGCTTTGCCGGATCCTTGGCCATGCAACCAATCCTCGGTCGCTTTGCGCACGGCATAGTCCAGCGCCATGTAATCGCCCTGCATCAGCGACCGGGGATCGACCGGCGCCAGAGCCAGCACCACGGGCCGTCCCTGGGACAGAATGGTTTCATAGCGATGGACCTGAGCCTGGGCCAGCCCCAGCACCAGCACGCCACCCGCCATCACCCCGATCGGCAGCCAGCGGCCCCGCTCCGTCGGCCGAGATCCGCTGCCAGATCGTCGATGCACCGCCAGGACCCCCGCCACGCCGATCAGCCAGACAGCCGTCAACCCCAGGGTCATGGCCTTGTCCAGCAGACTGATACCCGCTTGCGCGTCCAGACCGTACAGCAGCAGGCCTGTCAGACCGAGCGGCACGGCCAGCACCTGCAAGACCCGCCCACCGGACAGACGCCCCAGCACCAGCCAGACCAGCGCTACGGACCAGGCAGGCATCCCCACCCAGCCCAGGCCCGCAATGCACACCGCCAGCGGCACGCCAGTGCGCAAGCCGATCGGCAGGGCGGGACGGGCCACCGCCATCCAGGCGGCCAGCAACAAGCCCGGCAGCAGAGCGCACAGAACCATGGCCAGCTGACCGAACCAGGGCCATTCCCACACGGACACCGGCATCGACTGGGCGAGCAGCAAAGCTACCCCTGCGGCCATGGCCATCAACGCCCACGCCAGGGGGGCCCAGAGCCTGCGACGCACCGCCCGCAGTGACCAGACCCACAGGCCCGAGCCCGCCGCCAGAAACACCCACAGGCGCCAGGCCAGGTGCGAGGCCCCGACCCCCTGCGCATCCGCATCCCCGCCGAAATAGAACACATCCGGGCTGGTCAGCCAGAATCCGGCGCCCAGGACCAGGATCGCCGCCATCAGACGCACCGAGAACCGCCGGGAGCAGACGTACACAAGCCCGCCGGCGGCCACCAGGATGAGCAGGCGGCTCAGGCGATCTGCCTCCTGATCCATCAGGAACGCCACGCTACCCACGCACAGCAGCAAACCGAGCACCGCCAGCACCCCGCCGATCTCCCGCCAGACATCACGACGGGCCAAGCGATCCATGAGCAGCCCCGGGCACATCAGCAAGACTCCGGCCGCCAGGGCGTCGACGGCGGAGTCCAGCTCGAAGCTGGCCACCACCCAGACCCCCAGCAGCAACAGGACCGGGATCAGCGCCCCGATCCGCAGCACTGCGAGATACCAGGGGGGCGTGTCCTGCGCAGCGGCGCCGTCCGGATCGTCATCACCGATCGGCCCTGATGGAGATGCCGAAGCGCTCGCTGCGGACGACGACCCGGCCATCAGGGCGGCCTGCCGCAGATGCAGCAGATGGCGCACCGCCAGCCAGGTCAGCACCAGCAGCAGCACCGCCAGGCCCAGGACACCGTCCAGGGAATCCAGCATCTGAATCCACAGGGCCCCCACCTGCCCGATCCCCGTCAGCAGTGACAAGGCCGCCACGGCCAGGTCCCGACGCCCATGGCCATACACCACATACAGGATCGCGACCGACGCCAACCCCAGGAAAAACCCCGGCGCCAGAAACTGGTCGCGGAATTCCAGGGATGGCATCGCCACGACATAAAAGGCCCAGCCCAGCACGGCCACCGCCAGCCCGCGGCACGTCAGGTGCCAGGGGTCCCGCAGGAAACGGCTCGCGCACTCGGCCAGCACCAGCAATCCGCCATTGAGCCCCAACAGCCACAGGCCATCACGCGCCGGGCTGTCGATCAGCCACGCCCACGGGCCGAAAGAAACCCCCTGATCCACCGCCAACCACAGCGCCAGATTCAGGAGAACCGCCCACAGCAATGCCAGGAACACGGTACGCGCCAGCAGCAGCCAGGGCGTCACCAAAGCCGCCCACAAGAGGAACAATTGCCAGCGATCCGCACCAGTTTGATATATTTGACCGACGAGAGCCAGCAAGGCCCCGGTCGCCAAAGCCGCCACGCCTGTCAGCACGCCGGCCCAGCGGCTGCCGCGCCAGGCCAGGCCGGCGGCCAGGACAACGGCCAGCGCCAGCACCCCCTGGACCAGGGTCAACCGGGCCTGCGGACCCATCTGCGGCCAGTTGGCGGCCACCCAGGACACCAGCGCGGATCCGGCCAGCGCGGCAGCCAGAAGACCGATGCCCAGGGCCAATGTTCGGCGCCACCAGATCGGATCGCCGACAGCTTGCCAGGGTGTGGTGACTTGCATGGTGCGGTGCCCCCTCGTATGATCCGCGCTATCGTGGTCGCAAAACGGCCACCAATGGAACCACATGACTAAAACTCTGATTATTGCTGAAAAGCCGTCGGTTGCTCTGGATATCTCCCGCGCCCTGGGAGGATTTACCCGCGAGGGCGATTATTTCGAAAGCGACCAGTTCGTGCTGTCGTCCAGCGTCGGCCACCTGCTCAGCCTGGTGGCGCCCAACGACCCTGTCCGCGGCAAATGGAGTTTTGCGCACCTGCCGGTGATTCCGCCGCAATTCGAACTCGGCCCGACCGACAAGCGATCCGCCGAGCGCCTGAAACTGCTGGTCAAGCTGCTCAAGCGCAAGGACGTCGGCGCCGTCATCAACGCCTGTGACGCGGGGCGTGAAGGCGAACTGATCTTCCGCTACATCGTCCAGTATGCGGGCGTGAAGAAACCCATCCAGCGGCTGTGGCTGCGGTCCATGACCCAGGCGGCCATCCGCGAGGCCTTCGCCAACCTGCGCGACGACGACACCATGAAGCCCCTGGAAGCCGCCGCCCGTTCGCGCGCCGAGGCCGACTGGCTGGTGGGCATCAACGGCACCCGCGCCATGACGGCCTTCAACAGCAAGGACGGCGGATTCTTCAAGACCCCCGTGGGGCGCGTGCAGACGCCGACCCTGGCCATCGTCATGGAACGCGAAGACCGCATCCGCAGCTTCGTCAGCCGGGACTACTGGGAAGTCCATGCCACCTTCGTCGCCGCCGCCGGCCTGTACGAGGGCCGCTGGTTCGACCCGGCCTTCAAAAAGAACGAACAGGACCCGGATGCCCGTGATTCCCGCCTGTGGTCGGCCAGCGCCGCCCAGAGCGTGGTCAGCGCCTGCCGCGAACAGCCCGGCACCGTGACCGAGGAATCCAAGCCCAGCACCCAGCTGTCGCCGGCGCTCTTCGATCTGACGACCTTGCAGCGCGAGGCCAACTCGCGCTTTGGTTTTTCCGCCAAGACCACCCTGGCCCTGGCCCAGACCCTGTACGAACGGCACAAGGCCCTGACCTACCCCCGGACGGATTCCCGTTATCTGCCCCAGGACTACGTCAACACCGTACGCCAGACCATGCAGGCGCTGTCCGACAGCGAATCGGGCGTGGCGCGATCCGTGCAGCCCTTTGCCGCCCAGGCCGTGGCGCAGCAGATGGTCAAGCCCAACCGGCGCATCTTCGACGACAAGAAGGTCTCGGACCACTTCGCCATCATCCCGACGCTGCAGGTGCCGCGCGAATTGAGCGACGCCGAATTCAAGATCTACGAATTGATCGCCCGGCGCTTCCTGGCCGTGTTCTTCCCGGCGGCCGAATTCCGCGTCACCACCCGCATCACCCAGGTATCCGGCCATCAATTCAAGACCGAAGGCAAGGTCCTGGTATCGCCGGGCTGGCTGGCCATCTACGGCCGTGAATCCCAGGGCGACGAAGCCTCGCTGGTGGCCGTCGCCGACGGCGAGCGCGTGCGCACCGAAGACATCGAGGCCCGCGCCCTGGCCACCAAACCGCCGGCCCGCTTCAACGAAGCCACGCTGCTGTCGGCCATGGAAGGCGCCGGCAAACTCGTGGACGACGAGGCCCTGCGCGAAGCCATGTCCGAACGCGGCCTGGGCACCCCGGCCACGCGGGCATCCATCATCGAAGGCCTGATCAACGAAACCTATCTGCGCCGCGAAGGCCGCGACCTGATTCCCAGCGCCAAGGCCCGCCAGCTGATGACGCTGCTCTCGGGCCTGGGGGTCAATGAACTGACCTCGCCCGAACTGACCGGCGAATGGGAACACCAGCTCAAACTCATCGAACAGCGCCAGCTGGATCGCGAATCCTTCATGCGCGAAATCGCGCAGATGACGCAGGTGATCGTCAAGCGCGCCAAGGAATACGAACGCGACACCGTCCCCGGCGACTACGCGACCCTGCAGACGCCCTGCCCCAAGTGCGGCAGCGTGGTCAAGGAAAACTACCGCCGCTACGCCTGCACGTCCTGCGATTTCTCCATCGGCAAGCACCCCGGCGGGCGCACCTTCGAAGTGCCCGAAGTCGAGGAACTGCTGGAAAAACGCACACTGGGTCCGCTGACCGGCTTCATCAGCAAGATGGGACGCCCCTTTGCCGCCGTGCTGCGCATCACCGACGAATTCAAGCTGGAATTCGATTTTGGCCAGAAGGACGACGAAGACACCGAAGCCGTGGATTTTTCCGGCCACACGCCGCTGGGCGACTGCCCGAAATGCGGCGGCCGAGTCTTCGAACACGGCATGAATTACGTCTGCGAACATTCCGTGGGGCCGAACAAGTCCTGCACCTTCCGCAGCGGCAAGGTCATCCTGCAGCAGGAAATCCCCGCCGACCAGATGACGCAGCTGCTGGCCACCGGCAAGACCCGATTGTTCGACGGCTTCGTATCCAGCCGCACCAACCGCAAGTTCAAGGCCTACCTGGTGCGCCAGGACGACGGCAAGATCGGCTTCGAATTCGAGGCCCGGGCGCCCAAGGCAGGCGCCAAGGCCGCAGCGGGCAAGACGGCCGGCACGGCAGCCACCGCTGCAAAACCGGCGGCCAAGACCAAAGCCACGGCGAAGCCGGCCGCCAAGAAAGCAGCCAAGGCTCCCGCCAAATCCACGGCCAAGGCCAGCAAGCCATCCACTCGCAAGAGCGCGGCTCCGCCGCCGGACGACGACAGTCCGGCGTTCTGAACCTGCCCGGCGGTTGCTCCGCCGGGACCTTCGGGCGCCTGATCGCCTGACCGTCCTCCCCCACTGGACACCCCGTATCGTGCCCGGCCACCCGGCCGGGCCGCCTGCTGCGCCTGCATATCCGCCGGCGAGCCAACCCCCGACTTGCCAAGGAGAGCCTGTCGTCATGTTCAAACTGCTGACCCGCGGATCCGTCCGTCTCGTAGAGCGGTATCTGCCCGATCCCTATATCTTCGTCATTCTGCTGACCCTGGTGGCGGCGGTCGCTGCCATGGTCGGAGAACAACGCACCCCCATGGAAGTGGCGCGCATGTGGGGCAACGGCTTCTGGGGCCTGCTGACCTTTGCGATGCAGATGCTGCTGGTCCTGCTGACCGGCCACATGCTGGCCAACACGCCCCTGGTCAAACGCTGGTTGACGGCCCTGGCCTCGCTGGCCAAATCCCCGGGCCGGGCCATCATCCTGGTCACGGTGGTCTCGCTGATCGCCAGCTGGATCAACTGGGGCTTCGGCCTGGTGGTGGGCGCGCTGTTCGCCAAGGAACTCGCCCGCCAGGTCCGCGTCGATTACCGCCTGCTGGTCGCCAGCGCCTATTCGGGCTTTCTGGTCTGGCACGGCGGCCTGGCGGGATCCATCCCCCTGACCATCGCCACGGAAGGCCACTTCACCGCCGACAAGATCGGCGTGATCCCCACATCGGACACCATTTTTTCCTTCTACAACCTGGCCATCGTCATCGCCCTGTTCATCGCCGTGCCGCTGATCAACCGCCTGATGCTGCCTGACGACAAGGAAAGCATCTACGTCGATCCCAAGCTGCTGGAACCTGCCGCCGACGAGGGCAACGAGACGACCGACCGCCCCGCCGACCGCCTGGAGACCAGCCGCCTGCTGTCCTGGCTGATCGGCATCGGCGGCCTGGCCTACCTGTTCGACTACTACGTCGTGCGCGGCGCCGGCCTGAACCTGAACGTGATCAACTTCACCTTCCTGTTCCTGGCCATCATCCTGCACGGCACCCCCCGTCGCCTGCTCAAGAGCCTGGATGAAGCCATCCGGGGCGGCGCGGGCATCGTGATCCAGTTTCCCTTCTATGCCGGCATCATGGCGATCATGATCGATTCCGGCCTGGCCGCCAGCCTGTCGGAGTGGTTCGTGTCATTCTCCACCGCCACCAGCCTGCCGTTCTGGACCTTCATGAGCGCCGGCCTGGTCAATGTCTTCGTGCCTTCGGGCGGCGGCCAGTGGGCCGTGCAAAGCCCGGTGGTGATCGCAGCGGCCCAGGCCCTGGGCGCCGACATGCCGCGCGTCGCCATGGCCGTGGCCTGGGGGGACTCCTGGACCAACATGCTGCAGCCGTTCTGGGCCCTGCCCGTGCTGGCGATCGCCGGCCTGAAGGCCAAGGACATCATGGGCTACTGCCTGATCCAGCTGTTCGTCTCGGGTGTGCTGATTTCCATCGGCCTGACCTGGCTGTAGATGGCTCTACCCCCCGTGGCAGTCCTGTCCTGGCTGCCACGGCACCCTGCGGCAAACGGCGCGCCCGATCAGCTGCTGGCCCGGACCTTCAGTTCGAAGCCCAGGTCCAGCACGGGTGTTTCCACCGCTTCGCCTCGAATCAATTGCAGCAGCATCCGGGCAGCGGCCTCGCCGACCTCCCGGCGCGGGGTACGCAGGCTGGTCAGCGCCGGCAGCATCTGCTCGTTGCCGGGCAGATCGTTGAATCCCACGATGCTGACGCGCCCGGGCACCGGGATGCCCATCCGCAGCGCTTCGAGCAAGGCGCCATGCGCCAGGTCGTCGTTGCAGAAAAATACGCCATCCAGATCGGGATGATCCGTGAGCAGCCTGCGAAACGCCTCGGCCCCCAGCGCAGCCGACGAGGGCCTGGCATCCAGGAATTCCAGGCGGGGATCATGGCAGCCTGCGGCCGACAGCTCGCCGCGAAAGCCCTCGGCACGCTCCAGGGTGCGCGGGTCCAGCTGGGCGCCCACGAAAGCGATGCGCCGACGGCCCCGTTCCAGCAAGTGCCGGGCGACGGTGCGCGCCGCTTCTTTCTGGGACAAGCCGACGCAATACAGGGCCGGGTCCGGGCTCAGTTCCATCACGTGCACGCACGGCGTGCGGCTGTCTGCGATCAGGCGGCGCTGCGCCTCGCTGCGGTCGAGCCCCGTCAGGATCAGGCCGGCAGGCCGGTGAGACAAATAACTGTCCAGCAACGCGGCCTCGCGTTCGGGTCGGTACTGGGTGATGCCGACGAAGATCGGGTAGCCGGCATCCCACATGACGCTCTGGACGGATTCCAGCAATTCGGTGAACAACGTATTGGACAGCAAAGGAATCAGCACGACGACATGGCCGCTCTTGGCCGATGCCAGCGCCCGGGCGGACGGGTCCGGCCGGTAGCCCAGCCGTGCGACGGCCTCTCTGACCCGCTCGGCCAGTTCCGCCCGCACCGAGGTCTTGCCCGCCACGACCCGCGACGCGGTGATGGGGCTGACACCGGCCAGGGCGGCGACGTCGGCCAGCGTCACTCGACCCGTGGCCCGGGTGCGGCTGCGAGGCGCCGGGACCGGGCGATGCATGGCGGGCACATCGTCGTTCATACAGGAATTCCCTAATGTCGAGGTCATAAAGATAGCGCTATCTTTGCGCTTCATCACCCCCGATACTGATCGTCGGACACAATTTTACGGAAGAGTTCTTTTTTTTCAATGAGAAAGATAGCGCTATCTCATCCATCACCGTCCCCCCTGAACCCGCCCCGGGCACATGCTGTCGTCGTCATGGGCGTCTCGGGCAGCGGCAAGTCCACGGTCGGCGAGATCCTGGCGCAACGGCATGGCTGGGTGTTCGTCGAGGGAGACGCATTCCACAGCGACCAGAATCACGCCAAAATGCGGGCGGGGATCCCCCTGACCGACGAAGACCGCCTCTCGTGGCTGGAAGCCCTGGGGCAGGAACTCGCGCGCCATGCCGGCCTCGGCGTGGTCCTGAGCTGCTCCGCGCTGAAACGCGCCTACCGGCAGACCTTGCGCGCCTACGTGCCGGACCTGATGTTCATCTGGCTGGAAGTCGGGCGCGAGGCCGCCGCGCAACGCGTCGCCGGCCGGGGCGCCAGCCACTTCTTCCCCGCCACGCTGATCGACAGCCAGTTCGCTGCGCTGGAGCCCCCGCACGATGAGGCCGGCCTGCTGCATCTGGACAGCGAACGCCCGCTGGACGACATCCTGCACACCGCCACCGACTGGCTGCAAGGAACCCCCCATGTCCATCCCTGAACGCAAGCCTCCCATCCGCAGGGCGGCAGAAGCCTTCATGGCCGTCACGCTGGCCCTGATGGTCGTTGCCGTCTTCAGCAACGTCGTGCTGCGCTACGCCTTTGGCACCGGCCTGGTGATCTACGAGGAATTGTCCCGCCTGCTGTTCATCTGGCTGGTGTGCATGGGCACCGTCGTCACCGCCTACGAGAAACGGCACCTGTGCTTCGACCTGGTGATCGAGCGGGTCGGCCCGCGCACGCGCACCGTCCTGGACGCGCTGGCCGGCGTGATCAGCGCCATCGTCCTGGGCATGGTCGTCAAAGGCGCCTGGGATCAGGTAATCGCAGGCATGAACAGCCACAGCCCGGTCATCGGCTATCCGCTGTCGATCGCGGCCGCCGCCACGCTGTTCATGGCCACCGCCATGGAAGTCCTGCTCTTCAAGCAGGCCATTCTGGACCGCCTGCGCGGCTGAGCAAGGACCCCTCATGGAAACCACCCTGCTGTTCCTGGCCGTCCTGTTCGCCTCCATGGCCATCGGCATCCCCATCGCCGTCGCCCTGCTGGTATCCGGCGTGGCACTGATGTGGCAACTGGACTTCTTCAACACGCAACTGCTGGCGCAGAACCTGCAGGCCGGATTCGACAGTTTCCCCCTGCTGGCAGTACCGTTCTTCGTGCTGGCGGGCGAGCTGATGAACGCCGGCGGCCTGAGCCAGCGCATCATCGACATGGCGCGCGCCTTCGTCGGCCACGTCCCCGGCGGGCTGGGTTACGTGACCATCTTCGCCGCCGTGCTGCTGGCATCGATGAGCGGGTCGGCCATCGCCGACACGGCCGCGCTGGCCACGATCCTGGTGCCCATGATGCGCCAGCAGAACTACCCGATGGGCTACAGCACCGGCCTGATGGCCTCGGGCGGCATCATCGGCCCCATCATCCCGCCTTCGCTGCCGTTCATCATCTACGGCGTCACCACCAATACGTCCATCAGTAAGCTGTTCGTCAGCGGCGTCGTGCCGGGCATCCTGATGGGCGCAGCGCTGCTGATCGCCTGGCGGGCGGTCGCCCGCCGCAGCAATCTGCCCTCCGCGCCCCGCGCCACCGCCCTCCAGCGCCGCCAGGTCATCGCCGACAGCACGTGGGCGATTTTCATGCCGGTGATCATCCTGGGCGGCATCCGCTTCGGGGTCTTCACCCCGACCGAAGCCGCCGTGGTCGCCGCCGTCTACGCCTTCCTGGTGTCGCGCTACATCTACAAGGCCCTGTCCTGGAAGGCCACCTACGAAGTCCTGGTGGCCTCCAGCATCACGACCGCTGTCGTGATGTTCCTGTGCGGCGCCGCCACCGTGGCTGCCTACATGATCACGCTGGCCGACCTGCCCAATCAGCTCGCCACGCTGTTCCAGCCCATCCTGTCCCACCCCAAGCTGTTCATGATCTGCATGGTGGTCTTCCTGCTGCTGGTCGGCACGTCCATGGACCTGACGCCCATCATCCTGATCTTCGCTCCCGTCTGCCTGCCCCTGGCCATGAAGGCGCACATCGACCCGATCTATTTCGGCTTCATGTTCGTCTTCACCGGCTGCCTGGGCCTGATCACGCCGCCCGTGGGCACAGTGCTGAATGTCGTCGCAGGGGTTGGCGGCGTGCGGATGGAGGCCGTCGTCAAGGGCGTGGCCCCCTTCCTGCTGGTCTACGTGCTGCTGCTGGCCCTGCTCATCACCTTCCCCCAGATCGTCATCGCCCCGGTTCGCTGGCTGGGCTGAGACGATTGAAACCACCCTCAAACGGCAATCCATCCCCACCAAGGAGACTTCCCATGAAACTGAAAACCCTGCTCCTGGCCGCCACCCTGGCGGCCGGCACGCTCAGCCTCTCGGCCCACGCCGACACCCGCCTGATCCGCTTCGGCTACGGCCTGAACCAGGATTCCAACCAGGGCCGCGCCGTCCAGGTCTTCGCCGACGAGGTCGCCAAGCTCTCCGGAGGCAAGATGAAGGTCCGCGCCATCGGGGCCGCCGCGCTGGGCTCGGACATCCAGATGCAGCAGGCCCTGATCGGCGGCGCCCAGGAAATGATGGTGGGTTCCACCGCCACGCTGGTGGGCATCACGCCTGAAATGGCCTTGTGGGACACGCCGTTCCTGTTCAATTCCGGCCCCGAGGCCGACCAGGTGCTGGACGGCAAGACCGGCCAGCAGATCATGGACAAGCTGAGCGACAAAGGACTGATCGGCCTGGTCTACTGGGAAAACGGCTTCCGCAACCTGACCAACAGCAAGAAGCCCGTGCAAAGCGCCGACGACCTCAAGGGCCTGAAGCTGCGGGTCATGCAGAACAACGTGTTCCTGGATACGTTCCAGCGCCTGGGCGCCAACGCCGTGCCGCTGCCATTCTCGGAATTGTTCACCGCGCTGGAAACCAAGACCGTCGACGGCCAGGAAAATCCCTACAACACCATCCTGTCCAGCAAGTTCTATGAAGTGCAGAAGTACCTGAGCGTCACCAACCACGTCTACAGCCCCTGGATCGTCACCGCCAGCAAGAAATGGTGGGACGGCCTGAGCGCCGACGAACAGGGCATCCTGATGCAGGCGGCCAAGGTCAGCCGCGATTTCGAGCGCAAGGACACCCGCGCGGAAGCCGACAAGGCCCTGGCGCAGCTGAAGGCCGACGGGATGCAGGTCAACACCGTCAGCACGGACGCAGTCCAGCAGATGCGCAGCACCATCGCCCCGGTGAACGAGCAGATCAAAAAAGAAGTCGGTCCCGAACTGTGGCAGGCCGTCCAGGATCAGCTGAAGGAGATCCGCAAGGCGAGTTAAAGGGCCCCCACGCCGCGCAGGCTGCGCCTGCTCGCTGCCTCACACTATGCCAACAAGAAACCCCGGCGGATCGGATCGGCCGGGGCCTTTTTTTGCCTTGATTCAGCAAGCCGCCGATCAGCGATACACCAGGTCCCGGAAATACAGCGAAAGATCCGGCCAATAGGTGATCACCATCAGGCAGGCCAGCACCACGCCCACGAAAGGCAGCAGCGGCCGGATCAGGCGTTCGATGGGGACTTTCGCCACCGTGCAGGCCGCGAACAGGTTCACGCCGAAGGGCGGCGTCACCATGCCCAGCGCCAGGTTCACCACCATGATCACGCCGAAATGCGCCGGATCCACCCCGAACTGGGTGGCCACCGGCAGCAGCAGCGGGGCCAGCACCACGATGGATGCCGAGGTCTCGATGAACATGCCGATGAAGAACAGGGCGACGTTCACGCCCAGCAGGAAGGTGATTTCACTGCCGAACAGATGGCCCAGCCATTCGCCCAGAGCCATGGGCACCCCCGCCCGGTTCAGCAAGAAGCCGAACACACCCGCGTTGGCGATGATGAACATGATGATGGCCGTGGACACCACGGACCGGTGGAAAGTGCGCCCCAGGGTGGCAAAGGTCAGGCGGCGGTAGATGAAGATGCCCACGAACAGCGCGTAGACCACGGCCACGGCGGATGCTTCGGTCGGCGTGAAGACACCGCCGTAGATACCGCCCAGGATGATGACGGGCATCAGCAGCGCCCACCAGGCCTTTTTGAACGCGGTCCAGACCGGCAGGCGGTTTTCCCCGTCGCGCTTGCCCAGGCCATTGCGCCGCGCATACAGCCAGACGTAGAACATCAGACCCACCACGATCAGCAGGCCCGGGCCGATTCCGGCGATGAAGACCTCGCCCACGGACGTGTCCGTGGACACAGCGTACAGGATCATGGGAATCGACGGCGGGATGATGACGCCCAGTTCCGCCGCAGAAGCCTGCAGGGACGCCGCAAAAGGCGCGGGGTAGCCGTGTTTCACCATGGCGGGAATCAGGATGGCGCCCACGGCGAACGTCGTGGCGACGCTGGACCCCGCCACTGCCGCGAAGATCATGCAGGTCAGCACGCAGCTGCAGGCCAGGCCGCCCTGCACCCCGCCGACCACGCTCTTGGCAAATTCGACCATGCGCTCGGAAATGCCGCCTTCTTCCATCAGGTTGCCGGCCAGGATGAAGAATGGCACGGCGACCAGCGGATATTTGTCCAGGGCGGCGTACAGCTGCTGGGCGATCACCAGCCAGGTCATGTGCCCGTCAAAACCCACGCCGACCATGGTGGCCAGCCCGATGGACACCGCAACCGGCACCGTCAGGCCAAAAAACAGCAACATGGAGACAACCATCAATTGCGACATGGCTGACCCCTAGACCGTTTCAACGTATGGAACACGGACGTCCTCGGCCCAATAGGCCAGGGCGCCGAACAACCCCAGCAAGGCTCCGACCGGGATGGACAGGTAGATCCAGGAAATCGATATGCCCAGGCTGGGCGTGGTCTGGAACCGGACCCGCCAGGTCATGTCGGCCCCGATCCAGACCAGGAAACCCAGGAAGCCGACCACGATCAACAGCACCAGATGTTCCAGCAGCCGCGCCCGGTGCCGGGCGAGCAGATTGTGCAGCAGATCAACCCCCAGCATGGCGCCCTGGCGAAAGGCCAGGGACATGCCCAGCATGACGGCCCAGATGATCGACGCCCGCGTCCAGGCCTCGGACCAGGCGGACGGGGACTCCAGAACGAAGCGAGCCAGGACCTGATAGAAGCCCGCCGCGACGGCCGACCACAGCAGGCCCTGAGCCACCCAGGACACCAGCCGGGACAGGCCCCGGTCAATCAGACCTAGTACGCTCATGGGCACCCCCTTGGCGCTGCGCGCCGCCCCCCCAGGGGGGCATGCGCGCTTGGGGCGGCCAGGCGCGCGCATCTTTTACTGCGTATCACGGATAGACTCGACCAGTTCCTTGCCGAACTGCTTGTAGTACTGCGGGTAGACCGGCTGCACTGCCTTGACGAAGGCAGCGTGGTCCACGGTATTGATCTGCATGCCGTTGGCCTTCAGGGTTTCCAGGCCGTCCTTTTCGACCTTGTCGACGAACTGGCGCATGGCCTGGGCGCTGGCTACGCCGGCTTCCTTGAATTTGGCCTTGTCGGCATCGGACAGGCCGTTATAGACGGACGGCGACATCAGCACCAGCGCCGGCCCGTACACGTGCGCGGTCAGCGACAGGTATTTCTGCAGCTGCCACATCTTCACGGACACGATCACCGACAGCGGGTTTTCCTGGCCGTCGATGGTGCCCTGCTGCAAGGCAGTGGCGACTTCGGGCCAGGCCATGGGGGTGGCCAGCACGCCCAGTTCCTTGAACGCGGCGATGTGGATGGGGTTTTCCGTCGTGCGGATCTTCAGGCCCTTGATGTCGGCGGGTTCTTTCACCGGACGCACGTTGTTGGTAAGGTGACGGAAGCCCTGTTCGCCCCAGGCCAGGGCGATCAGGCCGCGTTTCGGGAATTCCGCCAGCATGTCCTGGCCGATCTTGCCGTCCAGGACCTTGCGGGCGTGGGCCAGATCGCGAAACAGGAAGGGAATGTCGAACACCCCGGTCTGCGGCACGAAATTCAGCGTGGCGCCCGTGGACACGATGGCCAGATCGATGGTGCCCAGCTGCAGACCTTCGATCACTTCGCGCTCGCCGCCCAGCTGGCTATTGGGAAACTGCTGGATCTTGAAACCCGGCGCGCTGGCTTCCAGGGTCTTGGCAAACGCCGCTGCACCCGCCCCGTAGTGCGAATTCTCGGACAGGGCGTAGGCCATTTTCAGCGTGGTCTGGGCCAGGACCGGCGTCGCTGCCGTCAATCCTGCCAAAGCAGCGGCCGCCAGCCAGCCTGCGAGTTTCTTTCCGTGATGCATGATGTCTCCCAATGATGATTCTGTCGCCCCCCCGGACAGCCGCCGGGTTCTGGCCCTTTGGAGTTCTAACACGAAGCCATCCCCGCTCGCAACGCGGACACGCATAGGGATATCCACAGTACCTGGCCCTTCGGGACGCCGGCGCGCTATCTTATGATGATTGCTGCCTGTTCACGGAACGCTCTCATGCCCGCCCATCACTTCATCGCCAATACCCCCATCGCCGCTGCCAACGGGCAGACCATCCCCGTCATCGACCCGTCGGACGGGCTGGCCTACGATCAGATCGCCCGGGGCACAGCAGCCGACGTCGACCGCGCCGTGCAGGCCGCCCATGCCGCCATGGGCGAACATCTGGACGGCCCCTGGGCCCGCACCTGCGCCCGCGACCGGGGCCGGTTGCTGGCCGACTGGGGCCGCGCCGTGCTGGAACACGCCGACGAACTGGCCGGGATCGAGGCCCGCGACACGGGCAAGACACTCCATACGGCCCGCAACGACGTGCTGGCCCTGGCCCGCTATTTCGAGTTCTACGCCGGGGCCTGCGACAAGCTGCACGGCGACACGCTGCCCTACGAGACGGGCTACACGGTCATGACCGTGCGCGAACCGCATGGCGTGACGGGGCACATCATCCCCTGGAACTACCCGGTGCAGATCTTCGGGCGCAGCGTAGGGGCATCCCTGGCAGCGGGCAACGCCTGCGTGGTCAAGCCCGCCGAGGACGCCAGCCTGTCCACGCTGTACCTGGCGGAACTGGCAGCGCGCACCGGCTTCCCGGCTGGGGCGCTGAACGTCGTGACGGGCTACGGACACGAAGCCGGCGCAGCGCTCAGCGCCCATCCGGGCATCCACCATATTTCATTCACCGGGTCCACCACGACCGGGCAGCGCGTGGCGGAATCAGCCGCCCGCCACCATTGTCCCGCTGTCCTGGAACTGGGCGGCAAATCGCCACAGATCGTCTTCGATGATGCCGACCTGGACGATGCCCTGCCAGTAATCGTCAACGCCATCATCCAGAACAGCGGCCAGACCTGTTCCGCCGGCAGCCGCCTGCTGGTTCAGGAAGGCTGCTACGAAACCGTGCTGGCCCGACTGGCGGAACGCTTTCGCGGCCTGCGGGCAGGGCCGGCATCCATCAGCCCCGACCTGGGGCCGCTGGTGAATCAGAAACAGTTCGAACGCGTCCGCCAGATTCTGGCCACCGCCCAGGCCGAGGGCCTGAACGAGGCCGCGCGAGGCCAGGTCGCGCCGGGCGCGCCAACCCAGGGCTATTACCAGGCGCCCGTGCTGTTTCGCGACGTTCCCAGCGACAGCGCCCTGGTGCAGGAAGAAATCTTCGGGCCGATCCTGGTCGCGCAATCCTTTCGCACCGAATCCGAAGCCCTGGCGCTGGCCAACGACACACCCTACGGCCTGGTCGCCGGGGTCTGGACGCGCGATGGCGCTCGCCAACTGCGGCTGGCGCGGCAACTGCGCTGTGGTCAGGTGTTCATCAACAACTACGGCGCCGGCGGCGGGGTGGAACTGCCCTTCGGCGGGGTCAAGTCCAGCGGTTACGGCCGCGAAAAAGGGTTCGAGGCCTTGCTGGGGTTCACCGCACTGAAGACCATCGCCATCCGCCACGGCGTCACGGACTGATCCTCGGCGCCCCAGCCGGGGCCGCCGGGGCAGCAACCGTCATTCCTCGACGTACCAGGTGTCCTCGGACAGCATGACCTGCTGATGCCCATAGCCGGCCGGCATCATGGGAAAGCAGTTCTGCAGCGGCACGACGGCCACGTCCAGGAAGTACGGCCCGTCATATGCCATGCAGGCCGCCAGCGCGGCATCCAGGTCGCGGGGATGATCCACCCGGGCAGCACCCCAGCCAAAGGCCTGGGCCAGGGCGACGAAATCCGGAATCGAGGCGTTGTAGCTGTGGCTGTAGCGGCCCTCGTGGATGAGTTCCTGCCATTGGCGCACCATGCCCATGTGACCGTTGTTGCACAGGACCAGCTTCACCGGCGCCCGGTGCTGCATGGCAGTCGCAAGTTCCTGGATGTTCATCAACACCGAGGCATCGCCGCTGATGCAGACCACGGGCTTGTCGGGGTGGGCGATCTGCGCGCCGATGGCCGCCGGCAGGCCGTAGCCCATGGTGCCCGCGCCGCCCGAGGTCAGCCAGCGGTTCGGCCGATCCAGCTGGATGTACTGGGCCGCCCACATCTGATGCTGGCCCACGTCGGTGGACACGACCGCATCCCGCCCCTGCAGCAGGCGGTTGACCCGCTGCATCAGGTCCTGGGGCAGGATCACGTCGTCGGACGGCTCGACCCGCAGGCAGTCGCGGGCCTGCCAGACGCCGATGCGCTGCCACCATTCGTCCAGGCGCCCGGATTCCAGCGGATATTGGCCCAATTCTTTGTGCAGGGCGCGCAACAGGGGGTAACAGTCGCCCACCAGCGCCACGTCGGCGCGCACGACCTTGTTGATCGAGGCCGGATCAATGTCCAGGTGGATCTTGTCGGCGTGCGGGCAGAAGTCCGACAGGCGACCGGTGATGCGATCGTCAAAGCGCGCGCCCACGCAGATGATGAGATCGGCATGGTGCATGGCCAGGTTGGCCTGCAGCGTGCCATGCATGCCCAGCATGCCCAGGAACTGCGCATCGCCGGCCGGATAGGCGCCCAGCCCCATCAGGGTCAGCGTGCAGGGGGCGCCGGATTCCTGCACCAGCGACCGGAAGGCATGGCAGGCGTCGACGCCGGAATTGATCAGGCCGCCCCCGCCATAGAACACCGGCCGGCGGGCCTTGGCGATCAGGGCCGCAGCGCGTTTGATGGCCGCCTCGGTGGCAGGCGACAGGGTGTCCACGCCCGCGTCAGGTTCGGCTGCCGGCGCCGCATGGTCCGGCGGCACCAGGGCCATCTGCAGGTCTTTGGGGAAGTCCAGCAACACCGGCCCCGGCCGGCCCGACTGCGTCAGGCGCAAGGCCTTGGCTGCCAAATCGGCCACGTCTTCGATGCGGCGCACCTGAGCGTTCCATTTGGTCACCGGGCGCGAAATGCCGACCGCATCGCATTCCTGGAAGGCGTCGGTGCCGATGGCGCCCGTGGCCACCTGGCCGCTGATGCACAGCACGGGAATGGAGTCACACAGGGCGTCCAGCAGGCCGGTGGTGGTGTTGGACATGCCTGGGCCGGACGTCACGAAAACCACGCCCGGACGCCCCGTGGATCGCGCATAGCCCTCGGCTGCATGCATGGCCGCCTGTTCGTGACGCACCAGCACGTGGCGGATGCGCGGTTCGGCATACAGCGCGTCATACAGAGGCAACACCGCGCCGCCGGGATAACCGAAGACGGTATCCACTCCCAGGGCAATCAGCGTATCCAGCAGGACTTCCGCGCCGTTGCGGCCGGCGGATCGGGTGGCTGGGGCGGGGGCGTGCAGGGATGCGGGGTTTGGGGCATTCACAAGGGGGCCTGAACGAAAGAATCCGGAACGATCTTTGAGTGTATCCCTTTTCATGCACCCGGCCTTTTCGCCCCCGGCCCGGGTTCTGTACACTCTAGGCCCTGCACGGCAGGGCCAATTCGGCCATGCCCACCCGGCACCCGGCACCACGGGATGTCCCGGACTGGCAAACCCGCCATTCCGCTGTAGCATGCAAAGGGTTTCTGTGATCCAGACAACCAGGCGGCGCCACTGCGCGCTGCGGCCTGTTCGACTTTCATCACACCCTTTGATTTCATGCCCGACGATCCCGTACCCGACCCGTCTTCAGCCACCGCTCCGGACACCCCGCCGGCCGATCCGCCCACCCGCATTTCCCTGCGCTTCGAAGACTGGCTCACGGTGCTCAGCCTGGGCACGCTGGCCTGCATCACGATGGCCAACGTCGTCGTGCGCTACCTGACCGACGAGTCTTTCGCCTGGACCGAGGAAATCTCCATCTTCCTGCTGGTGGTGCTGACCATGAGCGCGGGCTCTTCCGCCTTCGTGCGCCGCCTGCACATCCGCATCGAACTGCTGGCCGACGGCGGCTCGCCGGACCGCCAGCGGCGCTTTGCCCTGCTCACCGACGGCATCTGCCTGCTGTTTTTCGCCGGCCTGACCGTCATGCTGGGGCGCATGGCCCTGGATGAATTCAACTGGGGTGACACCTCACCCGCCATCGGCGTGCCGACCTGGTGGTATTCCATGTGGCTGCCGATCCTGTCGGCCGTCATCACCCTGCGCCTGGCCGGGATGGTGCGCCGCACCTGGGGGGCCGCCCGATGATCGCCACCCTGCTGTTCGCGCTGTTCGTGGCCCTGATGGTGGTGGGGGTGCCGGTGGGCGTGGCCCTGGGGGGCGCCGGCACGCTGGCCATCGCGCTGGCCAACCCGGACACCCACTGGTTCGGCCTGATGGCCGTCGCGCAAAGCTTCTACGCGGGCCTGGCCAAATACCCCCTGCTGGCCATCCCCATGTTCGTGCTGGTGGGCTCGATCTTCGACCGCTCCGGCGTCGCCGCCCGCCTGGTGCGCCTGGCCCAGTCCATCACCGGCAACGGCCCCGGCATGCTGGCCATCGTGGCCATCACCGTCGCCATGTTCCTGGGCGGGATTTCCGGATCCGGCCCGGCCTGCGCAGCCGCCGTGGGGGCCATCATGATCGGCGCCATGAACCGCGCCGGCTACCCGCCCGCGTATTCGGCCAGCGTGGTCGCGGCCGGCGCCGCCACCGACATCCTGATCCCGCCGTCCATCGCCATGATCGTGTACTCGGTGCTGGTGCCGCAGGCGTCGGTCCCGGCGCTGTTTGCCGCCGGCATGCTGCCTGGCATCCTCGCCGGCATCGGGCTGATCATCCCCGCCGTCTGGCTGGCCCGGCGCCACAACATGGGCGCCGCCGCCCGCCGGGAACCGCGTCCGCCCTTCTGGCGCAGCCTGTTCGAGGCCATCCCTGGCCTGGCCGCCCCCGTCATCATCCTGGGCGGCATGCGCATGGGCTATTTCACGCCCACGGAGGCCGCCGTGGTGGCGGTGTTCTACGGCCTGTTCATCGGCATCTTCATTCACCGCACCATGGGCTGGCGCGACCTGTTCCCGATCTTCCGCGAGGCCGGCGAGCTGTCCGCCGTCATCATGATGATCGTGACCCTGGCGGGGATCTTCGCCTGGTCGCTGTCCACGCTGTCGATCATCGACCCGATCACCAACGCGATCGTGCATTCGGGGCTGGGGCAATACGGGGTGCTGACGCTGCTGATCCTGCTGCTCATCGTGGCGGGCATGTTCCTGGACGGGATTTCGATCTTCCTGATCTTCGTGCCGCTGATCCAGCCGGTGGCCATGGCGTTCCAATGGGATCTGGTCTGGCTGGGGGTAGTGCTGACGCTGATGGTGGCCGTGGGGCAGTTCACGCCGCCGGTGGCGGTCAACCTGATGGTATCCAGCAAGATCGCCCGGATTCCGATGGAAAGCACGGTACCGTGGGTGTTGTGGCTGGTCGGCGGCATGCTCTGCACCCTGGTTCTGGTGGTGCTGTTTCCGCAGATCGCGCTGTGGCTGCCGCATTATCTGGGGTATTGATTGACGAATGGTCCGGGAGGACCGCATATTTTTCAGGAGAGGAGACTACATCATGCATTTCAAACGACTGATCGGCGCTGCCGCCCTGGCCGTCACGGCCCTGGCCACGACGCTGCCGGCCCAGGCGGCCGACTACAAATCGGAATACAAGCTGTCCATCGTGGTGGGCACCAACTTCCCCTGGGGCCAGGGGGCCGTGATCTGGTCCGACCTGGTGCGCGAGCGCACCAACGGGCGCATCAACATCAAGGTCTACCCAGGCACGTCGTTGGTGCAGGGCGACCAGACGCGTGAATTCACGGCCATCCGCCAGGGCGTGATCGACATGGCCATCGGGTCGACGATCAACTGGTCCCCGCAGGTGAAGGAACTGAACATCTTTTCCCTGCCCTTCCTGATGCCCGACTACCCGGCCATCGACGCGCTGACGCAGGGCAAGGTCGGCGAACAGCTGTTCGACATCCTGTCGAAAAAGGGCGTGGTGCCGCTGGCCTGGGGTGAAAACGGCTATCGCCAGCTGTCCAATTCGGTGCGCGAGGTCAAGACCCCGGACGATATCAAGGGCATGAAGCTGCGCGTGGTGGGCTCGCCGCTGTACATCGACACGTTCACGGCACTGGGCGCCAATCCGACGCAAATGAGCTGGGCCGATGCGCAGCCGGCCCTGGCCAGCGGCGCGGTGGACGGGCAGGAAAATCCGCTGTCGATCTATGCGGGCGCCAAACTCTACGACGTCGGTCAGAAGTTCCTCAGCCTGTGGAATTACGTAGCCGACCCGCTGGTGTTCGTGGTGAACAAGGACGTCTGGGCATCCTGGTCGCCAGCCGATCAGAAGATCGTGCGCGAAGCCGCCATCGAAGCCGGCCAGAAGGAACTCGTGATCGCCCGCAAAGGCGTGACGAACACCGATGATTCCCTGCTGAAGGAAATCGAGGGCCACGGGGTGAAGGTCACGGTGCTGACGCCCGAACAGATCGGGGTGTTCGCAAAGACGACACAGCCGGTGTTCGACAAGTGGGCGAAACAGATCGGTTCCGATCTGGTAAAGCAGGCGCAGGCGGATATCGCCAAACGTTGATTCTCTGCCGAGAGGGCGGGCGGGGGTATGCCCCCGCCCGCCCGGGTTCTTGAGAAAACTCCCCAATACACGCGTATGATGTGACCGCCCGCTCTCGGGGTCTTCATCCGGTCACCATGGAAATCACCTTTGACGTCGTCGCCCTGCTGTTCATCGTCGCCCTGGTCGCGGGCACCATCGATGCCATTGCGGGCGGCGGCGGACTGATCACGATCCCGGCGCTGCTGGCCGTGGGGCTGCCGCCAGGGGCCGCGATCGCCACCAACAAGATCGGCGGGATCGCCGGGTCCACGGCGGCGACGCTGCACTTCCTGCGCATGCGGCAGATCGACCTGAAACGCAGCCGCTGGATGATGTTGGGAACCTTCCTGGGATCGCTGGCGGGCGGCATTGCGCTGACGCAGATCGACAGCAGCATCCTGAAGCAAATCATCCCTGTACTGCTGATCGGATTCGCCCTGTATTTCCTGCTGTCACCCCGGGTCGGCGCCCAGGACCGCACACAACGCATCTCGATGGCGCTATATGCAGCCACACTGGCGCCGCTGATCGGCTTCTATGACGGATTCTTCGGGCCGGGCACGGGTACCTTTCTGGCGATTGCCCTCGTGACCCTGCTGGGCATGAACCTGGTCAAGGCCACGGCGCACGCCAAGCTGCTGAACCTGTGCAGCAACCTGGCGGCGGTGATCTTCTTCGCCCTGCACGGCAACATCGTCTGGGCCTACGGCCTGCCGATGCTGGCCGGCCAATGGGTGGGCGGCACGATCGGCGCCCGCCTGGTGGTCACGCGCGGCCACCAACTGATCCGCATCCTGATGGTGACGATGGCGGTCATTGTGTCGGTGAAAATGATCCTGGACCAGTAGCGATCCGGCGCCACTGCCTGGCATCCGCGCCAGCCTAGTCCTATCATGGAAGATCCGACAGTTTCCTGAGCAGGCGGTTCCCATGGCCACGACACCCAATGCGGCAGCATCCGGCACATTTCTGATTGGCGGCGACATCCCCGTCCACCGGCTGGGCTACGGGGCGATGCGCATCACCGGCCCCGGCATCTGGGGGATGCCCGCCAACCCGGCGGCCGCCCTGGCCACCCTGCGACGCCTGCCCGAACTGGGCGTGAACTTCATCGATACGGCCGACAGTTACGGGCCGTTCGTCAGCGAAGTCCTGATCCACGACGCCCTGCACCCCTACCCTGGCCTTTTGATCGCCACCAAGGGCGGGCTGCTGCGCCACGGCCCCGACGAATGGGTGCCGCTGGCCGACCCCGGCTATCTGCGCCAGTGCGTGCTGATGAGCCTGCGCCGGCTGGGGGTGGAACGCATCGATCTGTGGCAACTGCACCGCCTGGACCACGGCACACCGCGCCAGGCACAACTGCAGGTGATCGCCGACATGCGCCGGGAAGGACTGATCCGCCACGTGGGCCTGAGCGAAGTCCACCCGGCCGACATCGAGGAAGCCCAGCAGTATTTTCCGGTCGCCACCGTCCAGAACCAGTACAACCTGGGCGAACGCAAAAGCGAGGCCGTGCTGGACTACTGCACCGAACACAACATCGGTTTCATTCCCTGGTACCCGCTGAACGCCGGCAAACTGGCGCAGCCCGGATCCAGGCTGGCCGAAATCGCCCGCAACCACGACGTCACTACCAGCGCCATCGCCCTGGCCTGGCTGCTGAAACGATCCCCGGTGATGTTGCCGATTCCCGGCACCAGCAATCCTGATCACCTGGCCCAGAACGTGGCCGGGGCCCAGGTCACCCTGAGCGACCAGGAATTCGAGGCGCTGGATACGGTAGCCGCCTGATGACGGCGGGTCGACCCCCGATTACGCCATGTCGCGCAGGGCGCGCAGGTCCAGGCTGACGTCGCCGCGTTCGCAGGACACCCAGGCGCTGCGGTCGGTGATGTTGACGCTCAGGGCCATGTTGCGCTCGGCCAATCCGGCCAGGGCTTTCGTGGCCTCTGCATCCAGGGCGTAGACCTGCAGATTGCCTGCGCGGGCAGTCTTGTCACGCACCCCGGCCCACCAGACATCCACGCCGCGTCCATAGGCCAGCACGATGACCTGTTCCGAGCGGCCGCAGGCCTTCAGCAGGCGGCGGTCGTCGGGCAAGCCGATTTCCACCCACTGCAGCACGGCGCCGGTCAGGTCCAGGTTCCACAGATCGGGCTCGTCGGTGTCGCTCAGCCCCCGCGTGAACACCAGCCGCTCGTCAGCCTGCACCCACAGGGCGTAGGCCAGCAGGCGCACCATCAGGCGTTCATCGGTCTCGGACGGATGCCGCGCCACGGTGACGGCATGGCTGCCGTAATAGCCCCGATCGTTGTCGGCGACGTTGATTTCGGCTTTATAGATGGTGGCGCGCAGGGCCATGATGGTTCCAGAAAAAGGTCTTTTGCCGCCGGGCCGCCCCAAGGCAAAAAGCGCCCCCGTGGGGGGCAGCAAGCAAGCGAAGCTTACGCAGCGTGGGGGGCACTATTTGAATGCGGTTTCGATGAAGCTGCGCAGTTTACGCGAATGCAGGCGTTCGCTGGGCATCTCGCGCAGGTGTTCCAGCGCGCGGATACCGATGTGCAGGTGCTGATTGACCTGGGTGCGGTAGAACGCACTGGCCATGCCCGGCAGCTTCAGTTCGCCGTGCAGGGGCTTGTCGGACACGCACAACAACGTGCCATAGGGCACCCGAAAGCGAAATCCATTGGCGGCGATGGTGGCCGATTCCATGTCCAGGGCGATGGCCCGCGACTGCGACAGGCGCTGCACGGGTTCCTGCTGGTCGCGCAATTCCCAGTTGCGGTTGTCGATGGTGGCGACCGTGCCGGTGCGCATGATCTTCTTCAGTTCCCAACCCGACAGGCCGGCGACTTCGGCCACGGCATCTTCCAGGGCCACCTGGACCTCGGCCAACGGCGGCACGGGCACCCACAGGGGCAGGTCATCGTCCAGCACGTGGTCCTGGCGCACATAGCCATGGGCCAGCACGTAATCGCCCAGGCGCTGGGTGGTGCGCAGCCCGGCGCAATGGCCCAGCATCAGCCAGGCCGACGGCCGCAGCACCGCCACGTGATCGGTGATGGTCTTGGCATTGGACGGCCCCACCCCGATGTTGATCAGCGTGATGCCGGTGTGGCCTTCGCGCTTCAGGTGGTAGGTGGGCATCTGCGGCGTAAAGGCCAGCGCCGGGGCTTCCTGGGCGGCGGTTTCCTGCGTGACGATGTGATTGCCGGGTTCCACCAGCGCGGTATAGCCGCCCGTGCCGGCCGCCAGCGAGGCCCGCGCCCATTTCACGAATTCGTCCACGTAGAACTGATAGTTCGTGAACAGCACGAAGTCCTGGAAGTGCGTGGGCGATGTGGCGGTGTAGTGCTGCAAGCGCTGCAGCGAGTAGTCGATGCGCGGGCCCGAGAAAGGCGCCAGAGGACGGGGCTGGTTGGATCGACCGCGCCAGGTGCCGTTGACGATGGCGTCGTCCGTGACCGCCAGATCGGGCACGTCGAAATGATCGCGCAAGGCATGGCCTGGGACTTCGGAATATTCCCCCTGGGCGTATTCACCTTCCGGGAAGGCGAAATGCAGGGGAATCGGCAGGTCGGATTCGCCGATTTCCACCGGCACATGGTGATTGCGCAGCAGCAACCGCACCTGTTCGCGCAGGTAGTCACGGAACAGCGCCGGACGCGTCACCGTGGTCATGTAGACGCCGGGCTCGACCAGATGGCCGTAGGACAGCCGGCTGTCTACGTCCGGGTAGGTGTTGATGCGAATGCGGATGGCCGGATAGCAGGCCCGCACGCGCTGGCCGACTTCCAGCGTGCCGGCGCCATATTCCCGGAACGCATCGCGGATGAACGCGGTATTGCGCTGATACAGCTGGATCAGCTGATCGACGGCGGCATCGGCATCGTCATAGCTGGCAAACGGCACCAGCGGCGGCAGTCGCGTCGGACGGGGGGTATCCATGAACTTTTCCATGCGCCTGATTATGGCAGGTCTTTGTGACACATGGAGGAGTCCGTGCGCGGAGGGCACCTGCCGACCGCCCCGCGCCCAGCCAGCACCAGCGTGCCGGCCGCGTCGCGAGGGCTCACTGCCGCCGGTGTACTTCCCTGCCCGCCGCATAGGTGGCGGCAATCGCCCGATCATCCCCCAGCATGGCCAGGGCGAACAGCAGCTCTTCCAACGATTCGGCGCGCGCCGTGCGGCGTTCCAGCAGCGGCGTGGCCTGGGGGTCCAGGACGATGAAATCGGCTTCGGCGCCGGCTTCCAGCGTGCCGATCTGCCCGGTCAGGCCCAGGTGCCTGGCAGCACCCTGGGTGGCCTGCCAGAACATGCGCCGCGCCGTCAGGTGGTGGCCTGACAGGCGGGCGACCTTGTGCGCCTCGTTCATGGTCTGCAGCATGGAAAACGACGACCCTCCGCCCACGTCCGTGGCCAGCGTCACGGGCATGCCGAAGTCCTTGGCGGCGGCGAAATCGAACAAACCGCTGCCCAGGAACTGATTGGACGTGGGGCAGTGCGCTGCCACCGCTCCGGCATCGCGCATGCGGCGGCGGTCGTCGTCGTCCAGCCAGACGCAGTGCCCGTACACGGCCCGAGGGCGCAGCAGGCCGTAGTCGTCATAGATGTCCAGGTAGCTGCGATGGCCGGGGAACAGGGACATCACCCACTTCACCTCGTCCCGGTTTTCCGACACGTGCGACTGGATGAAGACATCCGGGTAGCGCTGCGCCAGTTCCCGGCAACGGCCCAGCTGTTCGGGGGTGGACGTGGGGGCGAAGCGCGGCGTCAGGGCATACATCTGGCGGCCCGTCCCGTGCCAGCGCTGCAGCAGCATCTCGCTGTCGCGCGCGCCCGATTCCGCCGTGTCACGCAGGTATTCCGGGCAGTTGCGGTCCATCATGACCTTGCCGGCCACCATGCGCAGATTGCGCGCGTGGCTTTCCTCGAAGAAGGCTTGGGCCGAGCCCGGATGCACCGTGCAATACACCAGCGCGGTGGTGGTGCCGCAGCGCAGCAGCTCGTCCAGGAAGAACTTGGCCACTTCCTGCGCGTAGTCCGGGTTCTCGAATCGCCGTTCGGTCGGAAACGTATAGGTTTCCAGCCAGGGCAGCAGCCCCGGCGCCGGCGAGGCGATCATGTCGGTCTGCGGATAGTGGATGTGCGTATCGATGAAACCCGGCGTGATCAGACGGCCACGCCAGTCGTGCACGGCGATGCCTGCCGGCAGGTCGCGCACCAGTTCGTCATGGTCGCCGCACTGTTCGATCACGCCATCGCGCACCACCAGCAGGCCGTCCCGGATCCATTCGCAGGCTTCGTCCTCGGCCTTGGGCGTGTCACGAAAATACAGCAGCTGCGCCCGGTAGGCCTGCACATCAGGCACGGCTTGGGCGTTTGACGTCGAGGTCATGAGGAGTCTCCAGAGGATATTGTTGGCGCAGGCCAGAGGCCGGCTGCTCTATTCGGATCAGTGCGTTAGCGCGAGTGTCGTCGGATCGGCTGGCTGGGCGGCGCGGTGCGCCAATTGCGTACGCAGCCGCATCAGTTGCGCCGCCACGGACACGGCGATCACGGCGGGCTGCTTGCCCTCGATCCCCGGCTCGCCGATCGGACAGGTGATGCGCGCATAACGTTCGGGCGGAATGCCGCGCGCCGCAAAGCGCTGCTGGAATTTATGCCATTTGGTGGCCGAGCCGATCAGGCCGAAATACGCGGCATCGTCACGCTTCATGATCTGTTCGCACAGATGCTGGTCCAGCGCATGATCATGCGTCATGACCAGATAGCAGCTGCCCGGCAACGCCTGATCGATGACGGCTTCTGGCGTATCGGTGGCCTCGATGGTGACGTTCGGGGCGATGGCATCCGGAAACAGATCGTCGCGCGCATCGACCCAGGTGACGCGGCAGGGCAAAGTGCCCAGGATATTGACCAGTGCATGGCCCACGTGCCCTGCCCCGAACACCAGCACCTGCAGGAAATCGGGACTCAGGGGTTCCGTCAGGACGGGGCAGCCCCGGGCATCGGACGGATTGAGCAGGCGGGCCGCCTGAAAGCGGTTGGCCGGATGCGACGCGGCCGTCGGTTCCTGCAGGCGAACCCAGGGGGCCACGCCGGGCCCGCCCACGCCGACCTCGCGCTCGAACGATTCCTGTCGCCGCAGGCGATCGACGGCGTCCTGCAACCAGGCGCGATCCGCGTCCCGCAGGCGCTCGAACAGCAGCGTGACCAATCCACCGCAGCACTGGCCGGCAG
Source organism: Castellaniella sp. (assembly GCF_034674885.1). Classification (GTDB taxonomy): domain Bacteria; phylum Pseudomonadota; class Gammaproteobacteria; order Burkholderiales; family Burkholderiaceae_B; genus Castellaniella. The sequence goes on from NZ_JAUCDS010000029.1 coordinate 32,336, forward strand.
CCGCCGCCAGCGGGATGTCACGCACCCAGCGATCCGGGTGATTCATGTCGTTCAGGTGTTCGCGTGCCAGGCGCATGGCCTGCCACTCCAGCTGGCCCCCGCCGATCGTCAGCCACTGATGGCCCGCCGACACCAGCATCTTGGCACCCGCTTCGCGGGGCGCCGACCCGCGCACGGACGCGACGCTGATCAGCACCGCTGGCTGCTGGCGGTCCAGGCACCAGAGGGCCTGATCGATCCAGGCAGACATCCCGGGCCCCTCAGGCCATCGCGGCATGACGGTGCCGCAGGCCTTCCGCCGCCGTCAGGATGGCCTCGGGCGTGGCGGGAGCACACAGGTCGGGGGATTCATGCCCGTCGCCCAGCGCGGCCAGCGCATCGACGATGGCGTTGAAGACGCTGACGCCATGCACCAGCGGCGGCTCGCCCACGGCCTTGGAGTGGTGGATGGAGTCCTGGTGGTTGCGGGCCTTGAACAGCCGCACGCGAAAATCACGCGGACAATCGCTGATCGCCGGGATCTTGTAGGTGGACGGCGCATGCGTGGTCAGGCGGCCGTCGTCGCGCCAGACCAGTTCCTCGGTCGTCAACCAGCCCATGCCCTGGATGTAGCCGCCCTCGATCTGACCGATGTCGATGGCCGGATTGATGGACGCCCCCACATCGTGCAGGATGTCGGCCCGCAACAGTTTCCATTCGCCGGTCAAGGTGTCGACGACGACCTCGGACACCGCCGCGCCGAAGGCATAGTAGTAGAACGGATTGCCCCGGCTGGTGGCCTTGTCCCAGCTGATGCCAGGTGTCTTGTAGAAACCGTCGGACCAGAGCTGCACGCGGTCCCAGTAGGCTTCCTCGACCAGCTGCGCGAACGGCAGGGTCTTGCCATTGACACTGACCTGCCGCCAGGCGAAGGTCACGTCTTCGGCCTTGCCGCCGTATTTGCGCGCAGCGAAATCCGCCAGCCGCGCGCGCAACGTCAGCGCGGCGTCCTCGGCGGCCTTGCCGTTCAGGTCGGACCCCGTGGAGGCCGCCGTGGCGGACGTGTTGATGACCTTGTAGGTATCCGTTGCCGTGACACGCACGCATTCCAGATCCAGGCCCAGGGTATTGGCGACGATCTGCGCGACCTTGGTGTTCAGCCCCTGGCCCATCTCGATGCCGCCATGGTTCAGCAGCACCGAACCATCGCGATAGATGTGCACCAGGGCGCCCGCCTGGTTGAAGGCCGGCACGTTGAAGGAAATGCCGAACTTCACGGGAGTCAGGGCCAGGCCCTTTTTCAGGATCGGGCTGTGCGCGTTGAATTCCCGCACCGCCTGACGGCGGGCGCGGTAATCGGACGAGGCTTCCAATTCACTGATGATGGGATGCAGCAGATTGCCCTCGACGACCTCGCCATAGGGAGTGGTGTTGCGCGTCTCGGTGCCGTACAGGTTCAGGTAGCGCACGTCCAGCGGATCCTTGCCCAGCTGGCGGGCCACGCGATCGATCAGGACTTCCGTGACCAGGGCTCCCTGGGGGGCGCCGAAACCGCGAAATGCCGTGGCCGACTGGGTGTTCTGCTTGCCGCACATCGTGTGGATGTCGGCGGCCGGAATGTAATAGGCATTGTCGAAGTGGGCCAGGGCGCGGCTGGCGACGGCCTCGGACAGATCGGCCGAATAGCCGGAATGCAATGTCATGTCCAGGCGCACGCCCAGGATAAGGCCTTCGTTGTCGAAGCCGACGTCATATTCAAACAGGAAACCGTGGCGCTTGCCGGTGATCATCATGTCGTCGTCGCGGTCGGCCCTCAATTTGACCGGCCGCTGCAGCTTGGCCGCGCACACCGAGGCCACGCAGGCAAAAAGCGCGGATTGCGATTCCTTGCCTCCGAACCCGCCGCCCAGGCGCCGGCATTCGACCTCGACCTGGTGGCGCTGCCAGCCCAGTGCATGCGACACGGCATGCTGCATTTCGGTCGGGTGCTGGGTAGAACACAGCACCTGCATGCCGTCCTTTTCGCGCGGGATGGCATAGGCGATCTGGCCTTCCAGGTAGAACTGTTCCTGGCCGCCGCAGGAAAACTCGCCCGTCAGGCGCACCGGGGCGCCGTCCAGCGCCTTTTGCACATCGCCCTTGATCAGGCGCAGTTCGTCGGTCGTGCCGGCGCCTGCAGCCTTCGCCTGTTTGGGCGTCAGCAGGAACGGCAGTTCTTCGTAGGTGATTTTCCCCAGGCGGGCCGCGCGGCGGGCCTGGTCCACCGTGCTCGCCACCACCGCGAACATCGGCTGCCCCACGTACTGCACGACGCCATCCGCCAGGATGGGATCATCGGCCACGACCGGGCCGCAGTCGTTCACACCCGGGATGTCCCGGGCCGTCAGCACGGCCAGCACGCCCGGCGCACGGCGCACGGCATCCAGGTCCATGGAGGTAATGCGGGCATGGGGCTTGTCGGACAGGCCCAGCGCCGCATACACGGTATTGCGCAGCTCGGGGATATCGTCGGTGTAGACGGCCTCGCCGCTGACGTGCAGCGCAGCCGATTCATGAGGGCTGGCCGCGCCGGCCGCCGGTTCGCCCACCACAGGGCGCGGGATGCTGTCGTTGCCGATCGCCAGCCGGTCCAGTTCGACCGGAATGTTGACTCGCATGTTCATATCGGGCTCCTCAAGCAAGTTCGGCCAGATTGGCCGTATTCACCTGATGCGTCGCCAACGGCGCCCCAGGGGCGGTTTCCAGGTAAAAGCGATACAGCAGATTCTGCGAGGCCAGCAGACGGTAGTCGCTGCTGGCGCGCATGTCGGTCAGGGGTTTGAAGTCCTGCGCAACCGCCTGCATGGCGGCGCGCACGTGGGCTTCGTCCCAGGCCTGGCCCCGCACGGCGGATTCGACCGTCCGGGCGCGGCTGGGGGTCGCGGCCACCCCGCCAAAACCGGTCCGCAGTTCGCGCACGGCGCCTGCGGCATCCAGCACCACGGCAAACGCGGCACAGACGGCGGAAATGTCCTGATCGAAGCGCTTGGACAATTTGTAGGCGCGGAACTGGCGGCCAGCCACCTGCACCGGCACACGTAGGCCCTGCACGAATTCGCCCGGTTCGGCCGCGTTCTTCTGGTAGGCCAGATAGAAGTCTTCCAATGGCATTTCCCGCACCCGGTCGCCTCGGCGCAGGATGATGCTGGCGCCCAGCGCGATCAGCGCCGGCATGGAATCGCCGATGGGCGAACCATTGGCCACATTGCCGCCCAGGGTGCCGGCGTTGCGGATCGGAAAGGACGCAAAGCGCTGGCGCATTTCGGCCAGTTCCGGAATGTGCGCCACCAGGGCGTCGTAGGCGTCATTCAGCAAGGCCCCGGCGCCGATGACCAGGTCGTCGCCTTCGGCATGAATGTCGCGCAGTTCGCCGACCTGTCCGATGTAGATCAGGTGTGGCAGGTCGCGGTGCTGTTTCGTGACCCACAGGCCGACGTCGGTGCTGCCGGCCAGAATGCGGGCATCGGGATATTCCAGGCGCAACCGGGCCAGCTGGGCCAGAGTACGGGGTGCATGGAAAGTATGGTCACCGTGCGTGTAGGTAAACACGTCATCTCGCTGCAAGGCCGCCAGGGCCTTCGCCAGCGCGGCGCGGTCGAATTCGACCGCCGGGAGCTGATACATCTCGTCCGCCGCCCGGATGATGGGCTGGTAGCCCGTGCACCGGCACAGATTGCCCGACAGGGCATCGTCGATCTGGGAACGGGTGGGAGCCGGATCCTGCGGACCATGGGCCAGGTACATGCCCCACAACGACATCACGAAGCCGGGCGTGCAGAAACCGCACTGGGACCCGTGGCAGTCCACCATGGCCTGCTGCACCGGATGCAGCGATCCATCGGGCTGGCGCAGGTCCTCGACCGTATACAGGGCCTTGCCGTCGAGCGTAGGCAGGAACTGGATGCAGGAATTGACGGCCCGCATCGTCACGCCGCCCTGGCCGTCGGGTTCGGCCACCATCACCGTACAGGCGCCGCAGTCGCCTTCGGCGCAGCCTTCCTTGGTGCCCATGCAGCCGAGGTCCTCGCGCAGGTACTGCAGCACGGTACGGGTGGTGGGCTGATCCGTGACTTCGTGGACCTGTCCACGGTACTGGAAGCGAATGGCAGTTGTCTCCATCGTGATACCTTTTTATGTTCGAGCCGGGTGTTGTGGTCCAAGATAGCATCAAGCCGCCAGCACCGGCATTCGTGAACGATGATGGCGGGTATCAGGGTCACTGATCATGGACGCCGACGCTCGCGCCGTGAATAATGGGCCGCATGAGCAAAACCCGCGATTCCATGGACTCCCACCTGCTGCGCATTCTGCAGATCCTGCTGACCGAACAAAGCGTATCGCGCGCCGCGATCAAGCTGGGCCTGTCGCAGCCCGCGATCAGCAATTCGCTGCGGCGGCTGCGCGAGATCACCGGCGACCCGATCCTGGTGCGCAGCAAGACCGGCATGGTCGCCACCGAACGCGGCCAGGAACTGCTGGCCCACGCCAACGAGGCCCTGTCCGCCATCGAGCGCATCACCCAGCCGCCCGGGGCCTTCGACCCCGCGCATTCGACGCGCGAATTCCACCTGGGCGCCCCCGACTACCTGGACGCGATGTTCCTGCCGAACATCGCCGAAATCCTGCGTCGCGAAGCACCACATGCAAAATTCATCGTACACCCGATCAATTCGGATTACGACTATGCCAGCGGCCTGGAAGACGGGGGCCTGGACGTGGTGATCGGCAACTGGCTGGAACCCCCGCCCCAGATGCACATGGCGCGCCTGTTCGACGACGAGGTCGTCTGCATGGTGGGCAGCCAGAACCCAACCGCGCACCGCGCACTCAGCCTGAAGCAATACCTGGAACTGCCCCACCTGGCGCCCTTTCCCTACGTGTCCGAACGGCAAAGCTTCATCGACGGCTACCTGGCCGCCCAGGGCCTGCGGCGCAACATCCAGATGACCATCCCCTATTTCGGCCAGGTTGCCGGCATGCTGCTGCGCACCGACCTGATCTTCACCACCGGACGGCAGTTCGCCCAGCACTATGCGCGCTACCTGCCCATCACCATCCTGCCCTCGCCCTTCCCCTTCCCCGCCATGCGCTTCTACCTGCTGTGGCACCGCCGCTGCCACGGCGCGGCCGAGGTCATCTGGCTGCGTCAGTGCATCGTCCGAGTGGCATCCATGCTGCAGGCCAGCATGGGGGCGAAGGCCTCCTGATCCCATCTCGACATCAGCTCAGCTTGATAATCGTCATCAGCGCTGCCAGCGCACAGCGCAAAACCTTGTCCCTAGAATAAATCGGGCCGACTGCGATTGCAGTTGCGCGCCCTTCACACAAAGCCGGCCCACGAGCCGGTCGATCACCAGGAGACAAGGCTCATGAGCGAGCAGGAAACCGTTTTGCCTGCGGGGTTCGAGACCTCCGCCACACCGCACAGCATCACCCCCAACACCTGGCTGGAGCAACGCTTCCAGCTCACGGCGCGCGGCACCAGCGCGCGCCAGGAAACCCTGGCCGGCCTGACGACCTTCCTGGCCATGGTCTATTCGGTCTTCGTCGTCCCGGCCATGCTGGGCAAGGCAGGCTTCGACACCTCGTCCGTCTTCATCGCGGTCTGCCTGACCAGCGCCTTCGGGTCGCTGCTGATGGGGCTGTGGGCAAACCTGCCCATCGCGGTGGGCTGTGCGATTTCCCTGACGGCCTTCACCGCGTTCGATCTGGTGCTGGGCCAGGGCCTGTCGCCCGCCGTCGCCCTGGGCGCCATCTTCCTGATGGGCCTGATCTTCACCGCCATTTCCGTGACCGGCGTGCGCACCTGGATCCTGCGCAATCTGCCGGCGGGCATCGCGCACGGCACGGGGATCGGCATCGGCCTGTTCCTGCTGCTGATCGCTGCCAACGAAGTCGGCCTGGTCGTGAAGAACCCCGGCCCGGGCCTGCCCGTATCGCTGGGCGCCCTGAACGCCATGCCCGCGCTGCTGTCCGTCGTGGGGCTGGCCGCCATTTTCGGCCTGGAACGGCGCCGCGTTCCTGGCGGGATCCTGCTGGTCATCCTGGCCCTGTCGGCCGTCGGTCTGATCTGGGATCCCGCCGTCACCTACAAAGGCCTGTTCGCCCTGCCGTCCTTTGGCGGCGAGCATTCGCTGATCGGCACCATGGACGTGGGCGGCGCGCTGAGCGCCGTGGTCATCCCCAGCGTGCTGGCCCTGGTCATGACGGCGGTGTTCGACGCCACCGGCACCATCCGGGCCGTCGCCGGACAGGCCGGCCAGCTGGATGAGAACGGCCAGATCATCAACGGCGGCCGTGCCCTGACGGCCGATTCCGTCAGTTCCATCGTGTCCGCCGGGCTGGGCGGGGCGCCTGCCGCCGCCTACATCGAATCCGCTGCCGGGACGGCCGCCGGCGGCAAGACCGGGCTGACCGCCACCATCGTCGGCCTGGGCTTCCTGGCGCTGATCTTCCTGTCGCCGCTGGCCGCCCTGGTACCGGCCTACGCCACCGCACCCGCCCTGATGTACGTCGGCCTGCTGATGCTGGGCGGCGTGCGCAAGCTGCATCTGGACGACACCGTGGACACGATGGCCGGCATGGTCTGCGCCGTCTTCATCGTGCTGACCTGCAACATCGTCACCGGCATCATGCTGGGGTTCAGCACCCTGGTCATCGGCCGCGTGTTCGCCGGCGAATGGCGCAAGCTGAACGTCGGCACCCTGACCATCGCGGTAGCGCTGGCGGTGTTCTACCTGGGCGGCTGGGCCATCTGAAGCCGGACCGTGGCGGTCACGGCCGGGCCAGCAGCGCCCGGCCGCAATCCCCCAGCAAATGCCTCAACCACTGATGGGAGGGCGCATGATGATTGCGCGCATGCCACAGCTGATA
>NZ_JAUCDS010000030.1:0-32650 GCF_034674885.1 Castellaniella sp.
TCCATGGAATACATCTTCGGCGGCAAGCCGGGCGACGTCTATTTTTCCAGCAGCGACGTGGGCTGGGTGGTGGGGCACTCCTATGTGGTCTACGGGCCGTTGCTCAACGGCCAGGCCACCGTCATGTACGAAGGCACGCCGGTGCGTCCCGATGCCGCCATTCTGTGGCGCATCGTCGAGACCTATCGGGTCAACGCGCTGTTTTCCGCGCCGACTGCCATCCGGGTGTTGAAAAAGCACGATCCGGCCCTGCTGACGCGCCATGATCTGTCCAGCCTGGATCGCATCTATCTGGCGGGCGAACCCCTGGACGAACTGACCGGTCAGTGGCTGTCCGAGGCTCTGGGCAAGCCCGTCGTCGACAATTACTGGCAGACCGAAACCGGCTGGCCGATCCTGTCGGCGCAGCCTGGGGTCGAGGAAATCCCGCCCCGATTCGGCAGCCCCACCGTGCCGGTCTACGGCTTTGACGTGCGGGCCATCGACGAGTCCACCGGGCAGGACTGCGGTCCGAACCAGAAGGGCGTCGTGGCGATCGAACCGCCGCTGCCGCCGGGCGCCATGAGCACCATCTGGGGCGACGACGAGCGCTTCGTGCGGACCTATTTCCAGTCTTTCCCCGGGCGCCTGACGTATTCCACGTCCGACTGGGGGCTGGTGGACGATGACGGCTACTGGTTCATCCTGGGGCGTACCGATGACGTCATCAACGTCGCCGGCCACCGCCTGGGCACCCGTGAGATCGAGGAATCCGTGAATACACATCCGGCCGTAGCCGAGTCGGCGGTGGTCGGGGTGGCGGATCAGCTGAAAGGCCAGGAGGCCATGGCCTTTGCCGTGTTGCGCAATCCGGCGCTGCTCGACGAGGCGGGCGGCCGCGACCGCCTGGAGGCCGACATCAAACGCGTCATCGAACAGCGCAACGGCGCCGTCGCCCGGCCAGCGCGCATCCTCTTCGTCAACAGCCTGCCCAAGACGCGTTCCGGCAAGGTCCTGCGCCGCGCCATCGTGGCGCTGTGCGAGGGGCGCGACCCCGGCGACCTGACCACCATCGAGGACCCGGGCGCCCTGGATCAGATCCGTTCCGTGCTGTGAGCATGTCTCCGGACCCGGATCGTTCGTCCTCGGCCGGTGCGCTGAGGCCCGGCGTCGGGCGGCGCGAGGTCTGGTCCTGGGCGATGTACGACTTCGCCAATTCGGGCTACACCACGGTCGTCCTGACGACGGTCTTCAATGCCTATTTCGTCGGGGTGGTGGCGGCTAGCCAGGCCTGGGGCACGCTGGCGCTGACCGGCGCCCTGTCGCTGTCGTACCTGATCGTGATGGTGTCCATGCCGTCCCTGGGTGCGCGGGCCGACGCTCGTGCAGGGCATCGGCGCCTGCTGTTCACCAGTACGGCGGGCTGCGTGCTGGCGACGGCCGTGCTGGCCAGCGTCGGTCCCGGGGACATCGCCTGGGGTCTGTTCTGGCTGGCCGCATCCAACGTGTTCTATTGCATCGGCGAATCGGCCGTGGCGTCCTTCCTGCCCGGCCTGGCTCGGCCGGAGTCCATGGGGCGCGTGTCCGGCTGGGGATGGAGCTTCGGATATTGCGGCGGCATGCTGGCCCTGGGCCTGGCCCTGTGGGTGGCCAGCTCAGCCGGGTCGCAGGGGCTGCAGGCCCAGGACTACGTTCCCTGGATCATGGGCCTGACGGCGGGCATCTTTGCTCTGGCGGCAATGCCGGCGTTCCTGTGGCTGCGCGAACCGGCCGGCACGCAGGTCGCCCCGGCGCTGGCCGTGGTGGCGCAGCTGCGCCGCGCCTGGCAGGAAACCCGCCGCGATTATCCGGACTTCCGCCGACTGCTGATGTGCATCGCCTGCTATCAGGCGGGCATCACGGTGGTCATCACCCTGTCGGCCGTCTATGCCACCGAAGTCATGGGCTTCGAGATGCGCCAGACCATGCTGCTGGTGTTCCTGGTGAACATCGCCGCCGCAGTCGGGGCCTTCGGTTTTGGTTATCTGCAGGACCGGATCGGGCACAAGCGGGCGCTGGCCGCCACGCTGTGCGGCTGGCTGGTCATGGTGGGCCTGGCAGCGTCGGCGCAGTCCTTGCCGGTGTTCTGGGTGGCGGCGGGCCTGGCAGGCCTTTGCATGGGCACCAGCCAAAGCGCAGGCCGGGCCATGGTAGGGGTCCTGGCCCCGGCCCATCGGCCGGCGGAATTCTTCGCCCTGTGGACGTTTGCCGTGCAGTTGGCGGCCGTCGTCGGCCCGCTGACCTACGGCGTGCTGGTCTGGTTGACGCAGGGCAATCACCGGGCCGCGCTGCTGGCAACCGGGCTGTTCTTCCTGGCTGGCCTGTGGCTGCTGGGCCGCCTGGATTTCGCCCGGGGGCAGCAGGATCGGGATGCGCAAAGCCAGCTTGGCTGACCGTCCTGCCTGCGTTGCATTTGTCAGAATCAAGTAAGCCTCGTGCAGTACGTTAACAGGTAACACAATTCAAACATGATGTGAATCACATCACTCAAAAGGAGCGAGCGAAATGGCTACGGAGATTGAATCCATTCTGGTGGAAAACCGCGTGTTTCCGCCGCCGGCGGATCTGGTCAAGCAGGCCAACGTGTCCGGAATGGAAGGCTACAAGGCCCTGTGCGATGAAGCCGACCGGGATCCCGATGCATTCTGGGCTCGCCTGGCCAATGAGAACCTGGTGTGGGACAAGCCGTTCACCCAGGTCGTGGATGAATCAAACAAGCCTTTCTACAAGTTCTACCCGGATGGCCAGCTGAATGTCTCGGCCAACTGCCTGGACAAACACCTGGGCACGCCTGCCGAAAACCGCGTTGCCCTGATCTTCGAAGCCGATGGCGGCCAGGTCACGAAGGTCACCTACAAGGAACTGCACGCCCGCGTGTCGCAGTTCGCCAATGCGCTCAAATCGTTGGGTTTCAAGACCGGCGAGCGCGCCGTCATCTACCTGCCGATGTCGATCGAGGCCGTGGTGGCCATGCAGGCCTGCGCCCGCCTGGGCATCATCCATTCGGTGGTGTTCGGCGGTTTCTCGGCCAAGAGCATCCACGAACGCACGGTGGACGTTGGCGCCGCGCTGATCATCACGGCCGACGCGCAGATGCGCGGCGGCAAGACCATTGCCCTGAAAGACGCGGTGGACGAAGCCCTGGCCATGGGCGGCTGCGAGGCCGTGCGCAAGGTCATCACCTACAAGCGCGCCGGTTCCAGCATCAAATGGGATGCTGCCCGCGACCTGTGGTGGCATGACGCGATCCAGGGCCAGTCCTTCGATTGCCCGCCAGTGCCGGTCGACGCGGATCATCCGCTGTTCATCCTGTACACCTCCGGGTCCACCGGCAAACCGAAAGGCGTGCAGCATTCCAGCGCCGGGTTCCTGCTGTGGTCCCTGATCACCATGAAATGGACCTTCGATTCCAAGCCGACCGACGTGTTCTGGTGCACGGCCGACGTGGGTTGGGTCACGGGGCACTCCTATGTCACCTATGGCCCGCTGGCGGCCGGTGTGACCCAGGTGGTGTTCGAAGGCGTGCCCACGTATCCGGATGCAGGCCGTTTCTGGAAGATGATCCAGGACCACAAGGTCTCGGTGTTCTACACGGCGCCGACCGCCATCCGTTCGCTGACCAAGGCCGCCGAAGCCGACCCGAAGGTCCACCCGAAGTCCTTCGATCTGAGCAGCCTGCGCATCATTGGTTCGGTGGGCGAGCCCATCAACCCGGAAGCCTGGGTCTGGTACTACAACAACGTCGGCAATCAGCGTTGCCCGGTGATCGACACCTGGTGGCAGACGGAAACCGGTGCGCACATGATCACGCCGCTGCCTGGCGTGACGCCGCTGAAGCCCGGTTCCTGCACCTTGCCGCTGCCCGGTATCGATGCCGCCATCGTCGACGAGACGGGCGAGGAAGTCGAACGCGGCAAGGGTGGCTTCCTGGTCATCCGTCGCCCGTGGCCGTCGATGATCCGCACGATCTGGGGCGATCCGGAACGCTTCAAGAAAACCTATTTCCCGGAAGAGCTCAAAGGCTACTACCTGGCCGGCGATGGCGCCCAGCGCGACAAGGACGGCTACTTCTGGATCATGGGCCGCATCGATGACGTGCTGAACGTCTCGGGCCACCGCCTGGGCACGATGGAAGTCGAATCGGCCCTGGTGGCGCATGAAATGGTGGCCGAGGCCGCCGTGGTCGGCCGCCCGGATGACACGACCGGCGAGGCCGTGGTGGCCTTCGTGGTGCTCAACGGCCCGCTGCCCCAGGGCGACCAGGCCGCCGCCGTGGCCAAGCAGCTGCGCGACTGGGTGGCCAAGGAAATCGGCCCCATCGCCAAGCCGCGCGAGATCCGCTTCGGGGAAAACCTGCCGAAAACGCGCTCCGGCAAGATCATGCGCCGCCTGCTGCGTGTGGTCGCCAAGGGCGAACCCATCACCCAGGATGTCTCCACACTGGAAAATCCTGGCATCCTGGACCAGCTGGCCCAGGTGCGGTAACGAGTGTTGAAAGGCGCCCTGTGATCCGGGGCGCTGGACACAGCCAAAGGGGCGGGATACATTCCCGCCCCTTTTTTATTGGCTCGACTGTTTGTTGATGCAGCGATGCGTGTTCAGTGCGCCAGCCCCGGCAGCATCGCCTTGGCCCCTGCGAACACCATTTCCACCGCGATGGCGGCCAGGATGATGCCCATGATGCGGGCCATGATGACACGCATCTTGGTGGACAGCAGGCGGCCGATGGATGCGGCGAAATACAGCACGGCGAACAAGGCCGCCAGGACGGCGATCAGCACGATGCTGAAACTGATGATGCGGGCGGAATCCCGCGCCTGGGCGCTGTAGATGATCAGGGTGGCGATCGTGCCGGGGCCGATGATCATGGGGAAGGTCAGGGGGTAGAAGGCTGGATTGTCATCCGTGCCTTCGGCGGCTGCGGCGGCGGTGTTGGCGCTTTTTTCCTGGGTGGCGCGTTCGTGGGATGTGATCGGCTGGCCGTTGAGCATGGACAGGGCGATGCCGATCAGCACCATGCCGCCCGCCACCCGGAAGGAATCCAGGCTGACGCCGAAGAAGCTGATGATGTGGCTGCCGGCCAGGGCGATCACGATGCACATGACGGCGGTATAGCCCAGGATGGCGACCGCCAGGTTGCGCTGTTCGGCCACGGATTTCTGCGCCGTCAACGCCAGAAACAGCGGCAGGGTGATGAAGGGGTTCATGATGGCGAACAGCGCGCCCAGAAATTTGGTGGCGTATGCGATATCCATGGGGCGGTCCGCCAGGCCCTGCCGCTCTCGTGCTGGCGCGGCATGAAGCCTGGACTGTGTCCTTAGTGATGAAAAAGGGCGCTGCACGAAGCAGCGCCCGGAGGCATTTTACATGCCGTTGTAGACGGGGCCTTCGCCGCCCTGGGGCGTGACCCAGACGATGTTCTGCGTGGGGTCCTTGATGTCGCAGGTCTTGCAGTGGATGCAGTTCTGGGCGTTGATCTGAAGCTTGTCCTCGCCGGTTTCGGTCTTGACGAATTCGTAGACCCCCGCCGGGCAGAACCGGGCTTCCGGCCCACCGAATTTCGCCAGGTTGACCTTCACCGGGACGGTGTCGTCCTTCAGGGTCAGGTGAACAGGTTCGTCTTCTTCGTGGTTGGTGTTGGAGATGAACACCGAGCTGAGCCGATCGAAAGTCAGCTTGCCGTCGGGCTTCGGGTAGTCGATGCGGGCGCACTCGGCGGCCGGTTGCAGACAGGCGTGGTCGGGCTTGGTGCGGTGGATGGTCCAGGGGATGTTGCCTTTCAGCAGCCATTGTTCGATGCCGGTCATCAGGGTGCCGACGGTGCGGCCTTTCTTGAACCACTGCTTGAAGTTGCGCGACTTGTTCAGTTCGGCATGCAGCCAGGACGCCTCGAAGGCAGCCGGGTAGGTGGTGAGTTCGTCGTGGCTGCGGCCGGCGGCCAGCGCGTCGAAGGCGGCTTCGGCGGCCAGGGCGCCGGTCTTGATGGCGGAATGGCTGCCCTTGATGCGCGAGGCATTGAGCACGCCGGCTTCGCAGCCCACCAGCGCGCCACCGGGGAAGACCATCTTTGGCAGCGACAGCAGGCCGCCCGCCGTCAGCGACCGGGCGCCGTAGGCGATGCGCTTGCCGCCTTCCAGGGTCGTGCGGATGGCGGGGTGGGTCTTGTAGCGCTGGAATTCCTCGAAGGGCGACAGCCAGGGATTGGCGTAATCCAGGCCGACCACCAGGCCCACGGCCACCAGGTTATCGCCCAGGTGGTACAGGAAGGATCCGCCGTAGGTGTCGGAATCCAGCGGCCAGCCGGCCGTGTGCATGACGGTGCCTGGGCGGGCCTGGGCGGGATCGACTTCCCACAGTTCCTTGACGCCGATGGCGTAGCTTTGCGGATCGCGGCCGGCGTCCAGGCGGTATTTCTCGATCAGCTGGCGGCCCAGGTGGCCGCGCGAGCCTTCGGCAAAGATCGTGTAGCGGGCCAGCAGTTCCATGCCGGGCTGGTAGGCATCGGTGTGGCTGCCGTCGCGGGCCACGCCCATGTCGCCGGTCAGCACGCCACGCACCGCCCCTGATTTGGCGTACAGGATCTGGGCGGCGGCGAAACCGGGGAACACGTCCACCCCCAGGGCCTCGGCCTGTTCGCCCAGCCAGCGGGTGACGTGGCCCAGGCGCACGATGTAGTTGCCGTGGTTCTTGAAGCAGTCGGGCAGCAGCCAGGCCGGCGTGCTGCGGGAACCTGTTTCAGTCAGGAACAGGAAACGGTCTTCCTGTACCTGGACGTCCAGCGGGGCGCCTTTTTCCTTCCAGTCAGGGATCAGTTCGTTGAGTGCGCGGGGGTCCATCACACAGCCTGACAGGATGTGGGCGCCGATCTCGGCCGCCTTTTCCAGGACACAGACGCTGACGTCCTGGCCGCGTTCGGCGGCCAGTTGCTTCAGCCGGATGGCGGCGGCCAGTCCCGCCGGTCCCCCGCCGACGACGACGACGTCGTATTCCATGGATTCACGTTCAGTCATGATGGATGGCTCCCGTTTTCTGATACTTGGATTGCCGGCCATTGTATTGCAGATCGTTATACTGCACTTTCGTCCATGGGCCTGTCGGCCCCACGCCAAGGAGTCCTCGATGTCCACGGAAGTCGTTGATATTCAAACACCTTCAGGAACGTTTGAAATCCGGGTCGACGTGCGTTGGGGCGATATGGACGCCCTGCGCCACGTCAATAACGTGGCCTATTTCCGCTATTTCGAGGAAGCTCGCGTACGTTTGTTTTCCGCGATGGGCCTGGATGCGGCTCGGGGGCGTTATGGCGTGCTGGCCCATGCCTCGTGTGATTTTCTCAAACCGCTGTTGTATCCTGCCTGTGTCGTCGTCGGCATGAAGCTGTTGCGGCTCGGGCGCACCAGCGCCGAAATGGACTGCTGGATTGCCGATGCGGATGACCCTGGGGCGATATATGCCCGAGGGCGTAATGTGCTGGTTTGCGCCGATGGCGCCACCGGTCGGCCGGCTCCCTGGACCGATGCCGACCGGAAGATGCTGATACGCTGTTTTTCAGCATGAGTCGTATTTTTCAGTTCGTCTCAAAGGAAACCTCGTATGGATAAAGTCTACGAAAGCGCCGCCGCTGCCTTGCAGGGCGTCGTTGCCGACAACCAGATGATCGCCGTTGGCGGTTTCGGGCTGTGTGGCATTCCCGAAGCCCTGATCGCCGCGCTGCGGGATTCGGGGGTCCAGGGCCTGACCTGCGTCAGCAACAATGCCGGAGTCGACGATTTCGGCCTGGGGCAGCTGCTGGCTACGCGTCAGATCAAGAAAATGATCGCCTCCTACGTCGGTGAAAATAAGGAATTCGCTCGCCAGTTCCTGGCGAACGAACTGGAACTCGAATTCACGCCGCAGGGCACGCTGGCCGAAAAACTCCGCGCGGGCGGGGCCGGCATTCCGGCTTTCTTCACCCCCACCGGGGTGGGCACCGTGGTGGCCGAGGGCAAGGAAACCCGCGAATTCAACGGTCGCACCTATCTGATGGAACGCTCGCTGACGCCGGATGTGTCCCTGGTCAAGGCCTGGAAGGCCGACCGCAGCGGCAACCTGATCTTTCGCCGCACGGCGCGCAACTTCAACCCCAACGTCGCGATGGCGGGAAAGATCACCGTGGCCGAGGTCGAGGAAGTCGTGCCCACCGGCGCCTTCGACCCGGACGAGATCCATCTGCCGGGCATCTACGTGCACCGCATCGTCCTCAATGCGCATCCTGAAAAGCGCATCGAACAACGCACCATCCGTCAATAAGGGGACACTTCAATGGCTTGGAATCGTGAACAGATGGCGGCGCGTGCCGCCAAGGAACTGCAAGACGGGTTTTATGTGAACCTGGGTATCGGCCTGCCGACCATGGTGGCCAATTACGTGCCGGAAGGCATGGAAGTCTGGCTGCAGTCGGAAAACGGCCTGCTGGGCATCGGCCCGTTTCCCACGGACGACCAGGTCGACGCCGACCTGATCAACGCCGGCAAGCAGACCGTCACCACGCTGCCGGGTTCGTCGATTTTCGCCTCGGCCGATTCTTTCGGCATGATACGCGGCGGCAAGATCAACCTGGCCATTCTGGGCGCCATGCAGGTTTCCCAGGCGGGCGACCTGGCCAACTGGATGATCCCCGGCAAGATGATCAAAGGCATGGGCGGCGCCATGGACCTGGTGGCCGGCGTGGGCAAGGTCGTGGTCCTGATGGAACACGTCGCCAAATCCAAGGACGGCACCGAATCCCTGAAGCTGCTGCCCGAATGCACGCTGCCGCTGACGGGGGTGGGTGTGGTCAATCTGATCATTACCGACCTGGGCGTCATGGAAGTCACCGACGACGGCCTGCGCCTGACCGAACTGGCTCCGGGCGTGACCGTGGACGAGATCCGCGCCAAGACCACTGCCAAACTGGACACGTCGGCCGTCGCCTGAAAGGAAACACCGTGACTTTGCTGCACTCCCTGGCGGCGCCCGCCGATCGCATCGCCGCCTTGCGCGGGCAGCTGGCCCTGGCGGGCTTGCAGGCCTGCCTGGTGCCCACGGCCGACCCGCACCTGTCGGAATATCTGCCCGAGCACTGGGCGGCGCGGGCGTGGCTGTCGGGTTTCGACGGGTCGGCCGGCAGCCTGCTGGTCACGGCTGATTTCGCGGGCCTATGGACCGACAGCCGCTACTGGACCCAGGCCGAATCCCAATTGCAGGGGTCCGGCATCAGCCTGATGCGGGCCGGCGCGCCGGATGTCCCCGACATGCTGGACTGGGCTGTGGCGCACCTGCGTCGCGGCGATGGCCTGGCGGTGGACGGCCGGGTGCTGGATCGGGCTGCCGCCGCACGCTGGGACAAAGGCCTGGGTGCTGCAGGTGCCAGCCTGGTGCTGAATCAGGATCCGGTCGGCGCCGTTTGGGCCGATCGGCCGGCGCTGCCGGCAGCAGCGGTTTTCGAACACCTGCCCCCGCACGCCTGCCGCAGCCGGGCCGACAATCTGGCCGCCGTGCGTGCCGCCATGCGCGACCAGGGGGCAGAGCACCATCTGCTGTCCTCGCTGGACGACATCGCGTGGCTCTTGAACCTGCGCGGGGCCGACGTGGATTACAACCCCGTCTTCCTATCACATGTCCTGCTGGATGCCGACCGGGTGCGCCTGTACATCGCGCCGGACAAGATCCCCGCAGCATTGGCCGCCCGACTGGCAGCCGATGGCGTCGAATTGCGTGATTACACGGCCCTGGCGGTCGACCTGGCCGGCCTGGCGGCCGATGTGGCCTTGCTGGTGGACCCCGCCCGAGTGACTGCGGGCACGCTGTCGCACGCTCCGCAGGTGCGCGTGATCGAGTCCATCAATCCGTCCCAGCTGCTGAAGTCCATCAAGAACTCCGCCGAGGCGGACAACATCCGCCAGGCCATGGCCCAGGATGGCGCTGCTTTGTGCGAGTTCTTTGCCTGGTTCGAATCCGCCCTGTCGGCGGGCGAACACATCACGGAAATCGACGTGGACACCCATCTGTCGGCGGCGCGCGCCCGTCGTCCGGGTTTCGTCAGCCTCAGCTTTGCCACGATCGCGGGTTTCAACGCCAATGGCGCCATGCCCCACTATCGGGCAACCGAATCCTCTCATGCCGCGATCCAGGGCGATGGCCTGCTGCTGATCGACTCCGGCGGGCAATACCTGGGCGGCACCACCGACATCACCCGTGTCGTTCCCGTGGGTACGCCGTCGGCCGCCCAGCGGGCCGACTACACCGCCGTGCTGCGGGCGCACATCGCCCTGGCGCGGGCGCAGTTTCCCGTCGATACGGCGTCTTCCGTGCTGGATGCCGTCGCCCGCATGCCCTTGTGGCGCCGAGGCCTGGATTACGGCCATGGCACCGGGCACGGGGTGGGCTATTTCCTGAACGTGCACGAAGGCCCGCAGTCGATTTCGGTCCGAGCCCATGCCCGGCCCCATCAGGGCATGCAGGCCGGCATGCTGACGTCCAACGAGCCCGGCCTGTATCGTGATGGGCAATGGGGCATCCGCATTGAAAACCTGGTGCTGGCCGTGCCGGTGGCGCAGACGGCATTCGGATCCTTCCTGGGGTTCGAAACGGTCACGCTGTGCCCCATCGACACCCGCTGTGTGGTGCGCGAATGGCTGTCGGCCGAAGAACTGGATTGGCTGAACAGCTACCATCAGCAGGTTCGCGCGCGACTGCTGCCGCTGGTGGATGGCGCTGCCCGCGACTGGCTGCTGGCTCGCACCGAACCCCTCTGACAGGCCAGCCCGCGTCCACCGGTCGGTGGACGCGGAACCCGTATCCCGATCAGGCCGGGCTGTGCTGGGCGTCGCGAAAGAACGCCCAGAGCGCGGGGGCGGACGAATACGCCACATTGAAGCGAAACCAGCCTTCGTCGCGTCCGTCCGGATAGAAATAGGCCCCGGGCGCCAGCCAGATGCCGGCTTTCAGGGCCCGGGCTGCCAGGCCGATGGCCCCGCCCGGATCGTTGCGTGCTGCGCTGGGTCGTGCCCACAGGAACAGGCCGGCGCCGGGCTCGTGGGCGATCTCGAAACCGGCCTCGTGCAGGTGCTGACAGGTCTGGTCGTGCGCCTGGCTCAGGCGTTCGCGCACGCTGCGCAGATAGGGGGCCTGCCGGCCATCGCGCAGCACCTGATAGGCCGTGCGTTCCATGATTTCCGCCGACGTCAGCCCCATCGACATCTTGGTCTGGGCGCAGCGCCGCAGCAGGGCGGGCTCGCACAGCAGATATCCGACCCGCAGCGACGGCATCACGCTTTTGGCGAAGCCGGACACATACACCACGCGCCGCGTGCTGGCCAGCGCGGCCAGCAGGGGGGCGGGGTCCATCAGCAGTTCGCGTGAGACGTCATCTTCCACAACCAGCAGATCGTGGCGTTCCGCAGCCTGCAACAGCCGGAAGGCGCCCGCCATCGTGAAGCTGGCGCCGGTCGGGTTCTGCAGGACGGTGGTGACGAAGACCGCCCGCAGCGGATGCGCGCCGGCCAGGGCGTCCAGGACGCCCTCGTCCAGTCCGTCGGGGGTGCGGGGCACCGCATGCGCGACGATGCCGTTCATGGCCAGAAGCTGCAGCAGATTGGCGTAGCAGGGGGCCTCGACGGCGACGTGGTCCCCGGGCTGCAGCGCAGTGCGTATCACGATGTCCAGGGCTTGCGTCGCCCCGTGGGTCAGCAGGATCCGTTCGGCGTCCGCCTCCAGGCCGTGGCCGGCGAGATAGTGGGCGATGTGTTCGCGCAAAGGGTGATAGCCCAGCGGGTGCCCATAGGATGCCATCTGGCCGACGGGCACTCGCACCAGCTGGCGCAAGGCGTGTTGCAGGCCGGCCTCGTTGTGCCAGTCCGGCGGCAGCCAGCCGCAGCCGGCCTTGATGGAGATCGAGTGGTCGGCAAAGACGTCGGACAGCAGCCAGGCGGGGCCGACCTGCGGCGCTTCCCAGGCGGCGGCAGGCCGCGCCGGGCCCTGGCGGGTGACGCGGTAGTCGATACCCGGGCGGGCCTGCAGCTGACCTCGCGCAACCAGCCGGTTGTAGGCGGCCATGACGGTGAAGGTGGACAGGCGATGGTCGCGCGCGAACTGTCGGATCGAGGGCAGGGCCATGCCGGGGCGCAGGATGCGGCTGCGGATGGCGTGTTCGATGGCGTCCACGGCCTGATCGACCAGGGTCTGACCGTCCGGCGCCGGACGTCTGGGGGTAAACAGAATCATGGCCTGTGCCCGAGGCAGTGAGGGATGGCCGCCCCCGTAATGCATGACCAATACGGTTGTCGTGATGCGGCCAATACAGTTATGGAATCATCCTAACACCGTGTATGTCTTTTGCGCCACTGGCGGGCCAGAATGAATTTCATTTCTTTCGTTTCCTTGCCTTTGTGAGGTCATGCCATGAGTTCCGATACCGCCGTTGCGCTGGACTTGTCCCATTTGTGGATGCCGTTCACCGCCAACCGCCAGTTCAAGGCCCATCCGCGCCTGCTGGCGTCGGCCAAGGGGATGTATTACACCGCTACCGACGGCCACCAGATCCTGGACGGCACCTCGGGCTTGTGGTGCGTCAATGCAGGCCACGGGCGCAAGCCCATCGTGGACGCCCTGCATCGCCAGGCGGAAACACTGGATTACGCGTCCAGCTTCAATATCGGCCACGAAGATTCCTTCCGGGCGGCGACCGAGGTCGCGGACTTGATGCCTGAAGGCATGGACCGCGTGTTCTTCACCAATTCGGGATCCGAATCCGTCGATACGGCGCTGAAGATGGCGCTGGCCTATCACCGCGCCCGGGGCGAGGGCCAGCGCACGCGCCTGATCGGGCGCGAACGCGGCTATCACGGCGTCGGTTTCGGCGGCATTTCGGTGGGCGGCATTTCTCCCAACCGCAAGGCGTTTTCCGGGGTGCTGCTGCCGGGGGTGGATCACCTGCCGCACACCCACGACCTGGAACACAATGCCTTTTCGCGGGGGCAGCCGGCCTGGGGCGGCGAGCATTTCGCCGATGCCCTGGAAGGCATCATCGCCTTGCATGATGCCTCCACCATCGCGGCCGTGATCGTGGAACCGCTGGCCGGTTCCACCGGGGTCCTGCTGCCGCCCAAGGGGTACCTGGAACGGTTGCGGGCGATCACCGAGAAATACGGCATCCTGCTGATCTTCGACGAAGTGATCACCGGATTCGGCCGCCTGGGGGCGCCGACGGCCAGCGAATTCTTCGGCGTCAAACCCGACCTGATCACCTTCGCCAAGGGCGTGTGCAATGCCGCCGTGCCGGCGGGCGGCGTGGCCGTGCGCCGTGAGATCTACGACACCATCGTCGATGCCAGCCAGGGCGGGATCGAATTCTTCCACGGCTACACGTTCTCGGCCCATCCCATGGCGACTGCCGCCATCCTGGCCACCCTGGGCATCTACCGTGACGAAGACCTGTTCAATCGCGCCAAGGGCCTGTCCAAGGCCTTCGAGGACGCTGCCCATGCGCTCAAGGGCACGCGGCACGTGATCGATATTCGCAACCTGGGCCTGGTCGCCGGCATCGAACTGAGCCCACGCCCCGGCAGGCCCGGCGCGCGCGCTGCCGAAGTCTTCAACAAGTGCTTCGAGAAAGGCGTGCTGACTCGCTATACGGGCGACATCATCGCGATCTCGCCGCCGCTCATCATCGAGGAAAAGCAGATCGCGCAGATCTTCGAGACGATCGGGGCTGTCCTGGCGACGGTGGATTGATCGGGCTTGGCTCTCAGCTCTTGGCTCGCTCCCAGGGGCCGGAATATGGAATTCCGGCCTCTTTTTTTATATGTTGGCGCAGGCGGAACACTGCAGCCAGCCCGCGCTGGCCGATGCCTGACGGCGCGCCCCGCTATGCCAGCCAGCGCTTGAACCAGGCGATGCTGCGGCTCCAGGCCAGCTCGGCGGCGTCCCGGTCGTAGCGCGGGGTTGAATCGTTGTGAAAGCCGTGGTTCACGCTGGGGTAGATGTGGGCTTCATAGGTCTTGCCACCGGCCTTCAGTGCGGCCTCGTAGGCCGGCCAGCCGGCGTTGACGCGGGTGTCCAGACCGGCGTAGTGCAGCAGCAGCGGTGCCTGGATGCGGGGGACGTCGTCGGGGCGCGGCTGCATGCCGTAGAACGGTACGGCTGCCGCCAGTTCCGGGTAGGCGACGGCGGCTGCGTTGGCGACCCCACCGCCGTAGCAAAAGCCGATGATGCCGGTCTTGCCCGTCGATCCGGCCACGGTCGGCAGGAATTCGACGGCGGCGAAGAAATCGTTCATCAATTTCACCGGATCGATCTGCTGCTGCAGTTCGCGGCCCAGGTCGTCGTTGCCGGGGTAGCCGCCCTTGGCGCTGAGACCGTCGGGCGCCAGCGCCAGGAAACCGGCCTTGGCCAGCCGCCGTGCGACGTCTTCGATGTAGGGATTCAGGCCCCGGTTCTCGTGGACGACCACGACGCCGGGGATTTTGCCCGTGGCCTTGGCGGGCCGGACCAGATAGGCGCGTATCGTGCCGTTGCCCTTGGGGGACGGGTAGTGGATGTATTCGGCGAGAATGTCCGGATCGGTGAAGGACACCTGCTCGGCCAACGCGTAGTCGGGTGACAGCGAGGTCAGGAGCGCAGCGGCGCTGAGCCCCCCTGCGGCATAGCGCGCCGCCCGGCTCAGGAATTCGCGCCGGTCGATCAGGCCGTGCGCATAGAAATCATAGAGTTCCAGCAGTTCCGGCGCGAAGTCTTTGGCAGTCAATCGGGGCATGGCGTCCTCCCGGGGCTATCCATGGCGGGCCCGTACTATCTTAAACCTGATCCCGCGTTCCGTTCGATGTTGCCGTGATGATTCGACTTGATTGGGGTCGGGCGCAACAGCCGGGCGCCGAAGCCCGCGACGCCCGCGGTGATCAGGACCATGTCGGCCAGGGCGCAGGTCAGGCTGACGGCCAGTACGTGCCGCTTCTGCAGGCCCTGCTTCAGGACGAAGGCGTTCTGCGCGCCGATGGCGGCGATCAGGCCGAGACCAAGGAGAAATCCAGAGATGAAGCCGTTCATGGAGTTCCTGTGTTTGCGTGGGCCGGTGCTCAGGACTTCCGGATCACGAGATAGATGCCGATGACGGTGAGCAGAACACCCGGTATCGATTCCAGCGCCAGCGTCTCGCCCAAAACGAGGTACGCGGTGAGTGCCGTGACGGGTGGAACGAGGAAGAACAGCGCGGAGACGCGAGACGCTTCCCCCCTCCTGATCATGGCGAGAAGAAGCGAAATGGCGAGCAGAGAGTTGCAGAAAACCAGATAGGTCAGTGATCCGATCAGGGGCCAGGACCACTCTACATGCATGGGTTCCAGGGCGTACGCCAAGGGTGCGCAGATCGCGAGTCCCACGGAATATTGCACGAGGTTTGCCGCGATGGGATGCACCGGCTCGGCGTAGCGCTTCTCGATCAGTGTGCTGCTGGCTATGGAAACGAGCGCCATGACGCCGAATGCCAGTCCGAGTGTCGAGGTGGCTTCAATCCTGGAGTTTCCGGCGATGACGATCACGGCGCCACTGACCCCGAGCAACAGGCCGGCCCATCGGATGGGCGTCACCCTTTCCCGGGCGACCGCCGGCGCCAGAAGCCCGACGAGAATCGGTTGCTGGCTGGTAATCAGCGCGATCGTTCCTGCGGTCATGCCATGGCGCAGGCTTAAATAGGTGAAGGCAAAGTAACCTGCCTGCAGGCATACGCCGACGCCGACCAGGGCGCCCCAACTTTGAATGGTCGTGGGGAAGGCGGGCCTGATCCACAGCGCGGGCAGCAGCAGGGCGCCGACCACAATAATGTACCTTAATGCCAGGAAGGTGAGCGGATCGGCATAATCCAGGCCCAGTTTGAGAAAAACGAAGCCGCTGGACCATAAAAGCAGGAAGATGGCCGGGGATGCCTTGATCCAGGTCGTGGGTGCGTTGTCTGACATCGCCTGGCTTGCGCTCCGTGCCGCTCAAGTGCCTGTTTCGATCAAGACGCGCGTGCCCGTGGAAACGCGCAAGAACAGTTCTACGACATCAGCGTTGTACATTCGGATGCAGCCGTGCGAGGAGGGAGGGTTTTGCATCCCATCGTCCGGCGTCCCGTGGATGTAGATGAGTGGTTGGCCTTCGCCAATCTTCAGTCTGATTCTATGCAAGCCGGTCGGTGTCTTGTAGCTGCCGGACTCGCATCCGTAGCCTTGCGCGCCTGTGGACACGGGGTAATCACGCACGACTTGCCCGTTCTCGATGAAAGAGAGTTTCTGGCTTGCAATATCGACGCGAATGAAACCGTTCATGTGCCCCAATCCCGCCTGCTTGCCTGTACCAATGCGTTCCAGTCGTCTGGCGGATTCCCTCGTTCGAGCATTTTCTCGAACACGATGTATGGGTCCGATTTGCTGCCCGATGAACGCAAGGTCTGCTCATCGTTGACCCAGGCGTGGATAATAATTTTCGCCGTCGAGTCATATCGGAAAAGCAGCCGGTAGCGTCTGCCGAGCTTCGCCCTTCGCCAATGGCGGTGAGCCGGCCCCAGGGTGTTGCCCTGATGATACTCGTCGCGGGCCGGATCGTCCGGCACCACTTCCAGCATCAACTGAACCAGCGCCCGGAAGAGCTTGACGTTGGCGTTGGACTCGAATGTCTCCGGGTTGTGCGCTTGCGCGCGCAGCACGGCTGCGCGCAGCCGCATCAGCTGCCCGATGAGGTTCTCGTGGAACAGCAAGGTCCAGCCGCGCTGTTGCATCAGATTTCCACGTCCTCATCGAAATCGTCGTTCAGGCTGACGTGGCGGCCCGAATGCTCCAGCATTGTGCGGGCCAGGTTTTCCGGAAGGTCTCGGATGTTCCTGCCGGCTTCGATGTCGCGGGCCAGCAGATCCAGAAATGCACCAATGGCAGGGTCTTCATGTCTGGCATCGTCACGGGTAACGACCACTTCGCCGTCACGCAGATCGAACGCAATCTTGCCTCCGGTGTCCACGCCCAGGGCCTGGCGGATGGACTTTGGCAGTGTGATCTGACCCTTGGAGGTCAGGGTGGCAACCTCATGGATGGTGGACATGGCGTGCTTCCAGGTAATGACGTCTACATAGTAAGGAATTATCCTTACTTAATCAATGCGCCGGACGACAGGGCGTCCGGAGCGCCTCCCGACGGCCTGATCGAAGTGGTTATAATCTCAATTTCCCGCTGCGCCCGTCCACACCGGGCTCCTATGAAATGACCAAATACGTATTCGTCACAGGGGGCGTTGTCTCCTCCCTGGGCAAAGGCATTGCTGCGGCCTCTCTGGCCGCGATCCTGGAATCCCGCGGGTTGCGGGTCACGATGCTGAAGCTGGATCCCTACATCAACGTGGATCCGGGCACCATGAGCCCCTTTCAGCATGGCGAGGTTTTCGTCACCGAAGACGGCGCCGAGACCGACCTGGATCTGGGCCACTACGAACGTTTCGTATCGGCCCGCATGCACAAGGTCAACAACTTCACGACCGGCCAGATCTACGAATCCGTGCTGCGCAAGGAACGGCGGGGCGATTACCTGGGCAAGACCGTGCAGGTCATTCCCCACATCACCAATGAAATCCAGGATTTCGTCGCCCGGGGCGCAAAGGCCGCCTACAACGGCCAGGCCGACGTGGCCATCGTGGAAATCGGCGGCACGGTGGGCGACATCGAATCGCTGCCCTTCCTGGAAGCCGCGCGCCAGATGAGCCTGCGCCTGGGCCGCAACCAGTGCGCCTTCGTGCACCTGACGCTGGTGCCCTACATCGCCTCGGCGGGCGAACTGAAGACCAAGCCCACCCAGCACTCGGTGCAGAAGCTGCGCGAAATCGGCATTTACCCCAACGCGCTGCTGTGCCGCGCCGATCGCCGCGTGCCGGACGACGAGCGGGCAAAGATCTCCCTGTTCTCCAATGTCCCCCTGGACGCAGTGATTTCAGTCTGGGACGCGGATTCCATCTACAAGATTCCGGCCATGTTGCACGAACAGGGCCTGGACAGCCTGGTGTGCGACGCGCTGGCCATCACGCCGCCGCCCGCCGACCTGACTGTCTGGGACCGCCTGGTGCGCGATCTGGAAAACCCCAGCGAAGCCATCACCATCGGCATGGTCGGCAAATACGTCGACCTGACCGAATCCTACAAATCCCTGTCCGAAGCCCTGGTGCACGCGGGCATCCATACGCATTCCCGTGTGCAGATCGAATACCTGGATTCCGAGGACATCGAAACCCGGGGCACCGGCTGCCTGGAGGGCCTGGATGCCATCCTGGTGCCGGGGGGGTTCGGCAAGCGCGGTACCGAAGGCAAGATCAGGGCCATCCAGTACGCCCGTGAAAACGGCATTCCCTATCTGGGCATCTGCCTGGGCATGCAACTGGCCGTGGTGGAATTCGCCCGCCACGTGGCGGGGCTGGGCGGGGCCAACAGCACGGAATTCGATCCCTCGGCCGCTCATCCGGTCGTGGCCCTGATCACCGAATGGCAGGACCGCGAGGGCAAGATCGAGAAACGCGACGCCGCGTCCGATCTGGGCGGCACCATGCGCAAGGGCGCGCAGCGCTGCCCGGTCAAGCCCGGCACCCGCGCCTTTGACATCTACGGGGCCGAGGTCAACGAACGCCACCGCCACCGCTACGAGGTCAACAACGTCTACGTGAATCGCCTGGAAGAGGCCGGCCTGGTCATCAGCGCCCGCACGCCCACGGAAAATCTGCCGGAAATCATGGAAATCCCCAGCCATCCCTGGTTCATGGGGGTCCAGTTCCACCCGGAATTCACGTCCACGCCGCGCGACGGCCATCCGCTGTTCACCAGCTACATCCAGGCGGCGCTGGCCTACCAGAAAAGCCGAGCCGACCTGAAAAAGGGGTAAAGCCATGCAACTGTGTCATTTCCAGGCGGGCCTGGATCAGCCGCTGTTTCTGATTGCGGGGCCCTGCGTGATCGAGTCGCGTGAACTGGCCTTCGAGACTGCCGGCATTCTGCAGGAAATGACGCGGGCGCTGGGCATTCCCTTCATCTACAAAAGCTCCTTCGACAAGGCCAACCGCAGTTCGGGGGCTTCGTTCCGGGGGCCCGGCATGGACGAGGGCCTGAAGATCCTGGAAGACGTGCGCAAACAGCTGGGCGTGCCGGTGCTGACCGACGTGCACGAAACCGGCCAGGCCCGCGAGGTCGCCGCAGTCGTCGATGTGCTGCAGACCCCCGCCTTCCTGTGCCGCCAGACCGATTTCATCCAGGCCTGCGCCGCGACGCTGAAGCCCGTCAACATCAAAAAGGGCCAATTCCTGGCGCCGGAAGACATGAAGCAGGTCGTGGCCAAGGCCCGGGATGCCGCCATCCAGGCCGGCGGCGATGGCCAGAACATCATGGTGTGCGAGCGCGGCGCGTCCTTTGGCTATCACAATCTGGTGTCGGACATGCGGTCCCTGGCCATCATGCGCGACACGCATTGCCCGGTGGTGTTCGACGCTACCCATTCGGTGCAGCTGCCCGGCGGCCAGGGCACCAGTTCGGGCGGCCAGCGCGAATTCGTCCCGGTGCTGGCACGCGCCGCCGTGGCGGTGGGCGTGGCCGGGATCTTCATGGAAACCCACCCGAATCCCGAGAAAGCCCTGTCCGATGGCCCCAACGCCGTGCCGCTGGGCAAGATGCGGGCGCTGCTGGACACCCTGGTAGCGTTGGACCGATGCGTCAAGCAGGATGGGGCGCTGAATCTGGCGCTGTAGCGTCCAGGGCGCCGTCGTTGGGTCATCTCCTGGGCACGTGGCGGATGCCCGGTCGTCACAGAGCATACTTCCAGTACGGGCCGCACGACCCACAGGCCCGGCGTTCCGAAGTAGACTGACCCCCGGGATCCCCCGCTACAATAGCGGGGTTTCATTTTTCACCCACCCACCCCAATCAGGCAGGACGGTCATACCATGAGTGCAATCGTAGACATCATCGGGCGCGAAATTCTGGATTCGCGCGGCAACCCCACCGTGGAATGCGACGTCTTGCTGGAATCCGGCGCCATGGGCCGAGCGGCCGTGCCGTCAGGGGCGTCGACCGGTTCGCGCGAGGCCATCGAGCTGCGCGACGGCGACAAATCCCGCTACCTGGGCAAGGGCGTGCTGCGGGCCGTGGAACACGTCAATACTGAAATTTCCGAAGCCCTGATGGGCCTGGACGCCCAGGAACAGACTTTCATCGACCGCACCCTGATCGACCTGGACGGCACCGACGACAAAAGCCGCCTGGGCGCCAACGCCATCCTGGCCGCCAGCATGGCCGTCGCCAAGGCCGCCGCCGACGATGCCGGCCTGTCGCTGTACCGTTATTTCGGCGGCAGCGGCCCCATGCAGATGCCGGTGCCCATGATGAACGTCATCAATGGCGGGGCGCATGCCAACAACACCCTGGATCTGCAGGAATTCATGATCCTGCCGGTGGGCGCTTCCAGCTTCCGCGAAGCCCTGCGCATGGGCGCGGAAGTCTTCCACGCCCTGAAGAAAATCATTGGCGGCCAGGGCATGTCCACGGCGGTTGGCGACGAGGGCGGCTTCGCGCCCAACGTCGCCAACCACGAAGCAGCCATCGAACTGATCCTGAAGGCCATCGGCGAAGCCGGCTACGAGGCCGGTTCCCAGATCGTGCTGGGCCTGGACTGCGCCAGTTCCGAGTTCTACCGCGACGGCAAATATCACCTGGCCGGCGAAGGCGGCATCGCCCTGAATTCCCAGGATTTCGCCAATCTGCTGGCCTCCTGGTGCGACAAATACCCGATCGTCTCGATTGAGGACGGCATGGCCGAGGACGACTGGGACGGCTGGCGCATCCTGACCGAACAACTGGGCCGCAAGGTCCAGCTGGTGGGCGACGACCTGTTCGTCACCAACACGAAGATCCTGAAGAAAGGCATCGAGCAGGGCATCGCCAATTCGATCCTGATCAAGATCAACCAGATCGGCACCCTGACCGAAACCTTCGCTGCCATCGAAATGGCCAAGCGCGCCGGCTACACCGCCGTGATCTCGCACCGTTCCGGCGAAACGGAAGACTCCACCATCGCCGACATCGCCGTGGCCACCAACGCCATGCAGATCAAGACCGGTTCGCTGTCGCGTTCCGACCGCATGGCCAAATACAACCAGCTGCTGCGCATCGAGGAAGAACTCGCCGAAGTCGCCGCCTATCCGGGCGTGTCGGCTTTCTACAATCTGCGCTGATCCACGGCCATGCGCCTGCTCAGCCTGGTCCTGCTGGCCCTGATGCTGGCCACCCAGTACCCCCTGTGGTGGGGCAAGGGCGGCTGGCTGAAACTCCAGGACCTGCAGGCGCAGGTGCGGCAGGAAACCGACGACAACCAGGCGCTGATGGCTCGCAACAATGCCTTGCAGGCCGAAGTCCAGGATCTGAAGACCGGGATTTCAGCCGTCGAGGAACGCGCGCGCGGCGAACTGAACATGATCCGCGAGGGCGAATACTTCGTCCAGATCCTGCCGCGTACGCCGGGCGGGCAATAGCGGTTCAGGGCGCGCAGGCTTCCGGCGCATCGAGATGCTCCCGGCTGGGTGCCTCTTGTCCCGGCGCCTCCATGGTTTCCGTCTTGATATCGGTCTCCGACGCATCGGGGCCCGCAGGGGGCGGTTGGCCTGCGCTGGGTCCTGTCCCGGCCGGGATGCTGCCCGGCGGCGCGGGGGCAGCACCCGTGCCTGCTTCGGGCCGGCCATCCGGCGCGCCGGGCGGGAGGGCCATCATTGCTTCTTCGTGGGTCACGCGCCCGTCTGGCAGGTCTGGCCAGGCGGCTGGGTGGGACTGCATGGCCAGGCGGATGCGGCGCCGAAAGGGCAGGTAGCCGCTTTCCATCATCCGCCGGCCGATGGGGTCGCCGTGCAACGGCGCCAGGGTCCGGACGACGGCGGCGACCCCGGGCGCCAGCGGGGCCTGCGGCCACCAGAGATCCATCAGCAGGGTATTGGCCTCGAAGATCGTCAATCCTGACCGAGGCCCGCGACCTTCGGGCCAGCCCTGCCCGACGCGGCGTGCATGTTGCGCGGCCTGGTAGTCGTTGCGGATCAGGGTCTGCGCGGGCGTGGGGCGCGGGTCGGGCAGGGCGGCATCGGCGTGATCCAGGAAGGCTGCAGGGGTGGGCTGGCGGATGCGAATCTGCCAGGGGATGCCCAAGGCGTGTCGGCGGGTCTGCAGCGCGCGGGCGTGCGCGGCGGGCTGGACGTAGATGGCGCGCAGGCCCTGCTCGAAGGCGTCGGCGATGGCCTGAGGGCTGGCCTGCCGGGTGGTTCCGGCGCGGGCGGCGTCCATCAGGGCCAGGCTCAGGGTCTGGCGCAGGCCCATCCAGTGCGCCAGTTCGACGCCCCCCAGACCCAGGCCCAGGACCGGGACGAGCGCTGCCAGGAACCCTGCCATGCCGGCGCCTCGCTGCGCGGCCATACGGCCTTGCATTGCCCGCCGCCGCTGCGTGGCATCCGCCGCCTGTCGTGTGGGCATCCGCCCGCATGTGGGCGTGCGGGCGTGGAGGGATGGCTGGGTGCTGTGGGACGGCATGGTCCGCCTCGTGTCTGCCGGGAGATTCAGGACAGTATGGCGGCACCCGGCCCGGGCGGGCAGTCTGGAAACTCCGCTGTGACAAAGGCAGAGTCAGGCCCTTGCAGGCCCGGTTTCGGTGCAGGGTATCGCGTGGCGGCCCGGGCTCGCGGGCCGCGCGCGGTGGTGTCAGTGGATGGAATCCGATCCCGGCGCAGTCTGCTGCCCGGCGGTGTCCAGAAACAGGCCTGTGCAATCCACTGCGTCGAAGTCGTAGGGTTTGCCACAGAAATTGCAGGTGATGTGCACGTGCCCTTGTTCGGTCAGGATGGATTCGATTTCAGGCTGCCCCAGGTTGCGCAGCATGTCGGCCACGCGCTGCCGGGTGCAGGGGCAGTGCCAGCGGACTGCTTGCTCGGGAAAGGCGATCAGGTCGTCCTCCCAGAACAGTTTGTGGATCAGCGCATCGGGGGCGTTCGCCAGCAGTTCTGCGGGCTTGAGGGTGTCGGCCAGCGCCTGGCAGTGCGTCCAGGAGGCTTCTGTCGTCTCGGCCGGGATCGGGGTGCCGTCTGCGGCCGTGCTGCCGGGCATGCGTTGCAACAGCAGCCCCGCGCAGTGGTGGGCGTCAGCGGCCAGCCACAGCCGGGTGTCCAGCTGTTCGGAATGCTTCATGTAGTATTCCAGCGCGGCGGCGACGGTATCGCCTTCCAGGGGGACAATGCCCTGGTAGGCGGTGGCGCCATCCTGGCGCCCGGCCGGGTCCAGCATCACGGTGAACCGTCCCTGGCCGTCGGCGTTCAGCAGGGACTGCAGTGTGGCGGTGTCGGGGATGGTGGCGGATTCCCGCAGATGCGCCGTGGCGCGCAGTTCCAGCGCAGCGGTGCATTCAACCATGACCAGCCGCACGGGGCCGTTGCCTTGCAGTTGCAGCACGACGGAACCATCGAACTTGATGTTGCTGGCCAGCAGGACGGCAGCTGCCGCCAGCTCGCCCAGCAGGCCGACGATCGGCGCAGGCAGGTCCTGGTGGGCCAGGCCGGTCTGCCAGGCCTGTTCCAGGCGCAGGACCTGGATGCGGGTGCTGTGATCAGCGGTCAGGTATTTCTTCAGGAGATCGCTCATGCGGGCTGTCTCAGGTCGTGCAGTTCGGTGCCCAGCAGGCGGTCGTGCAGGAATTGCTTGTGCGGGTCGAACCAGGTCCAGATGAAAATCGAAAAAGGCGCGGCCACGATCAGCAGGTCCAGCGAAGGCCAGCCCATGGCGCGGGACAGAGCGCCAATCAGCAGCGCCGTCAGCAGCGGCAGCGGCCACAGCAGCACATAACGAACCACCATCCGGGAACCGCGCAGCGGCTGGCCGCCCCGGTCGGTCAGGCGAATGTTCCAGGTCTTCATGGGCAGAGTCTGGCCGCCTCGCCGCCAGCAGGCCAGGAAATACACCCCCATGGCCAGGAACAGGAATACCTGGCGGGAATGACGCAGCATCAGCCCGCTGCGGCTTTGCGTCAGCGTGTCGAACAGATACCCTGCCAGAAAGATGACGCCAAACAGCAGCACGCCTTCGTACATCATGCAGGCGAAGCGGCGCAGACGGGAAGGGGCGATGGGCGGGGTGGAAGGCAATTCGGATTGAGCGATGGTGGCAGGCATGGTGGCGGGCGATCGAAAAAGCACGCCATTATCCCATGTCACGGCCCGGGGTGCCGGAGGCCAGTCCCCGGATTGCACGCAAGACAAAGGCCGCCTGAATCAGGCGGCCTTGCGGTAAAACCCTGAGCCTGATCAGGCGATCAGTGGGCGGTGCGCACCGAGTGATGCACGCGGCCTTCCGGGGTCTTGAAGAAGCTGGCCACTTTTTGGAACATCTGCTTCAAGGCGCGATCCAGGGCGTATTCCTGTTGCGCTTCGATGGCTTCGGCCAGCAGTTGGCGTTCCAGA
This sequence comes from Castellaniella sp., assembly GCF_034674885.1. Classification (GTDB taxonomy): domain Bacteria; phylum Pseudomonadota; class Gammaproteobacteria; order Burkholderiales; family Burkholderiaceae_B; genus Castellaniella. The sequence goes on from NZ_JAUCDS010000030.1 coordinate 24,514, forward strand.
GCGTCAGTCAGGCGGATATCGACATTGTGCAGGTTTTTCATGGCAGGCCTCTTGGCGTGGTAAAGAGCGTTTCGCTCGGGTTAACCCTATTATAGGGTTTTCCCTAGTCAAAAAGCAAGCATGAATCCGGGCCAGTCAAAAGGGCTGTTGTAAAAAGACGATTCCGCCCGTCACGAGACGCTAGCGGTTGCGGTAGCCGGCCGACACCAGTTCGAACTGGAACAGGCGGCAGTCCAGCGCGCCATTGTGCAGCGGGTAGCGCCGCCGGGCTTTCAGCCGCAGCTGGCTGGGCAGTTCCAGGTCGCTGGTGATGATGTTCAGCTGCCAACCGCCGTACTGTTGTTTCAGCTGGGTCGCCCATTGTGGCCACAGATCGGCATCGTGGTCGCCCAGCCGCTCGCCGTAGGGCGGGTTGGTGACGATCCAGCCGGCTTCGGCAGGGGGCGGCAGCTGGCGGGCGTCGCAGACTTCAAAGCGGATGCTGTCCGGGCTCAGGTGTGCGCGGTCGATGTTGGCGCGTGCCGCCTCGATGGCGGCGGCGTTGATGTCGCTGCCCACCAGGGGCTGATCCAGCCGGGGGGCGATATGGGCGCGCGCGTCTTCCTTCAGGTGGCGCCAGAGCCGCGCATCGTGCGGGCGCAGACGCTCGAAGCCGAAAGGCCGCCAGATGCCGGGGGGCACGCCCAGGGCGATCCAGGCAGCTTCGATCAGGATGGTGCCGCTGCCGCAGAAGGGATCCAGCAGCGGCGCATCGGGCGTCCATCCCGACAGCGCCAGCAGGCCGGCCGCCAGGTTCTCGCGCAAGGGGGCCTCGCCCTTGTCCAGCCTCCAGCCGCGCTTGAACAGCGATTCGCCGGACACGTCCAGGTACAGGGTCGCCTGCCGTTCGTCCAGGAACAGATGGACGCGGGCGTCGGGCCGCACCGTATCGATGTCGGGGCGGGCGCCTTCGCGTTCGCGCAGCCGGTCGCAGATGCCGTCCTTGGCTCGCAGATTGCAGTACTGCAGGCTGCGCATGGGGCTGTGGATGGCCGAGGTGTCGACACGCAGGGAGTGGTCCGGTCCGAACCAGCGTTCCCATTCGGTCTGACGGGCCAGTGCCAGGATGTCGTCTTCCGTGTGCACGTTGGCCTGTGCGACCTGTACCAGGATGCGGGTTGCCAGCCGGGAATACAGGTTCGCCTTCAGCACGCCTGTCCAGTCTGCCTGGAAATGGCAACCGGCGCGACCTTCCGCGACGCCTTCGTAGCCCAGGGCCTGCAGTTCCAGGGACAGGGCTTCTTCCAGCCCGTGCGGGCAGGGGGCGAAGATCTGGAAGGTTTCCGCCATGCGCGGCTCTCTGGGGGCGCGCGCGCGTCGCGGTCGATCGCCCGCCGCCGCCCCGTTTCGTTCGTCGCGTGTCGCGCGTCGGTCGCCGGGCGCACGGCTGGTGGCTCGTGCAGCCGGCGCATCGGGGGCTGGCGCATCGTCTCGAACCTGCTGTGCACGTTCCTGGATGGCCGCCTGGCGGGCGCGGGCGCCGGATCGCTTGCGTCGTTCGCCGTCGGGGCCGGTATCGGTGGATCGGGCGGCGCCGGTTTTGGGCTTCAGGCTCAGGGTCTTGCGGGAGGTGGAATCGTTCATGATGTTCAAAAGGGTTTGACGACCACCAGGATCAGGATCAGCAGCAACAGCAGCACCGGGATTTCGTTGAACCAGCGGAAATACCGGTGGCTGTGGCGGTTGGTGCCTGCCGTGAAGGCCCGCAGGTGGTGCCGGCAGGCCAGGTGAAAGATCGCCAGGCCCAGTACGCCGGTCAGCTTGGCGTGCATCCAGCCCTGTCCCTGGCCGATGCCGTAGCCCAGCCACAGGATGATGCCCAGGACCAGAGCCAGCACGCCCAGCGGCGTCATGAAGCGGTACAGGCGCCCGGCCATGCCCAGCAGCGTGGCGCGGGCGGCTGGATCATCGGTCTGCGCCAGGTTGACGTAGATGCGCGGCAGGTAGAACAGGCCCGCGAACCAGGATATGACGAACAGGATGTGAAAGGTCTTGACCCACAGCATCTCAGCCCCGCAGCTGGCCTTCGCCGGTCAGTACCCATTTCTGGATGGTCAGGCCTTCCAGGCCGACGGGGCCCCGGGCATGCAGGCGGTTGGTCGAGATGCCGATCTCCGCACCCAGGCCGTATTCATAGCCGTCGGAAAAGCAGGTCGGCAGATTGACGTAGACGGAACTGGAATCAACTTCGCGCTGGAAGCGCTGGGCGGCGCCCAGGTCTTCGGTCACGATGGATTCCGTGTGTTCGGAGCTGTAGCGGGCGATGTGGTCCATGGCCTGGTCCAGGGAGTCAACCACGCGCACCGCCAGGATGGGGGCCAGGTATTCCGTGGCCCAGTCTTCTTCGGTGGCCGGGACGGACTCGGGCATCAGGGCGGCGGCGCGGGGGCAGGCCCGCAGTTCCACGCCCAGTTCGGCGAAGCGGGAGGCGGCGCGGGGCAGCCATGACGCGGCGATATCGGCGTGCACCAGCAGGGTCTCCATGGCGCCGCAGATGCCGTAGCGATAGGTCTTGGCGTTGATGGCGATGTCCAGGGCGCGGTCCGGGGCGGCGGCGCGGTCCACGTACAGATGGCAGTTGCCCTCCAGGTGCTTGATCAGCGGCACGCGGGATTCAGCCGCCAGCCGGGCGATCAGGCCTTTGCCGCCACGCGGGATGATGACGTCGATGTAGTCGGTCAGCGTCACCATTTCACCCACGGCGGCGCGGTCGGTGGTGTCCACCACCTGCACGGCTTCGGGGGGCAGGCCGGCGGCCTGCAGGCCGGCCTGGATGATGCGGCCCAGGGCCTGGTTCGAATGAAAGGCCTCGCTGCCACCGCGCAGAATGGTGGCGTTGCCGGATTTCAGGCACAGTGCGGCGGCGTCGATGGTGACGTTGGGCCGGGATTCGTAGATGATGCCGATGACGCCCAGCGGCACCCGCATGCGGGCCACCCGCATGCCGTTGGGGCGTATCACGGTCTCGCTCAGGCCGCCGATGGGGTCGGGCATGGCGGCGATTTGCGCCAGGCCGGCCGCCATGGTGTCCAGGGCCTTGTCCGACAGGCGCAGGCGATCCATCAGCGGCGCTTCCAGGCCGCGCTGGGCGGCGGCTTGCAGGTCGCGCCCGTTTTCCGCCTGCAGCCAGTCGCGGCGGCTTTGCAGTTGGTCTGCCATGGCCAGCAGGGCGGCGGATTTGGCCGCGCCGGAGGCGGTGCGCATCTGCCGGGCGGCCTGGCGGGCCTGACGACCCAGGGTTTCGAGTATGGACAAGGCGGGTTGGGGTGCGTTCATGGCGGTTCAGTCAAAAATTCGCGGATCAGGGGCGACGGGTGCCGGCGCTGGCGACGCGCAGGACCAGTCGCGCCAGTTCGTCCCAGGGGTCCTGCAGCCGGCCGGGAACCGGGATGCCTTTGATCAGCCGGTCGACTTCGTGGGCATGGCGCAGGGCCGGCGGCCAGGCGCGGGCCGGTACCCGCTGCAGCGCCTGGCGGACCAGCCGTTCGCGCGGGCCGAAAATGCGGTAGGCCCGCAAGGCGCCATCGGGGTTGGCGTCTGCGCTGACGCGAGTCAGGATGCGGATTTCCTCGCCGACGGCCCACAGCACCAGCGGCAGAGCCTCGCCCTCGGCCCGCAGGCCGCTTAGTACCGTCAATGCGCGGTCGGCCTGACCGGCCAGCATGGCATCGCGCAGGTCATAGAGATTGTAGCGGGCTACGTTCAGTACCGCAGCCTGCACCTGGTCCAGCGTCAGGGTGCCGGCCGGGTGGAGCAGCGCGAGCTTCTGGATTTCCTGGTGGGCCGCCAGCAGGTTGCCTTCGACCTTGTCGCTGAGCCAGGCCAGGGTGTCGGCGTCCGCCGTGTGGTCCTGGCGGGCCAGGCGCCCGGCAATCCACTGGGGCAGGCTGGCGCGCGGAATGGTCGGCACGTCGATCCAGGTCGCCTGTTTCTTCAGAGCCTGGACCCATTTGGCCTTTTGTGTCGTCCAGTCCAGCGCCGGCAGGCGGATCAGGATGCGGACGTCGGGCAGCTGGCCTTGCGCGGCCATGTCGGCCAGCGTCTGCAGGGTGTCGGCGCCGGTCTTGCCGGGCTTGCCGGTGGGCAGGCTGACCTCGACCATGCGCAGGTCGCCGAACAGGGATGTGTTGCGGGCCGCCATCAGCGCGGTGCTCCAGTCGCTGCGGGCGTCCAGCACCAGGTGCGTGCGCTCGCTGCAACCCAGCCGGGTGGCGGCGGCGCGGTAGGCATCGGCCGCTTCCGTGATCAGCAGGATCTCATCGCCCGACAGGACGGTGCACGGCGGCAGGTCGCGCCCGGACGCGAACTGTGCAATGAGCTGATCGGCGTCGGGCGTGCGGCTGGACATGGATCAGTAGGGCATGCCGCCAGGGTTGCCCGGGCTGCCTGGCCGATAATTCTGGTCGTTGCGCTGGATGCTGTTGTCGGGGATCGAGACGATCGGCCGGTCCCCCGCATCGCGGTAGGCATTCTGTACGTCGGGCGCGCTGATGCGGCGCAGGATCTGATCGATCAGGCTGTCGCGCATGTCTCTGAAGGTGCGCGTGATCTCGCTTTCCTTGGCCTGGACGATGCGGTCGTTGTAGGGCAGTTCGCGCACGCTGTGCAGCGTGGTCGGGGCCAGCAGGACGTGGCCGGCCTTGTCCAGCAACTGAAAGGTAAAGTCCAGATTCAGTTCGTATTCCTCGACCCGGCCCTCGGCATCGATCGACAGCTGGCGCAGGTTCTGGCTTTCCGACATCTGGTGCAGGTAGACATCGGCCTGCGCGCGGTCACGCGTGAAGCGCGTATCGGGCGAGTTGGCCAGAATCGTGCGCTGCAGCCGGGCGCCGAATGCGGAATCCAGGTCCACGTTGGTGTAGATGCTGTGGAAGGGCAGCGGCGTGGCGCCCTTCAGGTGAAAGCCGCAGGCGCCCAGCGCCAGCAGGCAGGCCAGGCCCAGCATCAGGCGCAGGCGGCGGGCGTAGGCAGAGAAGAGGGCCATGGCGTTTATCCGACGACGTTGACCAGGCGGCCGGGGACGACCACCACGCGTTTGGGGTCGCGGCCTTCCAGGAAGCGTTCCACGGCTTCGTGGACGCGCGCCAGGGCCTCGATGGCAGCCTTGTCGGCATCCTGGGGCACGCTGAGCTGTCCGCGAACCTTGCCGTTGACCTGCAGCACCAGTTCGACCGTATCGGCCCGCAGGGCGGCGTCGTCGACGGCGGGCCAGGGGGCGTCCAGCAGATCGCCCTGAACGTCGGCGAAGCCCAGGTCGCGCCACAGCTGCCAGGTGATGTGCGGCACCACCGGGTACAGCACGCGCAGCAGAATGGACGTGGTTTCCGCCAGTGCGGCGCCGCCCACCCCCGCCTGAGCGGCGGATTCCAGGGTGTTGAGCATCTTCATGGCGGTGGACACCACGGTGTTGTACTGGATGCGCTGGTAATCGTAGTCGGCCTGCTTCAGCAGTCCGTGGATGGCACGCCGCAGCGCGGCGGCATCGTCGTTCAGGCCGGACCAGTCTGCAGACGAAGCCAGTTGGCCGCGCAGGGCGTCCTGATGCGATTGGCAGAAGGCCCACAGGCGGCGCAGAAAGCGGTTGGCGCCATCGACCCCGGAATCCGACCATTCCAGGGTCTGTTCCGGCGGGCTGGCGAACATGACGAACAGGCGGGCGGTGTCCGCCCCCAGGCCGTCGATCAGGGATTGGGGGTCGACGCCGTTGTTCTTGGACTTGGACATGGTGCCGATGCCGCCGTAGTCGATGGTCGAGCCATCGGATTTCAGGCGGGCGCCGGTGATGGCGCCTTTGTCGTCGGTGATGTTCTCGACCTGATCGGGCCAGAAGTATTCAATGCCGCCGCGTTCGTTCTTGCGCGAATAGATGTGGTTGAGCACCATGCCCTGGCACAGCAGTTTCGTGAAGGGTTCCGAGAATTTCAGCATGCCCAGGTCGCGCATGACCCGCGTCCAGAACCGCGCATACAGCAGGTGCAGCACGGCGTGCTCGATGCCGCCGATGTACTGGTCCATCGGCATCCAGTAGTCGTTGCGGGCGTCCACCATGGCCTGGTCGTTGCCCGGCGAGGTGTAGCGCATGAAATACCAGGACGAATCGATGAAGGTGTCCATGGTGTCGGTTTCGCGCCGTGCGGGCTTGCCGCAGGACGGGCAGTGGCACGACAGAAAGCCTTCGTGTTTGGCCAGCGGATTGCCGCTGCCGTCGGGCACCAGGTCTTCGGGCAGGATCACGGGCAGGTCTTTTTCGGGGACCGGCACGGGGCCGCAGTCGGCGCAATGAATGATGGGGATGGGGGTGCCCCAGTAGCGCTGGCGGGAAATGCCCCAGTCGCGCAGACGCCAGGTGGTGCGCAGTTCGCCCAGCCCCATGGCGGCAAGATCGGCCGCGACTGCCTGGATGGCCTGCGCCGTGGTCAGGCCGTCGAATTTTCCGGAATTGATCGTGTGACCGATCTGTTTGTCGCCATACCAGTCCTGCCAGGCCGTGTCGGACCAGGTCTGGCCCTGGGCATCGATCACCTGGTGGATGGGCAGGCCGTATTTGCGGGCGAAGGCGAAATCGCGCTCGTCGTGGGCGGGCACGCCCATGACGGCGCCGTCGCCGTAGCTCATCAGCACGTAGTTGCCGACCCAGACGGGAACAGGTTCGCCCGTCAGCGGGTGGGTGACGTACAGGCCCGTGGGCAGGCCTTCTTTTTCACGGGTGGCCAGTTCGGCTTCGGTGGTACCGCCCTGGCGGCAGGTTTCGATGAAGGCGGTCAGTTCGGGATTGCCCTGGGCGGCGCGGGTGGCCAGCGGGTGTTCCGGGGCCACCGCGCAGAACGTGACACCCATGATGGTGTCGGCGCGGGTGGTGAAGACGTGCAGCAGGCCGTCCTGGATCAGCACGCCATTGTCGTCGCGGATGTCGTGTCGGAAGGCAAAGCGCAGGCCTTCGCTGCGGCCGATCCAGTTTTCCTGCATCAGGCGCACGCGTTCGGGCCAGCCGGGCAGGCCGTCTTCCAGAGTGTCCAGCAGTTCGTCCGCGTAGTCGGTGATGCGCAGGTAGTAGCCGGGGATCTCGCGTTTCTCGACCGGGGCGCCCGAGCGCCAGCCGCGTCCGTCGATGACCTGTTCATTGGCCAGCACGGTCTGGTCGACCGGGTCCCAGTTGACCACCTGGGTCTTGCGGTACGCGATGCCCTTTTCCAGCATCTTCAGGAACAGCCACTGGTTCCATTTGTAGTACGACGGGTCGCAGGCGCACATTTCGCGCGACCAGTCGATGGCCAGCCCCATCGCCTGCATCTGCTTTTTCATGTAGGCGATGTTGTCGTAGGTCCATTTGGCGGGCGGCACGCCGGATTTCATGGCGGCGTTTTCCGCCGGCATGCCAAAGGCGTCCCAGCCCATGGGCATCAGCACGTTGTACCCGCGCATGCGCAGCTGACGGGTCATCATGTCGTTGATGGTGTAGTTGCGCACGTGGCCCATGTGCAGTTTGCCGCTGGGGTAGGGCAACATCGAGCAGGCGTAGAACTTGGGTTTGGGTGAGCCGTCCGCGTTGGCGGCGTGTTCGGTGACGCGATAGACGTCGCCTTCGCGCCAATGGGCCTGGGCTTCGGATTCGACCTGGTTCGGGATGTAGCGTTCCTGCATGGATCTGTCTGGGTGATTGATATTGGAAAGGGCCAGCCGGACATTATAGGATGCAAATTGCGACTACCAGGCCCGAACTGCTGCGACGCTGCCCGATGACATCGGGCCGATGATCGCCTGGCTGCTGGATCCGGCCCATCGCTGGGTGACGGCCCAGCGCATCGAGGCTTCGGGCGGGCAGAGCATCCGAGGCGTGATTGTGATCTGCCCCAGCGGATGGGGCAGATAAAAAAATCCCCGCTCGAAGGCGGGGATTTCTGGAAACCGGTGAGACGGTCCGGGAGAGGCGCCCCGGATTATTTCAGCTTGGTTTCCTTGTATTCGACGTGCTTGCGCGCGACCGGATCAAATTTCTTGATCAGCATCTTTTCCGGCATGTTGCGCTTGTTTTTGGTGGTCGTATAGAAATGACCCGTGCCAGCCGTGGATTCCAGCTTGATTTTTTCGCGGATACCTT
>NZ_JAUCDS010000031.1:0-32476 GCF_034674885.1 Castellaniella sp.
CTGGTCAAGGTCGCCTCGACCGCCGTGGTGTCCCAGATGCTGGGCCTGTCGCGCGAGGAAACCATCAACGCCGTATCCCTGGCCTGGGTGGACGGCCAAAGCCTGCGCACCTATCGCCATGCCCCCAACACGGGCAGCCGCAAGTCCTGGGCAGCCGGCGACGCCACCAGCCGCGCCGTGCGTCTGGCCCTGATGGCCCGCACGGGCGAAATGGGCTACCCGTCCGTGCTGAGCGCACCGACCTGGGGCTTCTACGATGTGCTGTTCAAGGGGCAGCCCTTCAAGTTCCAGCGTCCCTATGGCAGCTACGTCATGGAAAACGTGCTGTTCAAGATCTCCTTCCCGGCCGAATTCCACTCGCAGACGGCCGTGGAATGCGCCATGGACATCCATGCAAAGCTGAAATCCCTGGGCAAGACCGACGCCGACATCAAGAAGATCACGATCCGCACCCACGAGGCCTGCATCCGCATCATCGATAAAAAGGGCCCGCTGCACAATCCGGCCGACCGCGACCACTGCATCCAGTACATGGTGGCCGTACCCATCATCTTCGGCCAGCTGACCGCAGCCGACTACGAGGACAGCGTCGCCGCCGATCCGCGCATCGACGCCCTGCGCGACAAGATGGTCTGCGTGGAAGATCCCGCCTTCACCCAGGATTACCATAATCCGGAAAAGCGTTCGATCGCCAACGCGCTGACGGTGGAATTCAACGACGGCTCGAAGCTCGACGAACTGGTCTGCGAATACCCGATCGGCCACAAGCGCCGCCGCAAGGACGGGATCCCGCTGCTGGAAGCCAAGTTCCGCAAGAACCTGACGCGCCAGTTCCCGGCCCGCCAGCAGCAGCGCATCCTGGATGTGTCGCTGGACCAGGCAAAGCTGGAAGCCATGCCGGTGCACGAGTACGTGGATCTGTATGTCATCTAAGTCCGCCAATCCTGGCGCCGCTGCGGCGGCGCTGCGCGCGATCCGGCACAACGAGGCCGCCCATCGGTTCGAGTTCACGGAAGACGGCCAGTTGTGCGTGCTGGACTATGTGCTGGACGGCGCGGTGGCGTCCTTCGTCCATACCGGGGTGCCTGCCCCGGTGGGCGGGCGCGGCATCGCCGCGGATCTCGTGCGCTTCGGGCTGGATACGGCCCGGACGCGCGGCTGGAAGGTCCGGCCTGTGTGTTCGTATGTCGCGGCTTATGTGCAGCGGCATCCGGAATATTCGGACCTGGTGGACTGATTTCCTGCACGTGCACGCCACTTCTGCATGCGCACGCCCGTGGCGGTGGTGTCTGTGCGGGCGCCAGACAGCGGTCCGGCCTTTGGCCGGACTTCCCGGATCTTCCTCGTACGGGTGGGCGGCCCGCGAACTCGGGTCGCTTCGCGCCCCTCAGACAGCGCGGGCCGAAATCCCCCACCCTCCCTTCGGAAGCATCCGGCGCTGTCCGACTGCGCCCGCACAGACACCACCGCCGCAGGCTTGGGTCATCATGACACCCACCACAGTCTGAACCATCAGGGCGCCGGTCTGCGCCTATAGCTCAATCTCAGGCTTGGTTGGACTGGCGGGGGGCTGACGCGCCCGGTCGACCAGCGCCGGATGCTTCCGAAGGGAACCGGGGGGACTTCGTCGGGCGTGTTTGAGGCCGAAGGCCGAGTTCGCCCGACGCCCCGGTGGACGAGGAAGATCCGGGAAGTCCGGCCAAAGGCCGGACCGCTGGTTGGGGCGCGTCAGCCCCCCGCCAGTCCAACCAAGCCCAACAGCAGGTGACCTGACTCAAGAACACTCAAAACCCCCACATAAAATCGCCAACTCTTATATCTTATATAAGACTGTTGCCTGAACGATGCTTCTTCTTTAAAATAACGCCGTTCTCAAACCCTTCTTCCTGGGGCACCCCATGCTGGAATCCTATCGCACTGAAGCCGCCGCTCGCGAAGCCATCGGCGTATCACCGCTTCCCCTGACGGCCCAACAGACGGCCGATCTGATCGAACTGCTGAAAAACCCGCCCGCTGGCGAAGAGCAATTCCTGCTGGACCTGCTGACGCACCGCGTTCCGGCCGGGGTGGACGACGCCGCCCAGGTCAAGGCGTCCTACCTGGCCGCCGTCGCACTGGGCAAAGAAGCCTGCCCCCTGATCGACGCCAAGCACGCCACCGAACTGCTGGGCACCATGCTGGGCGGCTACAACATCAGCGCCCTGATCGAACTGCTGGACCACGCCGACCTGGCGCCGGTCGCCGCCGAAGGCCTGAAGAAGACCCTGCTGGTCTTCGACGCCTTCCACGACATCGAGGAAAAGGCCAAGGCCGGCAACGCCCACGCCCAGGCCGTGCTGCAAAGCTGGGCCGACGCCGAATGGTTCACCAGCCGCCCCGAAGTCCCGCAAAGCCTGACCCTGACCGTGTTCAAGGTCACCGGCGAAACCAACACCGACGACCTGTCGCCCGCCCCCGACGCCTGGAGCCGCCCGGACATCCCGCTGCACGCGCTGGCGATGCTGAAGAACCCGCGCGACGGCATCACGCCCGACGCCGCTGGCCAGGTCGGTCCGATCAAACTGTTGAACGAACTGAAGGCCAAGGGCCATCTGGTCGCCTACGTAGGCGACGTCGTGGGCACGGGATCCTCGCGTAAATCGGCGACCAATTCCGTCATCTGGCACACCGGCGAAGACATTCCCTTCGTGCCGAACAAACGCTTTGGCGGTGTCTGTCTGGGCAGCAAGATCGCCCCGATCTTCTACAACACCATGGAAGATTCCGGTGCTTTGCCGATCGAACTGGACGTCTCTGCCATGAACATGGGCGACGTCATCGAACTGCGTCCCTACGAGGGCAAGGCCCTGAAGAACGGCCAGGTGATCTCCGAATTCCAGCTGAAGTCGGACGTGCTGCTGGACGAGGTCCGCGCCGGCGGCCGCATTCCGCTGATCATCGGTCGCGGCCTGACGGCCAAGGCCCGCGCCTCGCTGGGCCTGCCGCCCACGACGTTGTTCCGCCTGCCCGAATCCCCCGCCGACACCGGCAAGGGCTATTCCCTGGCGCAGAAGCTGGTCGGCCGCGCCTGCGGCCTGCCCGAAGGCCAGGGCGTGCGCCCCGGCACCTACTGCGAACCGCGCATGACCTCGGTCGGCAGCCAGGACACCACCGGCCCCATGACCCGCGACGAACTGAAGGACCTGGCCTGCGTGGGCTTCTCGGCCGACCTGGTGATGCAGTCCTTCTGCCACACCGCCGCCTATCCCAAGCCCGTGGACGTCAAGACCCACCATGAACTGCCCGCCTTCATCAGCACGCGCGGCGGCGTGGCGCTGCGCCCGGGCGACGGCATCATCCACTCGTGGCTGAACCGCATGCTGCTGCCCGACACGGTCGGCACCGGCGGCGACTCGCACACCCGTTTCCCGATCGGCATCAGCTTCCCGGCCGGTTCCGGCCTGGTGGCCTTCGCTGCCGCCACCGGCGTCATGCCGCTGGACATGCCGGAATCCGTGCTGGTGCGCTTCAAGGGCAAGATGCAGCCCGGCGTCACGCTGCGCGACCTGGTCAATGCCATTCCGCTGTACGCCATCAAGAAAGGCCTGCTGACGGTCGAAAAGAAAGGCAAGAAGAACATCTTCTCCGGCCGCATCCTGGAAATCGAAGGGCTGCCCGACCTGAAGATCGAACAGGCCTTCGAACTGTCCGACGCCTCGGCCGAACGATCCGCCGCCGCCTGCACGGTGCGCCTGAACAAGGAACCGATCATCGAATACCTGAACAGCAACATCACGCTGCTGAAATGGATGATCGCCAACGGCTACCAGGATGCCCGCACCCTGGCCCGCCGCATCAAGAACATGGAAGCCTGGCTGGCCGATCCGCAGCTGGTCGAACCTGACGCCGATGCCGAATACGCCGCCGTCATCGACATCGACCTGGCCGAGATCCACGAGCCCATCGTGGCCTGCCCGAACGATCCGGACGACGTGAAAACCCTGTCCGACGTGGCTGGCACCGCCATCGATGAAGTGTTCATCGGCAGCTGCATGACCAACATCGGCCACTTCCGCGCCGCCGCCACGCTGCTCAAGGGCAAGCGCGATCTGCCCTCGAAGCTGTGGGTGGCCCCGCCCACCAAGATGGATGCCAGCGAACTGACCAAGGAAGGCCATTACGGCACCTTCGGCACGGCCGGCGCCCGCATGGAAATGCCCGGCTGCTCGCTGTGCATGGGCAACCAGGCCCAGGTGCGCGAAGGCGCCACGGTGTTCTCGACCAGCACGCGGAACTTCCCCAACCGTCTGGGGAAGAACTCCAATGTATTCCTGGGTTCGGCTGAAATGGCTGCGATCTGCTCGGGCCTGGGCCGCATCCCCACCCGCGAGGAGTACCTCGAGGCCATGGGTCTGCTGGCCAAGGACAGCCAGGACATCTACCGCTACATGAACTTCGACCAGATCGAAGACTTCACAGCAGTGGCCAACACGGTCGAAGCCTGATCCCCCCCCCGCCCCGGAAGCCTCGGGGCGGCTCCCAAAGCCCCGGGCCCTAAACCCGGGGCTTTTTGCATCGAACCCGGCAAACAGGCCGAACGAGACGCCCTATCCCGCCCGGGGCCGGGCAGACAGACGCGGTACACTAGGAGATCCTCTGGTGCCAGTCTCTCTTTTCGGTTTCTCATGCCCGCCCGTTCCCGATCTTCTTCTCCATCCCGGACGTCGCTTTCCCTGATCGCCCTGGCTGAAGCCCTGTCCCAGTCAGGCAGTCAACTGGAAGACCGCTGGTGGCAGCAACAGCTCGGCGAAGCGCTGGACAAAGCCCTGGCGGCCCGGCAGGGGCACGCCGTGGAGAACGCGCTGGACCGCCTCCTGGATCAGCGATCCCCAGCCTACGAAATCCTGGTCGAGCAGGCCGAGGCCCATTCCGAATCCCTGGCCTTCACCCACCAGGATCAGGCCTACGAGGCCCTGCTGATTTCCGCCCCTCTGCTGGCCTGGACCCGTTACCAGCTGCCCGGCGGGCAATTGACCGCCCAGCACCAGCAACAGCTCATCGACCTGATGCGCACGGCCGTGCTGGCGCCCGACGCCCGCCTGCAGTTGCTGCCCGAACTGATCCGTTTCGACCAGCTGCCGCAGTCCTTTCGCGAAACCCGTAGCTGGGTGCTGTCGCTGGCCCAGATCGCTCTGGGGGGACGGCGCGACCCGCCTGCAGTGCGCGCCGCCGAAACTCCCGAAGACCTGCTGGCCGACGCCTATTTCCTGATGGGCGTGGCGATCGTGTCCAAAGGGCAGGCGTTGTTCCAATGGCAATCCACGCAGCCCGGTCAGCCGCCCGACCGCGCATCGGCAACGGCTTTATGGGCCGAAGGCTGCGCCCGCATCACGGAATCCCTGTTCACCGGTTGCCTGACTGAATACCTGCCGCCCGAAGCCTTCTATACCAGCACCCGGCAGGCCGACCAGGGCATCCGCCCGTTGACACTGAAGGCCGCCATCACCTGGCTGCAGACGGCCGCCCACATCCCAGGCACGGACCTGAGAGCCGCCATCGTCGCCTGCGGCGAACAGACCATCGAGGAATACCGCATCGGCTTTTGCACCCGCCAGAACAACGATGTGATCTACGGCTGCGTCTGGCCTTCGCTCAGCCGCGAGGAATCCTCCCCCAACCCCGAGGAAGACGGCCAGGTCGATACCTGGGACACCCTGGCCGCCCTGCTGCGCGAATCAGGCATCCAGGACGTGCGCCGCCTGCCCGGCCTGCAGGCCATGGAATTCTGCGAAGACTGCGGCACCCCCTATTTCCCCAATATGCTGGGCGAAATGCAGCACCCGGAGCTACCAGAAGAAATCGACCCCGAACCGGTCCAGTTTCACTGACGACCCGGCCTCGGGCATCGGCCAGGGCCGATCCCGAAGCTGCCAGATCTTTCCCGCGCCGATGAATGCCCCGAACTTCGACATTTTCTGTCGCGTCGTCGATAACTACGGCGACGCCGGCGTGTGCTGGCGTCTGGCCCGCCAACTGGCGACGCTGGGCTGCGGCACGCGCCTCTGGATCGACGATCTGAGCGTGCTGGCCCGCCTGGCGCCCGAGGTCGACCCGGCACACGAGCTGCAATCCATCCAAGGCGTGCAGATCGGCGCCTGGCATGCCGCCAAGCACGCGCAGGCCCCTGCGCAGGGCGTGGTCATAGAAGCCTTCGCCTGCGACCTGCCGCCCGGCTACGCGGACACGATGGCAACGCGCGACTGCCTGTGGATCAATCTGGAATACCTCAGTGCGGAATCCTGGGTGGAAGGCTGCCACGGCCTGCCGTCGCTGCAGGCCAGCGGCATTCCGAAGTATTTCTTTTTCCCTGGCTTCAGCCCTGCCACCGGAGGCCTGTTGCGAGAAGGCGATCTGTCCATCCGCCGGCAGCAGGCGCAGGCGCAGGATCGGCGCACCCGCCTGCAGGCCCTGACAGGGCTGCCCGCGCACGAACTTCCCGCCCCCGGCCTCGTCATGCTGCTGTTCTGCTATCCGGATGCCCCCTGGGCCGGACTGCAAGCCGCCCTGGCGCAGCGGGACACGCCCACCTGGCTGCTGACGCCCGGCGCAGCGCCGTCCGGTCTGTGCAGCCAGGGATCGCTGCGAGTGCTGCCCATTCCCTTCGTGCCGCAAGCCCGCTTTGACGAACTGCTGTGGTGCTGCGACCTGAATTTCGTGCGCGGCGAGGATTCCCTGGTCCGCGCCCTATGGACTGGCAGCCCGCTGGTCTGGCAGATCTACCGACAGGCTGACGATGCCCACCTGGACAAGCTGGACGCCTGGTTGGGGCGCGCCCACTGGCCCGCCCCCGCCAGGGCCCTGACCCGCGCCTGGAACCGGCGCGACAATGCCGGTGTGCAGCAGGCCCTGCCGCAGGCTCTGGCAGCAGACGCCTGGAGCGCCTGGCAATCCCGCAGCCGAGAATGGTCGCAGGAACTGTCGGGCTACGCCGATCTGGCCCAAAATCTGCTGAACTTTTGCCAGAATCGCCGCCGGAAGAGTTAGAATGCACAGTTAATATTTTTTCTGCTTTGCCTCGGAATGCGTTTTCATGCTCGGGGCATGTCAATCCCCGGAGTTTTTTACCTCTATGAAAATCGCCCAAGAACTGCGAGTCGGTAACGTCGTGATGGTCGGTAGCGACCCCCTGGTGGTCCAAAAGGCCGAATACAACAAGTCCGGCCGCAACGCCGCCGTCGTCAAGCTCAAATTCAAGAATCTGCTGACCGGCAGCGCCAGCGAGTCCGTCTACAAGGCCGACGAGAAATTCGAGCAGGTCATGCTGGAAAACAAGGACTGCACGTATTCCTATTTCGCTGATCCCATGTACGTGTTCATGGACGAGGAATACAACCAGCACGAAGTCGAAGCCGACAGCATGGGCGACGCGCTGAACTACCTGGAAGAAGGCATGGGCGTGGAAGTCGTCTTCTACGACGGCCGTGCGATCTCCGTGGAACTGCCCACCATCATCGTGCGTGAAATCACCTATACCGAACCCGCCGTCAAGGGCGATACGTCCGGCAAGGTCCTCAAGCCCGCCAAGATCAACACCGGCTACGAACTGTCCGTGCCGCTGTTCTGCAATATCGGCGACAAGATCGAAATCGACACGCGCACCAACGAATACCGCAGCCGCGTGATGTAATCGCGCAGCGGCGCGAAGGGCTTCGATCACCGCATCGGGCCCCGCCATGAAAAAACCGGCAGATGTTCGCATCTGCCGGTTTTTTTATCTTGGCGGCCAGGGCACAAGGCCCCAGGCCCTACTGCAAACGGTCGTCGTCCAGAATATCCGGGATGGGCATGATGGAAATCCCGTCTTCGGCCAGTTCGCGGCATTCTTCCACAGATGCCGTGCCCCGGATCGGGCGTTCCTCGATTTCGCCGCTGTGCATGCGACGGGCCTCGTCGGCGAAACGGGCACCGACGTCATCCGTCTGGCGCACGATCTTGCGGATCTGACGCAGGACTTCCGCCTGCAGGCGCGTCAGCTGATCGCTGGACGGCGCAGCCACAGCGGCGTGCCCCTGCGCGACGGGCTGTTCGGCAGATGCCGCCATGGATTCGCGGCGCAGGTGGCTGACGTTCAGGTGTGGCGCCGACACGCGGCGCGTGATCTGGTCGCTGTGACAGATCGGACAGCGCACCATGCCCTGGGACCGCTGCTCGTCGTAGCTTTCCTGAGAGGCGAACCAACCCTCGAAGACATGGTCATGTTCACACGCGAGATCGAATACTTTGATTGCCATGATCAGCAAATGGGGGCCGAGTGCCCGGTTTCAAGCGCCTTCCAGCATTTCCAGCGCCATTCCCAGGGAGGAACCGGTTTCGGGTCACGCCACAACCCCAGCTGCTGCCGACGCGCCTGATCCTGCAGCGCCAGCAGGCTGTCGTCGCGCAGATATTTGCCACCGCCCTGCCGATTGGCCCAGGCCATGCCGCCAGCCACCATCAGGCGATTGGCCTGCCGGCCATCGGCCAGCGGGACGTCACAGATATCGCGCCCATACTGGTCCCGTTCGTAGCATTGCAGCGTCAGGGTCTCGCCGGCCACCAGATCGGCCAGCGCCTGGCGGGCAGCCTGCCCGTGGGGCTGGCCGGGCTGGGCGCGCCCGTGACCGGTTTCGGGGGCATCGATGCTGGCCAGCCGGACCCGATGCCGGGTGCGTCCCACCAGCACAGTCATCGTATCGCCATCCGCAACCTGCACGACCCTCCCCGACAGCGCATAGGTCCTGGCCGAGGCCGCCCCGGGCCAGGCCATCGATGCGGCCGCACACAGCAGTAGCGCCAGCATGATCCAATGGTGGAACGCGCGTGGCACGGTCAAAGGGCGGAAAAAGCGGCTCGACAGCACAGGGGGTCCTTGGGATTGCCTATAACAAAAAACAGGCTGCACCGAAAGCGCAGCCTGCCGATGCGCCATTGTAATGGACTTGGGCCCAATGGCCTGCCTGACCTGAGCCATCAGTCGGGCCAGGCCCGCCGCAACAAGGCATCCGAGGCCAGGTCCAGAGCCTGCGCGCCGTACACGCGCCCGCCGCCACTGGCCAGGCGGCTATCGACGAAGGCCCGCGACACGCATCCTGGCGCATGGCGCAGCAGCAGGTCCGCCTGCACCAGCAGGACCAGGTCCTGGGCGATCTGCCGGGCGTGCGCCTGCTGCGCATCGGCATCCAGCCGCAAGCCCTGCAACAACCGGTCGGACGTCGCTCTCAGGGCCGGCTCATCGGCGTGGACCTGGGCCAGCGCATCGATTTCCTGCGTCGCCAGTTCGCCCGCCTGCCGGGCAGCCCGCAGGACATCCAGGCACATGACGTTGCCCGAGCCCTCCCAGATGGAATTCACGGGCGCCTCTCGATAAAGCCGCGCCATCGGGCCGTCTTCGATATAGCCATTGCCGCCCCAGACCTCCATGCATTCTGCAACGGCCTCGAGGGCGCGCTTGCAGACCCAGAACTTGGCGGCGGGCGTCAGGATGCGGCGCAACGCCTGTTCGGAGGGGCTCTCCGGATGATCGAACGCCCGGGCCAGGCGCAGCGCCAGCGTGGTGGCGGCCTCGCTTTCCAGGGCCAGGTCAGCCAACACCTGGCGCATCAGGGGCTGATCGATCAATCGGCGACCAAAGGCCTGGCGATGGCGGGCATGATGGATGGCCTGCACCACGCCCTGGCGCAACAGGGCAGCGCTGCCCAGCACGCAATCCATGCGCGTGTACGACGCCATTTCCACCAAGGTGGCGATACCGCGCCCAGGCTCTCCCACCCGCCGCCCCAGCACCCCGGCGAATTCGACTTCCGCGCTGGCGTTCGAGCGATTGCCCAGTTTGTCCTTCAGGCGCTGGATGTGGATCCCGTTGCGCGTGTCGCGATTCAGCCAGCGCGGGACATAGAAGCAGGAATGCGCGTCGCCCTCGCGCGCCAGCATCAGGTGGGCGTCGGACATGGGTGAAGAAAAGAACCATTTGTGGCCCGTCAGGCGGAACCAGCCGTCGCCTGCAGATTCGGCCCAGCTGATGTTGCTGCGCAGGTCGGAGCCCCCTTGTTTTTCCGTCATGCCCATGCCGACCATCATGGATTGCTTGTCTGCCACGGGCATGTCGCGCGCATCGTACTGGCGGCTGGCAAGCCTGGGCTGGAGTTCGGCAAACCAGGATTCCCGGGCCAGCAGGGGAATGGCGGCGCTGGTCATGGTGATCGGGCACAGAGAGCCGGCCTCGACCTGACCGTGCATCAGGTAGTGCGCCGCGCGAGCCACGTGCGCGCCCGATTCGGGCGCAATCCAGGCGCTGCCGTGCATGCCCTGCGCAAAGGCCAGGGACAGGAAGTCCGACCAGCCTGGATGGAAGTCGACCACATCGATGCGATGGCCTGTGCGATCGAAGGCCCGCAAGACGGGAGCCGCGCGGTTGATGTCAGCAGCCAGCCGTGCCAGATCCGCCTGTCCCAGGCGTCGTCCCCAGGCCTCCAGGCCGGGTTCGTGCTGCTGGCCGCCCTCGCGCCGCACGCCGTCCATCAAGGCGGCATCGGTCAGGAACAGATTGCAATCTGGCAGATCGGGCACCTGGTTGTCCGCCTGATGCGTGTCCGACGACTGGCGCAGAACGGCCATGCTGAAACCCCCGAATCGACACGATGTCCGGTCCAGTCTACCCGCGATTCCCGCTGGCGGACAGGCCCCCGATACAATCGAAGCACATCGTTTCTGGAGCTTCCCGCCATGTCCCCCCGTTTCCTGATCCTCTGCGGCGCACTGGTCCTGGCCCTGGGCGTCGCCGCAGGCGCCTTCGGCGCGCACGGCCTGCGGCGCCTGGTCACGCCGGACCTGCTGGATACCTGGCGCACGGCGGCGCATTACCAGGTGATCCACGGACTGGGGCTGCTGCTGATCGCCGCCCTGTGGTCCCGCCTGGCGCCTGGCCCCGCCGCCTGGACAGCAGGCCTGATGCTGGCCGGCCTGCTGATCTTCAGCGCCAGCCTGTATGCCCTAGTCCTGACCGGCATCCGGGGCCTGGGGGCGGTCACCCCCGTGGGCGGCCTGCTGCTGATCCTGTCCTGGCTGGCCCTGGGGCTGGCCGCCTGGCGAGGCGCAGCCGCCTGAAGCCGGACAGCCGCGCCGGGCGCAGCCCTATAATGATTTTTCGTGGTCCAACCGGAACTCTCATGGCCGAAATCTCCTGCGATCCCGGGCTGCGCGACTGGCTGCGCGCGCTGCCCAAGGCGGAACTGCACCTGCACATCGAAGGCACGCTGGAACCCGATCTGATGTTCGCGCTGGCCGAACGCAACCGCGTGTCGCTGCCCTATGACAGCGTCGATGCCGTGCGCGCCGCCTACCGCTTCACCGATCTGCAGTCCTTCCTGGACCTGTACTATGCGGGCGCCAGCGTCCTGGTCACCGAACAGGATTTCCACGACCTGGCCATGGCCTATCTGCAGCGCGCCCATGCCGATGGCCTCGTCCACGTCGAAATCATGTTCGACCCGCAAACCCACACGCAACGGGGCATCGCCATCGGCACCGTGTTCGCGGGTCTGGCTCGCGCTCTGCGCGAGGCCCGCGACACCCTGGGCATCAGCAGTTACCTGCTGCTCAGTTTCCTGCGCCACCTCAGCGAAGAGGACGCCTTCGCCACCCTGGATGCCGCCCTGCCGCTGCGCGACGAGTACGCCGACCTCTGGATCGGCATCGGCCTGGATTCATCCGAACGAGGCAACCCGCCCGAAAAATTCGCCCGTATCTACGCCCGCTGCGCGGAGCTGGGCTTTCGCCTGGTTGCCCACGCGGGCGAGGAAGGCCCCGCCGAATACGTCCGCAGCGCGCTGGAAACCCTGAAAGTCGCCCGCATCGACCACGGGGTGCGCAGCAGCGACGACCCCGATCTGCTGCAGACGCTGATCCGGCGCCGCATCCCCCTGACGGTCTGCCCGCTGTCCAACCTGAAGCTGGGCGTCGTGCGCAATCTGTCCGAGCACAACCTGGCCCGCCTGCTGCGGGCCGGCGCCATGGTCACGATCAATGCCGACGACCCCGCCTACTTCGGCGGCTATGCACTGGACAATTACGTCGCCAGCGCCCAGGCCCTGGACCTATCCCACGACGAACTGATCACCCTGGCCGCCAACAGCCTGCAGGCTTCCTTTCTGCCTCCCCCCGACAAGACCCGCTGGCTGGATCGGCTGGCAGCAGCAGCCCGTCAGGGATGATCGCCGTGCCTCGAACCAAGCTGGACAAATTCACGCTGCCCGTCGACGCCATCCAGGGCGAATGCCGACGACTGGATCGCGCCTTCTATGACCGCCCGGCCATCACGGTCGCCCCGGACCTGCTGGGCCGCCTGCTGATGCATGCCACGCCCGAGGGCCTGCGCATCGGCCGCATCGTAGAGGTGGAAGCCTACCTGGGCCCGACCGACCTGGCCGCCCACACCTCGCGCGGGCGCACCGCACGAACCCGCGCCATGTTCGGCCCGCCCGGCCACGCCTACGTCTACCTGATCTACGGCATGCACCACTGCATCAATGCCGTCACCGGCCCGGAAGGCAGCGGCACCGCCGTGCTGCTGCGGGCGCTGGCGCCGGTGTCCGGCGTGGACAGGGCCGCCAACGGCCCCGGGCGCCTGTGCAAGGCCATGGGCATCTCCCTGGACCACTACGGCATCGATCTGTGCGGCGATGCGCTCTGGATCGCCCAGGACGAATCCCCCAGACCGAACGGCATCGTCGCCAGCCCCCGGATCGGCGTGGACTACGCTGGAGAATGGGCGGAAAAGCCCCTACGCTTTCACGTGGACGGGCACCCTGCCGTCAGCCGCCGGCCGGGCAAGCCCAAGCCGAAATAATCGTGGTATGATTTTGCCCTTTCCGGGGTTTCCCAAGCGCCACGCGTCACTGCTGCAGCGTCGTGAAGAGCTTCCGGGAAGTTTGCGTGATATGACAGCGTCAAAAAAGCATGTTATATTTACGCCTCTTTAGCGGCTGTAGCTCAGTTGGATAGAGTACTTGGCTACGAACCAAGGGGTCGTGGGTTCGAATCCTGCCAGCCGCGCCAGAATTACCTAGTCTTACGGCTAGTCAGAACCGCCTAGGGGCCAACAACCTAGGCGGTTTTTCTTTGTGCGGCACCGGCGGGCTACCGCCACCTGGCTGGTGGCGTGTCCAGCCCGGGTCAGTTCTGTAGCGGTGTTCTTCTTGGCGGTACGCCCCGAAAACACTCGTTCTTACAGTGCCAGCTGCCCCGCCGTCATCTGCTGGGCCTGGTCCAGCTTCATGTCCCGCAGCATGCTGGCCAGCTTCTGGGTAGCCCCGATCAGGGCGCCATTCGCGGCCGATATCTGTGCCTGCAGCTGCAACAGGCGAGACCGCTTCGTATCGGCGGACATGACCTCATCGGCCTGAACCTGCTGCAATTCCTGCATCAACCGATCCAGCATCCGTCTCAGGTCGCGGATCATCCGCAACAGGCTTTTGACGGCATCGGGCAGGTCGCTGTCTTCAATATCCCGATCGGTCCCCCGGGCCTGGGCCGTCCTGGACAGCGCCCGGCCCAGGTCCGAGATCGAATCCTGGAACCAGGAGGGCGGCTCCAACTGAGTGACGCCGGACACAGCCCGGCCCTCGGGTGACGCGGAACGGGTCACCGGGTGCAATGCAGAGGACAGCGCTTCAAGCGGGTTCATGGCAAAATCCGGCTGAAAATCCTGGCAGATCGGTCATACCGACGCCCTTTACCAATCTACGGCCCGAAGCCCCAAGTCTTTAATCCCCTGCCTGTCGGCACGGAAAGTGGCCTATAGTGTGGCTCTCACGCCACCGGAGATGGATCCGTGCCCTCACCCCCCGCCAGCCCCGCCGGACGCCAGATCCTGGCCGGCGTCCTGCTGCTGGTCGCGTCCATGTGGGCACTGTCCGGGCTGGACGCCAGCGGCAAGTACCTGATGGGCACCGACGTCGGCGTCACCCTGCTCGCAGTGTGCCTGGTGCGCTATGGGGTGCACATGGCACTGACCCTGATCACGATCATTCCGTCCCGGGGATGGAAGGCCCTGCGCAGCAGCCGGCCACGCGCTCAAGCGGCACGCGGCCTGTCCATGCTGGCCGCCACCATGCTGTTCTTCAGCGCACTGCATTATCTGCCCCTGGGCCAGGCTACGGCGATCAACTTCCTGGCCCCCCTGATCGTGCTGGCGGCCGCGCCCTGGGCACTCAAGGAACCCCCCTTCCTGTCGCGTTGGGTCGCCGCAGGAGCCGGGCTGCTGGGGGTGTTGGTGGTCGTGCGGCCGGGCTCGGGACTGGATCCAACCGGTACGCTGTTCGGTCTGTTGACAGCCTGCGCACTGGCTTCGCAATACATCGCATCGCGTCGGGTCGCGGTCGACGATCCGTACACGACGCTGATCTGGAGTGGCGCCGTGGGCAGCGCCGTCATGACGCTGCTGCTGCCTCTTTACTGGCGGGATCTCGTGGCGCTGTCCGGCCAGTTGTCGGCGCTTGAATGGCTGGTGCTTCTGGGCACGGGATTCTGGGGGTGCCTGGGGCATTTCCTGCAAATCCATGCCTACCACAAGGCGCCCGCTTCGCTGCTGGCGCCGTTCGTCTATTTCCAGATCGTCAGCGGCACCGCGCTGGGCTGGCTGATCTGGGGGCAGTTTCCCGATCTCGTGTCCTGGCTGGGCATTGCCATCGTCTGCTCCAGCGGTATCACGATCGGGCTGATCGAATGGCGCCGCAACGGCGCCTCTCGGGCCCGAATCCCGCCGACCTCCTAGGCCGGTCAGTCGCGGCCAGGCCGCCGCAATCTTCACTCAGGCGCCGGCGACGACAGCGGATCAGGTACGGGATTGAAGCGTAAACGCGCCCCGACCGGCACCTGCGCCAGCCGGTCCAGTTGCGCGCTCAGCACCACGGCGATGACCGGATACCCGCCCGTCAGTGGATGATCGGCCAGGAACAGGACGGGCTGCCCGCTGGGCGGCACTTGCAGCGCACCCGCGACGGTCCCCTCGCTGGGCAGTTCCCCCTGGCGCGCTCGCACCAGAGGCTCGTCCCCGGCCAGCCGCATGCCCACCCGGTTGGACTGCGGCGTCACAACCCAATCCTGCGTCAGGAGCCGGCGCACAGTGTCTGCATCGAACCAGTCGTCCCTCGGACCGAGCACCACATCGAAAGCCACCCGATCTTCCGCGCGGGGTGCGTCGGTCGCGCCGGATTCAGGTTCGGCATGGTCCGCACCACCGCCCGCCGCAACCGGGTGGCCGATCGACACCCGATCGCCCCGCTTCAGCGGCGCTGGCCCCATGCCAGCCAGGATATCGGTGGCGCAGCTGCCCAGGACGGGTTGCACCGCCCAGGCGCCACGCACGGCCACATAACAGCGCACGCCGGCACGGACACGGCCGATCCGCAATTCGTCGCCCTCGTTCAGCACGATGGGATGGCCAGCCGCTGCAGGCAGGCGTATGCCCGACGCCGAAGTCACGACCACGGGCGCCGTCGCACCGGTCACCGCCATCACCACCCGCCCGCCGCAGCGCAGCCGCAACCCACCCAGCACATGCTCCAGCACCGGCGAACCGGGCGGATTGCCCACCAACTGGTTGGCGCGACGCATGGACCGGCGATCGAGCGCGCCGGACCGGGAAACCCCCAATCGAGTCAGGCCCGGCCGGCCTTCGTCCTGGATCAGTGTCTGCAGCCCCGCATCCAGCACCTCGCAAGTCGTCGACTCGTCGTGCGGAGCCATGTCTGCTGCGTCCGATGACACCGGGGGCTTCATCCCGGCCACGGCGGGAAGGCTATACGCGGCCCCAGGGGCGTCCAGATCCCGGAAACGGACCCGGAAACCCGGCTGCACCAGCGCGGGCTCGGCCCGTTCCATATCCCACATGCGCCAGGGCGTCTCGCCCAGCAGCTGCCAGCCGCCCGGGCTGTCGGACGGATAGACGGCGCTGAAATCCCCGGCCACCGCCACCGATCCACCCGGCACTCTCACCCGCGGCACGGTATGCCGTGGAATGCCGTGAAAACAGGGATCACCGCCGGCCAGATAAACGAAACCCGGCGCAAAGCCTGCGAATGCGGCCAGATAGTCGCTGCCTGTATGGCGCTCGATCAGTTCGGCGCGCGTCAAGCCCAGCAGACTGGCGACCGCCTCCAGGTCCTCGCCCGCATAGCGCACGGGGATCTCCACGCGCCGGCCGGCGGCCGCCTCCAGGCCCCTGTTCACGCCCAGGCCCGAAGGACCTGCCGCCGTCTCCGTGGCCTCCGCGACCCGCCGCAGCCATGCCGCCACATCCCGCGCCGGCAGGACAGCCGGGCTGAACAACACCAGCAATGTGCGGGCGGCAGGAATCACGTCATCCACACCGGCAGGCCAGGTCCCCAGCGCCTGGAACAGCGCCAGGATCTCGTCCAGCGACCCCAGTTCCGCCAGCACGGCACCATCGCCGGCCGGCAGACATCGCAGAGAAGTCATGCCGCCCGCCCAGCCACGAACGGCGCCAGGGCGACGCCAGAGGATTCGAGCCGCTGCCGCACCGCGCGGGCCATGGCAACGGCGCCCGGGCTGTCGCCGTGCACACAGATGGAATCGGCCTGCAGACGCACGCGGCTGCCGTCGATGGCGGTGATCTCGCCGGTGCTCACCAGGTCCAGCATGCGGTCCGCGACCTGGTCGGGATCGTGCAACACGGCGCCCGCCTCGCGGCGCGACACCAGTTCGCCGCCGGGCGTGTAGGCGCGGTCGGCAAAGGCCTCGGCGACCACGCGCAGACCGCGCGCCCGCGCCCAGTCCAGCAGCGGCGAACCGGCCAGCCCCAACAGGACCAGGCCGGGGTCCAGCGCCAGCAAGGCAGTGATGACATCCGCCGCCTGCCGCTCGTCGCGGGCAATCGTGTTGTACAGGGCGCCGTGCGGCTTGACGTAGGCAACCCGGGTGCCGGCGGTCGCCGCCAGCCCCTGGAGGGCGCCAATCTGGTAGATCACGTCTGCAACCAGTTCGCGGCTGGACGGATCCATATTGCGCCGGCCGAAACCGACCAGGTCGGGATAGGCCACATGCGCCCCGATGGCCACACCGCGTTGGGCCGCCGCACGCACGGTATCCAGAATGCCCGCGGGGTCTCCGGCGTGAAAACCGCATGCGACGTTGGCGCTGGTGACGACATCCAACATGCTGGCGTCGTCACCCATGCGCCAAGCGCCGAAGCTTTCACCCAGATCGCTGTTCAAGTCCATGATGTTTCCTTATCATTTCAAACAGCGCGAAAGATTGTTGAGCAATCCATCGCACAAAAAAACAATCGGCCGTCATCCATCCCGCCGACTCAACAGGGGCGTCTATGCAATCCCGGCATTATCCCAGCACCATCCCGTCCCCGAGCCTGACCGACACGGTCGCCGAGAACCTGCGCCAGCAACTGATCCAGGGTCAGCTGCACGCGGGGCAACGCCTGTCCGAGGCCAGTCTGAGCGAACAGCTGGACGTGTCGCGCAACACCCTGCGCGAGGCCTTCCGCACCCTGGTCAAGGAAGGCCTGCTGCACCACGAACCGAATCGCGGCGTGTCGGTCGTGATCCCCAGCATCGCCGACATCATCGACATCTACCGGGTGCGCCGCCTGATCGAATGCCAGGCACTGGCCCAGGCCTGGCCGCGCCACCCGGCCCACAAGCGCCTGAACGATGCCACCGATACTGCCCGACGCATGCGCGAGACCGGCGACTGGCTGGGCGTCGGGTCGGCCAACATGGCGTTTCACGCCGGTATCGTGGCCCTGGCCGACAGCGCCCGCCTGTCGGCGATGTTCGCCGACATCGCTGCCGAACTGCGCCTGGCCTTCGGCCTGCTGGACGACCCCGAATACCTGCACGCACCTTTTGTGGACCAGAACATCCATCTATTGAACCTGTTTGAATCCGGCGACACGGCCACAGCCGCGCAAACCCTGGAACATTACCTGATCCAGTCCGAACGCATGGTGCTGTCGGTCTACGCCCAGCGCATCGACTGAACTCGCGCATCCCTGCGACCAGACGGCAAGCCACACACTGCGGGCCTGTGATCTTACTCAGCCCCACAAAATGATTGAACAATTACCATCTAATAAATGAACAAACAAAGACTATATCGCCTACAAAATTATTCTTATTGTTGAAAACCCTGATGGTTTCCACACCATGGCTGCGCTACTGTTTCCCCTGGCCATTGCCTGGACCAGACCCGGCCCGCCGGCGTAAAGGTTCTTCACGGCCTTGCCACCCTGATCACGACCTGCGAGGAGATCCAATGAAACGTCGCACTTTTGTCACTGCCACCCTGGCTGCCGGCCTGGGTCTGGCGTTCAATGCCCATGCCGCCACGCAATGGGATCTGGCTTCGGCCTACCCCGCCTTCAACTTCCACACACAGAACCTGGAACAGTTCGCCAAGGACGTCTCCGGCGCCACCAACGGCGACGTGAAGATCACGGTGCATTCGGGCGCATCGCTGTTCAAGATGCCGGAAATCAAGCGTGCCGTGCAAGGCGGACAAGCCCAGGCCGGCGAATTCTTCATGGTCAGTTTCCAGAACGAATGGCAGCCGTTCGGGCTGGACGGCCTGCCCTTCCTGGCCAGCAACTACGACGACGCCTGGAAACTCTACCAGGCGCAACGCCCGGCCCTGGACAAAAAACTCGACCAACAAGGCATGAAGCTGCTGTACGCCGTCGCCTGGCCGCCGCAAAGCATCTACAGCAACAAGCCCATCAATTCCGTCGACGACCTGAAGGGCATGAAATGGCGGGTCTACAGCCCCACCACGGCCCGCATCGGCGAACTGGTCGGCGCCCAGCCCGTCACCATCCAGGAAGCCGAATTGACCCAGGCGCTGGCCACCGGGGTCATCGAAGGCCTGATCACGTCCAGCGCCACGGGGGCCGACAACAAGCTCTACGAGCACATGAAGTACTTCACCAACGTCCAGGCCTGGATCCCCAAGAACGCGGTGGTGGTGAATAAAAAGGCCTTCAGCGCCCTGCCCAAGGCCGAACAGGACGCCGTGCTGAAAGCCGCCGCCCAGGCGGAGGAACGCGGCTGGAAGACATCCCGCCAGGTGGATGCCGATTCCATCGCCAAACTCAAGGCCGGCGGCATGCAGGTGGTCGAACCGTCGGCTGAACTGCGCGCAGGCCTGGCAAAAGTCGGCGACACGGTCATCCAGGAATGGACCGCCAAGGCCGGCGACGAAGGCAAACAAGTGCTGGACGCCTATCGCGCCAGCAAATAAAGGCGGACACGACAAGGACATCCTATGCGCAAATGGCTCGACGGTCTCTATGATGTCAGCGCCTGGCTGGCGGGGCTATGCATGATCCTGGTCCTTGTCGCCGTCACCGTCACCATCCTGGGCCGCCTGATCGGATTTCCGGTCGGCGGCGTCGATGCCTACGCGGGATACGCCATGGCGGGATCGGGTTTCCTGGCCCTGGCCAGCACGCTGAAAAAAGGCGAACACATCCGCGTCACGCTGGTGCTGGGCATGCTGCACGGATCCCGGCGCCGGGGGCTGGAACTGGCCGCACTGCTGATCGCCACCCTGCTGGCTGGCTTTCTGGCCTTTTATTCCATCCGGCTGGTCTGGCAGTCCTGGGACTTCCAGGATATTTCCACGGGCATCGATGCGACCCCGATGTGGATGCCGCAGATCCTGATGGCGGTGGGCACCCTGGTGTTCTTCATTGCGTTCCTGGACGAGTTCTGCCTGGAATGCCGTGGCCAGCGCGTCCATGAATCCTCCGAGGACCTGCACCATGAATGAGATCACCGCCAGCTTCGCCCTGATCGTGGTGCTGTTCGCCCTGCTGGGCGGAGGCGTCTGGGTCGGCCTGACCCTGGCCGGGGTCGCCCTGTTCGGCATGGAATTCTTTTCCGCCCGCCCTGCCGGCGACGCCATGGCCATCACCATCTGGGGCAGCTCCAGCAGCTGGACCCTGACGGCCCTGCCACTGTTCATCTGGATGGGCGAAATCCTGTATCGCACCAACCTGTCGGAAAACCTGTTCCGGGGCCTGGCGCCCTGGGTGAACCGCCTGCCCGGGCGCCTGCTGCACACCAACGTGCTGGGCTGCACGATCTTCGCCTCGGTGTGCGGGTCTTCGGCGGCCACCTGCGTGACCGTGGGCAAGATGAACCTGCCCGAACTGCGCAAGCGCGGCTACCCCGATGCCCAGATCATCGGCTCGCTGGGCGGACCGGCTACCCTGGGCCTTCTGATTCCGCCCTCCATCATCCTGATCGTCTACGGCGTGGCGGCGGAAACCTCCATTGCCAAACTGTTCATCGCCGGCATCATCCCTGGCCTGCTGCTGGCGGCGCTGTTCAGCGGCTGGCTGATGGGCTGGGCGCTGCTGCACCCCGACCAGGTCCCCGAAGTCGCCGCCCGGATGGGGCTGCGCGAGAAACTGCGCGAATCGCGCCAGCTGATTCCGGTGGTGCTGCTGATCCTGGGCGTCATCGCCAGCATCTATACCGGCGTGGCCACGGCCACGGAATCCGCCGCCATCGGGGTGCTGGGCGCCTTCCTGTTGTCGGCCTGTCAGAAATCCCTGACCTGGCAATCCTTTCGCGACGCGCTTCTGGGGGCCACCCGCCTGTACTGCATGATCGCCCTGATCCTGGCGGGAGCAGCCTTCATGACGCTGTCCATGGGCTACATCGGCCTGCCGCGCCAGCTGGCCGAATTCGTCGGCAGCCTGCAGCTGTCACCTGCCATGCTGATCGTTGTCCTGGGGCTGTTCTACATCGTGCTGGGATGCTTCCTGGACGGCATCTCCACGATCGTCCTGACCATGGGCGTGGTGCTGCCCATCATCCAGGCAGCGGGCATCGACCCGCTGTGGTTCGGCATCTTCCTGGTGATCACCGTGGAAACAGCCCAGATTACGCCGCCGGTGGGCTTCAACCTGTTCGTGCTGCAAAGCATGACGCGCAAGGAAATCACCTATATCGCCCGCGTCTGCGCCCCCTACTTCAGCCTGATGATGCTGTTGCTGGTGGTGCTGTGGTTCTTCCCCGGGCTGGCGACCTGGCTGCCGTCGCACATGTAGCACCGCGTCTATTCCAGGCCCGTATTCAGGCGCTCGGGCTCGATAGCCGATATGCCCTCGATCGCCTCCAGGGCCAGCAACTGGCCTTCGTCGATGCTGCCGGCAATGGCGCCGACAGCGGCCAGTTCACGCTCTATGACCAAGCCGGCCTGCCGGCAGCGCTCCAGGACGGCGGGATATCGATCGCGCCAATCCTCTCGGACAAGCAGGGTCAAGCGGATCCGTGCCATGATTCAGAGCCCTTCCTGGCCGATATCGGGCGCGCGCACCAGGCCAGTGCCGACATCCCGAGGAGGATCACGCAGCGCCTGGGCGCCGTCCACCAACCGGACTGCCAGACGCGCGGCGCGCACCTGGGGATCCTGCTGGGCATGCAGGGCGGCCACGCCCGCCACGAATGGCGTGGCCATGCTGGTGCCGCTGAGACTCCGATACAGTTCGTTCCCAGGCCAGGACGACAACACATCGACCCCGGGGGCAGCCAGATTCACCTCTCCGCCATCCCCTTGCAAGCCGCCGCTGGAAAACGGCGCTACGTTCAGATTCTGATCCACCGCAGCCACGGCCATGATCGAGGGACAGTTGGCCGGATGGCCCACCGGCGCAATCGAATCCGGTCGCTGACTATCGTTGCCCGCCGCCGCCACGATGAGTGTGCCGGCAGCCAGGGCGCGCTTGGCGACCTCTTCGAACACACGGGAATAGCTCTGGCCTGGCTCGACCGGACTGCCCAGCGACATGGAAACGATGTCGCACCCCTGCGCCACAGCCCAGTTGATGCCTTCCAGGATGCCGCCATCGCCGCCGCTGCCATCATCCCCCAGGACTTTGCCGATATACAACCCGGCCTCGCCAGCCACACCATACCGGGTACCGCCTTCGGGGTCACGAGGGCCGGCCGCGATCCCCGCACAATGCGTGCCGTGCCCATTGCCGTCCTGCACAGGCTGGCCCGCGACAAAAGATCGGCTTTCGATGCTGCGGCCGGCAAAGTCCGGGTGCGACAGATCGAGTCCCGTATCCAGGACGGCGATCCGGATCCCCTGCCCAGTCAGGGTGGACCCACCGGCGCCCACGGCGTGAATACCCCACGATACGCGCTCTTCCGGACGCGCGGCGGGGCTGCCGGGTGTCACAGGCGTGACGCCGATGGCATGGACGATCCGTTCCGGTTCGACGGCCAAAATTGATTCACCATCGGCAGCAGCTCCGACGAGGCGCGCGCGTGCCGGCTCAGAGCACCGCACGAAGGCCACCCCGATATGATCGAACACCAGGGCGCGGGACTCGTCCAGGGCACCCACGCCATCCTCGCTCCAGTGCTGGATCCGAAGCTGGGCCAGCTCGGACAGATGCCGGATGCCGGCCTCCATGCGGTCCTGGTGAAAAAGAACCAGATAATGGCCAGTCCCGGATCGGGCCTGAACAGTGGTGTCCGACATGGCTACCTCCCGTCAAGACGACATCGTCCTTGCACAGTAGCACGCTCGATTCCCGAAAAGCCCTGGCGGCAACGGGTTCTTGCAATCCGTTCCCCACCGAAACACCGCCGCCTGCAGGCCGTGGGTGAGAAGACGAACACGGATGAAACGATGCGGCCAGAAGCGGCATCCAATGCCGTGAAAGCAGCGATGACCGCTGCCCACTCTAGGAGAACAACATGATCCGCTCGATACTGACGGCAACCGCAGCCGCAGCTGCAATGGCACTATCCATGGGCACCACGCCCGTCATGGCCGCGCAAACCAGCGTTACCAAGGCCCCGCCCGCCGCTCCCTACAAGGCCGTCAGTTCCCTGGTGAAGCTGCCCGACTTCATCCCCGGCATGGGTCAGCTGTTTGTCGATCCGGCCACTCTGCCGGCCGGCCCCTTCCTGGGATACGACCACAACGGCAAGCTGGTCAATACGACCTATATGATCCCGCTGTCCGCCATGAAGGCAGACATGAACCTGCATGACCTGAAGGCGCCCGCCGGCACCGTCGATCACGTGGACATCATGTACAACGCTGGCCACCCGGGCGTCGCCGAGCCGCATATCCACATCGTGCTGTGGAACGTCCCGGTCAGCCAGGAAAGCCGTGTGGCGAAATGAAGGCCTTCACCTTTGACCCCCAGCGGCGCCTGCTGCTGTCCGCCGGGGGCGGCCTCATGCTGACCGCTGCGCTGCTGCCACGCGCGCAAGCGGCCGGCGACGAGGTCGAGATCGCTCTGTCCGGCACCCCCAACGGGTCCGAAGTCTGGTTCCGCCCGCGCGGATTGCTGATCCGCCCAGGACAGACCGTCCGTTGGGTGAACCAGGATGCCGGCAATGTCCACACCGCGACGGCCTACCACCCTGACAACGGCAAGCCCCGGCGGATCCCTGAAGCCGCCCGCAGCTGGAACTCGGACTACCTGATGCCTGGAAAATCATTCGCCATCACGTTCGACGTACCCGGTGTCTACGACTATTTCTGCATCCCGCACGAACACGCGGGCATGGTGGGGCGCATCATCGTTGGCACCGCCGACGCTGCCGTCGCACCCTATACGGACACGGACGCCAAGCTGCCCAAAGCCGCTCTGGATCACTTCCCCAGCGTGGCGGAGATTCTGAAAGGAAAACCGATTTCTTAGCCGAGGATGCAGGCCCGATCTGGAATGGCCAGCCCAATATGTTGCAAGATAACAACGATGCAACGAAATTGTTCAGGAATATCACCGAGGGGAGACATCCAGAGGAGACATGGCAGTCTGATGTCGCTATTTTCCAGTAAAAATACAGACAATGATAAAAATGGAGAGCCAAAATAGTGACACATCAAACACGTCAACAGACGGCGGATATCGTCGCACGGCTCAAACTTTGCAAACGTCTGCCGACGCTCCCCACGGTGGCCCTGAGGCTCGTGGAACTGGCCAACGACGAATCCACGTCGCTGGATGAATTCGCTGAACAGATCACGTACGACCCGGCGCTGGCCGGCAAGCTGCTGCGCGTGGCGAACTCTTCGTTCTACGGGCGCCGGAGCGCCGTCACCAACCTGCCGCAGGCCATGAGCCTGTTGGGCCTGAACGCCACCATCGCACTGTCGCTCAGCTTTTCGTTGCGGGCGTGCCTGTCCCAACAATACAAATCGGGTTTTGACACCAACGCCTACTGGCGCCGGACGCTGCTGACGGCACTGGCCTGTCGCACCATTGCCGAGAAACTGGGCGAAGTACAGCCCGAAGACTTCCTGCTGGCGGGCCTGCTGCAAGACATCGGCATCCTCGCCATGGACGCCATGTTCGGCGCCCCCTACGCAGAGCTCTACCAGCAAAGCACCGATCACCGGCACCTGCTCGTGCAAGAAACCGTGCGCTTCGGTTTCACGCATGCCCAGGCCGCCGCGCATCTGCTGAAAAACTGGGGCTTGCCGGACAGAATCTGCCAAGCGGCATGGCTGAGCCACGAACTCACCCAGTTGCCCCACACCGGACCAACCGAAGACGAAAAACTGCCCTTCTATGTCGCTGCGGCAGCCGTGATCGCAGACGCCTGGATGAAGGAACAGATCGAGCCCGATTCCATCGAACTGGCCTACGACCCGGCACAGGCGCTCCTGAATATCCGGCTGGAACAGTACCGCTCGATCATCAGCGCAATGATCCAGAAAATCCCCGAGATGGAGTCCCTGTTCGACACGCAACTTGCGGACGCGCAGATGCTGCAGGACCTGGAATACAGCGCCCGGGAAACACTGGCCGTCAGAAGCCTGCTGCGCGCGACCACACAGCATCCTGCCAGCGTCGCTCTCGAAAGCCGCATCACGGTGCTCGAAGAACAGACCCAGCGCGACTCCCTGACAGGGTTATACAGCCGCAACTATCTGGACTCCATGCTGCAGCACGAGTTCGAACGGGCGACCCGTTCGAATACACCGCTGAGCGTCGCCTTCATCGACGTGGACCGATTCAAGGCCATCAACGACACCTTCGGCCACGCCGTAGGCGATCAGGTGCTGGCGATGGTCGCCCAGCGCCTGCAGGCGCAGTCGCGCCAGATCGACACCGTCGCCCGCTACGGCGGCGAAGAATTCGTGATGCTCCTGCCAGAAACGGATTCGGAACAGGCCGAAACGGTACTGCAGCGCATGCTCGAGAATGTCCGCGACAACCCGTTCCACACCCAGAGCGGCGCCCAGGGCACCGTCACGTTCTCGGCCGGCATCGCGACCCACATGGAGGACACCCAGTTCTTCCAGAATGCGCGCGCACTGCTGCAGGCCGCCGACGATGCGCTCTACGAAGCCAAGGACCGCGGCCGGGAACGCATCACGATTCACCGCCGGGACGAGCGTCAGCGTCCAGTCTCCGATTCGTCCCGCCTGATCCGGTAATCTCGGGCCGCCTCCGGGATCGGGCCGCCTCCGGGATCGGGGCGGCGAATCCACCTTGAAGATGAATTCACCTACAGCGTGATTCGCGCGCGCAGCTGAAACGAATTGCGCGCAGCCGTCATCCAACTGGCAGGCCCTGTGCTTGACGCGCATGGGCTCGCGCCGAACGACGAATCGGGTTCCCCAGCATCCATACGCAACCTGCAAGCATCCTGAGTGGAAAGCAGACCGATGCTCTGCCGGACCTGTGCCACCCCGTATTGACCCCATCGGTCGGCCGCATTCGCTGAAGAACCTGAATCTTATTGAAGGGAAGGAGACAAGCCTTGAAACCCATTGTTGCTGCGAACAAACCCATCGCGGTCGAGCTGAAAGCCGGCCAGGAATACTACTGGTGCCGTTGCGGTCGCTCGAAGAACCAGCCCTTCTGTGATGGCTCGCACCGGGGCACCGGATTCACGCCCCTGGCCTTCACGGCAGAGAAGGACGGCGAGGCCTGGCTGTGCCGCTGCAAGCAAACCAAAGATGCGCCGTTCTGCGATGGACATCACAGCAAGGTGCCAGACGCCATGGTAGGCAAGGAATTCTCTCTGGATGATCTCGCCTCGAATGCGCCGCGCACGACGATTCCAGCTGGCGAGGGATCAGCGCCCCTTCAACCGACAGCCCCAGAATCACCGGCAACAGCCACCACGCCGACGGCCGACCCCGTGCCCGATGTGTCACCAACCCCTGAAGAGCCGACCGTTGCCTTCATCCACCGCCTGGCGCGCGAAGGCCTGAGCAAAATGGGTCGATATGGAGAGATGGCGGCAATGGGGGTCCCCCGCAGCCAGTTGCCGGACTGGAACGACATTCAGTTCATGACAGCACAGCTGGCCTGCCAACCACTGATGGAAGACGTGCCGGTTGATACACAGATGGTCATCGGTCCGGATACAAAAAAGCCGCTGCAGCTCGATATCCCTCTGCTGGTCAGCGACATGAGCTTCGGGGCGCTGTCAGAAGAGGCCAAGATCGCCCTGGCCAAAGGGGCGGAGCTGGCCGGCACGGGCATTTGTTCAGGCGAAGGCGGGATGCTGCCGGAGGTACAACAGGCCAACCATCGCTATCTGTACGAGTATGCATCCGCCGGATTCGGCTATCACGAGTCCATCCTGCCCCTGGTACAGGCATTCCATTTCAAATGCGGCCAATCGGCCAAGACCGGCACGGGAGGGCACCTGCCCGGCCGAAAAGTGACGGGCCGCATCGCTGAAATCCGTCACCTGCCCGAAGGGCAGAATGCGGATTCACCGCCCACGTTCCGCGATCTGCATACCGTCGAAGATTTCGCCCGCTTTGCCGACCGTGTGCGCGAAATCACCGGAGGTGTCCCGATCGGATTCAAGCTCAGCGCCCAACACGTCGAGCGGGATATCGCATTCGCTGTCAGGGCTGGCGCGGACTACATCATCCTGGACGGTCGCGGCGGCGGAACCGGAGACGCCCCGCTCATGTTCCGCGACCATATCTCGGTGCCCACCATCCCGGCCCTGGCTCGAGCCCGCCATTGCCTCGACCAGCTGAAAGCCAGTGGGCGCGTCACGCTGATCATCACGGGCGGCCTGCGAACCCATACCGACTTTGCCAAGGCGCTGGCACTGGGAGCGGATGGTGTCGCACTGGCCAATTCCGCGATACAGGCCATCGGCTGCATAGCCGCCCGTATTTGTCATACGAACCTGTGTCCCACCGGAATCGCGACACAGGACCCTCAACTGCGCAAGCGCCTGAATGTCGAGGCTTCCGCTCAGCGCCTGGCCACGTTCTTCAAGGCCAGCACCGACTTGATGCAAATCATGGCCCGCGCCTGCGGACACAACCGCCTGGACCAATTCCGAAAGGACGACCTTGCAAGCTGGCATAGATCGCTGGCCGAGCTGGCAGGCATAGAGTGGTCCGGATTCATGCCGGACCGATAAAGGGGAAAACGGCACGGGGAGTCGTGGAGACAGCCACGCCAACGCCTCGGCGGAAACGTCTTCGATATCAGTCGAGAGGTATATGTTGAAAGATATATTCGAGTGCCGCAAACGACTGCAAGCGACTCAAGTCGAACTGGATTCCCTTCAGAGCCAGCTTCGCGTGGCAGAGGCTGTCTTTCAACATACCCAACCGGCGATGGTGACTGACGCACGCGCTCGCATCCAGCGAGTCAACGAGGAATTCTGCCTTCTGATGGGATATCGCCCCGAGGAAATGCTGGGACAGACACCTCGCATGTTTCGCTCCCACCACCACGATCAGGCATTCTACGATCAGATGGTAGCCACCA
Organism: Castellaniella sp.; assembly: GCF_034674885.1. Classification (GTDB taxonomy): domain Bacteria; phylum Pseudomonadota; class Gammaproteobacteria; order Burkholderiales; family Burkholderiaceae_B; genus Castellaniella. Next base: position 27,788 of record NZ_JAUCDS010000031.1, read on the forward strand.
TCCGGGCGACGGGGCATTGGGCAGGCGAGGTCTGGGATCGGCGCAAAAGCGGTGAGATCTTCCCCAAGTGGATGAGTATCACCGCCGTGCCCGATGCCACCGGCGAGGTCACGCACATGGTGGCCTGCTACACGGATCTGAGCGGCCAGAAACATGCGCAGCAGCAGATCCATCAACTGGCCTTCTACGACGTACTGACCGGCCTGCCCAACCGTACCTTGCTGCGCGAGCGCCTGCAGCAGGCGCAGACCGAGGCTGCGCGGCATGGGCGTTGGGGCGCCTTGCTCATGCTCGATTGGGACGATTTCAAATCCCTCAATGACAGCATGGGCCACCCGCAAGGCGACGAATTGCTCAGGCACATTGCCACCCGCCTCACGGCCACCATGCCTCCGGATGCAACCGTGGCACGCCTGGGGGGCGATGAATACGCGATCGTCCTGCCGCAGCTTGGCCATGAGCAGACGTGGGCCGCAACGCAAGCGGAAACGCTGGCCGAGCGCGTGCGACGAGCCCTGGCCGCGCCCTGCCAGGTGGCCGGTACCGACTACCAAGGCAGCGCCAGCCAGGGCCTGGTGCTGTTCGCGGGCCGCTCGCCCGACGCCGACGCGCTGCTCAAGCAAGCCGAGCTGGCCATGTACCAGGCCAAGCAGGCCGGGCGCGGGCTGCTGCACTTTTTTGATGACGCATTGGAGCGCCAGCTGATCGATCGCATGCGGATGGAGCGCGCGTTGCGCACCGGCATCGCGCGCGACGAACTGCTTCTGCACTACCAGCCGCAGATCGCGCTGACAGATGGCGCCTTCCGTGTGATGGGCGCCGAGACCCTGGTGCGCTGGCAACACCCCGTGCGCGGTCTGATAGGGCCGGGCCTGTTCATCCCCCTGGCCGAGGAAACCGGCCTGATCGGCGCCCTGGGTCAGTGGGTGCTGCGGGCCGCTTGCGAACAGCTTGGCCACTGGCGCGGGCAGCCTGGGCTAGACCGCTTGACGCTGGCGGTGAACGTGAGCGCGGCCCAATTTTTGAGCCCCGATTTTGCCGCCCAGGTGCTGGCGTTCTTGCAGGAGCACGGCGCGCCGCCCGAACGCCTCAAGCTGGAACTGACCGAGAGCCTGTTGATGGACAACACCGAGGGGGTGATCGCCGCCATGACGACGCTGCAAGCGAAAGGCGTGCGTTTTTCGCTCGACGACTTCGGCACCGGCTACTCGTCGCTGCAGTATTTGAAGCGCCTGCCGCTCTACCAACTCAAGATCGACCAGAGCTTTGTGCACGACCTGGAGAGCGACCCCAATGACGCCGCCATCGCCAGCGCCGTGGCCGCGCTGGCACGCAGCCTGGGCCTGGAGGTGATTGCAGAAGGCGTGGAAACACAGGCCCAGCAACGCATGCTGGCCGAAATGGGGTGCCATGTGTACCAGGGCTACTGGTTCAGCCGCCCGCTCCCGCCAGAGGCATTTGAAACCTATTGCACGACGACGGGCGTTGCACAGCTGCCAACACATTGACCTGAATGGAACGTTTTTTCGGATGGCGTGACCTAAAGGATATCCCAACACGTTCTGCCGTGCCTTCCCTGCCCTACGGAGAGTCCGCCGATGTCCCAGCAAAATATCCAAATCCTTCTGCAACGCATCGGCCAGCAGGTTGGCATCCCCGACCTGGGGCTGGACGATGACGACACCTGCCAGATCCGTATCGACAGCACGCGGGACATCGCCCTGGAGTTTCTCCCGTCCAGCGAACAGCTGATCCTGACCGCGTATTGCGGCCAGCTGCCTGCCCGCCAACGCACCGCCATCCTGGAACAGATCAGCGACGCCAATTTCCATTGGGTTGGTACGGGGGGCGGCACACTGTCCACGCAATCCGAAAGCGGCGCCGTCTACCTGCAGTTTCGTGAACCCACCGCGCAGATGGACCAGCCCCGACTGGAACAGCTGCTGCAGGCCCTGATTCAGAATGCCGAATACTGGGGCGCCCAGTTGGCGGCAGCGGATACCGCACCAGATTCTGCGGCCCCACATCAGCAAGACGGCGCATCATCCGGTGCGCTGTTCGACAATCGCGCCTGAGGAGCCCATCATGTCCGGCATCTCACTCAATACCTACGGCAACATTGCCCGCCAGGATCTCAACGCCCGCCTGACTCTGGACACGCAGAACAACACCCTGGGCGCCGATGGGCGACGAAACATAAGCAATATCTTCACCCGCGCCTGGGATTGCATCAATCGCAGCGATTCCCAGATCCAGTCCAACAAGGCTGTCGCCAGGGGCTTCGTGCGGGCCCTGACAGAACGCTACGGCAAGGAGATCGCCGATACCCTGTCGCAGGACCTCTCTGCCCAGCTGTCCAAGGGGCGCCCGCTCACGGGGTACCGCATCGACCGTGTCATCGCCAAGGCTGAACGCCTGACCACGCAGATCCAGGCCAGCAATCGATCCCTGCTTACCAAGCAGCATCTGGATCTCATGACGGACAATGCCCTGCACCGCCTGGGCGACGATACACGCCCGGACGTCCTGACGCGCCAGCAGGCCCGGCAGGCCGTGCACGACGCCATCGTCAACAGCGAAGCCTTCCAGAAGCAGTCCTTCTACAACCCGCTGCACGTGATCATGGACGTCTTCGGTGACGACGGCGAAGGCCTGGCGCAGCAGCAGTTCTACGATCACTTCAAGTCCATGTCCATGCCCGCCGTGGATCATGCAATCTCCATGCAACTGGCGCCCGAAACCACTGCCCTGGTCGACCAACATGGCAAACTGGTCATCGATCAGGTATGCGAGGGCGTTGCACCGCAAGATCGGGGACAGGTCTATTCCATCGAAGGCCACGCGCTGAGCACGGCAAAAGAACTCCTGCGCAGCCAGGACGGCCTGAACCCCTCGGCAGCTGGCGTCTTCATTGGCACGATCGCATACGTGGACAGCAGCATCAAATTCCTGGCGGGACTCGATCCCAGTCAGATGAACGACACAGGCAAGGCCTATCTGCAGGCCATGATCAACGATCTCAGCCAGATACTGGACAAACTGACAGATCGGATCGGACTGCAGGGCCTTTCTGGCCAAGAACGCCAAGCCCTGATCGATATCAACCAGGATGCTGGCGACTTCGAGCAGGGCGTCACTGAAGGCAAGCCCCAGGACGTCGCACAGAACTGCGTAGAGCTGCAGGACAGGCTGCGCAGCAGCCTGGACGTCCTGCACACGATCCAAGCACAGAACGACAAGGCCAAAACAGTGCTGGAAACCATCATCCAGCGCGGAGAAGCCACTCGTACCATCGCCGGCAACCTGCCGATCGCCTTCCAGAACGGGCTCCGCCCCACCGATCTGCTGGCCGGCGACCCCGAACCCATGCTGCTGCGCCTGGGAGGCGACGGATTCGACAGTTCCGATATTGCCTGGATGCACCAGCACGGACTGAACGTCAGCGATACCGTGACGCGCTTCACACTGGAACAGGTTCAATCGCTCAAAACCCAGGGCCTGGACATCGAAACCGGCCTTCAGCGCCTGGATGCGGAAGCCCACATCTGATCCCGGACCTTGGTCACCCATCTTGTCGATACCATGGTGGCCGGCCAGACCTTCGTCGCAAAAAAGCCCGCAAGAACCTAATGTTCATGCGGGTTTCGAGTACTTTCTGGGCTGTTCTGGAACAGCCTGATTTATATCTGTGGGTCGACGAGACTCGAATGGTCAATGACCATGCTGGTTTCAGAAGTATGGCATCCTGGAAATACCCAAACAGATACCTAAAACGCGAGGCTTGGCTTTTTCCCCGGCCAAAAAGGTCGCGCGCACGCGCCCTGCTGCCGAAAGGTACGTTATAACAGGCTGGTTTCGTAGGAAAGCCTTTTCCTATGCGGACACTACCCCGTGCTCTACCCCCCGCCCTACCGGAGACCCCATGAACGATGAACAGCAGCTGGTGATCTTTGAAGGTGACGCCGGGCAGGTGGAAGTGCGGCTGGAAGGGGAAACCATCTGGTTGACCCAACGACAGATGTCCGATCTATTCGACACGACGCCTGAAAACGTGTTGATGCACTTGAAAAACATTTACGCAGCCGGCGAATTGACCGAATCGGCAACTGCTAAGGATTTCTTAGCAGTTCGAACCGAAGGCCGCCGTCAGGTACAGCGCAACCTCAAGCACTACAACCTCGACGCCATCATCTCCGTGGGCTACCGCGTGAATTCAAGCCGCGCCACGCGTTTCCGCCAGTGGGCCACGCGAGTCCTGCGCGAGCACCTGACGCAAGGCTACACCCTGAACCGCCAACGCTTCGAGCAAAACGCCGCCGAACTGGAAGCCGCCCTGACGCTGGTGAAGAAGGCCGCAGCCGGTGATGCCCTGACCTCTGATCAGGGACGTGGTCTGGTGGATGTGATTGCCCGATATACCCACACGTTCCTATGGCTGCAACGCTACGATGAAGGTCTGCTGACCCAACCACCTGGCAGCCCTGGCGGCACATTGCCCTCGCCTGCCGAGGCCCGTGTCGGCATTGCACGACTAAAGGCCGATCTCATGGGCCGCAGCGAGGCCACGGCTTTGTTCGGCAACGAGCGTGAGGACAACTTTGTCGCCACCTTGGGCAATCTGGACCAAACCGTGCTCGGCGAACCCGCCTACCCCACGGTGGAATCCAAAGCGGCCCACCTGCTGTACTT
>NZ_JAUCDS010000032.1:0-31661 GCF_034674885.1 Castellaniella sp.
TTGAAGGTTGCGATCGCGAATTCGTCATGTTTAAGGGGATTTTGTGCGATATAGGGTATCCGTCCGGTGAACGCACCTTGAGCCGTTCGAGCATCCGATAGAGCATACGTGTCCGCTTAAATTTCGTGGACACGTATGCACCAAGACCCCACCAGCAAGCCGCGTCGTCGGCGCCGTACCTATACTGCACAGTTCAAGACCGATCTGGTCGCCCAGTGCATGGACCCGGCCGTCTCCCTGGCAGCGGTGGCCATCGAGCATGACCTGAACCCCAACGTCTTGCGCCGCTGGGTCATCGAGCACGAACGCCTGGGCCTGCATGATGCCGATGCCCAGACCGATGAAGCCCGAAGCATTACGGCCCCAGCGCCCGCGAACTGGCTGCCCTTCGTGCCGGTCCAGACGGTCGCCACCGAGCGACTGCCCACAGGCCCGCTACAGCCCGAGGGCAGGATCCCGCTGACGCTCAGTGGCCAAGGCCTGACTCTCACGCTGGACTGGCCGATGGCCGAACACCAGACACTGGCCCAGTGGGCACGCCTGGTCTTGGCATGATCCGCATCGACCGGATCTGGCTGGCGGTCGATCCCATGGACATGCGCGCCGGCCTGGATACGACGCTCGCCCGAGTGGTGCGCGTGTTCGGCGCCGCACACCCGCATCATGCCTACGTCTTTGCCAACCGCCGTGCCACGCGCATCAAGGTGCTGATGCACGACGGCATCGGCGTGTGGCTGGCTGCGCGCCGCCTGAATCAGGGCAAGTTCGTCTGGCCCGCGCCCGGTAGCACGCACCTGACGCTCACCGACGAGCAAGCCAGCGCCCTGGTACTGGGCCTGCCCTGGCAGCGCCTGGGCGATGCCGGCGTCATCGACTGCATCTGAGCCTGCACACGCCTGGACTGTGCAATCGGTGCTGATGCCGATGGTGCGATGCAGCACCTGCTGGCATACTGCCCGCCATGACAGCCGAAGCACCCGACTCACTGCAGGACATGGACGCCACGCAACTGCGTGAACTGGCGGCCAGCCTCATGCACACGCTCGGGCGCACGCGCCAGGAACTGACGGCCAGCAAGACGCTCAACGAGAAGTTGACCTTCGAGATCGCGATGCTGCGCCGCTTCCGCTTTGGCAAGCGCGGCGAGCAGTTGCTACCCGGCGTACAAGGCAGCCTCTTGGAGGAAGCCGTCGACGAAGACCTGGTCGAGATCGAAGCGCAACTGGCGGCCCTGAACCCCAAGGCCGATCCCGCGTCCGACCCCAAGGACAAACCCAAGCGCACGGCGCTCCCCCCAGATCTGCCCCGCATCGAGATCCGGCACGAACCGCACAGCGCCACCTGCACGTGCGGTTGCCAGTTGAAGTTCGTGCGTGACGAGGTCAGCGAGAAGCTGGACTACACGCCCGGCACCTTTACCGTTGAGCGCCATGTGCGCCCGATCCTGGCCTGTCCGCAGTGCGAGACCATCACTCAGGCACCGATGCCCGCCTACGTGATCGACAAGGGCCTGGCCACCCCGGGCCTGATGGCCCATGTGCTGGTGGCCAAGTACGCCGACCACCTGCCGCTGCACCGCCAGGAAGGCATCTTTGCCCGGGCGGGTCTGCGCATTGCGCGATCAACGCTGGCCGAGTGGGTCGGTGCCTGCGGCTTTGCACTGCAGCCGCTGGTCGCGGCCCTGCGAGACGAGATCCTGGCGCACCGGGTGCTGCATGCCGACGAGACTCCGGTGAAGCTCTTAAAACCCGGCAGCCGCGCCACCCATAAGGCCTATCTGTGGGCCTACACTCCAGGCGCCTTCGAGGCCCTGCAGGCCGTAGTCTATGACTTTACCGAAGGCCGTGCCGGGGCGCACGCCCGGGAATTCTTCGGGGACTGGACCGGAAGCCTCGTCTGTGACGACTATGTCGGCTACAAGGCGTGCTTTACTGCCGGCATCACGGAAGTGGGCTGCATGGCGCATGCTCGACGCAAGTTCTTCGATCTGCATGCGGCCGGCCAAAGCCCGGTGGCCGCCCAGGCGCTGGAGTCCATCGGTGGCCTGTACGCCATCGAGCATCAGATCAAGGACCTGTCCGTGGAAGAACGTCTGGCGCAACGCCAGCAGACCGCAAAACCCTTGGCGGGCACATACCACGCGTGGATGCTGGCCCAGCGCCAGAAGGTGCCGGAGGGCTCGGGCACGGCTCGGGCGCTGGATTACAGCCTGAAGCGCTGGGTGGCGCTCACGCGCTACCTGGATGACGGGATGCTGCCCATCGACAACAACCGGATCGAACAACAGATCCGGCCCATCGCCGTGGGCCGCAATAACTGGTTGTTTGCGGGTTCCTTGCGGGCCGGCAAACGGGCCGCTGCGGTCATGAGCCTAGTGCAGTCGGCCAAGCTCAACGGCCATGACCCCTATGCCTATCTGAAGGACGTACTCACGCGTCTGCCCACGCATCCGAACAGCCGGATCGGAGAATTGTTGCCGCATCGCTGGCAGCCTGCTGAAGACTGATGATCATCGTCGGTTGAAATTTGACCCACCGTCATCACTTCCGTGCAAACACCAGAAAGGCTGCGGCCGCCTATCGGCGGCCGTCAAGATGTGTTCGCTGAACGCTAACCTACCGGCGGCCGTCAAGATGTGTTCGCCGGACGCTAACTGAAGACCGCAAGTGTAGCGCATAATTCAGGCTGACTATTCAGCGGAGGTCTCATGCAAGCCATAGAAATCACGGCTCCCGGCGGGCCCGAAGTCCTGGAACTCGTGGAACGCCCCACCCCCGTTCCCGGCCCCGGCGAGGTCTTGATCCAGGTGGGCGCGGCCGGCATCAACCGGCCCGACGTCTTCCAGCGCCAGGGCAGCTATCCGCCGCCGGCCGGCGCATCCGATCTGCCCGGACTGGAAGTCGCCGGACGGATCGTGGGCGGCGACGCGCAAGCGGGCGGGTTCCAGATCGGCGACGAGGTCTGCGCCCTGCTGGCGGGCGGTGGCTACGCCCAGTACTGCGTCGCGCCGGCTGCGCAATGCCTGCCGGTGCCCAAGGGCCTGTCCATGATCGAGGCCGCCGCCCTGCCCGAGACCTATTTCACGGTCTGGAGCAATGTCTTCGATCGCGGCCGGCTGTCGGCCGGCGAAACCCTGCTGGTGCATGGCGGGGCCAGCGGCATCGGCACCACGGCCATCGCGCTGGCGCACGCCTTCGGCCATACCGTGTACGCCACGGCCGGCAGCAGCGAACGCGTACAGGCGATCGAGGCGCTGGGATGCTCCCGGGGCATCAACTACCGCACCCAGGACTTCGTCGAGGAAATCCACGCCCTGACGAACAATCGCGGGGTGGACGTCATCCTGGACATGGTGGCGGGCGACTACCTGCCGCGCAACATCAAGGCGCTGGCCGACGACGGCCGCCTGGTGATGATCGCCCAACTGGGCGGCGCCCACGGAACGGTCAATTGCTGGCAGGTCATGGCGCGCCGCCTGACCATCACGGGCTCCACCCTGCGAGCCCGGCCCGTGGCCTTCAAGGCCGCCATCGCACAGTCCCTGCGCGAACGGGTCTGGCCGCTGCTGGAAGCCGGCACGGTCCGCCCCATCATCCACGCGACCTTTCCCCTGGCCGAGGCCTCTCGGGCGCACGCCATGATGGACGCGGGCGAACAGATCGGGAAAATCGTACTGACGCTGTCATGAACCAGGGGGCCGTGGCGCCCCCGAACAACATGCCGCAGTCATTGAAAAGGGCGCCCCGCGATCGCGGGGCGCCCTTTTTTCAGGCAGTGTCCGGGCGGCGATGCCGACCGGACCGGCAGGCGATCATTCCGCCGCCGTCGGGGCGGCGGGGCCGCCCTGGGCTTCGATGCCGCCGATGGCCTTGACCGACAGACGCAGACGACCACGATCGTCGGCTTCCAGGATCTTGACGCGCACCGACTGGCCGACCTTCAGCACGTCGTTGATGTCGGCGATGCGGTAGTTGGCGATCTCGGAGATGTGCAGCAGACCGTCGCGGCCCGGCAGGACCTGGACGATGGCGCCGAAGTCCAGCAGACGCTGCACCGTACCCTGGTATTCCTGGCCGATTTCGACGTCGGCGGTCAGTTCCTTGATGCGGCGCTCGGCTTCGTGGGCGCGGTCCAGGTCGGCGCTGGCGATGGTGATGCTGCCGTCGTCGCTGATGTCGATCTGGCAGCCGGTTTCCTCGGTCAGCGCGCGGATGGTGGCGCCGCCCTTGCCGATCACGTCGCGGATCTTTTCCGGATTGATCTTGATGCTCAGCATGCGCGGCGCGAAGTCGGACAGTTCCTGGCGGGAGCCGTCGATGGCCTCGCGCATCTTGCCCAGGATGTGCAGGCGGCCTTCGCGGGCCTGGGCCAGCGCCACCTGCATGATTTCCTTGGTGATGCCCTGGATCTTGATGTCCATCTGCAGGGCGGTCACGCCGGTGACGGTGCCGGTGACCTTGAAGTCCATGTCGCCCAGGTGATCTTCATCGCCCAGGATGTCGGTCAGCACGGCGAATTTCCCGCCTTCCTTGATCAGGCCCATGGCCACGCCGGCCACGTGGTCCTTCACCGGGACGCCGGCATCCATCATGGACAGGCTGCCGCCGCAGACCGAAGCCATGGACGAGGAGCCGTTGGATTCCGTGATTTCCGACACCAGGCGCAGCGTGTACTGGAATTCTTCGGCGCTGGGCAGCAGGGCCAGCAAGGCGCGCTTGGCCAGACGGCCGTGGCCGATCTCGCGGCGCTTGGGCACGCCAAAGCGGCCGGTCTCGCCCGTGGCGAACGGAGGCATGTTGTAGTGCAGCATGAAGCGGTCACGGTACTCGCCCATGATCGAATCGATGATCTGTTCGTCCTGTTTCGTGCCCAGGGTCGTGACCACCAGCGCCTGGGTTTCACCCCGGGTGAACAGGGCCGAACCGTGCGCGCGAGGCAGCACGCCCAGGCGAATGCTGATGGGACGAACGGTGCGCGTGTCGCGGCCGTCGATACGGGGTTCGCCGTTCAGGATCTGGCCGCGGACGATTTCCGATTCCAGGGCGAACAGCATGTTCTCGACTTCGACGCTGTCGGGGGCGGCATCGCCCCGGGCGCCGGCGTGCTCGGCCAGTTTGGCCTTGACGTCGGCATAGACCTGACGCAGCTGAGTCGTGCGTTCCTGCTTGTTGCGCACCTGGTAGACCGCCTTCAGGGGTTCGAAGGCGGCGCTGCGCACTGCGGTCGCCAGGGCTTCGTTGCGCGGGGCAGCATGCCAATCCCATTCGGGCTTGCCGGCCTCGGCCACCAGTTCGTGGATGGCGTTGATGCAGGCCTGCATCTGTTCGTGGCCGAACACCACGGCGCCCAGCATCACGTCTTCCGGCAGTTGCTTGGCTTCGGATTCGACCATCAGCACGGCGGCTTCGGTGCCGGCCACGACCAGGTCCAGCTGGGACTGTTCGTGCAACTGAGTGGTGCTGGGATTCAGGACGTACTGGCCGTCCACGTAGCCGACGCGCGCGGCACCCACCGGGCCGTTGAACGGGATGCCGGAGATGGCCAGGGCAGCCGAGGCGCCGATCAGCGCAGGAATGTCCGGATCGATTTCAGGATTGACCGACAGCGTGTGGATGATGACCTGCACGTCGTTGTAGAAGCCTTCCGGGAACAGCGGGCGCAGCGGGCGATCGATCAGGCGCGAGGTCAGGGTTTCCTTTTCGGAGGGCTTGCCTTCGCGCTTGAAGAAGCCGCCCGGGATCTTGCCGGCGGCATAGGTTTTCTCGACGTAATCGACGGTCAGCGGAAAGAAATCCTGGCCGGGTTTGGCGGTGCGGGCAGCCACGACAGTGGCCAGGATGACCGTATCATCCACGGATACCAGCACGGCGCCAGAGGCCTGGCGGGCGATTTCGCCGGTTTCCAGGACGACGGTGTGCTCACCGTACTGAAACGATTTGCTCACTTTATTGAACATTTTCTTATCCTATTAAGAGGATCGCCTGCAGGCACGCGCCCACAACCCGCCATGAGCGGGAACTATTTCAGCGATCCATGACAAAAAGCCGCGCACACTGCGGACATGAAGGCAGCGTGCACGGCTCGTGCAAGGGGAACGAAGTCCCCGGGCATTATTTGCGCAGACCGAGTTTTTCAATCAGGGCGCGATAGGAATCCGGGTTGCGACCCTTCAGGTAGTCCAGCAGTTTACGGCGACGGCTGACCATGCGCAGCAGGCCGCGGCGCGAGTGGTGGTCCTTGGTGTGGGCCTTGAAGTGGCCGGTCAGTTCATTGATGCGGGCGGTCAGCAGAGCGACCTGGACTTCAGGAGAACCGGTGTCACCAGCGGCGCGCTGGAATTGCGCAACGATGTCGGATTTGACGATATCAGCAACGGACATGCTTTTTAACCTCGAAAACAAGCGGCAGCACCGAGGCGCGCTGCCGTGGGATGAAAAAACGCCACGCAAATCGTGGCGCAGGCAAAATTATAGCGGATTTGAGTCCCGCATGCGCTGGCCCAGGCGTCGCGCACGACGGATCCGCCACAGCCAGACCAGCCAGCCCGACAGGCTGTAGAGCACGAACAGTGCGAACAGCACCACAGGGGGGTCGCTGGACACGAAGACGAACACTGCCACCACCAGCAGCATCACCCAGAACGGCACGCTGCGCCCCAGGGCGAAGGACTTGCCGCTGAAAAACGGCGCGTTGGACACCATGGCGATACCGGCGTAGACCGTCACGGCAAAAGCCGCCCAGGGAATCAGGCCATCCGACAAGGATAGTTTGTTGTCTACCGAGAGCCAGACGAAACCGGCCACCAGGGCCGCCGCCGCCGGGCTGGGCAGCCCCTGGAAATACTGCTTGTCGACCTTGCCGATGTTGGCATTGAACCGTGCCAGGCGCAATGCCGCGCCCACCACGTACACGAATGCCGCCAGCCAGCCCCAGCGCCCCAGGCCCTGCAGCGACCATTCGTACATGACCAGCGCCGGCGCCATGCCAAAGGAAATCATGTCAGCCAGGGAATCGTATTGTTCCCCGAAGGCCGACTGGGTGTTGGTCAGGCGGGCCACCCGTCCGTCCATGCTGTCGAAGACCATGGCCAGGAAGATCGCGATGGCGGCGACCTCGAAATGCTGGTTCATGGCCTGCACGACGGCATAGAAGCCGGAAAACAGGTTGGCGGTGGTGAATGCGTTGGGCAGCAGGTAGATGCTGCGGCGGCGCTGTCTTTCGTCAGGCATGGAATGTTCAGGCTGCGGAGTCGTCATCGCGGGCGGGGACGGGAAGTTCGGCCAGCACGGTACTGGTGGCCTTGACCTTGTCGCCGATGGCGACACGCGGCCGCGTCCCTGGAGGCAAGTATACGTCCACCCGAGAACCGAAGCGGATGAAGCCGTAGCGCTGGCCCGCATACAGGGACTGTCCGACCGAGGCATGGCACAGGATGCGCTTGGCCACCAGGCCGGCCACCTGCACCGCCGTCACGGTCTGCCCATCGGGAGTCTGCAGCACCATGGCATTGCGCTCGTTTTCCAGCGAGGCCTTGTCCAGCGCAGCATTGAAGAACTTGCCCGGAAAGTATTCGATGGACTGCACCGCGCCGTCGACCGGCACGCGGTTCGAATGCACGTTGAAGACGTTCATGAAGACGCTGATCTTCAGGGCCGGGCGACCACCGGCATAGGGATCGGCCGCGTCTTCCACGCAGACGATGCGCCCGTCGGCCGGGCACAGCACCAGGCCATCGCCGTCCGGCGCCTCGCGCGAGGGATCGCGGAAGAACTGCAGGGCGAACACGGCAAAGATCCAGAACGGGATCGAGACCCACCAGGACCAGGCACTGACCAGCAGCGCCACGATCAGCGCGCCGATCAGGATGGGCCAGCCTTCGCGGGCAATCAGGGGATGCGGATAGGGAGGGATTTTCATGGTAGGCGCAAGGATAACCCAAAACGGCCGGACGCCCCGCTGGGGCGGCCGGCCGTTCGCGGCATGGACAGGATCAGTTCTTGGACTGATCGACCAGCTTGTTGGCGGCGATCCAGGGCATCATGGCGCGCAGCTTGCTGCCGACCTGCTCGATCTGCGATTCGGCGTTCAGACGACGGCGCGAAGTCAGTTCCGGGGCGCCGGCGGCGTTTTCCAGGATGAAGTTCTTCGCATAGACGCCGGACTGGATGTCGGCCAGGCACTGGCGCATCGCGGCACGGGTTTCGTCGGTCACCACGCGCGGGCCGGTGACGTATTCGCCGTATTCCGCGTTGTTGGAGATCGAGTAGTTCATGTTGGCGATGCCGCCTTCGTAGATCAGGTCCACGATCAGCTTCAGTTCGTGCAGGCACTCGAAGTAGGCCATTTCCGGCGCATAGCCGGCATCGACCAGGGTCTCGAAACCGGCCTTGATCAGTTCGACGGTACCGCCGCACAGCACGGCCTGTTCGCCGAACAGATCGGTTTCGGTTTCTTCGCGGAAGTTGGTCTCGATGATGCCGGCACGACCGCCGCCATTGCCCATGGCGTAGGACAGCGCCAGATCGCGGGCCTTGCCGGACACGTCCTGGTGCACGGCGATCAGGTGCGGCACGCCGCCACCCTGGGTGTAGGTGCTGCGCACCGTGTGGCCCGGGGCCTTCGGGGCGATCATGATGACGTCGATGTCGGCGCGCGGCACGACCTGGCCGTAATGCACGTTGAAGCCATGGGCGAACGCCAGCGCAGCGCCTGCCTTCAGGTTGGCCGCGACGTCGTTGCGGTAGACCGCTGCGATGTTCTCGTCGGGCAGCAGCATCATGACCACGTCGGCGCCCTTGACGGCTTCCGCGACTTCCTTGACGGTCAGGCCGGCGTTCTCGGCCTTTTTCCAGGACGCGCCGCCCTTGCGCAGGCCCACGGTGACGTGGACGCCCGAATCATGCAGGTTCTGCGCGTGGGCGTGGCCCTGCGAACCGTAGCCGATGATGGCCACGTGTTTGCCCTTGATCAGGGACAGGTCGCAGTCTTTGTCGTAGAAAACTTTCATGTTGGATACTCCGTTGGATGACTTGATTCTGGTTAAAGAAATTTAGAGCTTCAGGACGCGTTCGCCACGCCCCACTCCGGAGACGCCCGTGCGGACGGTTTCCAGAATGGCGCTGCGGTCCAGTGCCCCGATGAAGGCGGCGATCTTGTCCTGCACGCCGGTCAGTTCGATGGTGTAGGTCTTGTCGGTGACGTCGATGATGCGCCCGCGGAAGATCTCCGCCATGCGCTTCATTTCCTCGCGTTCCTTGCCGACCGCGCGGACCTTGATCAGCATGAGCTCGCGCTCGACGTGGGGGCCTTCGGACAGGTCGACGACCTTGACCACGTCCACCAGGCGGTTCAGGTGCTTGGTGATCTGCTCGATGATCTCGTCGGACCCGATCGTCACGATGGTCATGCGCGACAGCGTGGGGTCTTCAGTCGGCGCGACCGTCAGGGTTTCGATGTTGTAGCCGCGCGCCGAGAACAGGCCCACCACCCGGGACAAGGCGCCCGGTTCGTTTTCCAGCAAAACTGAAATTACGTGTTTCATGCTTATCCCCTCACAGATCCTCGGCGCCCAGCAACATTTCCGTCAAGCCACGGCCAGCCTTGACCATGGGCCAGACGTTCTCGGTCTGATCCGTGATGAAATCCATGAAGACGAGGCGGTCCTTGTATTTGGTGAAGGCCTCGCGCAGCGCCGGTTCGACGTCAGCGGGCTTTTCAATGCGCATGCCCACATGACCGTAGCTTTCGACGAGCTTGACGAAATCCGGCAGCGCATCCACATAGGATTCGGAATAGCGTGAACCGTATTCGATCTGCTGCCACTGACGCACCATGCCCAGGTAGCGGTTGTTCAGGCACAGGACCTTCGGCGTCAAGCGGTATTGACTGCAGGTGGACAGTTCCTGGATGTTCATCTGGATGGACCCTTCGCCGGTGATGACGGCGACGTCGCGATCCGGATTGGCCATCTGCACCCCCATGGCAAACGGCAGGCCCACACCCATGGTGCCCAGGCCACCGGAATTGATCCAGCGGCGAGGTTCCGGGAAGGGATAGTACTGGGCCGCCCACATCTGGTGCTGGCCCACGTCTGACGTGACAAAGGCCTGGCCACGCGTGACTTCCCACAGTTTCTGCACCACGTACTGGGGCTTGATCACCGTATCGGAATTCTCGTAATCCAGGCACTTGCGCCCGCGCCAGGCATCGATCTGCTTCCACCAGGCGTCCAGGCGGTGTTCCGCCACGCTCTGCTCGGCCAGCGATTGCGCATACAGGCCGATCAGGTCCTGCAGGACCTCGCGCACATCGCCCACGATGGGCACGTCCACCCTCACCCGCTTTGAAATCGACGAAGGGTCGATATCGATGTGGATGATCTTGTGCGCCACCTGCGCGAAGTGTTTGGGATTGCCGATCACCCGGTCGTCGAAGCGCGCGCCGATGGCCAGCAGCACGTCGCAGTTCTGCATGGACATATTGGCCTCGTAGGTGCCGTGCATGCCCGGCATGCCCACGAATTTTTCATCCGTGCCCGGCAAGGCTCCCAGCCCCATCAGGGTGGTGGTGCACGGCGCCCCGGTCATGCGCACCAGTTTGCGCAATTCGTCGGCGGCGTTGGCCAGCACAACCCCGCCGCCCGCGTAGATCATGGGGCGTTCGGCGGCCAGCAGCATCTGCACGGCCTTTTTGATCTGGCCCTGGTGGCCCTTGGTGACCGGCGCGTAGGAACGCAACTGCGTGGCACCGCGCTTGGGCGTGTATTTGCAGGTCGCCACGGACACGTCCTTGGGGATATCCACCAGGACGGGGCCGGGACGGCCGGAACGCGCAATGTAGAAGGCGCGGCGCATGGTCTCGGCCAGGTCCTTCACATCGCGCACCAGGAAGTTGTGCTTGACGCAGGGCCGCGTGATGCCCACGGTATCGCATTCCTGGAAAGCATCCTGGCCGATCGCGTGCGTGGGCACCTGACCGCTGATGATGACCATGGGAATCGAATCCATGTACGCCGTGGCGATGCCCGTGACGGCATTGGTGACGCCGGGACCGCTGGTCACCAGGCATACGCCGATTTTGTCCGAGGATCGGGAGTAAGCATCCGCCGCGTGAACCGCAGCCTGCTCGTGTCGCACGAGGACGTGCTGAAATTTGTCTTGCTTGTAGATGGCGTCGTAGATGTAGAGGACGGCACCGCCCGGGTAGCCAAACACGTGGTCTACGCCTTCCTCGATCAGACAACGCACGACGATGTCGGCGCCATTGAGTTCCATGATGGATTCCTTTCGTAACCTGTGTCATGCACCAAGCGGCCTATTGGCAGCCCGGGCCAGTCCTGGGGGTCCTCAACATGATCCGACGCTTGGCGATTCACGGAACCGCTTTGCCCGGACACATCGGGGAACCAGTCTGCACCCCTTGGCACAAGACACTCGCGCCATGGGCGCAGTGTGGTGGAAATGGACGCCCCGGACCACGCTTGTGGCGCATCCTGGAGCATGAAAACGGAAGACGAAAAAAACCGGGTGTGTGACCCGGGTGTTCGCCACATCGGCCAACCCTGATGCGGGATGGCGGAACGGCTAATTTACCGCGTTGCAACATGTGCCGCAAGCGACACCGCCCCGTGATGCCATCCGTGCCGCGCAAGATGTCTGGAAACCCCCACCAAAGCCGCCAGACTTTCTATACTGCGATCATCGCCCTGCTCCGGGTCCACGGCCTTCCTGCATGACACCCTCGACACCGCAACTGCAGCGATTCTTCTACAGCCACTATTTCTTTGGCGGCCTGCGCCAGGCAACGGGCGTGCTGCTGCCCGCCCTGGTGCTGTCGGGCCTGTTCGGATGGATCGCCAGCGGCTTCGTGGCGGCCGTGGGCGCTGCCTGCGTGGCCATCCTGGACCAGCCCGGCGGCCCACGCCGCTATGGGATCAACGGCATGTTCGCCGCCCTGTGCCTGGGCTCGGCCACCACCGCAGTGACGGGACTGGCCGCCAGCCATGCGCTGGCCATCTGGCTGGTCGTGCCCGCGCTGTGCTTCGCCTTTTCCATGCTGACAGTCTATGGCAAACACGGCGGGCTGCTGGGATTCGCCTGCCTGCTGATCATGACGCTGACCCTGCGCACGCCGCTGACGCAGGCCGACGTGCTGCAGCACACCCTGACATCCTTCCTGGGTGGGGCGTTCTACCTGGTCTACAGCGCCATCGCCCATCGCGTCCTGTGGCACCGGGAGGAACAGCAGGCGCTGTCGGTCGCCCTGTTCGCCACGGCGGATTACATCGCCACCCGCGCCCGTTTCTACGACGTCCACCTGGATCTGGAGGAAAGCTACCGACAGCTGATCCGCCACCAGGCCGCCATGACCGACGCCCACCAGGCGGCCCGCGACATGGTCCTGCGCGAACTGCCGCGCGGCACGACCTCGCGGGCCGACCGCCTGCGCCAGGGGCTGCTGAACCTGTTCGTGGACATGGTCAGCCTGCTGGACAGCACCGTGGCCACCCATACCGACTACGCCACATTACGCCAGGCCCTGCCCGACAGCGACGCGCTGCTGTTCGTGCGCGACGCCATGCGCAAGCTGGCCGACAACGTATCCGGCCTGGCCCTGAACGTGGCCCGCAACCGCCGGACCCGGGTGCGCAACAGCGTCAAGGCCGAACTGCGGGCACTGGAATTCGAACTGCAGCAGTTGCGCGAACAAGGCCTGCCACACAGCAACCCCGAACTCTATGCCCTGCTGGTGCAGGTGCTGCGACGCCTGCGCAACATGACGCGCCAGGTCGACCGCATGGCGGACCATTCCGTCAATCCCATGCCGTCGGATTCCGACCTGCCCAAGGCCAACCGGTCCCTGAACCGCTTCCTGACGCGCCAGAAATGGCAGCTGGCGCTGCTGACCGACAATCTGCATCGACAATCCGCGCATTTTCGCTATGCCATCCGGGTGGCCATCGCCGCCCTGCTGTCCATGGTGGTGGGCAGCGCGCTGGCGCACACGCCGATGGTCCGATCCCTGGACCCGGGCATGGCCGGCCACAGCTACTGGATCATCCTGACGGTGCTGATCATCATGAAGCCCGGCTTCGCCCTGACCCGCCAGCGCAACGGCTGGCGGCTGATCGGCACCCTGATCGGCTGCGGCCTGTCGCTGGTGCTGTTCTATCTGGGGCTGAGCCCGGAACTCTATCTGCTGATCCTGGTGGCCAGCAGCGTGCTGGGCTACAGCCTGATCCAGGTGAACTACACCTTGTCGGCCGTCTTCAACACGCTGTTCGTGCTGCTGATCTTCCATTTCCTGGTGCCGGGGTCCAACACGGTGGTCGGCGAGCGACTGGTAGACACCGTGATCGGCAGTATCCTGGCCCTGAGCTGCAGCTATATCCTGCCCTCGTGGGAACGCAATACGCTGGACGACCTGGCGCGCACCCTGCGCGCCGCCAACCAGATCTTCCTGCGCGGCGGCCTGGCCTTCGTGCAGGCCGCACGCATGGCCCGGCAGGCCGGTCAGCCCGGCGGCACGGAACAACAGGAAGCCGAAACCCAATGGAAGCTGTGCCGCAAGAACGTGCACATCGCCTTCAGCAATTTCGCCGCCGCGTTCTACCGCATGATGGACGAACCCACCCGCCGTCAACGGCACGTGCCCGAATTCAACCGCCTGATGATCCAGCACCACGCGCTGGCATCGCAGATCGCCGCCGTGATCCCGCAGCTGGCGCTGCTGGACACCGAACCCGACGGCATCCGTCAGGCGCTGGCAGCGACCGGCGACCTCCTGGCCGACCGCCCCGCTGCCCCGCCCAACGTCATCGAGACCGATGGCGACCACGCGGCGCTGGCCTATCCGCTGCGCCAGATGATCAAGGCATCCCAGCAGATCCAGGAGAACATGCGGGCACTGGAACCCGTCCGCAGCGACGCGCCCACCGGGTCTTCCGGGCCCGCCTGAACCCCCAACGGGCCCACAGCAGGCCCCGGGTTCAGATGGGCGCCCCCATGATCAGGTCCGGCAGCCAGGTGACGACCTGCGGAAAAATGCTCAGCAGCACGATCGCCCCCATCATCACCAGCACGTATGGCAATGCACCCATCAGGATGTCCCGGGTCGGCACGTCGGGTGCGATGGCATTCAACACGAACAGATTCAGGCCTACGGGAGGCGTGATCAGGCCGATTTCCATGTTGACAGTCAGGATGACGGCGAACCAGTAGGGGTCGAACCCGGCCTGGGTGATGATGGGCAGGAGCAGCGGCGCCGCCATGACGATGATGGCCACCGGCGGCAGGAACATGCCGGCCACCAGCAGGAACACATTGATCAGCCCCATCAGCAGCCAGCGATTGATCTCCAGCGATGCGATGGCCGCCGCCAGCGACTGCGTGATGAACAGGGACGACAGCGCAAAGGCGAACAATTCCGCCGAGGCCATGATCATCATGATCATGACGCTTTCGCGCATGGCCGAACCGAAGACCCCGGTATAGGTGCGCATCTTGAAGAGGCGGTACACCACGGCCACCACGATCAGGGTCAGCAGCGCGCCCGCGCCGGCCGCTTCGGATGGCGTGGCCACCCCGCCATACAGCACGAACAGCATGCCCAGGATGATGAGCAGCAGCGGCAGCACGCGCGGCAAGGCTTCCAGTTTGTCGCGCCAGGAATAATGCCCGGAGCCTGCGCCCCCGAACCGGAAGCCCTTGCGCCGCGCGTCGAACAGCGCCCAGGCCATGAACAGCGCCGTCAGCAGAAGCCCCGGCATGACGCCGGCCAGGAACAGCCGCCCGATCGAGGTCTGGGTCGAGATGCCGTAGACGATCATCGTGACCGACGGCGGGATCAGGATGCCCAGGGTTCCCCCCGCCGCAATCGACCCGGTGGCCACCGAGGCCGGATAGCCGCGACCCAGCATCTCGGGAATGCCCATCTTGCCGATGGCCGCGCAGGTGGCGGGGCTGGATCCCGTCATGCCGGAAAAAATGGCGCAGGCCCCGATATTGGACAGAATCAGGCCGCCGGGAACCTTGTACAGCCAGCGATCCAGGGCCTTGTACAGGTCTCCGCCGGCGGGCGTCCCCGCTACGATCGCCCCCATCAGGACGAACATGGGAATCGCCACGTACCCCAGATTGGCGATGCCGGCGAACATGGTCTCGGCCAGCACGTAGATCACGTCGGGCCCCATGTCCAGGAACAGGCCCACCACGGCAGCCAGGCCCAGGGCGAATGCGATCGGCATGCCCGTGGCCAGCATCAGGCACAGACCCACGATAATGCTGATTCCTGCCAGCATTGGCGTCATGACGGCTCTCCCTTGAGCTTGATGATTTCCGCGACATACTGCAGGCACAGCAATCCAAAACCGAACACGACCGGCGACAGCGGCATCCACAACGGCACGGCAGCCACGCTGGGCGTCGTCCAGCCGCCTTCCAGGGCCTCGTACAGGTGCAGACCCGTCGCCACGGTCATCACGGAGCAAAATGCCAGCCCCAGCCAGGCGCCCACCCGATCCATCCAGCGGCGCGTCCGGGGCCCCACCAGCAGCTGGATGAAATCCACGCCCACATGGCCCTTGGTCATCAGCACATAGGGGGCGCCCAGGAAGATGGCGGCCGTTGCCCCGAACACCACCGCCTCGGTCTGCCAGATCGTGGCGGCCCGGAAGACGTAGCGCATCAGGATCATCTGGCACACGACCAGCATGGCGAACACCAGCAGCAGCACGGATGCAACGCCGCAGGCCCTGGACAGGACCTCGACCCAGCGTATGAAAATTCGACTCATGCGACCTCCCGGCGTCGCTTCAGCGGCAGGGCCTGCGCCGGGCTGTGCCGAGCGCAGGCCTCATTTCGGTTTGCTTTTACTGAACGGCCAACGCCTTTTTCAGCAAGAGATCGCCGCCCGGCACCTTTTCGGCGAACTGCCGATAGGACGAATGTTTGGCGATGTTCATCCAGGCCTGGTAGTCCTCGGGCGTCATCGTCACGACTTCCACACCGGCCTTGGTGTAGACATCGCGCATTTTCTGTTCGCCCTTCTTGGCTTCCCCGGTGAAGTAGTCCTCCGCCTTTCGGGCGGCAGCCAGGATGGCCTCGCGCTGTTTGGGCTCCAGTTTGTCGAAGACCTTCTTGGACATCAGCACCGGTTCGTACATGAACCAGAGGGCGTTGTCCCCCGGCGCGGTCAGGCACTTGGCCTGCTCGTACAGCCGGTACGACACGAAGCTGTCGTTGGACGTGTTGGCCGCATCCAGCACGCCCGTCTGCATGGCCGAATACACTTCGGACGAGGGCATCGAGGAAATCGACGCGCCGGCTGCCGCCAGCATCTGTTCGAACGCCGGACCGGCCGCGCGAATCACCTGCCCCTTGATCGTGTCGGGGCTGGTGATGCAGTTCTTCTTGGATGCGAACCCGCCAGCCAGCCAGGCATCGGCAATCACCACCGCGCCCTGCTTTTCGACCAGCGCCTTGATGTCCTTCATGAAGTTGGACTGGTTCAGGCGCTGCGCATGGTCGTAGTTGCGCACCAGGCCCGGCATCAGCGTGGCCGAGAACTGCGGCACCCGACCCGAGGCGTAGTCCAGCGGAAAGGCGGCCATGTCCAACTGGCCGCGTGTCAGCGCGCCCCACTGTTCGGTCGCCTTGTACAGCGAAGAGCCTGGGAACACCTGGATCTTCAGCCCCACGTTGGCGGCCTCGACCTCGCGGGCGATGATCTGCACCATTTCATCCCGAGGATCCCCCTGCCCTCCAGGGAACTGGTGCGAGGCCCGCAGCGTGGTCTCGGCCAGCGCAGTCCCCGAGCCGGCCGCCATGGCCAGCCCCAGCGCGGCGCAAAGTATGTGTCGCTTCATCATCATGTTGTCTCCTGATTATTGGTCGTCGTGGTCCTTCCGGCCGTACCCTCCCGGATCCGGCTTGCCTCATGATCGGCTGAATGTCCTCCTTGTCGTCAATGCCGGCTTGCGTACTGCTGCCGCAGCACGTTCTTCTGAACCTTCCCCATGGCATTGCGCGGCAGCGCATCGGCCACGTGGATCTGCTTGGGTACCTTGAAATTCGCCAGACCGGCCTTCAGATCGACCAGCATGGCGTCGGTATCGACCGCCGCCCCCGCCCTGGGCACGACGACGGCCACGACGGCCTCGCCGAAGTCCGCATGCGGGATGCCGATGACGGCGGATTCCTGGACGCCGGGCATGGCATCCAGAACCATCTCGATTTCCTTGGGGTAGACGTTGTAGCCACCGGTAATGATCAGATCCTTGCTGCGCCCGACGATGCTCAGGTAGTCGTCGGGGATGCCCGCCCCGCCCAGCACCCCGATGTCGCCGGTGCGAAACCAGCCGTCGGGCGTGAATTCCTGGCGTGTCTTTTCCGGCATGCGCCAATAGCCGGCGAACACATTGGGGCCGCGCACCTGCACGTGCCCGGGATCGCCTGCGGCCAGGGGCTGGTCCACATCGTCGACCACCCGCACCGTGATCCCCGGCAGGGCCGGCCCCACCGGCCCGGGCAGGCGTTCGCCGCGCGCAGGATCATAGGGGTTGGAGGTGATCATGCCGGTTTCGCTCATGCCGTAGCGTTCCAGGATGGTCATGCCGCTGCGCGCCTGGAACTCGCGGAACGTATCGACCAGCAGCGGCGCAGAACCGGAGATGAACAACCGCATATTGCGACAGGCGTCGCGGTCGAAGCGGGTATCGGCCAGCAGACGCACGTAATACGTCGGCACGCCCATCATCAGGGTGCAACGCGGCAGGTAGTGCAAGGCCTGATCGACATCCAGCCTGGGCAGCCAGATCATGCGGGCGCCTGCCAGCAAGGCGCCGTGGGACGCCACGAACAGGCCGTGCACGTGGAAGATCGGCAGCATGTGCAGCAGCACGTCATCGGATCGCCAGCCCCAATACGCCTTCAGCGTCAGGGCGTTGGAGGCCAGATTGGCATGGGTGAGCATGGCGCCTTTGCTGCGGCCCGTGGTGCCCGAGGTATACAGGATCGCTGCCAGATCGTCGGGCGCGTTGTGCGCCGTCTCGAAATCGGCAGCCTGCCCTGCGGCGGCCTGCGTCAGGCTGCCCTGCCCATCGGCGTTCAAGGTGAAGACATGGGCGGCGCCCTTGCGCTGCGCCAGCGGCTCGCACCAGCCGTGGGCGCCGTCCGAACAGACAACCACGGCCGGCTCGGCGTCTTCGAGAAAATACGAGACCTCAGCCTCGTGATACGCAGTATTGAGCGGCAGGTAAACCAGACCGGCCCGCACGGTGGCCAGATAGAGCATCAGAGCTTCCGGCGATTTGTCCACCTGGACCGCCACCCGGGACCCCGCAGGCACGTCCAGCGAACGCAGCAGATTGGCCATCCGGCCGCTGAGGGCATCGATATCCTGCCAACTGTAGGTGCGCTCCGGGGTTTCGAGCGCTACCGCCTGCCGGTCTGCCGGGAAACCCGACTGCAGGATCGTATAAAGGTTGGCATTGGGTTCCAAGTTCATTCTCCTTTGAAAACCGGGGGGCGTCCTTCGAGAAAGGCCCGCACGCCTTCCTGGTGATCGGGCCCGGACGCATAGGCAAAGCATGCCTGCAATTCGGCATCGGTCAGGGGCGGCTTGCCGGCCCCCAGGCGCGTGGCCATGTGTTTGTTCCAACGAGCAGCCTGCGGCGCCCCCGCGCACAGCCGGGCGACGGTGGCGGCCTGTTCGGATTCCAGTTCGGCAACTTCGACGATCCGGGTCAGCAGGCCCTTGGACAAGGCTTCCTGCGCATCGAATACACGTCCTTCCAACAGGATTTCCAGAGTGACGGCGCGGCCAGCCAACGCCAGCAGGCCGCGCATTTCATCGGGCGCCATGGGAAAACCCAGGCGGTTGATCGGTGCGCCGAACCGCGCATCGTTCGCCGCCAGGCGCAAATCGCACACACTGGCGATCTCCAGCCCGCCGCCAACGCAGACGCCCTCGATGACGGCCAGCACCGGGTGGGGGCATCGGGCAATCGCCTGCAGGGCCGGGGCGATGGTCTGCCGATGGTAGGCCTGCGCCCCCTCCGGATCGAAACGCACCTGGGGAAATTCCCGGATATCGGCCCCGGCCGCGAAATGTCCGCCGGCCCCCCGGACGACGATGCAGCGCAGATCGGCATCTGCCGACAGCGCTGCAAAGGCCTGCGCCAGTTCACGCCACATGGACACGGTGATGGCATTCATCCGCCCCGGATGATCGAGCAGGACGGTGGCGACCGCAGCGGCTCGCTGCACGTGGATGCGTCCGCCTGCGCCCTGCTGTCCTATAGCCATTGCACGCTCCGCGAAACCCGAGGCTTGCCGGCAGCCAGGCGCGCCCGGTTCTCGTCCAGCTGATCGGGTTCATACAGGTAGTTCACCATCAGTCCGCAGGACTGCTCCAGGCCCTTGTCCGAGGGGTCCGCCGCCCAGTTCAGCCGTTCGATCCGCGCGCCGTTGCCCAGATGGAAACGCGCCACCGGATCCAGCGGATCTCCGCCGCGCAACTGCTGCAGGTAGTGGGCCGCCAGCCGCAGGCCCGTCCGGCGCGACGACTCTGGCCCCGACCCCGACGCAGCCGCGCGCAGGAGATCGACCCAGCGCGCGCCGGCATCCGGGTCCTGGGCCGCCGCCTGGCGTTCGGTCTTGTCGGCCAGATGGTCCTGGATCTCGGCGCCGCTGCGCTTGCCCAGCCAGTCGGCAAAGCCCGGGATGGGCGACAAGGTGGCGAACGACCGGAGTTTCGGCAATTCGGACAGCAATTCCTCGATCACGCGCTTGAGCAGGAAATTGCCAAAGCTGATTCCGCGCAAGCCGCGCTGCGTATTGGAAATGGAATAGAAGATCGCCCACCGGGCCTTGGCCAAGTCCGCCAGCGGGCGAGCCGGATCGATCAGCACCTGCACGTCGGAGGCCATTTGTTCGGTCAGGGCGACCTCGACGAAGATCAGCGGCACGTCGCTCATCCGGGGATGAAAAAACGCATAGCAGCGGCGATCGGCGGCGACCCTGCGGCGCATGTCGTCCCAGGACCGGATCTGATGCACGGCCTCGTAGTGGATCAATTTTTCCAACAGGGAGGCCGGCGAATCCCAGTTGATGTGGTGCAGTTCCAGCATGCCGACGTCGAACCAGTTCGACAGCAGCACCGCCAGGGTCTGTTCCAGCGCCGACAGGCCGGCCACCTGGTTGCGCCAGCGCAGCATGTCCGCCCGCAACTCGACCATCAGGGCCAGCCGATCGCTTTCGGCATACAGGCGGCGGAACAGCCGGCTGGCATGATCCACCGGAGGTTCCAGGCCGATGCCCGCATGCACCAGGCCGGCCAGCAGGCAGCGCCGCTCTTCTGCATCGGCGGCCAGATAGCGGTCCGCCCATTGCCGCGCCAGGCGATTGGCCGCGCTGTCGGTGAGGGTGGCCGCGTACAGCGAACGCAGCGCCGCCGGATCGGGCAGATGATCCCGGTCCAGCCAGCGATTCAGGCGTTCCAGCAGGCCGGCTGAACGGGGCGAATTGGGCAACTGGGCGACATCGCCCGGCGCGGAAACCGCTGCAGCAGCGCCCGGTTGCGCATCCCGCGCTGGGGCAGCCGCCCCGTTCCATGTGCTTGATCCCGTCATGATGAGGCCCCCGACAGAACATGACCGGATACCGGCTGATCCGGCGACCCGGCGGCGTTGTCCTGCCGGGCCAGCGCGCGCAGCGCATCGAGCTGGCGCATCAGGTGTTTGCGCGTGATGGCATCCGCGCCTTCGGGATCCCGGGCCTTCAGCGCCGCGAAGATCGCCAGATGTTCCGCGCAGGATTCGCGCACCCGCCCCGGGTACATGAGGCTGCGATGGCGCGACAGGCTGAGCACCTGGCGCAGGTTGTCGATCAGGTCCGACAGCCAGGGGTTGTCCGCCATTTTCTGGATGGCCTCGTGGATGCGGGCATTGGCCGCATAGTAATCGTCGATGGAGTCGAGTTCGGCGAAATGCCGCAGGTCGCGATGCAGCGTTTCCAGCCGCTGCAGATCGGCCGGCGTGACCTTGCTGGCGGCCTCGTAGGCGCAGCGCCCTTCCAGCAGCGCCATCAGGGGAAAGATGTTTTCCAGGTCGCGGGCCGACAGTTCGTTGACGAAGCATCCCCGGCGCGGTTCCAGCCGCAGCAGTCCTTCGGCGACCAGCACTTTCAGGGCTTCCCGCAAGGGCGTGCGGGAAATGCCCAGCACCGCCGTCAGGTGGACTTCGTCGATCCAGGCACCGGACTGCAATTCCCCGGTCTGGATCATGCCCCGCAGGCGATCCGCGACTTCCTGATAAAGAATCTTCTGGATGATCCTGGCCGCCATCGGGGTCTCCCGCGTCGTATCTGGAAATTAATAATTCATAATTATGGCCAGCATAAGGACTGTCGCCCGCACAGACAACCTAGGTTATCCCTGATACGTCCGGATCGTCGGCGAGACCGCCGCCATCAAGCAGCCGCCCGTCGAAACACCAGGCGATCGGCCGACGAGGCCTCGTCGGCATAGCGGTAGCCATCGGCTGCGAACCCCTGCAGGCCGGCGACCTGCCTGACGCGATGATCGACGACGTAGCGCGCCATCAATCCCCGGGCCCTCTTCGCATGGAAGCTGATGACTTTCCAGACGCCGTTCTTCTCGTCCTGGAAGACGCATTCCACCACCCGGGCCTGCAAGGTCTTGCGATCCACGGCCTTGAAGTATTCCTGGGATGCCAGGTTCAGCAGCACCCGTTCGCCCGGCAGCGCGTCCAGGCGCCGATTGAGCTCCTGGGCGATCCGCGATCCCCAGAATTCATACAGGGTATGGCCGTGCGCGGTTCTCAGCCGGGTACCCATCTCCAGGCGATAGGGCTGGATCAGGTCCAGGGGGCGCAGCACCCCGTACAAACCGCTGAGGATGGCCAGATGATCCTGCGCCCAGTTCAGGCGGGCGTCCGACAGCTCCGCTGCCCGCAGGCCTTCGTAGACGTCGCCATTGAAGGCCAGCGCGGCCTGTCGGGCATGCTGCGCATCGGGGGCGTCGACCCAGGCGGCATACCGGTCCACATTCAGGCGGGACAAGGCATCGGACAGACTCATCAGATCCGCCAGATCACCGGCCGACAAGGCCTGCATCACGCCGACCAGTTCACGGGTTTGCGCCGGAAACACCGGCAAGCTGTGCTGCGTGGTGCGCACCGGCGTGTCATAGTCCAGCTTCTTCGCCGGCGATAAAACCATCAACATGAACGACTCCTGTGCATGAACGACAACGGCGACAGCATAAGGGATCTCTGAACAAGCCATCGCCGCCGGAAATCCGGCGGGCCGGATCGGACCCGCCTGATCTTGACGATCAACGAGCCGTCCAGCCGCCATCGATCGACAGCGTGGTGCCGGTCATCTGCGCAGCAGCATCCGAGGCGATGAACACCGCCGCCTGCCCCAGCTGTTCCGGAGTCACGAATTCCAAAGACGGCTGCTTCTCGGCCAGCAGGTCGCGGGCCGCGTCTTCGACGCTGAGGTGTTTCTTTTCCGCCAGCGCCTGGATCTGTTTTTCCACCAGAGGCGTGCGCACCCAGCCCGGGCAGATGGCGTTGCAGGTGACCCCGGTGCCAGCGTTTTCCAGCGCCGTGACCTTGGTCAGGCCCACCACGCCGTGCTTCGCCGCGACATAGGCGGACTTGTTCACCGACGCCACCAGGCCGTGCGCCGATGCGATGTTGATGACGCGCCCGAATTTCTGCTTCTTCATCGTCGGCAGCGCAGCGGCCGTGCAATGGAAAACGGCGGACAGGTTCAGCGCGATGATGGCATTCCATTTGTCGACCGGGAAATCTTCGATCAGGTCGGTGTGCTGGATGCCGGCGTTGTTCACCAGGATGTCGATGCCACCCAGCGCCTTGATCGACTGGGCGATGAAGTCCCGCGCGGCCTGGGCGTCCATCAGGTCGGCGTTCAGATAGACGGCCTTGATGCCGAAATTCTTTTCCAGCCCGGCTCGTTCACGCTCGATCGCGTCGGCATCCCCGAATCCGTTGATCACCAGATCGGCCCCCTGACGGGCCAGTTCCTGGGCGATGGCCAGGCCAATGCCGCTGGTGGAACCGGTGACGACCGCTTTTTTGCCTTTGAGCATGAGACCACTCCTTCTGAAAAGGTACATAAAAGGACTGAATCCAGTGTAGCGCGCCGCCCTGAACGCTGCCTTGCAGCCCTACCCAAACGCCGGTAACATCGGATGCGACAGGAGATGGCATTCCTCCTTGAACCGCTGCAGCCGCAGCTGACGATGCCTACAGGCCCCGATGCGCGATCCACGATCAGCGATCGGCCTGTAGGCGTTTCTTTTACCGCCGGACTGCCCCAAGGCAAAAGGCGCCCCCTCGGGGGGCAGCAAGCAGGCGAAGCCTGCGCGGCGCGGGGGCACTTTTTTATGGCCGCCACACCCATGCCCTTTCTCTACAACCCGCTGCTTGCCATCGCCGCCGGCGCCTCGGCCGGCGCCATTCTGCGCTGGTGGCTGGGATACACCCTGAACGCGCTGTTCCCGGTGCTGCCGCCGGGCACCCTGGTCGCCAACCTGCTGGGCGGCTACGTCATCGGCCTGGCGGTCGCCGTCTTCGGATCATTCCCGGATCTCTCGCCGCAGATGCGGCTGTTCATCATCACCGGCTTCTGCGGCGGACTGACGACGTTCTCGACGTTTTCGGCCGAACTGGCCATCTTGCTCCAGGAAGGCCGGTTCGGCTGGCTGGCGGCATCCGTCCTGGTCCACGTCGGCGGATCCCTGGCCATGACGCTGTTGGGCATTGGCACCGTGGCATTGACCAAAATGATGATGGCGGCCTGAGCCGCCATCATCCGACCATCCGCCGGTCACATCCAGGGCTGGCGCGGGGCATGCCCCGCAGCGCCCGGACGCCGGTGAATCACTGCTGCGCCGCTGCGACCTTCCGCCGCGCCAGCGCCCGGCCCAGCACCACCACCAGGATCGCACCGACGATCTCGGCGCCGATCTTCCAGGCGAAGGGGGGCTGGCCGCCGATCCGTTCCACCACGAACACGTCGGTGATCAGCATGCCGCCGGCAATCCAGCCCAGCAATCCGGCCCCCAGGGTGACCACCAGCGGGAAGCGGTCGATCAGCTTCAGCACCAGGGTGCTGCCCCAGACGATGATGGGCACACTGACCAGCAGGCCGAAGATCACCAGACCGATCTGATGATCGGCGTGGGCGTTCTGCGCTGCGCCGGCAATGGCAATCACATTGTCCAGGCTCATCACGAAGTCGGCGATGATGATGGTCTTGACGGCAGCCCAGATGGACGCGCTGCCCTTGATCTTGTCATGGGCGTCGTCTTCGGGCAACAGCAGCTTGATCCCGATCCACAGCAGCAAGCCGCCGCCTACGACCTTCAGGAAGGGAATGCCCAGCAGGGTCAGCGCAAAGGCGATCAGCACCACGCGCAGGATGATGGCCCCCGCAGTCCCCCACAAAATGCCCTGCATGCGTTGTGCCGGCTGCAGGTTGCGGCATGCCAGGGCGATCACCACGGCATTGTCGCCCCCCAGCAGGATGTCGATCAGGATGATCTGGAACACCGCACCCCAGTGCAGGGTCTCTAAAAATTCGATCATGGTCGTCCTTATGAAAAATGGCCTGTAACCCACCAGGGCCAGGCCATTTCCAGAGAGGAGACGTGCCTTGCCCATGATGGCAAGGTCTTGCTCGCAACCGTGGGTTGCCCGGGCACCGGGTACCTGCCTGAAGCAGATGACCGTCATGACGATGCCGCGGAAAGTGAGCTACTCCCCTTGAACGCGCAATTATAAAGGAAATCAGGCCGCTGCTGGGGGCCCCGGCATGAAACGCCAGACAATCAGGCCGCCCAGGGCCTGGGCGGCCAGCAACACGGCGACCGTGCCCGCCCATCCGCCCCAGGCGTAGGCTACGCCGCACAGCCAGGCGCCCGTGAAGCCGCCGCAATAGTAGGCGGAATAATACAGGCCACTGGCCAGGGAACGCCCCTGGGTGATGCGATAGGCGATGAAGCTCATGGTCGCGGATTGCGTGATGAACGTGCCACAGGCAGCGATGGCCAGCGCCACCACGATGGCCCAGGATGGCTGTGCCAGCGTCAGCATCACGCCGCAGGCCGACACCGCCAGCATGGACAGAACGGCACGCCGTACGCCGATGCGCGGGATGATGCGCCCTGCCAGCGGTGTCACGGCCACCCCCAGCAGATAGACGGCGAAGATATTGGCCAACTGACCGGGACTGAAATGATAGGGTTCGGCCGCCAGATGCAGATTGATGAAGGTGAACAGGCCGATCTGGGCGAACAGAACCGCGAACCCCAGGGCGCAGGCAGTCTGCAACGCAGGATTGCGCAAGAGCTGCCCCAGGGTCGCCATGCTGGATCGAAAGCGCGCATTGGCCACGAAATGGCGCGAATCCGGCAGGCCGCGCCAGACGATCACGGCCCCCGTCAGGTTCAGCACGGCCATCACGCCAAAGGCCGACTGCCAAGCCATGTATTCGGTCAGGTGCCCCAGGATGAAACGCCCCAGAAAGCCCCCCAGCACACTGCCCGACACGTACAGGGTCACGATGCGCACCATGGTCGAACCACGGAATTCCTCGCCGATATAGGCGATGGCGACCACCGACACCCCAGGGACGGCCAGCCCTTGCAGGAACCGCAGGACCAGCAGGCCGTGCACTGTTTCCACCAGCGGCATCAGCGCCGTCGGGATCGCCAGCGCAAACACCGATCCGATGATCAGCCATTTGCGCCCGATCGCATCGGACAGCATGCCGACAAAGGGGGAAATCAACGCCACCGCCAGCACCGTCATGCCGACCGAACTGCCGATCTCCACCACCGAGGCGTTCAGGTCGCGCTGCAGTTGCGGCAGGATGGACTGGATCGAGTAGACCTGGATGAAGGCAAACACACCCACCAGCCCCATGGTCAGTTTCAGGAGCAGACCGGGACGGTCATTGAATTCAGCGGAGGGGGCGGGCACAGGTGGCTGACATACTTTGCAGGAATTTTCCATTATAGGGGGCAGACTCGCATGGTATAAAAAGGCTGTCTCACCCCAGCAGGATCAGGGAACATGTCCATACGAACACTCAGCCGCCTGGGCACGGTGCTGGCACTGGCCGCCCTGGCTTCGGGATGCGCATCCGACAGCAACACCACCGGCGGCATCGGTTCCAGCATCGGCACCGCGCTCAGCAAGCCGCTCTGCGCCGTCAGCCCCAGCAGCTGCATCTACAAAGGTTCCTACGAACCCGGGGAAGCCGCCTACGCCGAACAGGAAGCCAGACGCCTGAACCAGGCCCAGCTGCTCCGGCTGCGAGGCATGTAAGCCCATGCCGGACGCCGTTCCCTTCACCGACGCCCTCGCCCATCTTGCCTCTCCCGACGACCAGCAGCATGCCGCTGCGCTGGCGCGGGAAGCCTTCACCCAGACATTCCGGCACGCTGCCGCCGACGCCTCAACAGATCAGGCGACAGACATCCTGGCGCGCTGCCAGGCCTGGGTCGGCGCGGCCTCCAATCCGGACGCCGCCGCCCTGCGGATGGCACTGCTGCTGACCGGCCTGGACCAATGGGGGCTGGCATTCAGCCAGGCCTTCGGGATCACGGCGATCCCGTCCCTGACCCGGCTGATCAGCGACCTGCGCACGCAGACCGACGCCGCCCAGGACGCCCGCCTGCAACAGCAGCTGGAACGGCTGGACGCGCAAGACGCCAACGCCATCGATTTCAAGATCAGCCTGCGCCGCGACATCCACATGGCGCTCTGGCACGCCATGGCAGGCAGCACCGACCCGGAATCCATCCGCCCCATCCTGCAGACCCTGGGCAGCCTGCTGCTGACGCTGGACGCCCGGATGCCGGAACTGGGCTGGCGCCTGGTGGCCGACACGCTGGCGCACATCCAGATCCGCCTGCTGGACAGCGAGCTGCCGCCGCTGGCGCAAAGCGGCACGCAGCAATTGCTGGACGCCCTGAGCCAGACCCTGCTGGCCGACCACTACAAGACCATCCTGGCGCACGCCACCCAGGTGATGCTGGACTGGCAGCGCGCCCGACGCCCGCACTGAAAGGCCTCACAGCGGCTACGCCGGCCCATTAAAAGAATGCAAAAACCGACGTCCCCCGGTGGACGGGCCTGAATCCGGCAGGGATAATGGGCGAAAGCCCCGACCGGCGCAACTGCGAGGATGACGGCCAGCATCGGGACGCACAATAATCAGCCGGGAGCGCGGACAATGCCATTGAGGATGCCAGTTCTGAAACTCAGTCGGCGGGCAGGCCGAATCCTGGCCGGCATCGCGCTCACCCTGCTTCTGCTGGCCGCGCTTTCGGCCTGGCTGGTGCCCAAGGCCGTGCATCATGCGCTGACCCAGAACGTCGCCGAACTGCTGGGCCGACAGGTGGCCGTCGGCAAGATCCGCTTCAACCCCTTCACCCTGGCATTGAGCGCCCAGGATCTGTCCATCGCCCAACCCCAATCAGAACCCCTGCTGCAGGTAAAGAAGATCGACCTGCGCGTGGCCTGGCGCTCCATCGTGATGTTCGCGCCGATCCTCGACCGGATCCACATCGACCAGCCCCGCCTGGCGCTGACGCGGCAGGACGCCACGCATTTCAATTTTTCCGATATCGTCGACCGGCTCTCCAAGGCTTCGGCCGAGCAGCCGCCCAAGCCCGAAGCCGCCTCGACAGAAGTGCCCAGGTTTTCCTTGAACAACCTGTCGCTATCGAGAGGCGCCATCAGCCTGGAAGACCATGTCACCGGCCGGCGCCAGACGATCGACGATCTCTCGCTGGGCATTCCCTTCATCTCGTCGCTGGGCTACGCGACAAAGATCGACGTGCAGCCTGCGGTGCATATGCTGATCAACGGCAGCCCCCTGGACCTGAGCGGCACGGCGCGGCCTTTCGACACCGTCCCCACGTCCACGCTGGACGTGACGCTGGACGGCCTGGCGCTCGACTCATGGGCGGATTTCTGGCCGATCCCCCTGCCCGTCCAGATCAAGAGCGCCCTGCTGGATTCCCGGCTGGAAGTGCTGTTCGAACAACCCCAGGGCGCTGCGCCGCGCATCCGCGTGCAGGGCGGCCTGGGCCTGCGCCAGCTGGACGTGGTCGAATCCTCCGGCGCACCGCTGCTGGCCTGGGACCATCTGAAGATCGATAACCTGGCCGCCGATCTAAGCGCCCGGACGGTTTCCATCGACACGGTGACGCTTGAAAAGCCCAAGGTAGAAGCACACCGCGATGCCCAGCAACTGAACTGGCAACGCGTCGCCGAGGGCTTTGCCAAACTGGGCAGCCCGGCGCCGGCCGAATCCACCACCACGGAATCGCCCGCTGCGGCATCTGGCGGCATGGCACCGCCGGCGGCCGAACCGAAGGCGGCTGAGCAAGCTGCCGACCCTGCCCCCGACAAGCCTCTGGCCGCCGCCACGTCTACAGCGCCAGCAAACAAGCCGGCACCGGCCACAACGCCTGTTCCCGCTGCAGCACCCGCACCGGCCGCGCCGGAGGCCCCTGCGGCATCGGCCTGGAAGATCGCCATCGGCAGCTTCAAGCTGCAGGACGGCGAAGCACGCCTGCGCGACGACCCGATCAAGCTGGACTACCTGTTAAGCGGCCTGGGCGCCGAGGTCCAGCACATCGCCCTGCCGCAGCCTGCAGACCAGCCCATGCTGGTGCAGCTGAGCATGGACAACCCGGCGGACGGCAGTTCGCTGCAGATCCAGGCGCCGGTCATCCTGCAGCCCCTGTCGGTCCAGGCGCAGATCCGGCTGGACCAACTGGCGTTGGCGCCCTTTGCGGCCGCCGTCCATCGTTTCGCCCCCATCACCGTGCAGGACGGACGGCTGAGCCTGGAAGGCAAGGTCGACGTCGCGGGCTCGCACATCGAAGCCCACGAGGTGAAGCTGGCCCTGAAACAACTGGCGGCGCGCGACGATTCCGTCAAGCCCGGCGTGAACCTGTCCATCGGATCGCTGGCGCTGGAGGCCGATCGCCTGGCCCTGGATGCCAAGCCAACGCGCTTCAGCCTGCAGGCCGACGGCCTGCAAAAACACGGCACGCTGGCGCTCAAGGGCACCCTGACGACACAACCGCTGCTGCTGAAGACCTCGGTCGACCTGGCCAAATTCGACGCGGCATCGCTGGCCCCCTACATTGCATCCAGCCTGAACGCCACCGTGCGCAGCGTATCCCTGGGCGCGCGCGGCGATGCGGAATTCGCCCCAGAGCACGGCAGCAAAGCGATGCAGGCCAGCTGGAACGGCGCCGTCCAGGTCAATGATCTCGACCTGCAGGACCGCGTCAACAAGGCGGCGTTCCTCAATTGGAAACACCTGGGCCTGAGCAACATGCGCGTCTCGATGGCCGGGCAGAAGCTGGGGCTGGGACTGGGCGACATCCTGCTGGAAGACTTCTACGGCAACATCCTGCTCAACAGCAATGCGCGCCTGAACGTCATGGACATCCTGGTCGACAAGGGCCAGGCTGGCGGATCCATCACGCAGGACACGCAGACCCGCCGGGGCAGCACCGCCGGCGCCGGGAAATCCACTGCGCAGCCTGTGGCCCGCCGCGCCGCCGAGCCCGACATCTCGATCAACAGCGTCAAGCTCAAGCGCGGTCGCATGACCTTCAACGATCATTTCGTGCGGCCCAACTACCGCGCCGAACTGTCCTCCATCGACGGCAGCCTGACGGCCGTGTCCTCGGCCAAGCCCACGCCGGCCAAAGTCAGCGTTGCCGGCCGCGTGTACGGCACGGCGCCCTTCTCGGTGTCGGGCACGGTGCAGCCGTTTTCACGCTACCTGGCGTTGGATCTCAAGGTATCCGCCAAGGGCGTGGACCTGCCCCGGTTCACCACCTACTCGTCCAAGTACGTCGGCTACGCCATCCAGCGCGGCAAACTGTCGGTCGATCTGAGATACCAGATCAAGGACCGCGCCCTGCAGGCCAGCAACAAGGTGCTGCTGAACCAACTGACCTTCGGCAAGCCGTCCGGCAGCCCCGACGCCATCAAGCTGCCCGTGCTGCTGGCGGTTTCCCTGCTGAAGGATTCCAGTGGCAACATCGACATCAACCTGCCGATTTCCGGCTCGCTGGATGATCCGCAGTTCTCGGTGGGCGGCATCATCGTCAAGGTGATCATGAATACGCTGGCCAAGGCCGTGACCGCGCCCTTCAAGCTGCTGGCCTCCGCCTTCGGCGGTGGCGAAGACGATCTGTCGCGCATCGAATTCGCGCCCGGCAGCGCGGAACTCGACGACACGGCCAAATCCAGCATCGCCACGCTGGTCAAGGCGCTGAACGACCGCCCCGCCCTGAAGATGGACATCATCGGCCGCGCCGACCCGCAGGCCGATGAAGCCGGCCTGCGTCAGGCCTGGGTGGACGACAAGATGCGTGCCCTCAAGGCCGGCGACGCCGGCCGCGGCAAGAAACCCGACCCCAAGAGCATCACGCTGACCGACGCCGATCGCGCCAAATACCTGGAAGACGTCTACGACGACACCAAGATCAAGAACAAACCGCGCAACGCCATCGGCTTTGCCAAATCGCTGCCACCCGAACAGATGCAGGCCCTGCTGCTGGCCGCCGCCCCGGTGGGCAAACAGGCCCTGGAAACACTGGCTGAAAACCGCGCACAGGCCGTGTACGAGCAGATCCTGAGCACCGCGCAGGACCTGACCAGCCGTGTCTTCATCGTGGCGCCCAAGATCGATGCGTCGGACACCGATGATGGGGGACCGGCGACACGGGTGGATTTTGCGTTGCAGTAGGGGGATTACCGTCCCACGCCGCGCGCCTGGGCGAGGCAGCGGCCCTATCCGGATTGTCGCTATCCAACTATCCGAGAAACGCCTGATCGGCTCATTCTGACAGGGCCGACACCGGCGGCTCTGTCATTCGCTCCCACTCCATCCCCTCACGCTATTCAAAACCAGTTCAAACCGATAGAATGTGTACACACAGATTCACAAATAACGCAGGAGGACTCCATCATGGAAGCGACCAAAGTAGGCATTCGGGAGTTCCGGACGGACCTGGCTGAACTCATTTCATCAGGCAACCCCATCGCCGTCACCCGCCATGGGCAAACGGTCGGGTACTTCATCCCGACACGCAGCCAGGACGCTGCTGAGGTTGAAGCACTTAGGCAAGCCAGCGAGGCCCTGGACGCCATGCTGGCCCAGCACAAAGTTGCCGCCGACGACATCATCGCCGACTACAAAAAGGCACGCCGAAAAGGATCTCGGTGATGCAGGCAAGGACGATTGTTCTGGATGCCAACATCCTGATTCGCGCCATCCTGGGCATACGGGTGCGCCAATTGATTCTGGACCACGCGATGGCCGCCCGGTTCTTCGCGCCCGATGTTGTAATGACCCAGCGGAACCTGCACAGATCAGGCGGCTAATGCGAAGGCCTCGGCCGGAGTTTTCATGTTCAGCGCCTGGTGTGGACGCCGATGGTTGTAAAAGCGGATCCAGTCGCCGATGACGTGGCTGGCGTGCTGCAACGACTCAAAGCGGTGCCGGTGGGCACATGTTGTCGCCGGTGTAATACTGACCCACCCCGTCGGAGTAAATCTGACCCACCTG
>NZ_JAUCDS010000033.1:0-29578 GCF_034674885.1 Castellaniella sp.
CTGGACGGGGAATATTGCACGGTCGTCCCTTCGGACGCGCTGCTGGGCCTCTAGGTTGGAGGTTTGGCGCAGAGGTTGGCCCGAAGGGCGTGCGCTCCGGGCGGGTCGTGCTAGAGATGTCCGTCTGGACATCCCTGGCACGCCTGTTTCGCCGTTTTCTCAGTTCAGTCGCTTTTCGATGGTCTTGAGAGCATGGAGCAGCACGTCGCGCAGCGTTTCCTTGGTGTCCTGGTAGCGCAATGTCGGCAGCGTGATTGCAAGTGTGCATCGGGTGCCGCCGGGGATGGTGAACGCGATGGCCAGAGAGCAGATTCCTTCGGAGTGCTCCTCGTGGTCTGCGGCGATCCCCTGGGTGCGGATTTCCGCCAATTCCTTTTCCAGTCTGGGCCAGGTCGTTATGGTTTTCGCCGTGTATTTTTCGAGCGTCAAGGTTTTCCGGGCGATCTGGAGTTCCGCGGGGCTCAATGAGGCGAGGATGGCTTTACCGCTGGCCGAACAATGCAGGGGCAGGGTGGTGCCGATCTCGATGATGGAGGTGACGCGTTGGCCGGCGAGGATCCGGTCGACGAAGACGACGTGATCGAACTTGGCAACGCCTAATGCGACGGTTTCGTCAGTTTCATCAGCCACTGACGACAGGACTGGACGGATCAGTTCGGTGACGGGAAAGCGTGTGGCCGCAGCCAGGGGCAGCAGCATCGGACCGAGCCGGATACGGCCGCCGCTCGTGCCGATGAAGACCAGGGATTCGTCGGACAGCGAGTCGACGATGCGTTGGACCGTCGAGCGGGCGAGGCCAACCTGTTGCGCCAGGGCGGTGAGAGTCATGCCTTCGGCGTGCTTTTCGAGCATCCGGAGCAGTGCCGCCGCGCGGGCGATGACCTGGATGCCTTGTCTTTCGGCGAGCTGGTTGGCTTCGTTCATTGTGTTTCCGGCCGGACGATTAGGCAGTACGCATGCATCGCGTCCGGACGTGAGCGTAACTATCCGGGTACGGTGTCATTGTACTGATGCTCAATACAATTGTATTGTAGTATGGTTATTTCTGCTTTTGCTATCCGTCGGGCCGCCGACCTTCACACGCGGGTCTTCCATGCCACGAAGCCTGGTTGGCCACGAAACCAACTTTGTGCTGATGATGGTGATGACATGAAATGTGCAGTCTATTACGGTCCGAGAGATGTACGGCTGGAGGACCGTCCGATTCCCGAGCCGGGGTCGGGACAATTGCTCGTCAGGGTCGATTATGTGGGAATCTGCGGCACCGATGTGCATAGCTACCAGATGGCGGGCATCATTTCTCCGGTCCGCGTGCTCGGGCACGAAACGGTGGGTACTGTCGTGCGGATTGGTTCAGGCGTCAAGGAGTTTGCCGTGGGAGATCAGATACTCTGCGGCCCGCCGACGCGTTGTCGTGAAAACTGTCCGTCGTGCCGGCGAGGAGAGACCAACATCTGCATCAACGGCTTTCCGCGCACGGCCGGCATCGGGGAACTGGACGGTGGCTATGCCGAGTACCTGCTGGTCAATGATGTCCGGCACACGATGCTGATCAAGGTGCCGGCCGGCGTGAATGCCCGTGAAGCAGTGCTGTTCGATGTGGTGTGCGTGGCCTTTCATGGCATCCGGAAATCGCGCTTCAGGTTGGGCGACAATGTGGTGATCAGCGGCGGTGGGAGCATCGGGCTGTCGGCGATCGCATTGCTCAAGCTGGCGGGGGCGAACAAAATCATCGCCCTCGAAGTCGCCGAGGACAAGCACGACATCATGAGAGCCTATGGCGCGGACTATGTGCTCAACCCGAAACGATTCGATGACGTTGGTGCGAAAATCCGCGACATCCTGGGCACCGGGGTCGGCGCCGACGTGGTGTTCGAGTGCGTTGGCCGGGCCGACTCCCTGGAAACCTGTGTCATGCAATGCGTCCGGCCGGGGGGCCAGGTCATGCTGATCGGTGCGGGTGGAGAGCCCCTGTCGCTGGCTACGGCGCGTTTCGTCCCGCATGAGATCGATCTGCAGTGCTCCTTCGTCTATACCGAGGACGAGGTCCGCACCTACCTGGAATTGATGGCGGTGGGCAAGATCGATTTCAGCACCCTGGTGACGGACGTGATCCACCTCGAGGATTGCGTCGAGCGGGGCCTGGAGCGTCTGTCCAGGCCGGGTAATGGGCAGATCAAGATCCTGATCGCGCCCTCGGCCTGACGCACCGGCAAGCCCGGAGAGACCATGGCACTAATAGGGATGCCTTCCCGGAGAGGCCAGGGTATCCCTTATTCTTGATAAAAAAACAATACAAATGTACCGTATAGCGGTATATTGGCGAGTATTCCAATCATCAATGGGCCGCATCGAGCCTTCTATGGAGACAAACCATGATTCCTGCCGGCAGCCGCCCCGCGCCAGCGTCCGCGCCAATGCGCACGCCCCGGGCCATCCACGCGTTCATCCTGCTCGTCGCCAGCGGCCTGTCGGTCCTGGTGACGGCAATTCTCGGCCCGAGCCTGCCCCAGATGCAGGCGCATTTCTCCGACGTGCCCAATGCCGACTACTGGGTGCCGATGACGATGACGCTGCCGCTGCTGGTCATGGCTTTGTGCAGCATCTTCGCCGGCGCGCTGGCCGACCGGATCGGGCGCAAGCCGCTGATGGTCTGGGCCACCGGCCTGTACGCGGTGGTCGGCGTGGCGCCGATGGTGCTCGATTCGTTTTCGCTCATCGTCGCCAGCCGCGCGGTGATCGGCATGTGCGAGGCCATCATCATGACCACCAGCACGACGATGATCGGTGACTATTACAGCGGCGGGCGGCGGGAGAAGTTCATGTCGCTGCAGACCACGGTGGCGGCGGGTTCGGCGGTGTTCCTCAACATGCTGGGCGGCATGCTCGGCGGCGTCGGCTGGCGGGCGCCCTATGCGATCTACGGGGTCG
Source organism: Castellaniella sp. (assembly GCF_034674885.1). GTDB lineage: Bacteria > Pseudomonadota > Gammaproteobacteria > Burkholderiales > Burkholderiaceae_B > Castellaniella. Next base: position 2,932 of record NZ_JAUCDS010000033.1, read on the forward strand.
CGCTGCTGCTCATGCCGCTGATGGCCTATTACCTGTGGGACACGAAGGCGGGCCGCTCGGCCGGCGATGCCGCCGCGCCGGTCCAGGACGAGCCAGGGATCCGCTTCCGCCCGTTGCTGCTGCTCGGGATCTGCGCAATCGCCTTCCTCGTGGGCCTGGTGTTCCTGATGGTGCCGATCCATGGCGCCTACCTGATGGAGGCCATTGGCGTGGAGTCCGCCGGCGCGATCGGGATCGCGATGGCGTTCAACAGCGTCGGGGTGGTGGCGGGGACGCTGGTCTTCGGCTGGATCGTCGCGCCGCGCCTGCGGGTGCCCGCGCAGTTGGCCCTTGCCGTCGCGATTGCCGCCATCGGTTTCCTGATGATGGCTTCGGCCGGCGATTACTGGGCGCTGACGGCCGGGGTGATGGTCAACGGCTTCGGTGCCGGCCTGCTGCTGCCGACCATGGTGACCTGGAACATGCGCGAACTGCCGTTCTCCCGCCGCGGCTTTGGCAGTGGCGCGTTCATCTCGTGCCAGATGTTCGGCATGTTCGTCAATCCGGTCCTGGTGGTCTACTTCTCTCACCATGCCGGCGGCCGGGCCGGGGTGATCGGGCTGATCGGCATGGCCATGGGAGGGCTGGCGCTGATCGCGCTGCTCTCCGGCTGCTTCTGCCGCCGGCGCATCGTCGGACACGCCGCCTGACGGCGCCCAGGAGACAGCAATGCCGCGCTTGGCCCGTCATCTGTGTCATGGCGCCGCTGGTTCCTTCCTGGTGGCCCTGGCTGTGGTCGTGTTTCTGTCGCCCAACCAGATCGCCACCGGGGGGCCGCCGGGCATTGCGATCATCCTGTTCCATCTCTACGGGATCAATCAGGGGGCGACGCTGTTCGTGATCAATGCCGTGCTGCTGATCGTGGGCGCGCGCCTGTTGGGCGGCGGTTACCTGTTGCGGACCGCCTATGCCATCGCTTGCACGGCGATTTTCATGGAATTGCTGACATGGGCGATGCCCGATCCGGCCGTGACCGACGCCCCCCTGCTCAACGCGCTGTATGGGGGCAGCCTGGTGGGCGCCGGCCTGGCTCTGGTCTACATGGGGGAGGCGGCGGCGGGCGGCTGGAGCCTGCTGGCGCGCGTCATCGCCAATCGTCTGCGCCTGCCGGTCGGCCAGGTGATCCTCGCATTGGACGCGGGCGTCATCCTGGCTTCGGCGATCGCCTTTCGCGACATCGAGTCGTCGCTCTGGGCCGGGATCGGCGTCTATGTCACCGGGCTGGTGGTCGATCTCGCGCTGACCGGGCGGGTGCGCAGCAAGATGGTCCAGATCTCGACTCGAATGAGCGGCGCGGATCTGGCCGCGAGACTCGCGTCGGAGCTGTCCGAAAGCGGTGCGATGGTCCATTGCAGCACGCTGAGGGACATGGCTGGCCGTGATCTGATGCTGTTCGTGGCGGATGCCTCCCAGGTCGGAAAATTGAGTGGGATCGTGCATGCCGCAGATCCCGAGGCGCGCATCGCGATCCTGGACGCCGCTGAATTTCTCGTCGGCGCCGCGCAGCCGTTGCCGGACAAATGAGCGGCGGGGCGTGCGGCGCCCGCGTCCCGCCGCGGCCGGTTACTTGATGTGGCGGTAGACGGCGTCCCGTCCCTTGCCGTCGACCGAAAGATCGGCGAAAGGATTCCGGCGGGTATCGGTGACGACTTTGTACAGCGTGTGCAGCTGGGGCAGGAAATGCCCCCAGTTGCCGATTTCCTGGGCGCAGTGGGCTGCCCAGATCCTGCCGTCTTCGGGGGTTTCCTTGCGGCGGGTGCCGATGCCCGAGGATTTCCCGACGACACCCGAGTCGGTCTTTTGCCATTGATGGATCCGGTAGCCCATGGGGTCGGGGTTGACCAGGCATTCCTCGCCCAGACCGAGTCCGGCGACGATCACGACGTGCTCGTAGACGAGATAGTCGCGGACTTCGGCGGGCACATCTTCGAGCTTTTCGAAGCGGATGTAGAGGTTCTGGCGGCGGCCGTCGTCCCAGGTCTGGGGTGCGATGTGGATCGAGCCGATGGGATTGCCGTGTTGCGGCGGAACGGCCCATTCCAGGGGTTCGTGCTGTTCCGGATGCCACAGGATGAAGCCTTTCTCCATGTTGCTCCAGAACCAGTCGATCATGTGCGCGGTCACGCCCTCGTGCTCCCAGTCGATGTGGGTGCCCATGGCGTCCTGGCTGACGGTGTATTTCATGGCTAGTCCTTTGAGGAGGATTTCGTAGGAATGTTCCAGTCGCGAAACCCCTGGCGGAAAATCGCGGCTTCGAGGCTGTTCGGATCGTGGATGGCGGCGGGCGGGCTGCTTTTCTCGCCGAGCGTATAGTCGTAGATCACCCGTTCCGTGGTGACCATCGAGAACGTTTCGCCGGCGTCTATGAACTCGGCTTCGCTGTTGCGGATCGCATCGTGGATGCGCGGGTTGCGGCGCATCTGTGCGAGATCGTCCAGGCTGTCGAACCAGAACTCCTCGACGCCATCGTAGGCGTTGACGCTGCCGTGGGCGAAGATGCTGCCGGCGAAGAAGTCCCGATCGAATTCATGTTGAGGGTTTTGCACGTACTTGCGCAGCAGGCCTTTTTCCGTGGCGGCCAGCACGGCCGGGGCATGCCGTTCACGCCAGTGGCGGTTGAAGGCCTCGAGGGAAATGCCTGGCTTGCGTTTGAGGAAATGGATCAGTTTGACGCCGCTGGCGTCGAACCCCTCGTCCTGGTGGATGACCGTGCCCTCGGTCAGCATGAGGACGAATTCCTGGTCGCCGAACACGTGCGGCTGCATGCGCTGGACGTAATCCTGGGCATGGGTGGAGCCGAGCATGCTGTCGATGCCCTCCAGCCAGTGATCGGCCATGTTGTCCCATTCCATCGGAGACAGCGGGTGGATCAGCATGTCGTCGGTGATCCCTGAAATCGAATAATGCTGGACGTAGCGCTTGAATGTCTTGCCTACGACGGATGGGGTCGTGATCATCAGGGCGACGTGGATGATGCCCCATTCGTAGAAATAGCGCTCCTGCGTGTCCTCCCGCTTGCGGCGGGCGGCGATGATGAACTTGATCATGAAATGTCTCCTGGTTTGTCATGGGGGTGGCTTGTTATGGGGGCGGCGCCTCGATCAGCGCGGTATGCCAGGCGGCGAACGACGGATACCAGAGCTCGACCAGTCGATCCCAGGCATGCAGGATACTTTCGTGGCGATGTGGTCCATGGGGATGTCGTGGATGACGACGCTCTTGAGCATGGGGCTGATTCTGGATGGGCTGAGAAAAACACCCCCTTGCCTTTGGCGGCAAGGGGGTGTTCGATACCTAGCGTACGCCTTCTCCGGCCATGGCTTCGGGCGTGAAGACCGTGTCGTCGTAACGCGGCATGATCTTGTACTGCTCCCGGGCATCGTTCAGGATGGAGTCGTAGTACCAGGCTCCGGACAGCAGGTCATAGAAGCCGAACACCATGGGGGGCGCGGTGGCGGGCAGGTCGGGCATCACGATCGGCATCGAGAAGCCCATTTGCCAGAGCTGGCCGTTGGCGTCCCAGTGATCCGCGAGCGTGGCGACCCACGTGTCCTCGTCCACGTAGTAGCGGCGCTTGGGCGACTGGTGGCGAACGCCCGGCGCGACGGTGGCCTCGACGACCCAGACCCGGTGTTTCTCCCAACGCACGTCGTCCGGGTTGAGATGGTGCGGCAGCAGCACGTCTTTAAGAGAACGCTGCAGCGAGCGGTTGGTGTTGTATGGAATGATCATTTCCTTCTTGCCGAGGATCTTCCATTCGAACCGGTCGAGACGTCCGTTGAACACGTTGGTCTGGTCGAACATCGCAACCCCCGCGCTGGCCGCCGACGGGGTGTCGCAGCAGGCGTTCGGCAGTTTGCGGACCCGGCGTTGCCCGGTCAGGTAGACCCAGGTCTGGGAGTTGTCCGGATTGAGTGTCTCGCGGCCCACGATGGCCTCGCCTGCGCGGATCGGAGGACCGTAGTTCATCATGCGGATCAGCCAGAACGCCCCCTTGAACGTTTCGGGGGACCCGTCCTCGAAGTAGTAGGGCATCTGGAAGTCGCTGGACGAGAAGACCGTCGGGACGTGCTTGCCGTCGCCGGTGCCCTGCATGCCGCGGACGTCGACGTGGAAGGAAGTTCCACGCCAGTGCAGCAGATGATTCCACATGACCTCGGCGCCCGTCTTGGGGATGGGAAAGGGGATGCCGCCGTAGGCGCCTTCGAGCGTATTGCCGTTGATGTGGGCACGGGTCGCGTTCTTGAAGGTATTGTCGTAGACCCATTGCGGCGCGGCTGCGGTGCGGTGGGTCGGATAGACGTCGACGCGGTAGCTGTCCGGGTACTTCTTGATCAGCGCCTTGACGCCTTCGGACAGCTGGTCGGCATATTGGTCGACGTTCTGAGCCGAGATCGAGAAGAGGGGCTTCTCACTCGCGAAGGGGTCGGGGCGCCGTCCGCCGTTCTTGAAGCCGGGCAGCGGGGTGGTGTAGCCGCCCGTCCAGGCGGGGATGGAGCCGTCCTGGTTGCCGGCCTTTTCCGCGCCGAACGGGGTGAGCTCGGTCTTGAGTTTTGCCGCCTCTTCGGGGGAGACCGCCGCCATCGACTGCGAGCCGATGAGCGTCGTCCCGAGCACAGCAGCCATTGCAAGTGCAAGTTTCAAATTCATGCTTGACTCCTGATATCAGAACGTACGAGAAATCGAAAGCGAGATATAGTCGCGGTCGGCATAGTACTGGCCCCAGTTCATGATGCCGTCGGTCGTTTCGGTGGCGGTCCGGCCGAAATAGTGGGTGTAGTTCAGTGCGCCCTTCCATGTGCCCAGGTAGGTCCCCGCGACGCCGATGGAGATGTCTCCGGTCCTGTTGCCGCCCAGTGCGTTGCCGATGGCGCTGGATTTTCCGAGGGATGCGCCGATGTTGATGGGCACCGAGATGTCCAGGCCGTCCAGGACCTGACGGTACTTGGGTTCGTAGACGAAGCGGATGGCGTAGGCATCCCGGTTGGCGTTCTTGTCATAGTGTCCCCGGGTGACCGACAAGGTTCGGTTCCAGGCGACTTCTCCTATGAAATCGGCCTCCTTGGAAATAAACGAAGGTCCGAGTGACGCCAGCCAGGAGATGTTCCAGTGGGCGGTGTTGCCGACCGGGTAGGGATCGTTCACCAGCGTGCCGTTGGCGTAGAAGACCGGGGTGCGATTGGCCAGGGAGACGTTCTTGCGGATCGAGAATTCCGTAGCCAGGTTCACGTTGCCGAAGGTCTTGGTCGCGCTCATGCCGTAGGCCTTGGCGCCGGTATGATAGTCCAGCCAGTATTTGCCGGTTGCGAAGTCCCCGGTGGGTGTGGGGAATTTCTCGTTGTACCGCAGGGCATAGAAGCCCAGGTCGGTTTCGATGCTGTTGATGCGGTAGCGCACCTGGATGCCACCCTGGCCTGAGCTGCTGGGTTTGGTGTCGTCGCCGCGCCGCAAGCCGCCCGGCCCGTAGAAGATCTCGCCGCCGTCGTCCAAGAGGTCGCCCGTCGAGAAGTAGCTGCCGGATGCGGGCAGGCGGGCCTTGCGCCATTCGAGCTGGTAATAGGCGCCGATCATCAGTTCCGGGGTCAACTGGATGTTGCCCGAGACCTGGTTGACCGGCATCAGGATTTCCTTGGTCTGCGAGCCTGGGACCGAGGCGGCCTTGATCGCATCGACCGGCGCCATGACGCCGGCAAGCGAGTTCGGTGCCAGGAACAGACTCTCGCCGTAGATCACCGTGTGCTTGCCCAGGCGGAAATTGGCCTTGGCGGCGCCGAGGTCGAACTTGCCGAAGACGAAGGCGTCCAGAAGTTCAACGTGCTGGCCCATGATGTCCCTGGTGTCGGACGCGAAGTGGTTGTAGGACGTTGACGAGTGATTGACCGTGCTGGACGAGTCGTTGTCGTTGCTCCCGTGGTACTGGGTGTCGTACCAGGCGGCACCGCTGACCCGCGCACCCCAGCCGTGTTTCGAGATGTCCAACTCGCTGAACAGGTCGAGGCGATTCGACACGATGCCCTTCCTGAAGTTGCGGTCGCCGTCGTCCTGATCGGGATCGACCAGTAGCCGGGAGTCCGGATTCTTCAGCCGGTTCATCAAGGTGTACTTGACCGTCGTATCCCATAGCACCCGCAGATCCGGGTCTTCGGTTTCGATCTGGAAGGCGTTGACGGCTGGCGGGATCGCCAGTCCTATCAGGACCACTGCGGCGGCCCTGCGGATGGGGTGCGGTGAGAAGCGCCGTGCGAAGCCCGGTCGTTTCCTGTGTGAAGTGTTCTCCATTTCTCCTCCTTTTTGACTAGCGGATGCATACATGTGGATGCATTTCTGACTAATCCGGTCGTTGAGCGCTGCCTTCGCGCTGGTCTTTCGCCATCTTTGACCGGAAAGCATTTCCTCTGCAAAAATACCGCATTGCGGTTGATGTGAATCGTATCGCGGTACATTTCCAGATGTCAACCAAATTCTCAAGGAATGAAAGAGTTGATTTCACTGCCGTGAAAATTCACCTTGACGCTTGACAAAATTTTAATAATGACCAAAATACGATACTGTTGTACCGCTTTGTGGGTTAAAAATCATGCCAGGCATCGTCTTTTTGGGGCGAGCGAGCCTGGTCAACATCGATATCAGTTCAGGAGACTTGAAGATGGTTACGATCCGAGGCATCAATTTTCAGGAGAATCTCGACAACGACATGGGGCTCGAGTTCTACGACCTGAGCCACCCCTGGGGGCTGGGCCAGCCTTGCTGGCCGTACTTCGAGGACGTCAAGATCGAGCGGCTGCACACCATGGCGAAATCCGGCGTGCTGACCCAGCGCATCACCACTGTCATGCATTCCGGCACGCATATCGATGCACCGGCCCACGTGGTAGAGGGCACGCCGTTCATGGACGAGGTGCCGTTGCCGCACTTCTTCGGCACCGGCGTGGTGGTGTCGATCCCGAAGGGCAAGTGGGAAGTGATCACGGGCGACGACCTGGAAAAGGCGACGCCGGAGATCCACGAGGGGGACATCGTCGTCGTCAATACCGGCTGGCACCATCACTATGGTGACAACCGCATGTACTACGCCTACTCGCCCGGGTTCTACAAGGATGCCGGCGAATGGTTCGCCGACAAGAAGGTCAAGATGATCGGCACCGATACCCAGGCGCTGGACCACCCGCTGGGCACGGCGATCGGCCCGCACGGCCCAGGCTGGCCCAACGGCCTGCTGCCGGACATCAATCGCGAGTACGAGCGTGAGACCGGCCGCAAGGTCATCGAGGACTTTCCCGAATGGGAGCCCTGCCACCAGGCCATCCTCAAGCACGGCATCTGCGGCATCGAGAATATCGGCGGCGAGCTGGACAAGGTGACCGGCAAGCGCGTGACTTTCGCGGCCTTCCCGTGGCGCTGGACCAAGGGCGACGGCTGCATCGTCCGTCTGGTCGCCATCGTCGATCCGAGTGGCAGGTACCGCTTCGAGACTGGCAAGTAATCATGAGGATCAAACGTTTCGCCGAGGCGAAGCCCTACGCGGCCCCTAATCACTACGACATGCGGGGGCTGCGTCTGCAGGGATTCGAGGATGGGGGGCCGCAGCAATGCTGGGTTGGTCTTTCCCATTTTCTGCCCGGAGGGGGCGCCGGACCGGACTCGTCCCCCCTGGAGAAGATCTATGTGGTGGTGGCTGGCGAGGTCACCGTGCGCTGCGCAGGAGAAGAGGTGGTCCTGGGAGCGATGGACAGCTGCCATATCGGGCCCGACGAGATGCGGGAGATCAAGAACGAGGGCAATGCCGTTGCTTCCATGCTGGTGATCATGCCCTATCCGGAGAAGACATCATGAATAGCATCAATGATTCCATGGGCCTGTTCGACATTCGCGGCAAGGTTGCGGTCGTGACTGGCGCTTCCGGAGCCTTCGGCGCCCTGGCCGCCAGGGTCCTTGCCGGCGCCGGAGCCCGGCTGGTCCTGGCCGCCGGCAGAGCGCAGGAACTGGCGGAGGTGGCGCAGTCCTGCCAGGCGAGCGGCGCGGCTGTCGAAACCATCGCGCGCCGCCCCTCGACCGAGGTGGATTGCGAAGCCATTCTGGAAATCGCCGACCGCTGTTTCGGTGGTGCCGATATCCTGGTGGTTGCTTCCGGGATGAACGACGTGGCGCCGATCGGGGAGATGTCCCTCGAGCGGTTCGAGCGCGTCATGAATGGCAACGTCACCAGCACCTGGCTGCTCTGCCGGGCTTTCGGGATGCGCGCCTTGGCGCGGGGGCGGGGCGGCAAGGTCGTCCTGGTGTCGTCGGCACGGGGCAAGCTGGGACATCCCGCCGGGTATAGCGCGTATTGCACGTCCAAGTCCGCGGTCGACGGGCTGACCCGGGCGCTGGGGTGCGAATGGGGCAAAAGCGGGATCACCGTCAATGCGATCGCGCCGACGGTGTTCCGCTCGCCCTTGACCGCCTGGATGTTCGAGGATACAGAGAAGGGCAAGGCGACCCGCGAGGGGATGCTGGCGAGAATCCCCAAGGGGCGTCTGGGCGAGCCCGAGGATCTGGCGGGGCCGCTGTTGTTCCTGGCTTCCCGCGCCTCGGATTTCTACACCGGGCACATTCTCTATGCCGACGGCGGCTATACGGCGGGCTGAGCGATGAGCGAAATCAAGTCTCGCATCGCCGTTGTTGGCGCTGGTCTCATGGGTCACGGCATCGCCCAGGTCTTTGCCCGGGCGGGCCACCAGGTGCGCGTCCATGACGCCCAGGCCACCGCCCTCGATAGCCTCAGGAGCCGGATCACCGACAATTTCCGCCGACTGGGCCTGGAAACCGGCCCGGAGGAGCGGGTGAGCGGCCACACCGATCTCGGCGAGGCCGTGGCGCAGGCCGATTTCGTCTTCGAGGCGGCGCCGGAAAAGCCTGCACTCAAGCAGGCGATCTTCCGCGAACTCGTCCGCCTCGCCCCGGCGGATGCGGTGCTTGCCTCCAACACGTCGGTCATTCCGATCACGGAGATCGCTGGAGACATCGAGGACAATGGCCGGATCCTGGGCACTCATTGGTGGAATCCGCCCTTCCTGGTGCCGCTGGTCGAGGTCGTCGGCATGGCACGCACCGACCCACGAGTGATTGAGCGGACGATGGCGCTCCTGCGGGCGGCCGGCAAAACGCCGGTGCATGTGAAGAAGGACGTGGCCGGCTTCGTCGGCAACCGCCTTCAGCATGCGCTCTGGCGCGAGGCGGTCGCCATCGTCGCGGAAGGCATCGCCGATGCCGAAACCGTCGACACCGTGGTCAAGCAAAGTTTCGGCCGACGGCTGGCGGTGCTCGGCCCGCTCGAAAACGCTGATCTGGTGGGCACCGACCTGACGCTCGACATCCACCAAGTCGTGCTGCCGCATCTGAACCGCGAACCGGGCCCTTCGCCCTATCTGCGCGACTTGGTGGCGGACGGCCGTCTGGGCATGAAGACCGGAGAGGGCTTTCGACGCTGGACGGATCGGGAGGCCGATGCGCTGCGCAGCCGTGTCTACGATTACCTGAAGGAGTTCAAGGAACCGGACTGATACTGCGCACACGATTTTCACCACGGCATTCTGGAGGAGTCCAGGTCGGTGAAGACGCTGCATCCAGACCGCGGAATGAATTTACAGGAGAGGACATATGCATTCGACCCAGGGGGAGCGGGCCGCATCCCGCAAGCGCAGGGCGTTGCTCAAGGCCGGAGTCGGCCTCGTCGCCGCGCCGGCCGTGCTGTGCTCCACGCGCACCTATGCCGACGAGCCGGTGTTCAAGGTCGGCCATGTCAGCCCGCGCACCGGCCCGCTCGCGGGCTTCGCCGAGGCTGATGACTATATTCTTCAAGGCGTCAGGGCCGCATTTTCCGGGGGCGTACGGAACGACGGCAAGTCCTGGAAGATCGAAATCGTCTCCAAGGACAGCCAGTCCAACCCGAACCGGGCTGCGGAAGTGGCCGCCGGCCTGATCCTCACGGACGAGGTCGATCTCATCGTCGCCGCCTCGACCCCGGATACGGTCAATCCGGTGTCCGATCAGGCGGAGGCAAATGGCACCCCCTGCATCACTACCGACTGCCCCTGGCAACCGTATTTCTTCGGTCGCAACGGCAACCCCGCCGAAGGCTTCGAAAGCACCTATCACTTCTTCTGGGGACTCGAGGACGTCATCGCTTCCTTTCTGTCGCTATGGGAAAACCCTCGGGTCGCCCACAAGGTCGGCGGCCTGTTTCCCAACGATGCCGACGGCAATGCCTGGGGCGATTCGGAGCGTGGTTTCCCGAGGCCACTGGCGGAAGCCGGCTTCGCGCTCACCGACCCCGGCCGCTACCAGCCGATGAGCGACGATTTCAGTTCGCAGATTTCCGCTTTCAGGGCGGCTGGTGTGGAAATCGTCACCGGCAACATGATCGCGCCTGATTTCGCTACGTTCTGGAGCCAAGCTGGCCAGCAGGGACTCAGGCCCAAGATCGTCACCATCGGCAAGGCGCTGCTGTTTCCCTCGGCCATCCAGTCGCTCGGCGAGCGCAGCGTCGGCCTTTCCTCGGAAATTTGGTGGTCGCCCGACCATCCGTTCGATTCCAGCCTGACCGGTGAGAGCTCGCGCAGTCTCGCGCAGGGCTACACCCGGACGACCGGACGACCCTGGATCCAGCCGATCGGTTTCAAGCACGCGCTGTTCGAAGTGGTGGCCGACGTGGTGCGGCGCGCCGCCGACCTCGAGGACCCCGCCGCCATTATCGAGGCGATCCGCAGCACATCGATGACCACGATCGTTGGTCCCGTCGACTGGTCCTCCGGCCCTGTCAAGAACGTGACCAAGACGCCCTTGGTAGCCGGCCAGTGGCAGAAGCGTGGCGACAAGGTCGAGCTGGTGATCACCACCAACCGGATGGCGCCTGAGATCCCGGTTGGCGGTGAATTGCAACTGCTCGCCTGACCATCCGGATCCGCTCCGGGAGGCGGGTCCCTTCCTGAATCTGAGGCATGACATGGCGATGCTCGAAATGGATGACGTAAGCAAGCACTACGGGCGGCTGCGGGTGACCGACGCCGTGTCGTTCTCCGTGTCGGCCGGTGAGGCGCTCGGCATCATCGGGCCGAACGGCGCGGGCAAGACCACGATTTTCAACCTGATCGCCGGCACGGTCGCTCCGGATTCGGGGCGGATCGTGTTCGACGGCGTGGATGTCTCAGCGCTGCCGGCTCGGGCGCGCTGTCACCGGGGCATCGGGCGCTCCTTTCAGATCCCGCATCCCTTCGCCGGCATGAGCACCTATGAGAACGTCCTGGTGGGCGCCGCCTTCGGTCGTCGGCGTCCGGAGCGAGACAGCGCCGAAAAGGCGATCGAGGTGCTCGAGCTCACTGGCTTGCGGCGCAAGGCCAATGTGCTGGCCGGCCAACTGACGTTGCTCGAGCGCAAGCGGCTGGAAATGGCTCGTGCCCTGGCGAGTGGGCCGAAGCTACTGCTGCTCGACGAGATCGCTGGTGGCCTGACCGAACCGGAATGCCAGGAGCTGGTGGCGGCCATCGCGGAAGTCCGCAAGGCAGGCGTCTCGATCATCTGGATCGAGCATGTCGTGCATGCCTTGCTCGCCGTGGTCGATCGCATCGCCGTCATCGATTTCGGCCGCAAGATTGCCGAGGGCGAGCCGCATGCGGTCATGGCGAGCAGGGAAGTGGCCGAGATCTACATGGGTGTGGAGACGACGCATGATTGAGCCCATCCTCGTCCTCCGCGGCCTGAAGGCCGGCTACGGCGATTTTCAGGCGTTGTTCGGCATCGATCTCGATCTCCGCGAGGGTGAAGTCCTGGCGCTGATCGGCGCAAACGGCGCCGGCAAGTCGACACTGATCCGTTCGATCATGGGTCTGGTGCCCTCGCAGCGCGAGATGATCCGCTTCCGCGGCGAGGCGATTGGCGGGATGCGTCCGGATCGTATCGCCGGGCGCGGTATCGCGCTCGTGCCGGAAGGCCGGCGGCTGTTTCGTTCCTTGACCGTCGAAGAAAACCTGATGATCGGTGGCGAGCGCGGCCGACCGGGCGTCTGGACGCTCGACACTGTCTACAGCCTGTTTCCGGCGCTGCAGGAGCGGTGCCACGAACTCGGCACGGCACTGTCGGGTGGCCAGCAACAGATGGTGGCGATCGGCCGGGCGCTGATGGCCAATCCCGAGGTCATCCTGTTCGACGAGATTTCGCTGGGTCTGGCGCCGGTGGTCATCAAGGATATCTATGCGGCCTTGCCGGCCATCATCCGCACGGGGGTCTCGGCGATTCTGGTCGAGCAGGACGTCGGCCGGGCGCTCTCGGCCGCCCACCGGTTCGTCTGCCTGCAGGAAGGCAGGATCTCGTTGGCCGGCGAACCCCGCAGTTTCACGCGCGCGGACATTACCGCAGCGTATTTCGGAGCCTAACCGTGGACTGGATCAACGCGCTCGTGCAGGGAATCATGCTCGGCGGACTCTACGTGCTGTTTGCCGCCGGTCTGTCGCTGATCTTCGGCGTCATGCGTCTGGTCAACATCGCCCATGGCGACCTGATCGTGTTGGCCGCCTATGTGGCGATGGTGATCGTCGACCTCACCGGCCTGCACCCGTTGCTTTCGGCCGTGCTCGCCGTGCCGCTGATGGCGGCGATCGGCTATGGGCTGCAGCGGTGCCTGCTCAATCCGACCATCGGCAAGGATCTGCTGTCGCCGCTGCTCGTCACCTTCGGCATCTCGGTGATCATTCAGAACGGGCTCCTGGCCACCTTTACCGCCGACAGCCGGCGCCTGGCCGCCGGCTCGATCGAAGCCGTGAGTCTCAGCCTCCTACCGGGCCTGCAGGTCGGCGTGCTGCCGCTGCTGATGTTCTGTGTCTCCGTCGTATTGATCTTCTGCCTCGAATGGATCTTCTTTCGGACCAGGCTGGGTCGTGCCTTCCGTGCCACCTCCGACGACGCGGAAATGGCCCAGGTGATGGTGCTCGACCGAAACCATGTGTTCGGCATTGCGATGGCGCTTTCGACCGCCGTAGTGGCGATCGCCGGCATCTTTCTCGCCATCCGTACGAATTTCGATCCAGCCTCCGGGCCGGCGCGGCTGATCTTCGGTTTCGAGGCGGTGATCATCGGCGGGTTGGGCAGTCTCTGGGGGACGCTGGCCGGGGGCATCGTGCTCGGCGTCGCCCAGACGATGGGTGCCCAGATCTCGCCGGGCTGGCAGATCCTCGCCGGACACCTGGTGTTCTTCGCGGTGCTGGTGCTCAGGCCCCGCGGCCTGTTTCCGAGGATGGACTGAGCCATGGCCGCCTCGTTCCGGATCCGCCGCTCCACGCCATCGAGCCGCTTCGGCCTGGCGCTGTTCGCCGTGCTGCTCGCCGTCCTCCTGGCTGCGCCCTGGTGGGCCGGCCGCGCCCACATGCGCCTGTTCGGCGAGGTCTATTCCTTCATGGCGTTGGCCTGCCTCTGGAACCTGCTGGCCGGCTACGCCGGGCTGGTCTCGGTCGGCCAGCAGGCCTGGGTGGGTTTCGGCGGCTATCTGCTGTTCACCCTGGCCATGTTCCTCGGCATCCATCCGCTGGCGGCCGTGCCGCTGGCCGGAGTCGCCGCGGCGCTCCTGGCTGTGCCGGTCGCGCCGTTGCTGTTTCGCCTGCGGGGCGCTTATTTCGCCATCGGCACCTGGGTCCTGGCCGAAGTGTTCCGCCTATCCTTCGCACAGGTGTCCGCGCTCGGCGGCGGCTCGGGTTCGAGCCTGCCCACGTCCGTGGTCGCGCTGATCGCTCGGGACCGCGCGTTGCGGGACATGGCGATCTACTGGACCGGCCTTGCGCTGGCCGTCGGCACGCTGCTTTTCGTGGTGCTGTTGCTGCGCTCGAAGGCCGGGCTGGCGCTGACGGCGCTGCGCGACGACGAGATCGCTTCCGACAGCCTCGGCGTCGACGGCGCCCGCATCAGGCTCGGCGTCTACGTCGCCGTTTCGGGCGTGACGGCCATGGTGGGTGCCTTCATCTTCCTGCAGAAGTTGCGCATCTCACCGGATGCCGCCTTCAGCGTCAACGACTGGACGGCCTATGTCATCTTCATCGCGGTGATCGGCGGCATCGGCACGATCGAAGGCCCGATCATCGGCACGATCCTTTTCTTCCTGTTGCGCGAGACGCTGGCCGATCTCGGCACCACCTATCTCCTCGTCCTCGGTGCGGTCGCCATCGGCGTGATGCTGAAGGCGCCCAGGGGCGTATGGGGAATCTTCACCCGGAAAACCGGCATCACGCTCGTGCCGATCCAGCGTCACGTCGTCTACCGCGACGACGAGGCTTGAAAACCCCAAAGGAAACGAAAATGGCAGATCTCTCCAAGAAAGTCATCATCACTTGCGCGGTGACCGGCGCTATCCACACGCCGACCCTGTCGCCGGCCCTGCCGTACACGCCGGCCGATATCGCGCGGCAGGCGATCGACGCGGCCGAGGCCGGCGCCGCCATCCTGCACCTGCATGCCCGCGACCCCGAGACGGGCGCGCCGACCGGCGATCCCGAGGTCTTCGCCCGGTTCCTGCCGGCGATCCACGAGGCCACCGACGCGGTGATCAACTTGACCACCGGCGGCAGCCCGGAGATGACGGTCGAGCAGCGTCTCGCGGCGGCGCTGCGTTTCAAGCCGGAAATGTGCTCCCTGAACATGGGGTCCATGAATTTTTCCTTTCATGGGATGGGCTCCAGGATCGACACCTGGAAATTTCCCTGGGAGCGTCAATACATCCTCGACAGCGAGTCCTTCATCTTCAGGAACACGTTCAAGGACGTGGCCCGCGTCTACGAGTTGATGTCCGACTATGGCACTCGCTACGAGCATGAGTGCTATGACATCGGGCATCTCTACAATCTGGCCTATTTCGTCGATCGTGGCCTCGTCAAGCCGCCTTTCTTCATCCAGAGCGTGTTCGGCATCCTGGGCGGCATCGGTGCCGATCCGGATAATGTGATGTTCATGCGGCGGACGGCGGATCGGCTCTTTGGCGGCGACTACGTCTGGTCCGCTCTGGCCGCCGGCCGCCACCAGATGCCCTTGATCACGCAGGCTGCCATGCTCGGCGGCAATGTTCGGGTGGGGCTCGAGGATTCCCTGTTCATCCAGCGGGGTGAGTTGGCCGCCAGCAATGCCCAGCAGGTCGGGAAGATCCGGCGGATCCTGGAAGACCTGGGCATGAAGATCGCGACGCCCGCCGAGGCCCGGGAAATCCTGGCGTTGAAAGGCAAGACCCATGTCGAGTTTGCTTGATTTCCAACCGATCATTCCCCATAATCAAAAATTAAGCGGTACAAATGTATCGCATAATGGAAAAAAGGACGAGACAAAATGAGCATCGCAATTCTGGGCGCTGCGAGACGGGTCGGGTTCTGGGCGCTTCTGGGGATGCTCTGGGCCGGGGCGGCGTTGCCTGCAGAGGCGGTCACCACGCCGGAATCCCGCCCGGCCACTCTGGTGAGGCATCCCGAAAAAGCCTGGCTGCAGGCTATAGTCCGGGCGGGTAACCGTCTGGTCGCGGTCGGTGAACGCGGCCTGATCCTGTATTCGGATGATACGGGGAGAAGCTGGATACAGGCGCGGGTGCCGGTGGCCGTGACCATGACTGCGGTGTTTTTCGTCGACGAGCGGCATGGCTGGGCAGTGGGTCATTACGGAACGGTGCTCCATAGCGACGATGGCGGGAAGAACTGGCGGCGCCAGCTCGATGGCGTCACTGCCGCGCAAATCGAACTAGCTGCCGCTGGACGCCAGGCCGGCGCGGCCGGGGGCAGGCGTCAGGCATCCGCCAGGCGCCTGGTCGACGATGGCCCGGACAAGCCGTTTCTCGACCTCCTTTTCTTTGATGCGGACAACGGAATCGTCGTTGGCGCCTACAACCTGGCTTTTCGCACCAGCGATGGCGGGCGGACCTGGGAATCGCTGATGGGGGGGATCGACAATCCCGGGGAAAACCATCTCTATGCGATTCGCGGAACCCGCGCCAGGCTCTATATCGTGGGCGAGCAGGGGTTGGTTCTGCGTTCCTCTGATGGCGGCCGCACCTTCGGCCGGCTGACCTCGCCCTATGAGGGCAGTTATTTCTCCGCCGCGGTGCTGCCTTCCGGCGACCTGGTCGTCGCCGGCCTGCGCGGCAATGCCTATCGCCTGACTGGTCAGGGGGATCACTGGACGCGGATCGAATTGCCCACGCCGGTTTCTGTTACGGCGCTGGCCGTCGACGGCCAGCGGCTGTATTTCGCCAATCAGGCGGGCCAGGTCTATGAGAGCGAGGATGATGGCCAGCACCTGAAACCCCGGGCGCTGGCACAGATGCCGATGTTGACCGGGCTTCTGCCATTGGCTGATGGTTCATTGTTCGCCACGGGCTTGCAAGGTGTCGCCCGCCTTGCGCCCGCGTCTACGGTGAAGGACAGCGGGGCGGATTGATCGCCGCCCGCGCCAGCCAAAAATACGAGGATACTCATGAATCCCTCCCATGTTTCCGCTCCGCCTGTCGTTCGTGACCTGGCGGAATTCGACAAGCACTCGGGCTCTTTCGTCGAGCAGTTGCTGTTCAACAACCGCCTGGTCGTGATTCTGATCTGCGTGCTCGTCACCGCGCTGCTTGGATCTCAGGCGCTTGGCCTGCGCCTCAACACGAGTTTCGAGAAGACCATTCCGGCCAATCATCCCTACATCACCAATTACATGCAGCATCGCACGGACCTCAAGGGGCTGGGCAATGCGGTGCGCATCGCGGTCGAAAACAAGAAGGGGACCATCTACGATGCGGCCTATCTGGAGACGGTGCGTCAGATCAACGACGAGGTCTTTCTGATTCCCGGTGTGGATCGCGCATTCATGAAGTCCCTGTGGACCCCGAGCACACGCTGGGTTGGCGTGACTGAAGAAGGTCTCGAAGGCGGTCCGGTCATTCCCGAAGGCTATGACGGCTCGCCAAAAAGCCTGGCCCGGCTCGAGGCGAACATCGCCCGCTCCGGCGAGATTGGCCAGATCATCGCACTCGATGCCCGCTCGAGTGCGATCTACGTGCCGCTTCTGAGCAAGGACGCCCAGGGCCGTCCGGTGGATTATGCTGATTTTTCCCGAGCGCTGGAGAATATCCGTAGCAAGCATCAAAGCGATGACGTCGCCATTCATATCACTGGTTTTGCGAAAATCGTGGGCGACCTGATCGATGGCCTGAAAGAGGTCCTGGTCTTCTTCGTGATCGCGGTGCTGATCGCGGCGGCGATGGTGTTCTGGTTTACCCGCTGTGTGCGCAGCACCGCCCTGGTCGTGCTGGTGTCGATGATCGCCGTGACGTGGCAACTGGGGCTGTTGCCGCTGCTCGGCTTCGACCTCGATCCCTATTCGATGCTCGTTCCCTTCCTGGTTTTCGCGATCGGCATGAGTCACGGCGCCCAGAAGATGAATGGCGTGATGCAGGACATCGGTCGCGGCACGCATCGGTTGGTGGCCGCCCGCTATACGTTCCGCCGCCTGTTCCTGGCTGGCCTGACCGCGCTGCTGGCGGATGCCGTGGGCTTCGCGGTGCTGCTGCTGATCGATATCCAGGTCATCCGCGAGCTTGCGATCGCGGCAAGCCTGGGCGTCGTCGCGCTGATCTTCACCAACCTGATTCTGCTGCCGATCCTGCTGTCCTATACCGGGGTCAGCCAGAAGGCGGCGCTGCGCAGCCTGCGCGAGGAGACCTTGAGCAGCGGGCCCGAGGCCACCAGGCATCCGGTCTGGCGTTTCCTGGACTTGTTCACGACGCGGAAGTGGGGCAGTGCCGCCATTGGGGCCGCGATGGTGCTGGCCGGGGTAGGATTTTTCTACAGCCAGCAGCTCAAGATCGGCGATCTGGATCCAGGCGCGCCGGAACTCAGGCCTGGTTCGCGCTACAACCAGGACGTCGTTTTCATGAATCGGGCCTATGGCGCCAGCAGCGATGTCTTCGCCGTGCTCGTGAAGACGCCCGAGGGCGGGGCCGGATGCACCAAATACGATACCTTGATGCGAGTCGATGCCCTGGAATGGCAGATCAGGCAGCTCGCAGGGGTCGATTCGACGAATACGCTGGCTTTGATGAACCGCCGCGTCCTGGTCGGGCTCAACGAGGGCAATCCCAAATGGTATGAACTGATCAAGAACCAGGACATGCTCAACTTCATCACCGCCCAGGCGCCGCGCGGCCTGTACAACGAGTCCTGCGATCTGCTGACGATCTTCGCTTATCTGCGTGATCACAAGGCCGATACCCTGGCCAGCGTGGTCAACGAGGTCAAACAGTTCGCCAAAGAAAACGACAGTGTCAACGCCAGGTTCCTGCTCGCCGCCGGCTCCGCCGGCATCGAGGCGGCGACCAATATCGCCGTCAAGCAGGCATGGCGCGAAATGTTGTTCCTGGTGTACGGCGCCGTGATCATCCTGAGCTTCATCACGTTCCGCTCATGGCGCGGCGTGCTGGTCGCGGTACTGCCGCTGATGCTGACCTCCATCCTGGCTGAGGCGCTGATGGTTTCCCTCGGCATGGGGGTCAAGGTTGCCACGCTGCCGGTGATCGCGCTCGGGGTGGGGATCGGTGTCGACTATGCGCTTTATATCCTGTCGGTCATGCTGACGCATCTGCGCGCCGGGCTCAGCCTGTCCGAAGCCTACTATCGCGCGCTGCGGTTCACCGGCAAGGTCGTGATGCTGACCGGCGTCACGCTGGCCGTCGGAGTGGCCACCTGGACGTTCTCGAGCATCAAGTTCCAGGCCGACATGGGAATACTGTTGGCCTTCATGTTCCTCTGGAACATGCTGGGCGCGATGATTCTATTGCCCGCACTGGCCAGGCTGCTGCTGACGCCGGCGTATTTCGCCAAGCGGGCGCAATCGGGCGTCGCGAGCGCCAAGCGGGTGCTGGCGGCCGCGCCGCCGGGCTGAGCCGCAGAGTGTTCCCGACGAAAAGGCCGCCTGTTTTACGGGCAGCCTTTTCCTGCGTGTTTGCTTTGTCAGAGTTGCTTGATCAGCGCGCCGCAGTGCCTGGACAGGGCTGCGATGAGTTCCTGCTCGCGGATGGCGAAACGCTGGGTCGGCACCGGAATGGAAATGGCGGCGATCTCATCGCCGTGGCAGCGGAAGGCCATAGCGACGGCGCAGATGCCCTCGGAGTTTTCTTCGCGGTCGAACGCGATGCCCGACGTGCGTATTGTGGCCAGTTCGGTTTCGAGCGCATCCCATGAAGAGCGCGTATTCGACGTGTTCTTTTCCAGGTGGAGACGTTTTTTCAGCTTGGCGAGTTCCGAAGCGTTCAGCAGCGCCAGCATGGCTTTGCCGTTAGCGGCGGAATGCAGCGGGAACGAGGCGCCGACCGATGAGACGGCGACCAGGCGATGGCTGCCGGCAATCTGGTCGATGAAGACCGCCTTGTCCTGGTCCATGAGGGACAGGTCGACGGTCTCGCCGGTTTCCTTGGCCAAGGCCTCGAGCGTGCCCCGGGCGGAGTCGGCGATGTTGAAGCGTGTTGCGGCGGCCAGGGAGATCAGGGCCGGCCCCAGACGCACCCCCATGGTCGCGGATGAGGCGATCAGCAGGTTTTCCTGGTCCAGGGCATCGACGATGCGCTGGACCGTGGACCGCGGAAGCCCGACCAGCTTGCCGATTTCTCCTAGCGACAAGCCATCGGGATGGCGCTGCAGGATCCTGAGGATCGCAGCGGCACGGGCGATGACCTGGATTCCCCCCTTATCCTGGGTGTTCGGTTGGGCAATGGCTTGAGCGCCGCTTCGGGGCATGCGGATTCTCCTGGTACCAGTGTGGGAGTCATTGGAAGCCTGAAATTATCCCATGGCATCCGCAGCAATAGTAGCAAAGCGCAAACAGCGGCCGTTGCTTGTGCTGGCCGCTGGATTCCGTTCGAGGGCATGCGGTTTCAGTTCTTCATGACCTTGACTGTCTGGATGGAAGTGTATTCCGCAAGTCCGTAATGGCCGAATTCGACCCCGATCCCGGACTGCTTGACGCCGCCGAACGGCGCATCGGGCTGGATGGCGCCATGCTCGTTGACCCAGGCCGTGCCGCATTCCAGGCGCCGGGCGAGCGCCGTAGCCAGGGCGATGTCGTTCGACCAGATCGAACCGCCCAGGCCGTTGGGGTTATCGTTGGCGAGCGCGATCGCCTCGTCGAGGTCCCGGTATTTGATGACTGGCAGGATCGGTCCGAACTGTTCCTCGTCGACCAGGGGCGTACCATTGCTGATGTCGGCGACGATAGTGGGCTCGAAGAAATACCCCGCCCGGGCGATCGCCCGGCCGCCTGTCAGGAGGCGCGCTCCCCGGGACTTGGCATTGTCGGCCAGCGACTGGACGATCTGGCGCTGTTCCTCGTTTTGCAGCGGTCCGAGTTCGGTGCCGTCGGCCATCCCATCGCCGACCACCACGGTTCTGGCCTGGATGGCAAGCTCATCGCAGAGTGCCTCGTAGATGCTTTCATGCACATAGAGGCGTTTCAGGCAGGCGCAGGTCTGGCCGTTATTATGGAAAGCGGCCTTGAAGAGTTTCCGGGCGATGGCCTTGGGGTCCACGTCGGGAAGAACAATGCCGGCATCATTGCCGCCAAGTTCCAGTGTCAGCCGTTTCAGATTGTTCGCGGCGGCGCCCATGATTTTCTTGCCGGTGGGCGTGGAGCCGGTGAAGACGATCTTGTCGATGCCGGGGTGGCCGGCGATCGCCGAGCCGATGCCGCTGCCGTGGGTTCCGATGACGATGTTCAGCACCCCGGGCGGCAGGATGCCGTTGGCGAGTTCGACGAAACGGGCGGTGGCAACCGGGGTGACCTCGGCCGGTTTCAGGACCACGGTATTTCCGGCGCGCAGGGCCGGGATCACGTGCCAGATCGCGATCATCAGCGGCCAGTTCCAGGGCGTGATCGAGCCGACGACGCCCAGAGGCTTGCGGTGTACCTCGATGCGCGCCTCGGCGTTGTCCTGGATGACCTCCACCGGCAGGGACAGGCCGCCGGTGACGCGTGTCCAGGCAATCGCGCCGCCGACTTCCATCTGCGAACCGATGCCGTCGAGCCCGATCAGGGGTTTGCCGCTTTCGAGGGTGAGCAGTTCCATCAGCTCGGCCATGTGGGCTTCGAGCAGATCGGCGAGCTGGCCGATCAGCGCCTGGCGCTGCCCGTCCGGTGTCCGGCTCCAGGCCGGGAACGCGGTCCGCGCGGCCTTGACCGCGGCATCGACGTGGCTCGCGTCGCCGGCGGCGACCCGGGCGAAGGGCGCGCCGGTGGCCGGATTGACGACCTCGAAGGTGGCGGCTCCGGACACGGCGCGGCCGTTGATAGTCATGTCGTATGTGTTCACAGGAAACTCCGTGGGGACAGGGCTAGACGCTCGGGGTGGGCATTAGGAATTCCCATGGCGGCGTCTCCTGGTCCTTGTCGATCGGCACCTCGATCAGGGCCGGGGCGTCGGCGGCGAATGCCCGTTCGAGGGCCTGCGCCAGTTGGGCCGGGGCATGGACGCGCTCGCCTGCGATGCCGAAGCTCTCGGCCAGCTTGATGAAATCCGGGTTGCTCAGTTCGGAGCCGATCGTGCGCCGCTCGAACAGCCGCTGCTGGTCGCGGTAGACGTTGCCGTAGGCGCTGTTGTTGAACACCACGACGACCAGATTGATGCGGTACTGCGCTGCGGTGATCAGGTCCTGGAGTCCGAACAGGAAGCCGCCGTCGCCGGTGATCGAGACGACGCACTTGTCGGGGTTGCCCACCTTGACGCCCAGCGCCGTCGGGAACCCGTAGCCCAGCGTGCCCTGGTGGCCGGCGGTCACGTAGGTGCGCGGCTGGTAGACCGGAAAGCCGTAGAACGACGTGAAGCCGGCCTGGCAGATTTCCTCGACGAAGAACCCGTCGCGCGGCAGCACCTTGCGGATTGCATCGAGGTACTGGACGTGCGGCGTGATCTTCTGGATTTCGGCGTGGGTGCGCGTCTTGACCGCCAGGAATTCCTCGGTCCGGGATGGGCGGGCGCCCTCGTGGCGGCGGATTTCTTCGAGCAGCCCGCGGCTGGCCCGGGCGGCGTCGCCGACGATGCCGACCGCCGGCTTGAGGCGCACCATCTGCACCGGGTCGATGTCGATGTTGATCAACTGGCGCTGCCTGCCCAGGTCCGGCCAGCGGAACCACATCATTTCCAAGCGCGAGCCGATGCCGATGACCACGTCCGTCTCGGCCCAGCGCTTGAAGCCCGCCGCGCAGGTGAGGCCGAGCGGATGCTCGTCGCTGACGATGCCGCGCCCGCCGCGCCAACTGACCACCGGCGCCTGCAGTTGCTCGGCGAGCGCCTGGACCTCAGGGGCGGCGTGCTGGGCGCCGCTGCCAACCATGATCAGCGGGTTGTGGGCCTTCTTGAGCAGCGCGGCGGCCTGGACGATGAGGTCAAGATCGATTTCGGGTTGTGGATAGACGGCTGGCGGCTCGATCGGGGTCACCGGGGCGGTGGCGGTGAAGATTTCCCAGGGCATTTCGACGACCACCGGGCGCGGGCGTCCGCTTTGCAGTTGGCGAAAGGCGCTGTGCATGACCTCGGGCACCTGGCTGGTGTGTTCGATGCGGGCCGACCATTTGGTGAGCGTGCGCAGTGTGGCGAGCTGGTCCGGGAGCTCGTGCAAGTGGCCCATGCCTTTGCCGATGTACTCGGACGGCACCTGCCCCGTGATGCCCAGCACGGGGGCACTGGCCCCATAGGCGGTGCACAGCGCCGCCGTGGTGTTCAGGATGCCGGGGCCGGGCACCACGGAAAAGGCGCCGATCCGACCTGTCGACTTGGCATAGCCCATCGCCATGTAGGCGGTGGTCTGCTCGTGGCGCGGAGTGATGACCCGGATCCGTTTCTGGTTGCGCTGGAGCGCGTCGAACAGGCCGTAGGTCTGGACTCCGGGGATGCCGAACAGCGTGTCCACACCATTGCGGATCAGCGATTGGACGATGGCGTCGCCGCCGGTCATTTTGTTGCCTTGACTCATTTCGATCGACTCCAGATTCAGAAAACGGTCCCGCCGTCCACGAAGATATTCTGCCCTGTGATGAATCCGGCGTCCTCCGAGGTGAGGAAGGCGAGCGTGCCGCACAGGTCCTCGGGGACTTCCGTGCGCTTGATCAACTGGCGTTGGACGACGGCTTCGAACAGCGCCGTGGGCAGTTCCTTTTCCGAGGACGGGGTTCTCGTCAGGCCGGGGGAGATCGCGTTGACGGTGATTCCCTCGGGGCCGAGTTCCGCGGCGAGGCCCCGGACCAGGCCGACGCCGCCCATCTTGGTGGCGATGTACGAGCAGAATCCGGGCATCGGGTTGCCGATGGTGCTGGAGGCGATCTGGACGATGCGGCCGTAGCCGCGGCCGGCCATGTCGGCGGCCAGGATGCGTGCGAGGATCAGCGGGGCTTCGAGATTGATGGCCAGGAAGCGGCGGAAGGCGTTGCGGTCGATCTGCTCCAGCGGTAGCAAGGGCATGTAGGCGGCGTTGTTGACGAGGATGTCGCAGCGTCCGAAGCGGGCGAGGACGCTGGCCGCCAGCCGCTCGACCGCTTCGCCGTCGGCGAGGTCGCAGGGCTCGAAATGGACGTTGCGGCCGGTCGCCAGGATCGCCTCGACCAGGTCGTCGGCGGGCGCCCGGTCGGTGATCGCGATGTGGCAGCCCTCGCGGGCCAGGCGCAGGGCGAAGGGTCCTCCCAGCCCGCCGGCGGCGCCGGTGACGAGGGCGACCCGGTCTTGATGGCTTCGGCTCAAGAAATTCTCCTGGAAATGGGTGTGGTCCGGCGCGCCGGGCGGTCGCTAGTGCGGGATGCCCAGCGAGCGGCGGCGGCCCTGGACGTCGGTATGGACGAAATCGAGGTAGGCGACCTGGATATCGGCAAACCGGCCATCGCGGATGCGGTACATGATGATTCCCGTGTAGTCGAAAGTCTCACCCTGGACGACCGGCCCGAAGAGCGAATCCGGGTCATTCTTCAGGACCTCGAAATGGGTGTGCATCTCGACCGCCAGCGTGTCCGCGTCGCAGACCACGCGCCGGGGGTCCAGGGTTTCCTTCATGCCCGACCAGATCCGGGCGTAGTGTGCCTTCATGGCCTCGACACCGGTATACCGCAGGGTGCCGTTCTGGACCGCCACGTCGGGCGCCAGGTAGTCCTCGAAGGCGCCCGGGTCCCGGGCGTTGAAGCGGCGGATGTAGTCGGCGAAGCGTTTGAGGTTCATGGCTTGTTTCCCTTGCGAAAAGGCAGTGAGGCGAGGAAGGACAGTTGCTTGAGGCCCAGCAGCTTCAGGCCGGCGCGGGCCGAGTCGGCGTCGAGGCGGGCTTCCAGCGGCATCGTGCCGAAGCTCTTGCCCTTGATGATCAGCTCGTTGCCCCGGCGCTTCAGGGACTCGACGTGCATCAGTTCCTCGTTGGCCGCGCCGCGCAGGATCAGGCCCTTCTTGCGGACGGCGTCGACGTTGGCCGGCGTGCCCAGGTCCTGCCGGCTGCCGGCGCTCACGCTGGAGAAATCCATGCCCAGCTGCTCGAACATCTTGATCGCGGTGGCGCGCCCGGCGCCGTAGACGCCGCCGCCCGGATGCTGGAAGGGGCCGGCGAGGTAGAGGCGGTCGACGCCGGGCACCGTGAACTGGCCGAGGTCCGGGGTCGGGCGGTGGCCGGCGCTCTGGTAGAAGTAGGGCGCGACGCCGTGCAGGTCGCCGCGCATCATGCTGTTCGGGCTGGAGCGCTCGTGGTCCGCCGGGGTGACGATGGTGCGTGCCAGGATGTTGTCGCTGGTCAGGTTGGAGACGAACTTGCGGTAGTGCTCCATCGAGAGATCGCCGATCTCTTCCTTGATGTCGTCCCAGTGGCGGCCGGCCCAGCGCTTATCCTTGATGGTGTAGGGCGCGAAGGTGATGCCGTGGAACAGCCCCGCCCCGGGCGGGACCCGGGTCTTGTCGCTGATGCTCTCGTCGCCGCCAGCGCTCAGGCGGCGCTCGGTGATCAGGCCGCGCTTGAGGTCGTCGAAGTCGGCCATCATTTCGTCGAGCCGGTCGGTGGCCATGAGCTCCAGCATCGTCGCGTATCCGACTTCCTCGCCGGCGTAGAACCTGGCGTTCTCCTTGAGGGCGTAGTGGCTGACCATGATCGAGAACGGCGCCAGCGTCGCCTGCTCGGCGCGCCGCATGACGGGCTCGGGCACGTCGTCGACAAATTTGCGGATCACGTGGGGATGGATGGCGCCGATGACCGCGTCCCGGGCCATGATCTGTTCGCCGTCGGTCAGCTGGACACCGACGGCGCGGCCGTCTCGGGTCAGGATCTTGGCGACTTCGGCATCGCAGCGCACTTCGCCGCCATGCGACGTGAGGCAACGAACCAGGGATTCGGTCAGCTTGCCGCTGCCACCGATGGGCTGCGACACTCCGTAGGTGTGGATGATGCCCGGCATCAGCAGGACGCCCATGCCGGTGCCCAACTCGTTCGGACACTGGAGGTTCTCGCTAACCAGGCGCAGCAGATGGATCTTGATCCTATCGCTTTCGTAGCGCTGGTTGACCAGGTCGAGGCAGTCGCGGTTCATGAAGTCCAACATCAGCCGGCCTTCGTCGCTGCGGTCGAGCATCGCCACCAGCTCGCCGAGCGGCGGTGGCGGCGCGTACAGGCCCGGCATGAACATCTGCAGCACCTGCTGGCTGACCTTGACGAAACTGCGGTAGGTGTCCGCGTCTTTCTGGGAGATCCGCGCGAAGCCCTCGCACGTCTTGTCGAGGTCCTTGTAGGTGAAGAGGGCCGTCTGGTCCGGGAAGATCGTGGCGTGGGGAATCGGGGAGTAGCTGTACTCCAGGCCATGCTGGCTGATCAGGCCCAGTTCGTCCTGGCGCAGCATCGGATTGCCCTGGATCATGATGTGCACGCTGCTGTGTTCGTCGTGCCAGTAGCCCGGGATGTTCAGCTGCCGGGTGCTGACGCCGCCGCCGGGATAGGACTTGCGTTCCAGGACCAGCACCTTCTTGCCGGCCTTGGCGAGATAGGCCGCCGCAGTCAGGCCGTTGTGGCCGGCTCCCATGGCGACGATGTCGTATTGACTGCTCATGCCTTCCTGTCTCCCGAATGTGCGGCTGCGGCTTGCCTGTCTCGGCAGCCGATCCGTATTGTTAATCGATACGCTTGTACCGTATTATGGGAGTTATTTCAGACTTGTCAAGCCGCTGAAGATCGCCAGCAGGCATCGGCGACCGTCAGCAGTCGTCGGAGGTGGGGGGCGCGGTATGGTCCGCAGCCGGGGCGTGGGCGCCATCCGCCGCCCGACCGGGACCAGCAGGTTGTCCTGGAAATATTCCCTCAGGCGCGCCAGCGTGCTGCTCATGGCGGATTGGCTCAGGTGCAGGCGCTCGCCCGCGCGGGTCACGTTTTTCTCTTCGAGAAGCACGTTCAGGGCCACCAGCGGGTTCAGATCCAGGCGATTGAAGTGCATTGCGTGCTCGTTTCGTGGCGGTGAGGCCGGCATGCATTCCACCTCCGCAGTGGATGCGTCGTGGCGCCCTAGCCTGGATGGCCGGCGTGGGTGCCGGCGCCGTCGCGGGCCTGCCGCAGCAGCGCCAGCAGTTGCGCCTGCG
>NZ_JAUCDS010000034.1:0-28875 GCF_034674885.1 Castellaniella sp.
AGGGTGGCAGCACGGACAGCGGCACCTTGCAGGTGACGATTGTGGACGATGTGCCCACGCTAGGCGCCTTCACTCCCGGCGAGATGCAGAACGAGGCAGGCTCGATTACTGGCTCATTCGACGTCGAGTTTGGGGCAGATGGCCCGAACTTGAGCAATCCGTTTGATATTACTGGTCCGGTGATAGAAGGGATTTCGTATACCGAGCAGGATCTTGGTGGAGGTGTCACTAAACTCACTGCGTACGTCACTGGGTCTGATCCGGTGACGGAAGTGTTTTCTCTGACTGTCGATGCGACGGGCGAGTACAAGTTTGAATTGATCACGCCAAAAGCTGCGACAACGGAGCTGATCTCGTTTGGCTCTCTGGGCGCTGGTGGGCCGGCATTCCGTGAACTGGCAGATGATCCTAATACCCCGCTGAATGAGGCTGGCCGGGTTGAGTTTCAGTCGAATGGGTCAGGCGTGAATTCCAACGGTTCCGAATTTGGTGTGGATAACCTGTTTGTTGATCAGAACGAATGGTTTGAGATGGAGTTCCATGACCCTGGTCATGTCGGAAACGATCCGGCTGCTACGGATCCGGATATATTGCAATCGATCACAATTCAGATTGCGGGTGTTAAATTTGGGCCTGTCACGATCGAATGGACAGCTACCAATCCATTGACTGGCCAGACAGACAGTGGCACGTTAGAAATTTCGTCTGCCGGTCCCATTACTATCGAACCAGACATTCCGTTCAGTGTTCTCAAAATAGAGAATATCGACGAAAGCGATAAAGCCAATTTTCAGATGAGTACGGATGTCACGCTATCTCATCTCGTCCTACCCGCTGATCAAGAATATAAATTCGACATCGTTGCACGGGATAGTGATGGGGATGTGACTTCGTCGTCCACTCTTGTGGTGGATGTGAATGCAGCACCTGTGGTTTCCGGCGCGATGGTGATGCTCTCCGAAGCCAGTCTGAACACCCTGATGACAGGGGCGCTGACGATCACCGACCCAGGCGATACGGCCGCTCATCACGTCAGCCTGCTGAAACCGCCCCAAGGCGCCTTCAAGTCGGATGGACGCCCCGTGCACTGGGAAATCTCCGATGACGGCCATACCCTGACGGGCAGCACGAAGGACACGGGTAATACTGTGGGCCATGATGTGATTACGGTCACCATCGGCGACAGCGGGAATTACACAGTCAAGCTGCTTGCCCCGATAGAACATCCGGGCCATAACCCCCAGAACGATGTCACGTCCTTCGACGTCAAGGTCAAAGTGACGGATTCGCAGGGCTCGTCGGGCACTTCCAACCTGACGATCCATATCCAAGACGACGCCCCGGCCAACAACCCCAATGCCGATAGCGATCTGGGGATCCCCGTCAGCGTCATCAGCGTGGGCGGGCTGGAATCTGGCTTCG
This sequence comes from Castellaniella sp., assembly GCF_034674885.1. Lineage (GTDB taxonomy): Bacteria > Pseudomonadota > Gammaproteobacteria > Burkholderiales > Burkholderiaceae_B > Castellaniella. The sequence continues at coordinate 1,423 of NZ_JAUCDS010000034.1, forward strand.
CGAACTGGAAGCTCACGAGCAACGGCGATCTGTCAGACCAGAAGAACAACGACAGCGACCCCGGCATCGATCAGATCATCTGGGGCGACAAGAGCAAAGGATCCGGCTACGCCTTCGTGGACAACGAAGGGCTGCGGGGTTCGGACTCTGATCTTTTGGATACGACGTTCAAGCTGGGGACATTCACCCACAATAACTTTCCCGTGAATGGGGACACCCTGACTTCTGTTGATCTGCAGGTCTCCATCCATGTGACGATCGATGGCGTCGAGCATGTCGTCCAGCATACGATCAAACTCAAACATACCGAAACAAGCAATACGGGGGACGGCAATAACACACAGAGTCGCGATATTGTTGAAATCGCCAACTCCACAGCCACGCAGACTTTCACGGTAGGCGATCGGACCTATGTGCTGGACATCAAGGGTTTCCTGGATACGAACGGGAACCTGGTCTCCACGATCTATACGTGGGAAAACAAGTCGAATTCGTTTGACCTGTATGCCACGATTTCGTCTACCGACGCTCTGCCTCGGGTCGAAGGCGACCTGTTCGACCAGAATTCCGGCATCACGACGTGGCAGTACGGCGCCGATGGCGCCGGGTCGGTGACTTGGGAAAACGGGGTTGCGGGGGCCGGCGGGTCCACGGTCATCACCAATCAGTACGGTACTTTGACGGTGGGGGCCGATGGGCATTATGTGTTCGAGATGAGCCGGGCCGCCCGGGACAACTTCCAGATCGGCGATAAGGAACTGACCTACAACTACACCGTCATGGATGCTGACGGCGATACCCAGGTCGGACACATCACGATCGACCTGAGCGGGTACAAGAACATCCCGACAGTACCAACGGTCGATCATGCTGCGGACAGCACCCTGCTGGCCAACGAGGCCGGCCTGGTCACTACAGCGGATACCGGTATCGACGTGGGCAAGGATGCATCCGGCGCCACGATCGCCATCACGGGTGCGGACAAAGCTGGCTTGGGTGGCTCGCCTGTGACGGCAAGCGTCATGGTGGATGGTTCGCCGCAGACGGTCGCTCTGAAGTCCAACGGGCACACCTTGGTGTATCAACAGGATGCCGCGACGGGCAAGTTGTACGCAGTCTACCAGGACGACCCAGGACATAAGGTGTTCGAAGTCTCCGGATCGGCGGCCGATGGCACGTACTCCGTGCATATGATCGGCACACTGGATCCGGTGGTGTCGTATGTAGCCACGGTTCCGGGGACCACGGGCGAGTCGACTTTCGACTTCACTAGCAACGGTATGACCTCGCTTAGCGCCAAGGGCGTTACCTTGGCATTGTCGGCCTTCTTGGATAAGGGAGGGGATCCAGATATCAAGGATGGGTCCGGCAGTGGCCGTGATGTGGATGCGAATGTTGTGGTCAACACCAAAGATAATCGTGGCATTGGGGTCGATAATCCGAGCTGGACTAATGGGAATGGGAATGGTGCCAATAAAGATGCATATGATCGCCAGTACATCGAGAATAATTCCCAGAGTAATAGCTCCTCGGACGGCAACTATGGCGAAAAGCTGGTTCTGAGCTTCAGCACCACCACAGGCCAGCACATCACTGAAGTTGCGTTCACGTTGAATCAGTTTGGGGATCGCAGTGCGGGTTTGAGTGGCGAAGAAGATTCTGCGCACATCACGGTGTTCTATACGGATGGATCGTCACATGATGAGTCGGTGACTGCAGCGTCACGTTGGTGGAGTAGTGATTCCGACTCTGGCACGCAGAAGGTGACGATCGATGCGCCGGATGGCAAGTACATCGACCATGTGGTGATTGGCGCGGGTGACACGTCCAGCCAGTTCTCGGTGGACGAGAGCATTACCGTGCAGTGGAAGACCGATCCTTCGACGGTCACGCATCCTGTCACTCAAGGCGATCTGGCTTTGCATCTCGGCGCTACTGTCACGGATGGCAACGGTGATCACGCGTCCTCAAACTTCGATGTCTCCATCGATAATTCCTCGGCTCAAGCCAATACGCTGCATGGCACGAACGGCAATGACGCTCTGTTCGGCGGCCAGGGTGGGGATACCTTGGTGGGCGGTGCCGGCAACGATCACCTGCATGGCGGTGCTGGCAACGACTCCCTGACCGGCGGCGCGGGCGACGATGTGTTCGTGTGGAAACTGGGTGACCAGGCTGCGGCCGGGCAGCCAGCCGCAGTGGATCACGTTACGGACTTCGGGATGACAAGTGGCGGTCCGCTGGGCAAGGATACCCTTGACCTCAGCGATCTGCTGAGCGGCCATACCGATGCCAACGATCTGTCGCAGTACCTCCATATCAGCGGAGGTACGGGCGCGGATGCTGGCAGGACGATCATCAACGTCAGTACGGATGGGGATGTGGCTAATAGCCATAACCAGCAGATCGTCATCGACAACGCTGATCTGACCACTGGGCATGGCGATGTGTCGTCACCGGAAGGACAGTCTGCGCTCATCACCAGCCTTATCAACGATGGGAAATTGAAGGTGGATCAAGGCTGATCCGCTCTTTGCTTCGGTCACCGCCCGCATCCCTGATTGTTTCAGGGATGCGGGCGGTTTTTCTTCAGGGGCCGTGGAGCAGCCAAATCTGGAATGGTTCGAGCGGTAACCCGGTCGCTGAATATTTTGGATGCTACGGATTTAGGAGATGTCCTCCGGGATTGAATACTGCGAGTTTTTTATCCGTCCGTGTTTCCCAGTCTGGCAAGGCTAAGGGGATATCCTCAGAATAAGGGCTCTTCATCAGGAAGCCTGTCATGTCCGCCCGGGAAACCTTGCCATCAGCCGCCGATGATCACGACACCCCATGGAAAGAAGCGCTGGAACTCTATTTTCCTCAGGCGCTGGCGCTTTTGGTTCCCGAGCTGCATGCCATCGTCGACTGGTCCATCTCTATCATCTTCCTGGATAAAGAACTGCAAGCCGTGCGGCGGGGCGGCACACCCGCTCAGGGCCGTCGCCATGCGGATAAGCTGGTTCGGGTTCAGCTGCTTAGTGGGGATGACGCCTGGCTATTGATCCATGTCGAAGTCCAAGGTCGCTTGTCCGGCCGCGACGCCCTGCGGGTCTTCAGCTGGCGCATGCTGGAATATAAAGTCCTGATCTGTCAGCGGGAACGACGACGGGGACGCTCCTTTCTGCCGCCGCTGGTTTATAGCCTGGGCATTCTGATCGATCAGCGCATCGGCCAAAGCGGCAGGTCGCCGCTTGACACCTTGAGCTATCACGATGATTTTCTGGGCCAAAAGACCCAATTCACCTTTCCGATTGTAGAATTGGAAGGATGGCGCGCCCGCTGGGCTGAATTGGACGCCTTGGCGCCGGCGAACCCTTTTGCCGTGCTGGTGATGGCGCAGTTGCAGGCATCTGGTCATCCAGACAAAACTACGCGGCTGGCGCCGTTGTTGGATCTAAGGCGGCGTTTGTATGGCTATGGCTACCAGCGGGATCAGATTGGCCCCCTGCTACGACTGGTTGAATGGATGATCCGCCTGCCGCCCGAATTGGAAGCGGATTATCTGCTGGCTGCCCAGCAGTTGGAACAGGAGCACAAGATGAGCTATGTCACGATTGCCGAACGTCACGGGATAGCGAAAGGTGAACAGAAAGGACAGGCGGATTTGCTGCTGCGCCAGGTCCAGCGCCGCTTTGGCCCCATATCTGACGATCTTACCCAGCGCATCCGCAAGGCAAAGGCATTGCAACTGGAAACTTGGTCGCTGAATATTTTGGATGCTACGGATTTGGACGATGTCTTCCGGGATTGAGAATATGACATGCAGACGTCAGCCCCCCCGTCAAATAGATATCGCTTGATAGAGGTTCGGGGCCAGTTTCATCAGCGACACCGGTACTCCCCCCGGTGCCGTTGACCTGGATACGAAGTGGGCGATTACGGCTTTGCCCTGGCCTCGATCATTTTCCATCCATTGCCGGATGGGTCACGAAAGCCCGCATCCACGGCGCCGTAGCGATCGACGGGTTCCTGCGTGAATTCCACGCCGCGCCCGCTCAATTGTTCATAGGCGGCGCGGCAGTCATCGACCACGAGCACCAGCGGGGGCATGGCGCCCTTGGCCACGACTTCGGACAGGGTCTGCGCAGTCGCTGCGTCGTGTACCGGCGGGCCCGGCTTGAAGAGGCCGAGCTGAAATGAGGCTTGCTCCGGGTGCTGTACGGTGAGCCAGCGGTAATCACCGTTGCGAACGTCCGTGTGCACACGAAAACCCAGCTTCTCGACGTAGAACGCGAGCGCTTCGTCCTGATCGCGCACGTACAGGCCGACTACATCCACACCTTGAGTCATAATTGATCCTCCGTTGATTGGACCTCCATTCTCTCGGATGTCTTTTCCCGTCGCTTCTCCGAAACTGCGGTCTTGAGGTCTGGCCGGAGGGCGGCGCGCACGACGCATTCAGGCACGTGCTCCCGCTCATGCAGGGCCGACCGTGCGCGTGCCCGAAGCCTTCCCGGGTTCTCGCCCTTGATGTCGCGGAAGATGCGCCCAAAGGTGCCAAGGCTCTTCCAGCCGGTCTGGAACGCGATCTCTGTAATAGGCATATCGGTGTCGCGCAGCAGCGCAACCGCGCGCTCGATGCGGCGTGTCAGCAGGTAGCGGTGCGGGGGGATGCCGAAGGCTTCCTTGAACGAGCGCGCGAAGTGTGCAGCGGACACGGCGCTGACTTGCGCGAGCCGGCGGATGGGCCATTCCTCGTGGGACGCCCCATCCATTCGATCCTTGGCGCGCAGCAGCCGCCGCAATAGCTCAGGGCTCTGGGTCATGTGTCCTCGCGTCCAACGCTGGAGTATGCATACGAGCCATGGGCGCCTTTTTGTCAGTGTCCGGGTAGTGTCAAGCTTGATCCACCAAAAGCCCGCTCCGGATCTCCGTCAATATCCGGCAGAATTCCGCCGCCGGAATCGACGTCAGCGCGGGTTCGGCGCCTTCGCCTGTCTGGTGCAGGATGTCCAGTCCCTGCGTCGATCGCAGCACGTGGCGCAAGCCCTGGTTCTGCTCGAATTTCGCCCGCAGGGCGCGTTCCACCAGTTGATGGTGGGCTGTCGTGCCGAAAGCGATCGGCGTGGGCCCCCAGTACACATGGACCTTGTCCGCCCCCTGGCCGCATTCCTTCGCCTGCCAGGCGGTGGATGCGAAGGCCCGGGCGCGCGCGGGATGGCCTTCCGGGAATTTGATGCCCTGGATGAAGCCTTCGATGGACGCCAGCAACACGCCGTCCAGCAGGAACGGCGACAGGCTGAAGTTCGATAGCGCCACGCCACGCCAGTCGTCGGACGTATAGGCCACGTTGATGGTCTGGTTTGCCATTGAAGAACTCTGCGTCAAAACGGCATCTCCAGAGAGATGCCGGAGTAATTCGCTCTGGGGGCCAATTGCCGTCCGGCCCCCTTTTCAAAGTGAATCAATCCGTACTGTTCCATCGTGCGTAATGTCCGCGAAAGATTGGATTTTGCCCGGCCGGTTTTGATAGCCAGTTCGTTGACCGATTGTGGTTTGGTATCGGCAATCAGTGCAAGCAATGCCCGGTTCTTATCCGACAGGACTTGGGACAGGCTTTCGATGGACTGGAACCAGACCTTGGGATCGCCGGGGCCGGGCCTGTATTCACCTCGAGCTATTGCAAGTGTTCGGGCCTTGTATTGCTCCAGTGAGGCGATACCGACTTTCAGCATCTTCATGTCAGGGGCTCCTCTCTTGCAATGCTCGTTCGACCTCTTGCCAGAAATCGCTTAGTAAAGTGGACGCATCTGCGTACAGGTAGAAGCGGATGCATTCACCTTTGTGTTGGTGATCGTATTCGATCCGCGTCTGCGCACCTGGGCCAGCGCCCTTTTTGATTCGCCGTCCAGCAGAAGCAATGTGTCCAGACTCGGGTCTTTCACCATGTCGTTCCATGTTATCACTGGGTAATAACTAACTCAACCTGGTTGGTATTGTCCGAATCGTGTCGAATCTTTCCTAGCTGAAGAATCTATCAGGGCAGATTCTCGCTGAACACCACGCTGATCTGCATCGGCTCGATGCCCGCCATGGGTTCGCGCCCGGCGCGGACGTTGGCGAAGATGCGCACGGTCGACAGGATGGTCGACTGCAGGTTCTGGTTCAGCAGGGCGTCCATGGTGCCGTCGATCAGCAGGCTGCGGGTGTCGGGGGTCAGGCCGTGGCCGATGAAGACGATGTCCTGGTCGCGGCGGGCGTCTTTCAGGGCCTTGCCCACACCGTCGGATGCGCCGCCGATGTTGTAGATGCCGGCCAGGTCCGGGTGCTGGTCCAGCAGCTGGCGCGCCTGGCGGTAGTTGGTGTCCGCGTCGTCGTGGCCTTCCTTCAGGCCGACCACCTGCAAGGCCGGGAATTTTTCATACAGCACATCCTGGAAACCCATTTCGCGTTCTTCGTGGCCGCGATAGTGGCGGCTGCCGGCGATCATGGCGATGCGCCCCTGGCGCTGCCCGATGAAGCGCCCCATCAGCAGGCCGGCGCTGCGGCCGGCGGCCCGGTTGTCCAGCCCGACGTAGGCCGCGCGGGCCGACCGCGACAGATCGGAGATCAGGGTGATGGTATGCACGCCCTGTTCGGCCAGCTGGTTGACGGCTTCGCGCACCACCGGGTGTTCCAGCGCCATGAAGGCGATGCCGTCGGCGCGTTTGCCTTCACGCAGCAGGGTCTCGGCCAGGATATGGGGGTCGAAGCCTTCGACGAAGCGGCTGCGGCACTGCACGTTGAACGGATCGGTATGGTCGTGCGCGGCGCCGGCATAATCCCCCAGCATGTTCAGGTAGCGATTGGTGCCGGCCGGCAACAGGAACAGCAGGCGCATGGGGTGGGGCTGCAGCGCCCGGTACAGGTCTGCCTGCGGCAGGTAGCGCAGGTCGGCGGCCGCCTGGAAGACCGCCTGCACGGTGGCTGCGCGCACACCCGGGCGCTGGTTCAGGACGCGATCGACCGTGGCGGTGGAAACCCCGGCCGCCTGGGCGATGTCGCGGATGCCGGCGCGCCGGCGCAGGGATGATGGTGGATGATCATTCACATCAAAATCAATCAAAATAAGTAATTGACCGGAAACATCATATATTGAACACTACGCATCATACAAGACAAAGATCCTGATCAACACATCAAATCCAATCACGGAGACATCATATGAAAGCTGCTTCTCTTTTGCTTCGCCACGGCCTGGCCGGGGCGCTCCTGGCCGCCGGCCTGGGGCTGGCGGTGGGCCAGGCCACGGCCGCTTCGCTGACCCTGCGCTATGGGCACATGAATTCCCCCAACAGTGTGGCGGGGCTGCAGGCCCAGATGTTCGCCGACAAGGTCAAGGAATACACCCAGGGTGAAGTCGTCATCCAGGTGTACCCGTCCTCGCAACTGGGCAAACTGCAGGAACTGGCCGAGGCCACCTCCACGGGCGTGATCGCGCTGTCCCACAACACGGCGGGCGGCATTGGCGCCCTGTACGAACCGGTGGCCGCACTGGACACCCCTTATCTGTACCGGGACGTCGACCACCTGATGAAGGTCACCGACATCAGTTCGCCGGTGATGCAGGAACTGAACAAAGGCCTGATCGAGTCGGCGGGTGTGCGCGTCCTGTACGCCTATGATTTCGGTACCCGGGAACTGACCGCGAACAAGGCCGTGCGCACGCCGGCAGACCTGGCGGGGGTGAAGATCCGGTCCCTGCCGTTTCCGATCTACATGACGGCAGTCGAAGCCCTGGGCGCCGTCCCCGTGCCGGTGGACTGGTCGGAAGTCCCCACGGCGCTGGCTACGGGCCAGGTGTCGGGCCAGGAAAACCCGGTCGACGTGGTGCTGTCCAACAAACTCTATGAATCGCAGTCGCACCTGATGCGCACGGGGCACATCACCAACCCCGAACTCATCATCATGAACGACCGCACCTGGAAGAAACTCAGCGATGCGCAGCGGGCCGCCTTCACGCGCGCGGCCGAGGAAACCCGCGCCAAGGCCACCGAAATGGTGCTGTCCCAGGAATCGGATCAGTTGGCCAAGTTGAAAGAACTGGGCATGAAGATCATCGGCCCTGAAGATGGCCTGGACCTGAAGGTATTCCAGGACCGCACGCACAAACTGGTGCAGGAACGCTTCGGCGCGAAATACGGCGAGCTCTACCAGAAGATCGCCGCCATCCGGTAAACCGGTCCGTCCGGCTGCATTCCTCATCGTCAGTCCCTATGCCGCCGCGCCGCTTCACGCGGCGCGGCGCGGAGTCCCCACATCATGTCTTCCACCTTGACCCACCCGGATGGGCCACCGCCGGGCCGCCTGGCATCGCTGCTGTCGGGCGTCTGTCGCGGATTCGAGCGGCTGGCCATCGTCATGTTGCTGTTGACGACTTTCCTGGTCGTGCTACAGGTCGTTGCCCGGAACGTCTGGCAGGTGGGCCTGCCCTGGGCCGATGAACTGGCCCGCTACGGCGGGTTGGGGATCGTGTATCTGGCCATTCCGCTGCTGTTGCTAAACGGCGGTCATATCGCCGTGGACATCGTCAGTTCGCGGCTGAAGGGGCGCGCCGGCCGGGTGCTGGCCGTCGTCAACGAGATCCTGATCCTGGCGTTCTGCGGTCTGTTCCTGCACGGCAGCTATCTGTTCCTGTTGAAAGCCGGAAAATTCGCGACGCCGGCGCTGCGCATGCCCAATCTGCTGTTCTATCTGCCGGTGGTGCTGGGGATGCTGCTGTTCACGTTGGTTGCAGCCCTGCGCCTGGTCCGCGCCATCCGGCCCGCAGCAGATCATGATCAACAGGAGACGCCGTCATGATGAGCCTGACGATTCTGATCCTGTTCCTGGTGATCATGTTGATGGGTGTGCCTATCGCGGTCGCCATGGGGATGTCGGCGGGCATTGTGCTGTGGTGGTTCGACCTGCCGCTGTCGGTGCTGGCGCAGCGCATGGTCAATGCGCTGGATTCCACGCCTCTGCTGGCGGTGCCGATGTTCATTTTCGCGGCCTGCCTGTTCAATGCCTCGGGCATCACCGACAGCCTGTTCACGCTGGTGCGCATGCTGGTTGGGCGCATTCGGGGCGGCCTGGGGCATGTGTCGGTGCTGACCAGCCTGATCTTTTCCGGAATGTCAGGCGCCGCGCTGGCCGACATCGGCGCACTGGGCGGCACCCAGATGCGCCTGATGCGCGAACAGGGGTACAAGCCCGAATTCGCCGCCGGCATCACGATGGCGGCGGCCACGATCGGGCCGATCTTCCCGCCCAGCATTCCGCTGATCATCTTCGCCTCGGCGGCGGAAGTCTCCGCCGTGAAACTGCTCCTGGCCGGCGTCGTGCCGGGATTGATCATCACGGCCTTGCTGATGGTGCAGATCGCGGTCATGGCCAGGCGCCAGAACCTGCCCCGCGACACCATCACCATCAATGCGCGGGTGCTGTTGCGCCAGGCCCTGGTGGCGTTCCCGGCGCTGTGTGCGCCCCTGGTGCTGATCGGCGGCCTGGTCAGCGGCCTGTTCGGACCGACCGAGGTCGCCGGGGTGACGGTGGTCTATGCGCTGTTCCTGGGTTTCGCCGTCTATCGCCAGCTGACGTTTCGCGGCGTCTGGGATGCGGCCCGGGAAACCGTCCGGGCGACGGCCAGCGTGCTGTTCATCGTGGGCGCGGCGGCCCTGTTCGCCTGGGTGCTGACCATCGATCAGGTGCCCATGCTGGCGACGGAATTTTTCCTGAACTTGTCCAGCAGCCCGTTCGTCCTGCTGATGATCGTCAACGTGCTGCTGCTGGTGGTGGGCATGTTCATGGAGTCGATCGCCGCCATCCTGATCCTGGCGCCGATCCTGACGCCGGCGCTGCTGGCGGCTGGCGTGGACCCCGTGCAACTGGGCGTCGTCGTGGTGCTGAACCTGATGATCGGCCTGCTGACGCCGCCGGTGGGCATGAGCCTGTACATGGTCAGCATCATGGCCCGCATGCCCTTGCATCGCGTGATCGCGGGGGCCATGCCGTTTTTCATTCCGCTGTTGCTGTCGCTGCTGGTCGTCACGCTGGTGCCGGCAGTGTCCACATGGTTCCCGAGCCTGTTCCTTCGGTGAGATACAGATGAATGTCGTCCCGCGCAGCAAGCCCGGGACGCAAGATGAGGAGTTCAAGCAATGAGTCGTTTCTTCGGAGAAATCCGCCAACTGGGCTATGTCGTCAAGGATATCGAGGCGGCGATGGACTACTGGAGCAGCACCCTGGGCGTCGGCCCCTGGTATTACAACCCCAAGGTTCCCATCCAGAATTACCGGTATCGGGGACAGGCCTACGAGCCCCATAATTCGGTGGCCCTGGCCAATTCGGGCGACGTGCAGGTCGAACTGATCCAGACCCGCAACGACGTGCCGTCCATGTACCGGGATTTCCAGCAGGCCGGGCGCGAAGGCCTGCAGCACGTGGCGTACTGGACCCGCACGTACGATGCGGACCTGGAACGCCTGCTGGCGCAGGGCTTCAAGCCCGTCATGGGCGGCGAGGTCGGCGAGAACGGCCGCTTTATCTATTTCGACACCGAATACCACCCGGGCACGGTGATCGAATTGTCCGAGGTCCAGGGCCCCAAGGGCGCGCTGTTCGACCTGATCCGCCAGGCGGCCGAAGGCTGGGACGGGCGCGACCCCATCCGGCCATTCCCGGATCTGAACACGCTGTGAGCCGGCCATGGACGATCTCCACTACGAAGCCGACTATCTGATCGAGACCCCGCTGGACCCGAACCTCGTCGCGCAGGTGATGGCGGGCGAGCAGTCCTGCGGCACCTTCACGCGGGTGGCGGGCGAGACCGACGAACTGCGCAGCCGCGCCCGCGCCGAAGTGCTGGACGTGACGGTCCTGGGCCGGGCGCTGGAGCCGGCCTTGCCCAATGCGTTTCTGTCCCGCCGGCAGGTGGCGGGGCCCTGGACTCAGGCCCGGGTACGGATCCGTTTCCCCGTGGTGAATGTAGGTGCGAACCTGCCCACCTTGTATGCGACGGTGGCGGGCAATCTCTACGATCTGGGCGAAGTCACGGGCATGCGGCTGGACGCCCTGCGCCTGCCCGCCGCCTATCGGGCGCAGTTCGATTTCCCGAGCCACGGCGTGCGCGGCACGCGGGCCGTCACCGGGGTGGGGCAGGGGGCCTTGATCGGCACTATCGTCAAACCCAATGTCGGCCTGTCGGCGCGGCAGACGGCGGATCTGGTGGCCGACCTGTGCGAAGCCGGTGTGGATTTCATCAAGGATGACGAGATCTGCGCCAACCCCGCGCATGCGCCCTTGGCGGAGCGCGTGCCGGCCGTGATGGCAGCGGTGCGCGATTACCGAGAGCGCACTGGGCGCACGGTGATGGTGGCTTTCAACATCAGCGACGACCTGGACGCCATGCGCCGCCACGCCGACCTGGTGCGCCGCGAAGAAGGGTCCTGCGTGATGGTCAGCCTCAATAGCTGCGGCTTTGCCGCCGTGCAAAGCCTGCGCCGCAGCACGCCCCTGGCCATCCACGGTCATCGCAACGGCTTTGGTTCCATGTCGCGCCACCCCCTGCTGGGCATTTCGTTCCAGGCGTACCAGACCTTGTGGCGCCTGGCCGGCGTGGATCACATGCACGTGCATGGTCTGCAGGGCAAGTTCGCCCAGACCGACGGCGAGGTCGTCGAATCCGCCCGGGCCTGCCTGGCGCCGCTGGCGGCGGGGCGGGACGATGCCGTCATGCCGGCGTTTTCCTCCGGGCAGTGGGCGGGGACCGTCCCGGCCACGTATCAGGCGGTGGGCGAGGATCTGCTGTTCATGTCGGGGGGCGGGATCCTGGCGCACCCCGATGGCCCGGCGGCCGGCGTGCGCAGTCTGCGCCAGGCCTGGGAGGCCGCCCGCAGCGGCGTCGCCCTGGCGGAATTTGCCGCGCAGGCGCAGGAGCTGCACCGGGCGCTGGAGTTCTTCGGTGGTCGTTGAAGCGCACGCCGACGCTGCCGGGCCGGACCTGAAGCTGGTCTTCTACGCGGACGACTTCACCGGGGCGACCGATACGCTGGCCACGGTGGCGCGGGCGGGGTTGCGGGCGACGCTGTTCCTGCGCTTGCCGACAGCCGCGCAGCGGGCAGCCATCGGCCCCCAGGATTGCCTGGGTATCGCGGGCGCATCCCGATCCATGACGCGCCGGCAGCTGCAGGCGGAACTGGGCCGGGTGGCGGATCACATCGCGCCGTGGTGCCCGCCCGTGGTGCATTACAAGACCTGCTCCACCTTCGACAGCAGCCCGTCCGTGGGCAATATCGGGTTGGCCGCGCATGTGCTGCGGGATCGCCTGCCGGTGGGGCCGTTCGTGCCCATCGTCGGCGGGCAGCCCAATCTGGGCCGGTATTGCGTGTTCGGCAATCTGTTTGCAGCTTTCCAGGTGGGGGGCGAGGTCTTTCGCCTGGATCGGCATCCGACCATGAGCCGCCATCCCGTGACGCCGATGGACGAGTCCGATCTGCGTCGCCATCTGGCCCGCCAGGGGCTGAAGGCAGTGGCCAGCATCGCCTATCCGGCCTATGACGGCGCGCCGGATCAACTGGATGCGCAGTGGGCGGCCGCGCTGGAAGCCGGCCCCGATGGTGTCCTGCTGGACGTCGCCACGCCCGCGCATCTGGCGGTGATTGGCCGTTTGCTGTGGCAGCAGGCGCGCCGCCAGCCCATGCTGGCCGTGGGACCCAGCAGCGTCGAACAGGCGCTGCTGACACAGTGGGTGACGGCCGATCACCAGGCGGCCGCGCAGGCGCGGGAACAGGACACCTTGGATACAGAGCGGCGGGATGGCCCGGTGCTGGTGTTTTCCGGCAGTCTGTCGCCGCGCACGGCCCGGCAGGTCCAGGCAGCGCGTTCGTACGAGCGGATTCCCGTCGCGGTCGGCGATCTGCTGGATGGCGCCTCGGGCGGTCGTGCCGCCGCCCAGGCGCGGATTGTGCAGTCATTGAACGCTGGCCGCCATGTGCTGGCGCACTGGGTGGATCGTTGCGCATCGTCGGCGGTGCCTCGCCTGGATCCGGCCCAGCTGGCCCGGGCCGGGGCAGGGCTGGCGGCCGATGTGCTGCGCAGGGTCCGTCCGGGGCGTCTTGGCCTGTCGGGCGGCGACACGTCCAGCCATTGCGTGCAGGCGCTGGATGCCTGGGCGCTGACCTACCGGCGGACGCTGGAACCCGGTGTGGCGCTGTGTCGGCTGCATGCGGATGATGCCCGCCTGGACGGGCTGCCGCTGATGCTGAAAGGCGGGCAGATGGGCTCCGACGACATCTTCGAGCGGCTGCTGGCCTGATGCCGGGTCCTTCGGGGCGCTGTGCTACAGTCCCCAGGTCATTCACCACTGTTGGTTCAGCGCGGGGCGGCACGTCGGGCAGCCCCTCAGCCTGGCGGCCCGCTCATGGAAATCGTCTTCGCCTCCCGTCACGAATCGAATCCGCTGGAATGGGTCCGCGCCCTGCGGCAGGCCTTGCCGGAACACAGCGTGCGCCTGTGGGACGATGATTCGTCGCCGCAGGGGCGGGCGGATGCCGCCGTCGTGTGGGCGCCGCCGGCCGAATTGTTCGCTCGCGAGCCCCGGCTGACGCATCTCTTCAATCTGGGGGCCGGGGTGGACGCCCTGCTGCAGATGCCGGGCCTGTCGGACGACATCACGCTGGTGCGCATGGAAGACGGCGGCATGGCCGTGCAGATGGCGGAATACGTCCTGCACTACCTGGTCCGTGAATCCCGCGACCTGGGCCGCTATGCCGGCCTGCAGGCGCAGGCTTGCTGGCAGCCGCTGGACGACATCGACCGGGGTGCCTGGACAGTCGGCGTCATGGGGGGCGGCGTGATGGGGGCGCGAGTCGCGCAGGCCTGCGCCGCGCTGGACTATCCCGTGGCCGTCTGGTCGCGCAGCGGCCGCCCGGTGGCGGGTGCGCAGGCCTTCGGGCAGGATGGCCTGGCGGATTTTCTGGCCCGGACCCGGGTGCTGGTCAACGTGCTGCCGCTGACGGCGGACACGCGCGGCATCCTGTCGCGTGCCGTGTTCGAACAATTGCGGCCCGATGCCTATCTGATCAATATCGCCCGGGGGGACCATCTGGTCGAAGCCGACCTGCTGGCCTGCCTGGACAGCGGGCGCCTGCGTGGCGCAGCGCTGGACGTCTTTTCCCGCGAGCCCCTGCCGCCCGATCATCCATTCTGGTCGGATCTGCGCATCCAGGTGACGCCGCACGTGGCGGGGGCCAGCCTGATGGGGCTGACCGTGCAGCAGATCGCCGGCAAGGTCCGGGCCGTGGTTCGGGGGGAACCCATCACCGGCGTCGTGGACCGGGCGCGGCAGTACTGATGGCCATGGCGGGTGCCGGTTGCAGGGCGGTTCGCGGGGTGCTGGGCGCTGTCCTGGCGCTGCTGCTGTCGGCCTGCGCAGCGCCGCCCGTCGAGGGACTGCAGGGTGAATCGTTTTCCGCCGATCAACTGACGCAGAGCGACATCAATCGCGTCCAGACGCTGGCCATGCGAGACAATCTGGACAGCCTGGTCCGTTTGCTGGAAAAGCTGTACCGCCGCAACCCCGGAGAATGGCGCAAGGCCGGTTTCACCGACCTGAAATCCGCGCTGTCCCAGGGCGACGCGCGCATCCGCACCGGAGAAGTACCCAAGGAACTGGACGGCCTGCGCGACATCGAGGTCCTGTCCGTGGCGATGGACCCGCGCTATCCCGGCGACCGGGCGGCGGCCTTCGTGCTGGGGCTGTCCAACATGATCATCGCGGCGCATGGCGGGCGCACGCGCTTTCACGTGACGGATTCGGTGGATGCCCGCCATGTCTTCAATGCGGCCCGCAACGTGGAGATCGCGGCCTGGATGCTGGCCAGCCGGCGCGATGCCCAGGGCCGGCCGTTGCTGCTGTCCAATGAATTGGGCGACGGCGTGGCCAATCTGAGTTTCGAGCGCGAATTCGGCCGCATGATCGCCCGGCTGGACCTGGTTGCCGAATTGCAGGACGAAAGCGTCCGGCGCATCGGCATCAATTACCTGCAGGGGCTGCTGTTCTTCAATTTCCTGCCGGTGCGTTGACGCTGCCGGCCGTCTGGCGCGCCAGTTGTTGCGCCCAGGCCAGCCGCTGGTCGCCATGTTCCAGGCCTTTCAGGAAGCGGTCGGGGATGGCCTGGATGCCGCCGATCGCCCCGGCCAGCGCCCCGGTCAGGATGGCTCGGGCCTGATTCTGGCCGCCGCCGTTGACGGCATGCAGCACGGCGGACTCGAAATCCCCCTGGAAACGGCCCGCCAGATAGTAGGCGGCGGGGAACTGATGGTAGACCGCGCAGGGCATGCCGTAGACCAGCGAGGCCTTCCAGGCCGGCTCGATGCGGATGTCGGGATCGGTGGCTGCCCGCAGGATGCCGGATGTGGTCAGCAGGGCGTCGGGCGAAGGAAACTGGCCTGCCTGCCGGGGGGCTTCGGGGCCCGGCGGCGGGGTCTGTTCCCCGGTGGACGTGACCGCGTGAAAGGGCAGGGACCCCTCGTGCACCATCGCCATCAGGCGATCGGAGGTCTGCGCGTCCAGCGGTTCGCCGCGCACCAGGCTGCCCAGCACGCAACCGTAGGCCACGGTCATGGCCATCACCGTGGTGTCGTGCTGGGTCAGCAGCGTGTTGGCGGACACCTGTCGCGCCAGTTCGGCCGGCTGCAGCGCGTAGCGGATGGCCAGCGCCAGGATGCGTTCGGCGGCCTCGGTGGTGTCGGCCAGGCCCGAGACCTGGCCCCAGGGGCGATGTTCGCGCACCCGCAGCCGCCAGGTTTCGCGGATCGACTGGCTGGTGTAGCCGCCCGGCCCGTTCATGGGCGTGCCGTCCAGTTGGGGGAACAGGTCCTGGTCCATCCGCCGGCAGAAGTCGGCTTCGTCGTAGCGCCCGCGTTCGGTCAGGGACTGTGTGAGCAGGTCCAGGATGATGCCGGCCTGCGAGGACTGTCCGGCCTTGAGGCCGCCGTGGTAGCGGTCAGGGCGCGGATCGGTGTAGTCCGTGATCCAGGCGCCGTAGTCGCGGCGCAGCGCATCCAGATCGTAGTACCAGTGCGGCCCCAGGGCCAGGGCGTCGCCGATGTAGGCGCCCATGAGCGCGCCCTGGGCGCGTTGTTCCAATGTGATGTCTGCGTGTGTCATGCCAGGTTCCAGGCCGGTGTGCGATCGGTCCAGTATGCGGCGGGCGGGGCGGCCAATGCAAGCCGGGCGGTGCCGCGACACGAGGCATAAGGGTATAAGCTAGTGCGATCAAAAATAATCCGAGGAGACTTTCAGTGAGCAGCCCCAGCAGTCCTGATACCCAGCCCTTGTGGACGCCCGGTGCCGGGCGCATTGCCCAGGCCCGCATCACGGATTACCAGCAGTGGCTGCAGGCTCGCAAGGGCAAGTCCTTTCAGGATTACCCCGCCTTGTGGCAGTGGTCTGTCGATCACCTGGAAGACTTCTATGAATCGATCTGGGAATATTTCGATCTGCGCAGTTCGGCGCCTTACAGCCGGGTGCTGGATCGCCGCGCGATGCCCGGGGCGCGATGGTTCGAGGGCGCCCGCCTGAATCTGGCCGAGCAGGTCTTCCGTTTTCACCCGGACGAGCCCGACCGACCTGCCATCGTGTCGCGTTCCGAAATCCGGCCGATGCAGTCCCTGGGGTGGGGCGCCTTGCGCGCCCAGGTGGCCGCCGCCGCCCAGGGGCTGCGTGCCCTGGGGGTGGGGCCGGGCGACCGGGTCGTGGCCTATCTGCCCAATCTGCCCGAGACCCTGGTGGCCTTTCTGGCCGTCTCCAGCCTGGGGGCGATCTGGTCCAGCTGTTCACCCGACATGGGCACCCGCAGCGTGCTCGATCGCTTTCGTCAGATCGACCCGAAAGTCATGCTGGCGGTCGATGGCTATCGCTACAGCGGCAAGGACTTCGATCGCCTGCCGGTAGTGGCGGGGCTGCGCGATGCGCTGCCCACGCTGGGCACGGTCGTGCTGCTGCCCTATCTGGATCCGCAGGCCCGGCTGGACGGCACCCTGTCCTGGGATGAGCTGCTGGCGCAGCCGGCCGCGCCCATGCAGTTTGAACAGGTGGCCTTCGATCATCCGCTTTGGGTGGTGTATTCCTCTGGCACCACGGGCCTGCCCAAGCCCATCGTGCACGGCCACGGCGGCGTGCTGCTGAAAGGCCTGCAGGACCTGGCCCTGCAGATGGACATCGGCCCGCAGGATCGCTTCATGTGGTTCACCACCACGGGCTGGATCATGTGGAACATCCAGATGATGGGCCTGCTGGCGGGGGCCACGGTCTGCCTGTACGACGGCAATCCCGGCCATCCGGACCTGAACACGCTGTGGGATTTCGCGGACCAGGCCGGTGTGACGTTCTTCGGGGCGGGGGCCGCGTATTTCCTGGCCTGCCGCAAGGCCGGCGTCGAACCGGGAAAGCACGTGCATCCGGGCGTGCTGAAGACCATCGGGTCCACCGGCTCGCCGCTGTCCGACGACGGCTACCGCTGGCTGATGCAGCAGTTCCCGGACGTGCTGGTGGCGGCGCTCAGCGGCGGCACTGACGTCGCGGCCGCCTATGTCGGGCCGTGCCCCGTGCTGCCCGTCCATGCCGGCGAGATGCAGTGCCGCTATCTGGGGACGGCCGTGCGCGCCTATGACGATGCCGGCCAGTCTCTGGAAGACGCGGTGGGCGAACTGGTGGTCACGGAACCCATGCCCTGCATGCCGCTGCGTTTCTGGAACGACCCGGACGGCATCCGCTATCACGACAGCTACTTCGGCGTCTATCCCGGCATCTGGCGCCACGGCGACTGGATCCGCATCACGCCGCGCGGCGGGGCCATCATCTACGGCCGCTCGGACACCACCATCAACCGCCACGGGATCCGCATGGGAACGGCCGAGATCTACCGCGTCCTGGAGGCCTTTCCCGAAGTGCTGGACTGCATGGTGGTCGATCTGGAATACCTGGGGCGGGAATCCTACATGCCGCTGTTCGTGGTGTTGCGCGATGGCCAGGCCCTGACCGACGATCTGGCCGCGCGGATGAAGGCCGCCATCCGCGAGAACCTGTCGGCTCGTCACGTGCCCGATGACATCCTGGTCGCCCCGGCGATTCCACGCACCCTGAGCGGCAAGAAAATGGAATTGCCCGTCAAGCGGCTGCTGCTGGGCGAGCCGATGGACAAGGTCATCAATCCGGACGCCATGAGCAATCCCGATTGCCTGCCCTGGTACCTGGAACAGGGCGCGCGTCGCCGTCCATGACGGTGCGCGGCCCTGTGCTACAGTGGCCGCCGATTTCCTGTGCTTGGAGCCAATCCCATGTCATCCGCCTTCTATCCCATCGGCACGCCTGGCACCCCCTGGGGGGTGGACGAGATCGCCACCTGGCTGGGGCGCCAGCGCCGCCAGCGCAGCTACGCCGATCTGGTGCTGCGGGTGGTGGACGCGTTGCGCGAACGTTTCGACGTCGTGCAGTACGGCGAACTGGACTACGCGCCCGACGCCTATCCCCTGATGGCCCTGCGCAGCCGCCGTTGGCGAGGCGACCGGCCGGTGGCGCTGGTGACGGGCGGGGTGCATGGCTATGAAACCAGCGGGGTCATGGGGGCTTTGCAGTTTGCCGAGCAGCACGCCGCCGATTTTGAGGATCGTTGCGACCTGATGATCGCGCCTTGCGTCAGCCCCTGGGGCTTCGAGCGCATCCACCGCTGGAATCCGCAGGCGCTGGACCCCAACCGGTCGTTCCGGCCGAATAGCCCGGCCCCGGAATCGGCGGCCTTGATGCGGCTGGTCGAGCCCTTTGCGGCGCGAGTGCGCGTGCATATCGATCTGCACGAAACCACCGACACCGACGAGACCGAATTCCGCCCGGCCCTGGCGGCCCGGGACGGACGCCCCTTCACCCCAGGCGGCATTCCCGACGGTTTCTATCTGGTGGACGACACCGACACGCCGCAGCCGGGATTCCAGCAGGCGATCATCGATGCCGTGGCCCGGGTGACGCACATCGCGCCGGCCGACGAACGCGGTGAAATCATCGGCTCGCCTGTCGTGGCGCCGGGTGTGATCCGCTACGCCCTGCGGCCCCTGGGGCTGTGCGCGGGCATCACCGACGCCCCGTACCGCACCACGACCGAGGTCTACCCGGACAGTCCCAGCGCGACGGCTGATCAGTGCAATGTCGCCCAGGCGGCCGCCGTCTGTGCAGCGCTGGAATACGCTTTATCGTACCAGGGAACCTAGGGTAATTCCCGATCTTGTGCTGGGGCGATCAGGTGCCTATACTGGAATCACTACCGAACGGTAGTGATTCTTCGCCTCATCGGCGTTGACTTCGCACTGCGCCCATGCAGTGCTTACTGCCCCAGTGGCGGTAGGGCCCCACCAGAAGGTGGGGCCTTTACGTTTCTGGCATCCCGATCAGGTCGTCGCTTTGCACGACGCGGTTGCGTCCGGTCTGCTTGGCTCGGTACAGGGCCTGGTCGGCGGCCTTCAGCACCTGGGTCGTGTCGGCGGCGTCTTCGGGCGTCCAGGATGCCACGCCGATGGATACCGTCACGGTTTCACCCGGCAGGATCGTCGCCTGCTCGATGCCTGCTCTCAGCCTTTCCGCCATGTTGGCGGCGATGTCCTGGCGCGCCCCAGGCAGGATCGTCAGGAATTCCTCGCCGCCCATGCGAAACAGGGTGTCGCCCTCGCGGGCCTGGTTCCGCATCCATTGGCCGATCTGGCGGATCACCTGGTCCCCCGTATCGTGGCCGTAGGTGTCGTTGATGTGCTTGAAGAAATCGATGTCCAGCGTAATGACGGCGAATGGCTGCTCCAGGGTCTGGAATGTCTGCAGGGCCAGGTTCAGCCCGCGCCGGTTGCCCAGGCCGGTCAGGGGGTCCTGGTAGGCTTCGTCATGCAGTTGATCGAGTTGCGCGCCGACGGCGCCCAGGCTTTCCAGCAGAGCCCGCTGCAGGCGCTGTGCTTCGAAATACCAGCAGCGGATCGACTGGATGCGGCGCGCCATGTTGTCCTCGTAGCCATCCTGCACGACGAGCGCCAGTTCGCCCAGGGGGCGGGAGACCCAGCTGGCCAGGAACCAGAGCAGCGCCAGCAGCAGGCCTACCGGAATCAGCGACAGCCACAGCGCCCGGTGCATCAGCGCGTCCAGGCGCGCCAGCGTGACCTGGGTGGGACGCTGGACGACGATGCCCCATTGGGTGGACGGCACGTAGGCAAAGCCGGCCAGCATGTCGATGCCCTGGCTGTTGGTGATCCGCAGCGCGCCGGACCGCCCCTGCAGCACGGCGTTGATGGCGGGGTTGTCGTAGTTGACTTCCGTGCCGATCCGATTGGCCTGCGGGTGATACAGCAGCCGGTGCGTGGCATCCACCACATAGACGTAGGTGTCGTTGCGAAAGTAGTGCCGGCCGATCAGGCGCGACAGGCCGCCGTCGGACTTCAGGTAGACGGTGCCCGCCAGATAGCCCAGGTATTGGTCCTTGGCGGTGTACAGCGGATGGGAAATCAGAATGGACAGATTGCCCAGGATCGACGTGAAAGGGCTGCTGATCATGGGCGTCTGGTGACGCAGGGCGGATCTCGGGTCGGATCGATCCACCCGGCGGCCCCGGACGTTCAGGGCTGCGGGGGCAATCGCCAGGATGACCCCCTGGCTGCCCGTGATGGAAACCGCATTGAATCCCGTGCCCTGCGCCCGCAGGCGCTCGACTTCGGATTGCAGCATGGCCGGATTCATGCCGGATTGGACGATGCGTTCGGCCGAATAGGCCAGATCCTGCTGGGCCTGTGACAGCAGATCGGATGTCGATGCAGCCAGTTTTTCCGCAAAGG
Source organism: Castellaniella sp. (assembly GCF_034674885.1). Classification (GTDB taxonomy): domain Bacteria; phylum Pseudomonadota; class Gammaproteobacteria; order Burkholderiales; family Burkholderiaceae_B; genus Castellaniella. Next base: position 22,288 of record NZ_JAUCDS010000034.1, read on the forward strand.
CCTGGTTGGCCGCCAGGGTGTCTTCCATCAGCTGGTCGCGCTGGATCCGGTACGCCCCCGCTATGCCTGCGACCAGCATGGTCAGCACGCTGCCGATCGACAGAATCAGGACCAGTTGACGTAAAGTAATGCGGGAAGGCTTCCGGATCTGCATCCAGTGGGGGTTCCTTTGCTTGTGGGGTCGTTGCGGTTTCAACGATCTGGGACAAGCCAAAGCCTACTATAGCCATAAGGTTTAGACCACCCTCTTGCAGGCCAGAAGATTCTTGCTATAATTGCGTGCTTTGGCGCATTAGCTCAGTTGGTTAGAGCGACGGAATCATAATCCGCAGGTCCGGGGTTCGAGTCCCTGATGCGCCACCAGATTTTCCCCTGTTAGGTCAGGACACTGAAGCCACCCGATGCGGTGGCTTTTTTGTTGTCTGTGGCCTGGGTGTCGACGAAGCGTCAATCGCGTAGCAAAACGCGGCGCAACCCTGGCGGTGGCTTACGCGCTGCGCTCTTTGATTCTGGCTCGGTTCAGTGCCAGCGCTTCGGGGGTTGGATCCCAGTCGCCCCAGCAGGCGTCAGGTGTCCCTGGGAAATCCTCTCGGCGAACGCCTGAGTATGCCGGCTTGTACCCGCGCTTCTTCATCTCCGAGATCAGCTCTGCGTGGCGCCTGGCGAGATAGCCCAGCCGCGTGTAGAAGAAGAGCAGGTGTCCTTTGCCTAGGGTGTACGTCTCGGGCTGTGAAAACACCCCGCGCGCAACGGCCTTCTGTGCCAGTGCAAACACTCTGGGCAGTTCCCTGTATTCAGCGACCAGGTGAGGGCCGCTGAGTTCCTCGACGGGGATGCAGTTGATGCGGGTCATGGAGTTCGGATTGGGTGAAAGCCGTTTTATACCAGTTGTCCCCGGCAGCGGCCACCACTGCGATGTGCGCTGCTTCATGCCTGCGTTGGGCAGACGCTGACTGGTCACGCCCCCGCTAGCCGCCATGATCCTGCGGGATCGCGGACTGCTGGATCCCGTGATCGATTCTTGATCCGTCTACTGAAGATCCGCGTGGATCGTGGCTGTAGCAAATCTGTCATAGGGTTTTCCACGCGCTTATCCACCGGGGGTGTGGGTAAGTGGGGCGCGGTCTTGCGGGTTACAGCATCTCGTCCGGCGTCAGGGGCGCCAGCAGCTTTGCCAGGAACCGCAGCCACAGGCTGGTGTCGGGATCGTGTCCGACCACGGCGGGGGGCGTCTCCTGCGGCGCCTGCCAGAGCAGGGTGTCGTCCTGCGTCAGTGTGACTTTCCAGGCGGCCGCGTCGATCATGTGCTGTACCTGCTCGCCGGCCTGCCGCGCGAGCGCGGGGCTGTGGATCACCAGGGCGATTTCCGAGTTCTGCAGCTTGGACCTCAGGTCCAGATTCATCGAGCCGATGCTGAGAATGCGGCCGTCCACGATGACCAGCTTGGCGTGCAGGCTGGCGCGCGTCCCTTTGCTTGTGAAGCCCGACATTGTGTCCTGCAGCCGGGCGCGCGCCTGTGCCCGGGTCTCATGCAGTTCCAGCCCCAGGCGCAGGAGCTGCTTGCGGTGGCGCGCGTAGCCGATCTGCGCCAGCAAGGCGTCCGTGGATGCCAGCGAATTGGTCAGCACGCGCACCCGCACGCCTCGCGCCTTCAGGTCGGTGAACAGCATCATCATCTGCGGTCCGGGGACGAAGTAGGGCGACACGATCACCACGTCGTGCTGTGCTCTGCTCAGCAGGGACAGCAGGCCTTCGATGACCGCGCCCTCGACGGGTGCGCCGTCTTCGGCGGGCATGAGCTTGAGCGGGCTGTCGACCAGCAGTCCCGCCGGAGCCCAGGTCAGCGGCAGCGTTGCCAGGTCCAGCGCCGGCGGCAGCGCCGGTGCTTCCCTGGCGGGCTCGTCGGCGCTGTCTGCAGGTCGGGGGCGGGTGGTTTCGCGCAGTTGCCTGAGTTCGGCGGACGTGACCAGCGAGGCGACCGGATAGGCCAGGAGACTGTTCCAGTAGCGGTCGAAGCTGGCTGAAATCCGCTGTACCACGGGGCCGGCTGCCAGCACGTCCATGTCGATGAAATCGCTGCCGGTCGCCGTGCCGAAATAGACGTCCCCCAGATTGCGTCCGCCGATGATGCCCCAGGCATTGTCGGCCACGTACAGCTTGTTGTGCATGCGGTGCTGGATGCGCTGGAAGTCGTGCAGAGACCCCAGTGCGCGCCACAGGCCGGCGCTTCGGCTGCCGGGCAGCGGGTTGAACATGCGCATCTGCACACCCGGTATGTCAGCCATGCGCATGACCAGGGCGTCGCGCCCGACGCTGTTGAAATCGTCCAGCAGGATGCGGACACGCACGCCGCGCTGCGCCGCCGCCCGTACAGCGCGCAGCAGGTTGCGCACGGTGGGGTCGACGTGAATGGTGTAGTACTGGATGTCCAGCGTCTTGCTGGCCTGTTCGGTCAGCGCGAGCCGGCCTGCGTAGGCCATATTGGGCGAGGCCAGCAGGGCGAAGCCCGACAGGTCGCTTCGGGTTGCGGCGGGCTGCTTGCTCGCGACGAGCTGACCCAGGGCAGTGGCCTCAGGATGATCCAGGGCGGTGGACACAGGCCGCTGCACGTCCTTGGGCAGGCTGGCGCAGCCCGCCAGCAGCAGGGCGGCCGCCAGGGCCCATGGTCCGGGGCTCATCAGCTGGCGGCGGCAGTCGAGTCGGCCGCGTCCGGAATGCTGCGGTCCGCATGCCCCGACAGCGCGGCGCTGAGGCTGTACAGGGGCTCGAACGAATCGGCCTGCGCCATGGGCCAGGCCGTGCGGAAGATCGTGTTGCGGAACTTGCCTTCCAGCAGTTCGCCTTTCTGCAGGTCTGGGAACAGCGCGGACAGGACGCGGACTTCGCCGTTGGCGATGCGTCGGGCGATGTGGTGCGGTCGCAGATCGCTGGGGTGGTGCAGGCCGGCGGCGCCCAGCAGTTCGCCCAGTGCTTTCAGGGTGTTGGCGTGGTAGTTGGCGACGCGCACCGATTTATCGGCCACGACCAGGGCCTTCTGGCGCGCGGGGTCCTGGGTGGTGACGCCGGTCGGGCAGCGCCCGGTGTGGCAGACCTGGGCCTGGATGCAACCGATGGCGAACATGTAGGCGCGGGCGCTGTTGCACCAGTCGGCGCCCAGGGCCATGATGCGGGCCATGTCGAAGGCACTGATGACCTTGCCCGACGCCCCCAGACGGATCTTTTCCCGCAGGCCGATGCCCACCAGGGTGTTGTGGACCAGCCGCAGGCCTTCGCGCAGCGGCGTGCCTACGTGGTCCACGAACTCGATGGGGGCGGCCCCGGTGCCGCCCTCGGCGCCGTCGACCACGATGAAGTCCGGCGTGATGCCGGTGGCCAGCATGGCCTTGGCGATGGCGAACCATTCCCAGGGGTGGCCGATGCACAGCTTGAAGCCCACTGGCTTGCCGCCGGACAGTTCGCGCAGGCGCACGATGAAGTGCATCAGTTCAATGGGCGTGGAAAAGGCGCTGTGGCTGGATGGCGAGATACAGTCCTGCCAGGCGGGCACGCCCCGGGCGGCCGAGATTTCCGGTGTGACCTTTGGGGCGGGCAGCACGCCGCCATGGCCGGGCTTGGCCCCCTGGGACAGCTTGATTTCGATCATGCGGATATTGTCGCGGCAGGCCATGTCGGCGAAACGTTCCGCCGAGAAGCTGCCGTCCGCGTTGCGGCAGCCAAAATAGCCTGAGCCGATGTTCCAGATCAGTCCGCCGCCGTGTTCCAGGTGATAGCGGCTGACCCCGCCTTCGCCGGTGTCGTGGGCGAAATTGCCCAGGGCGGCGCCCTTGTTCAGGGCCCGCACTGCATTGGCGGATAGCGCGCCGAAGCTCATGGCAGAGATATTGAACACCGACAGATCGACCGGTTTCGTGCAGTCCGGACCGCCCACCGTGATGCGGAAATCGGTGTCCTGCACATGGGCGGGCACCATGGCGTGGTTGATCCATTCATAGTGGCTGTCGTAGACGTCGCCCTGGGTGCCGAAGGGGCGCTGGTCCATCTGCCGTTTGGCCCGTTGGTAGACCAGGGAACGGTCCACGCGCGAGAACGGCATCTTCAGCGTGTCGTCCTCGAAGAAGTATTGCCGCACTTCCGGGCGGATGTATTCGAACAGGAAACGCAGGTTGCCGATCACCGGATAGTTGCGGCGGATGGCGTGCCGGGTCTGGTTCAGGTCGTAGACCCCCAGGATGGACAGCGCCAGGAACAGCAGGCCGGGCAGCCACCAGGCGGCATTCACGCCGAGCGCCAGGCCAAGGCACAGGATGGTCAGGGCGATGGCGGTGTAAAAGGCGGTGTGGCGGGTGAACAATGAGCGCATGGGGGCTCCGTCTGGTGTGTCTGGGCAGTTGTTACCTTAGCAGACTGCGGTCCAGACCAGGCGCGCCACCGTGTCTTCCGGGCACTCGACCAGGGCGTTCTGCCCGAAACTTCTGGCCAGGATCAGCCCTGAAGCCAGGGGCAGGCCGGGGACCCAGAGACTGGCCTCGTCCGGCCAGATGCCTTGGGGATCCAGCCCCATGGCGGGCAGGCCGGGAAAGCCCAGCGCGTCGATGGCCTGGCGCAGCGCGCACATCCGCCGGGCATTGGCCGCAGGCCGCAGACGGCGGCTGCGCGGATTGCAGGCGGTCAGGATCAGGCTGTGGCGGCAGTGGTGGTGCAGATGCAGCCGGCCAAGCTCGGGGTGGGCCTGGCCGATGCGGATCAGCAGCGCGGGCGCCGCGTCGATGCGGTACAGGGCGTTCAGATAGGCCTCGGCCAGGGCAGAGGATGCGGGCGCGCCGCCGCAGCAGCGTTCCGGACGGTGTTCAGGCACCGGACAGGGCCGCATGCCGGTGGCAGTCTGTCGTATGGTCCATCAGGCAGCCGATGGCCTGCAGATAGGCCTGGCAGATCGTCGGGCCGACGAAGGTGAAGCCGTGGCGTTTCAGCAGGCGGCTGAGCGCCTGGGCTTCCGGCCCCGCCGTGGGGATCGCGTCCCCCGGTGCGTAGTGGTGAACGCGCGGGGCCTGGTCGACGACCGACCAGATCAGGGCCACAGGGTCGGGCAGGCTCAGCCAGGCGCGCGCATTGGTGCCGGCGGCCTGCAGTTTCAGGCGATTGCGGATGATGGCTGCGTTCTGCATCTGGGCCTGCACCCAGGCAGCGTCGGTCTGTGCCAGGGCCTGGGGCTCGAAACCGAAGAAGGCAGCGCGAAAGGCCTCGCGCCGGCGCAGGATGGTCAGCCACGACAGGCCCGCCTGGAAGCCTTCCAGGATCAGCATTTCAAACAGATGGCGGGGATCGCGGGACGGCACGCCCCATTCGTGATCGTGGTACTGGACGTATAGCGGGTCGGCCGTGCACCACCGGCAGCGGGGCCGGTCGTCGGGCGCAACCGCAGGCAGGGCATGAACGGGCGTGGGCATGGTGGCAGGCCTTTGATGTTCGACCGGGGGCTGCGCCTTAGCGCCGCCGCCCGACCAGGGATCCCAGCAGGCCGCGCATCAGCTGATTGGCGGCGTTGCGCACCATGCTCTTGGCGACGGATTGCACTACGCCGTCGCGGCGGCCGCCGCGCGGGCCGGTGGAACCAAACAGGAAATCGCCCAGCATGTCGGTGACACCGTCACCGCCCGAGCCTGCGTTCGGGCTTCCGCCGGGGCTCGACGCCTTCTGGTTCGCCTGCGCGGATGCGGGTGCATCGCCCTGGGCGCGTGCCTGCAGGATCTCGTAGGCGGATTCGCGGTCCAGGGCCTGGTCGTACTTGCCGCCCAGCAGGGACGCAGCCCGCAGGGCCTGCCGTTCGGCATCGGTGGCGGGACCGATCCGGCTGCCGGGGGCGGCCATCCAGACGCGTTCTGTGGCCATGGGCTGGCCCTTGGTGTCCAGCATGGACACCAGGGCCTCGCCCACGGCCAGTTCGGTGATGGCGGCCTCGATGTCCAGGCCCGTGTGCGGGCGCATGGTCTGCGCAGCGGTGCGCACGGCCTTTTGATCGCGGGGGGTAAAGGCCCGCAAGGCGTGCTGCACCCGGTGGCCCAGCTGGCCCAATACCGTATCGGGAATGTCGGCCGGGTTCTGGGTGACGAAATACACGCCCACGCCCTTGGATCGGATCAGGCGCACGACCTGTTCGATTTTTTCCAACAGGGCCTTGGGGGCGTCCTTGAACAGCAGGTGGGCCTCGTCGAAGAAGAACACCAGCTTGGGTTTGTCCAGGTCGCCGACCTCGGGCAGGCGTTCGTAGAGGTCGGCCAGCATCCACAGCAGGAATACGCCGTACAGGCGCGGGGCCTGCATCAGCCGGTCGGCGGCCAGGATGTTGATCATGCCGCGCCCCTGGGCGTCTGTGCGCATCCAATCGAAAACGTCGAGCATGGGTTCGCCGAAGAACTGGTCTGCGCCTTCGGATTCCAGGCGCAGCAGGCTGCGCTGGATGGCGCCGATGGACGCCGAGGACACCTGTCCGTAGCGGGTGCGCAGTTCGGCAGCGTGGTCGGCCACGTATTGCAGCATGGTGCGCAGGTCTTTCAGATCCAGCACCAGCAGGCCTTCGTCGTCGGCCAC
>NZ_JAUCDS010000035.1:0-26765 GCF_034674885.1 Castellaniella sp.
CGTACCAGTTACGCCTCGCAAAAAACCCGGCTGGAAAAAGAAAAAGCCAAAATCGAAAAACAGCTGCAGTCCCTGCAAGCCAAACAACGCAAGCCGGTGATCACATCCATCGTGCGGTCCATGCGCGATTATGGCATCACCCTGGAAGAAATCGCCGCCGTCGTCGACCGCAAACCAGCCAACCGCAGCACTGCCCCCCGCAAAGCAGCCTCCGGCGCCAAACGCGTCATTCCGCCGAAATATCGCCACCCCGAAACCCAAGCCGAATGGACGGGCCGCGGCAAGCCGCCGCGCTGGGTGTCCGACGCCGAGGCATCCGGCGTGTCGCGCGACACCTTCCTGATCGAAAAGACCGCCTGATTACCGCTGGCGCATGCATAGGGCCCGCCAGGGCCCCATTTCTTTTCTATTCCAGGGGATAGCGCACTCGCACGACCTGCCCATTACGTCCCGGAAAATGATCGAACAATGCCCGGGCCAGATACGGCATGGCCGCGCCCAGCTGCTGATCCCGCCCCGCCGCCACCGCCGCCACCGCCGTTGCGCGATAGACCTCGCGGCCCTGCTGATTCTGGTCGTCGATGCGCACCGACAGATGCAGGCGGCTGACGACGACCGGCACGGTCTCCACCACCGGCCCGGGCCCCCAGGCGCCCCAATAGGGGTGATAGCCGAATCCGGGCCCTGGGAAACCGCCGTAGAAATACGGGTCCACCACGCGCTGGCGCCATTCCTGTTCCTGCTGGCTGCCATAGTCCATGCGCACGATGAATCGCGCCTGCGCCCGAGATTGCGCCTCGACCAGGCCAGTCGGTCCCAGGGCGGCGCGCACCGTATCGGCAAACGTCTGAAACTGCAGATTATTTTGCTGATCGGCGTCAGGTTCGACCCAATACCGGGCCCCCTGGGTCTGGTCGGGCCATTGTTGATACCGCGTAACCTGCGCGGAAAAAACACTGGCGCAGCCACCCAGCGCCATCATCACGAACACCAGCCAGCACCGCAACAAACGGCCTTTGTCCGACAACATGCCCATCACATCTTCACACCTGAAGCCCAGATACCTGCATCATAGGCGCTGCCCGGGTTGGGTGAAAGACAGCAGTTGCACTCGGACACAAGCCGTGGCGGCCCGGCGCAAGCCCGACCGCCCGACTACAATGAAGTCTTGACGATCACGGCAGGACGGACAGGACCATGCGCACCGATGTTGCTCAGACGATTTACCGCCAGGATTACACCCCTTATCCCTACCGCCTGTCCCAGGTCAGGCTGGAATTCGACCTGGACGCCCAGGCAACCCGCGTACACTCGACGTTGCGTTTCGAACCCGGCCCCCACACACCTCCCGGCGCCCCGCTGGTGCTCCAGGGAGAAGACCTCGAACTGATCGAGATCCGCATCGACGGCCGGACACTGACGGCACAGGACTACCGGCTGGACGAATCCTCGCTGCAACTGACGCCGACCGCGCAGGGCAAGCCCTTCGTCATCGAAATCACCAGCCTGTGCCACCCGGCGCAAAACACGACGTTGATGGGGCTGTACGTATCGGGCGACAAACTGTTCACCCAATGCGAAGCCCAGGGTTTCCGGCGCATCACCTGGTTCCCCGACCGCCCCGACGTCATGGCCTGCTACGACGTGGTGCTGCGCGCGGACCCGACCGCCTACCCCACCCTGCTGTCCAATGGCAACCTGATCGAGCAGACCACCCTGGCCGATGGCCGCCTGCAGACTCTGTGGCGCGACCCCCACCCAAAACCCTGCTATCTGTTCGCCCTGGTGGCGGGCGATTTCGACTGCATCGAACGCACCGAAACCACTCGCAGCGGCCGATCCGTCCTGCTGCAGGTCTACAGCGACCGGGGCTGCCGCGACCAGACCCACTGGGCGCTGGACTGCCTGGCGCACGCCCTGCACTGGGACGAACGGCGCTTTGGCCTGGAACTGGACCTGGATCGCTTCATGATCGTCGCCGCGCGCGACTTCAACATGGGCGCCATGGAAAACAAGGGGCTGAACGTCTTCAACGCCGCCTACGTTCTGGCCGATCCGGCCAGCGCCACCGACGGGGCCTATCGCCGCATCGAGGCCGTGATCGGCCACGAATACTTCCACAACTGGACTGGCAACCGCGTCACCTGCCGCGACTGGTTCCAGCTATCCCTGAAAGAAGGCCTGACCGTATTCCGTGAACAGGAGTTCTCCGCCGACATGCTGGCCCAGGGGTTGCCGGAACACGAGGCCGCCAGCGCCCGGGCCGTCAAGCGCATCGACGACGTGCATGTGCTGCGCATGATGCAGTTTCCCGAAGACGCCGGCCCGATGGCCCATCCCATCCGTCCGGACAGCTACCAGGAGATCGGCAATTTCTACACGGCCACGATCTATGAAAAAGGTGCCGAAGTCATCCGCATGCAGCACACACTGCTGGGCGAACCGGGCTTTCGGGCCGGCATGGATGAATATTTCCGCCGCCACGACGGCCAGGCCGTGACCTGCGACGATTTCGTCCAGGCCATGGAATCCGTATACAGTCAACAGCATGCAGGACAGGATTTCGGCATCTTCCGACGCTGGTACCAGCAGGCCGGCACTCCGCGCCTGACAGTCGAACAGCGCTACGATCCGACGGCCCGCCAGCTGCACCTGACACTCAGCCAGCACTGCGCACCCGTGGGCCTGGAGGCCCGCCAGGACCCCGTCGCCGAGAAACCGCCGCTGCACATTCCGGTGGCCATCGGGCTGCTGGACCAGGACGGCCAAGCCCTGCCGATCACCTGGAATGGGCACACACAGGACACCGTCGTGCTGGAACTGCGCGAGACGCGCCAATCCTGGACTCTGGACGACATCCCGCGGGCCCCCGTCCTGTCCCTGCTGCGCGGCTTTTCAGCCCCGGTCATCATCGACACCGAACGCCCCGCCGCCGATCTGGCGCTGCTGGCCCGCTGCGACCCGGACCCATTCGCCCGCTGGGATGCCACCCAGGAAACCGGCCTGCGCTACCTGCTGGCCAGGATCCGGGCGCAGCAGGCGCGAACACCCGCCCCCGAAATCGCACCGCTGCTGGCGCTCTGGCAAGCCGCGTTGCAGGACCAGGCCCTGTCGCCCGCCTACCAGGCCCGCCTGCTGGCCCTGCCGGCCCTGCGCGAACTGATTGAACGCAGCTCGCCGATGGCACCCCAGGCGGCTGTGGCTGCCTGGACCGCCGTTCAGGCGGCACTGGGAACCGGGCTGGCCCCGGCATGGCGCACCCTCTACGACTCGCTGGCCGACGATGGCCGCCCCTACTCCCCCGATCCCGTGGCTGCCGGGCGTCGCGCCCTGCGCAATCTGGCGCTGGATTACCTGCTGGCCGGCCACGAAACCGATGCCATCCAGTCGGCGCGAGACCAATACGCCCAGGCACGCAATATGACCGAAAGCCTGGGCGCGCTCAGCGCGCTGCTGCAGCACGCGCCGCAGGAATGCGCCGACCTGCTGCAGGATTTCCACAAACGCTGGCGGCACGACCCGCTGGTGCTGGACAGCTGGTTCGGGGTGCAGGCCAGCGCGCCATCCAGTGCTGTCGCCCAGGTCCGCGCACTCATGGCCCTGCCCGACTTCACGCTGCGCACGCCCAATCGCGCCCGGTCCGTGATCTTCCGCTTTGTCATGGACAACCCCGCCAACCTGCACACGCCCGAAGGCTACGACTTCTGGGCCGAACAGGTGTTGGCCCTGAACGAACTCAACCCGGAAGTCGCCGCCCGCCTGGCGCGCGCCTTCGACAACTGGGCGCGCTTCGAGCCCGCCAGTCGCGACGGCATGCAGGCTGCGCTGCAACGCGTGCGAGCGGCACCCGGCCTGTCGCGCAACGTGCACGAAATCGTATCCAAGGCCCTGGCATCCTGAGCGGATCCCAGGCTTGCCGACCTTTTTATCTTTTCAATGGGGAACACTTTGAAATTCAAGACATTGACCCAGTATCTGGTCGAACAGCAAAGAGAACACAAGGCGGTATCTCCGGAAGTGCGACTGCTGATCGAGACCGTCTCGCGGGCATGCAAGGCCATCGGCCACGCAGTCAGCAAGGGCGCCCTGGGCGGCGTCCTGGGCAGCCAGGGCACGGAAAACGTGCAGGGTGAGATCCAGAAAAAACTCGACGTCCTGTCCAACGAAATCCTGCTCGAGGCCAATGAATGGGGCGGCAACCTGGCCGCGATGGCGTCCGAGGAAATGCAGACCATCCACCGCATTCCCAACCACTACCCCAAGGGCCAGAACCTGCTGCTTTTCGATCCTCTGGACGGCTCTTCGAACATTGATGTGAACGTCTCGATCGGCACCATCTTTTCAGTCCTGCAAGCGCCCGCCGAGGCCGCAGGGCGCGAGATCGCCGAGGCCGACTTCCTGCAGCCCGGCACACGCCAACTGGCGGCCGGCTACGCGATCTACGGCCCGCAGACCATGCTGGTGCTGACCGTGGGCGCCGGCGTCATGGGCTTCACGCTGGATCGCGAAATGGGATCCTGGCTACTGACGCACGAGAACATCCGCGTGCCCGAGGAATCCACTGAATTCGCCATCAACGCCTCGAACATGCGTCACTGGGAAGCCCCCGTGCGACGCTACATCGACGAGTGCCTGCAAGGTGAAACCGGGCCGCTGGGCAAGAACTACAACACGCGCTGGATCGCCTCCATGGTGGCCGACGTGCACCGCATCCTGACGCGTGGCGGCATCTTCATGTATCCCCGCGATGCCCGCGCATCCGGGCGCAAGGGCAAGCTGCGGCTGATGTACGAGGCCAACCCCATGAGCTTCCTGATCGAGCAGGCCGGTGGCCGCGCCACCGACGGCCACATGCGGATCCTGGACATCCAGCCCGAAGCCATCCATCAGCGCGTGGGCGTGATCCTGGGCTCGAAGAACGAAGTCGAACGCGTGACCCGCTACCACCAGGAAGCCTGACCCGGCGATCTCCGGGCGACCGGAGATCAGTCCAGCGTCAGGACCGTGGCCCCTGTGGTCTGGCGCGACTGCAGGGCCTCATGGGCCAGGGCGACGTCCTTCAGGGCGAAGCGTTGGCCGATGACGATGTCCAGCTTGCCTGCCGTCACCAGTTCGAACACGTCGGCCGCAGCCGCCTGCATGGCCTGCGCCGTCGCCGTGTAGGACGCCACCGTCGGGCGCGTCACGTAGAGCGAGCCCTTGGCCGCCAGCAGGCCCAGATTGACGCCTTCCACCGAGCCGGACGCATTGCCGAAGCTGACCATCAGGCCGCGCGGCTGCAAGCAATCCAGGGACATTTCCCAGGTGGCCTTGCCCACCCCGTCGTAGACGACCGGCACTTTCTGGCCATCAGTCAATTCCAGCACGCGGGCGGGGACGTCTTCACGCGTGTAGTCGATGACTTCCCAGGCCCCATAGCGACGCGCCAGCGCTGCCTTTTCCGGCGAGGAGGTGGTGCCGATCAGGCGCACGCCCAGGGCCCGCGCCCATTGGCAGGCGATCAAGCCGACGCCGCCGGCCGCCGCATGGAACAGGACGGTTTCATTGCCTTTCAGGCGGTAGGTCTGGCGAAACAGATACTGGACAGTCAGGCCTTTCAGCATCAGGGCCGCTGCCTGCTCGAAGCTGACGCTATCCGGAATGGCGACGACCTTTTCCCCCGGCACATTGCGCAGGGTGGCGTAGGCGCCGATCGGCCCCTGGCCATACGCCACACGGTCGCCCACCCGGACATGGCTGACGCCGGCACCGACGGCGGCCACGATGCCCGCAGCCTCGAAGCCCAGGCCATGCGGCAGGGGATTCGGGTACAGGCCCGTGCGACAATAGATGTCGATGAAATTCAGGCCGACGGCCTTTTGGCGAATCTGCACTTCGCCCGGGCCGGGCGCCGGAACGTCGATCTGGGCCAGCTGCAGGACCTCGGGCCCCCCGTGCTGGCTGACTTGAATGATCTGTGCCTTTTCCACTGCAATTTCCTCCGGCCCGCGCGGGCCCTGTATTGCCGATACTCAATCAGACTAGCATGAATTCCCGCCAAGCCCAGTTCGCCATCCACCTGACGGCCCTTCTTTTCGGTCTGACCGGGATCTTTGGCGAACTGATCCAGGCCAGCGCCACCCTGATCACGGCGGGACGTGCCCTGTTCGCCACAGCCGCCCTGCTGCTGTTCATCGGCCACGGCGGACACCGCATCGTCCTGCCGCCCCGCAGATCCTGGCGGGTCCTGGGACTGGCCGGCGTTCTGCTGGCCATCCACTGGACCAGTTTCTTCGTCGCCGTCAAAGTCGGCGGCATCGCCATCGCCACCCTGGGCTTTGCCAGCTTCCCCGCCTTCATCACCCTGCTGGAAGGCGTGGTGTTCCATGAACGCACCCGGCCATCCGAATGGCTGGTCGTGGGGCTGGTCACCCTGGGCCTCGTCCTGGTGACGCCATCCTTTGATTTTCGGGACCAGGCCACCATCGGCCTGGCCTGGGGCGTGCTGTCGGGTCTGGCCTTTGCCCTGTTCACGCTGGCCAACCGCAAGGCCGTCGCCCACATGCAGGGGCGCGAGCTGGCCTGCTGGGAAAACCTGATCGTCGCCGCCCTGACCCTTCCCTGGTGCTTCCAGGAATTCACCAGCCTGCGACCGCTGGACTGGCTGTGGATCTTCATGCTGGGCGTGTTCTGCACCGCCCTATCCCATGCGCTGCTGGTCTCCAGCCTGGCACGGCTGAACGCGCGCACTGCCGGCATCGTCATCGCGCTGGAACCCGTCTACGCCATCGCGTTTGCCGCCATTCTGTTCGCGCAATACCCGTCGGCCCGCGCCCTGGCGGGCGGCGCCCTGATCATCGGCGCCATCGTCTGGTCGGGCCTGCGCCGGGCAAACCCGGAATCCGACGCGACCATTGCGCCGGCCAGCGCCACGACTTCCAAAGCGCCTTCGCCGGACTGATGAGCCCCAAGCGGTTAAAATGCTGGATTCCCTGTTTATCCTAGTTGACACATTATGGCCGGACACAGCAAATGGGCAAACATCCAGCACCGCAAAGGGCGTCAAGACGCCAAGCGCGGCAAGCTCTGGACCAAGATCATCCGTGAAATCACCGTGGCCGCCCGCGCCGGCGGCCCCGACCCAGATGCCAACCCGGGACTGCGCCTGGCCTGGGACAAGGCCACAGCCGCCAACATGCCCAAGGACAACATCCTGCGCGCCATCCAGCGCGGCGCGGGCGGGGGCGACGACGCCAACTACGAAGAAATCCGCTACGAAGGCTATGGCATAGGCGGCGCGGCACTGGTCATCGACTGCATGACCGACAACCGCCAGCGCACGGTGTCCGAAGTCCGCCACACGCTCACCAAGCACGGCGGCAATCTGGGCCAGGACGGCAGCGTGGTGTTCATGTTCAAGCACTGCGGCCAGTTCATTTTCGCTCCGGGCACGTCTGAAGAACAGGTCATGGAAATTGCCCTGGACAACGGCGCCGACGACGTCCAGGCCGACGAAGAAGGCGTGATCGAAGTCACCTGCGAACCTGGCGACTACGCGACCCTGAAACAGGCCTTCGACGCCGCCTCCCTGAGCGCCGAAATCCACGGCGTCGTCATGAAGGCCATGTCGAAGGTCCAGCTGGCGGGCGACGACGCCGAACGCATGCAGAAAATCATCGATCTCCTGGAAGATCTGGACGACGTGCAAGAGGTCTACACCACTGCCGTCATGGATGACGCCGAATGAAGCTGTTGGTGATCGGTTCGGGCGGCCGAGAACACGCCCTGGCCTGGCGCCTGGCCCAGTCCCCCCGAGTGCAGAAGATCTACGTCGCACCCGGCAACGGCGGCACGGCCCATGCCGCGCTGATGGAAAACCTGCCGTTGCAGGACACCGACGCCCTGATTGCCTTCGCCCGCGAAGAAAAAATCGCCTTCACGGTCGTCGGCCCCGAGGCGCCCCTGGCCGCCGGCATCGTCGACGCCTTCCGGGCGGCGGGCCTGCGCATCTTCGGCCCCACCCGGGCTGCCGCCCAACTGGAAAGTTCCAAGGACTACGCCAAGGCCTTCATGCAGCGCCACGGCATCCCCACGGCTGCCTACCAGACCTTCACCGACGCGCAACAGGCAAAAGCCTACATCCAGGCACAGGGCGCCCCCATCGTCATCAAGGCCGACGGCCTGGCCGCCGGCAAAGGCGTGGTCGTGGCGCAAACCCAGGACGAGGCCCTGCAGGCCATCGACCACATGCTGGGTGAAGACGGGGCCTTCGGCGCCGCTGGCGCTCGCGTCGTCATCGAGGAATTCCTGGATGGCGAAGAAGCCAGCTTCATCGTCATGTGCGACGGTCATCACGTCCTGCCACTGGCCACCAGCCAGGACCACAAACGTCTGCTGGATGCCGACGCCGGCCCCAACACCGGCGGCATGGGCGCCTATTCCCCCGCCTCCCTGGTCACGCCCGCCCTGCACAACCGCATCATGCGCGAGGTCATCCAGCCGGCCATCCAGGGCATGGCGCGCGACGGCATCCCCTATACCGGCTTTCTGTACGCCGGGCTGATGATCGGGGCCGGGCCGGATGCCACCCGCCCGCTGAAGGTCCTGGAATTCAATTGCCGCATGGGCGACCCTGAAACCCAGCCCATCATGCTGCGTGTGAAAAGCGACTTCACCGAAACCCTGGAACACGCCCTGGACGGCACCCTGGATCAGGCCGACATCGATTGGGATCGGCGCGTCGCCGTAGGCGTGGTCCTGGCAGCTGCAGGCTACCCCGACAGCCCGCGCAAGGGCGACGCCATCACCAGCCTGGCGCCAGACACCGACACCTGCGTCACGTTTCATGCCGGCACGGCCATGCAGGACGGGCAATTGCGCACCAGCGGCGGCCGTGTCCTGTGCGTCACGGCGCTGGCCGATTCCATCCGCCGCGCTCAGCAGGCAGCTTACGACGCCCTCAACCAGACACTGTTCGAAGGCCGCCAGTTCCGTCGCGACATCGGCTGGCGCGCACTGGCCGGCAACAAACGGCACGATTGACCTTCTGTCCCCGGAGCCCCCATGCACGTCCCCGTCGATCAGGTCCACGAGACTTTTTCCAACCTGCAGGAGCGCATCGTCAGCGCTCTTGAAGACCTGGAAGGCGCCCGCTTCGGCAGCGACCCCTGGACCCGGGCCGAGGGCGGCGGCGGCCTGACCCGCTACTGCGAAAACGGCGCGGTGTTCGAACGCGCCGGCGTGCTGTTCAGCCACGTGCGCGGCCACACGCTGCCGCCGTCGGCCAGCGCCCACCGGCCCGAACTCGCAGGGCGGGGCTGGGAAGCCATGGGTGTTTCCATGGTGCTGCATCCCCGCAACCCGTACGTTCCGACCACGCACATGAACGTGCGACTGTTCGTGGCCCATGGCAGCGACGGCGATCAGGACATCTTCTGGTTCGGCGGCGGGCTGGACCTGACCCCCTATTACCCCTTCGAAGACGACGTCCGCCACTTCCACCAGGTCTGCCACGACGCCGTGGCGCCTTTCGGAACCGACAAATACCCGCGCTACAAGGCCTGGTGCGACGACTATTTCCTGTTGCGCCACCGCCAGGAAACCCGAGGCGTGGGCGGCCTGTTCTTCGATGATCTGAACAGCCCGGATTTCAACGCCTGCTTCGCCCTGACCCAGTCCGTGGGCAACTGCTTCGTCCCCGCCTACGTGCCCATCGTCCAGGCCCGCAACACGACCCCGTACGGTGAACGGGAGCGCGCCTTCCAGGCCTACCGGCGCGGGCGCTACGTCGAATTCAACCTGGTCTACGATCGCGGCACCCTGTTCGGTCTGCAATCCGGGGGACGCACCGAATCCATCCTGCTATCCATGCCGCCCATCGCGCAATGGCGCTACGACTGGACTCCGGAACCAGGTTCCCCCGAAGCCGCTCTCGCCGACTACCTGAAACCCCGCACATGGCTGTAATGCCTCAGGTCGGCTTGCTGGGTGGCAGTTTCGATCCTGTCCACAGGGCGCACATCGCCCTGGCTCAGGCAGCCTGCCGAGCCCTGCGGCTGGCCTACGTCGAGCTCCTGCCCGCCGGCCGTCCCTGGCAGCGCGACCAGCTCGGCGCATCCGCCGAACATCGACTGGCCATGCTGCAGCTGGCCTGCGGCGACGATCCGCACCTGCGCATCAACCCCATCGAACTGCAGCGTCCCGGCGCCACCTACACTATCGACACGCTGGAGGCCCTGCCTCCCAACGCCCGCTACACCTGGATCCTGGGAGCCGACCAGCTGGCCAATTTCTGCACCTGGCACCGCTGGCGCGATATCCTGCGCCATGTCCGCCTGGCCGTGGCACAGCGTCCAGGCGCCTCTCTGACGCCGCCGGCCGAACTGGCGCGCGCGCTGGCGCCTGGCGGCCTGATCCACATCCCGTTTCCCATCCAGGACGTCTCCGCCTCCACGATCCGCCAGGAACTGGCTCAGGGCGCCCTGCCCTCGTCGCAACTCGACCCGCTGGTGCTGGGTTACATTCGTACTCACCAGCTCTATCAACGCCCGGGCCTTTCCCCGGACAGCACCCGAACGCCATGAATCTGCAAAAACAGCAACGCCTCGTCATCGACGCCCTGGAAGACACCAAGGCCCAGGACATCAAGGTCTTCAACACCACAGGCCTGACCGGCCTGTTCGACCGTGTCATCATCGCCAGCGGCACCTCCAACCGTCAGACCCGCGCCATCGCCAGCCACGTCGCCGAACAAGCCAAGAAGCAAGGCCTGGAAATCGTGGCCTTCGAAGGCGAGGATACCGGAGAATGGGTGCTGATCGATCTGGGCGACATCGTCGTGCACTGCATGCAGCCCGCCATCCGCAGCTACTACAACCTGGAAGAAATCTGGGGCGCCAAACCGGTGCGCGTGAAGCTGCTGCCCACCGGCCCGGCCCAGGCTTCGGATTTCGACGAGGACTTCCCCGAGGAATGAAACTGCGCATCTACGCGGTAGGCACCCGCATGCCCGCCTGGGTGCAGGACGCCTGGCAGGACTATGCCAAACGCATGCCGCGCGACTGCGCCATCGAACTGCACGAAATTCGCCCGGAACCCCGCACACACGGAAAAACCGTCGCCCAGCTGATGCAGGCCGAAGCCCAGCGCATCGAAGCCGCCTTGCACGAACCGGCCTGGCGCGTCATCCTGGATGAACACGGGCGCGACCTCAGCACACGCGACCTGGCGCAGCACCTGGAAGACTGGCGAGCCGGCGGCCAGGACGTCGCCCTCATCATCGGTGGGCCGGACGGCCTGGACCCGGCACTGAAGCAGACCGCCCGCCAGACGGTGCGCCTGTCCTCGCTGACGCTGCCGCACCCCATGGTCCGCATCCTGCTGGCCGAACAGCTCTACCGTGCCTGGAGCATCCTGTCCGGGCATCCCTATCACCGCGATTGAGGATCCGCCATGACTGCCCGCCGCCGCACTAAAATCGTTGCCACGCTGGGGCCGGCGACATCCAGCCCGGAACGCATCGAGGCCCTGATCCAGGCCGGCCTGGACGTCGCCCGGCTGAATTTCTCGCACGGCTCGGCCGACGACCACCGAGAGCGCGTCCGGCTGGTGCGCTCCATCGCAGCCCGACTGGACCGGCATGTCGCCATCATGGGCGATCTGCAAGGCCCCAAGATCCGCATTGCGCGCTTCCAGAACGGCGCCATCGAACTGCACGCCGGCGCCCCCTTCACGCTCTCCATCCACCACCCGCTGGACGCCGGCACGTCGTCCGTCGTCGGCATTGAATACCCGCCGCTGGTTCAGGACTGCGCCCCCGGCGACGAACTGCTGCTGGACGACGGGCGCGTCATTCTGCAGGTCACTTCGGTCGACGAGGCCGCCGTCCATACAGTCGTTGCAGTCGGCGGCCCGCTGTCCAACAACAAGGGCATCAACCGGCGCGGCGGCGGCATCTCGGCTCCCAGTCTGACCGACAAGGACCATCAGGACATCCGCCTGGCGGCAGAACTCGACCTGGACTATGTAGCGGTCTCCTTTCCCCGATCCGGCGCCGACATGGAACAGGCCCGGCGCCTGGTGCGCGAAGCCGGCAGCACCGCCTGGATCATCGCCAAGATCGAACGTGCAGAGGCCGTCGCCGACGATGCGTCCCTGGACGATCTGATCCGGGCCAGCGACGGCGTCATGGTCGCCCGAGGCGACCTGGGGGTGGAAATCGGCGATGCCCGCCTGGCCGGCATCCAGAAACGCATCATCCAGCATGCCCGCACCCTGAACAAGCTCGTCATCACGGCGACCCAGATGATGGAGTCCATGATTGCCAGCCCCATCCCCACCCGGGCGGAAGTATCGGACGTCGCCAATGCCGTGCTGGACTACACGGACGCCGTAATGCTGTCGGCCGAGTCTGCCTCCGGGCAGTATCCGGTCGAGGCGGTCCAGGCCATGGCCCGTATCTGCCTGGGCGCCGAACAGGAACCGACCAGCATCAAGTCCCACCACCGCTTGGGAGAGACCTTCACCCGCTGCGACGAGACTATCGCGCTGGCCAGCATGTATGCGGCCAACCACTTTCCCGGCATCAAGGCCATCATCAGCCTGACCGAAAGCGGCCATACCCCGCTGATCATGTCCCGGATCCGTTCCGGTGTGCCGATCTACTGCTATACCCGCCACGTGGCTACCCAGCGCCGGGCCGCCTTGTTCCGGGGGGTCTACACGGTGCCGTTCGACGCTGCGGCCCTGCCGCCGTCCGAGGTCAGCGAGGCCGCCATCGACATCCTGCGTCAGCGCAGCCTGCTGCAGGCGGGCGACTGGATCATCCTGACAAAGGGCGATTTCTACAGCAACAGCGGCGGCACCAACGGCCTGAAGATCCTGCGCGTCGCCTGATGATGCCCACCTTCATCCTGCTGGCCTCGGCCAGCCCGCGACGCCACGAAATTCTTGACCAACTGGGCATTGCCCACGGCATCCTGCGAGTGCCGCCGCCCGAAGGCGAAGACGAACCCCTTCTGCCGGGCGAGGCAGCAGCGGATTACGTGCGACGCACGGCACGGGACAAGGCGCGCCAGGCGCTGGCCTGGCTGGCCGCTGGCGGACGCCCCACCGACATCCCTGCGACCTGGCCCGAAGACTGGGCGCAGGCGCCCATCCTGTGTGCCGACACCACCGTCATCCTGGATGGCGACGTGCTGGGCAAGCCGGCGGATGCCGCCGATGCAGCCGCAATGCTGCGCCGTCTTTCAGGCCGCACGCATCAGGTGCACACGGCCGTCGTGCTGGCCTCGCAGGGCCGCCTGCTGGAAGCCTGCCAGATCAGCCAGGTCGGCTTTCAGGATCTGTCCGACGCGGACATCCAGCAGTACTGCGCCAGCGGCGAACCCTTCGGCAAGGCCGGCAGCTATGCCATTCAGGGCCGCGCCGCCGCCTTCATCACACACCTGTCGGGCAGCCACAGCGGCGTCATGGGGCTGCCTGCGCATGAAACCGCGCAGTTGCTGCGGCAGGTCGCGACGCACGCGCGCTGAACCCGGACGCGAGTATCCGCCAAACGGATACTCGCTGCACATGCCCTGAGGCATGCCGCATCGGGCAGATTTCAACCCCCGGGTTATCCCTCAATTTCTGGGCTCGTCCTTGACCTGTCCGTGTCCGTCTCCTAGCATGCTCTGACAACTTGCTGAACATCGCAAGCTCCGGTGATGGCCGTGGCTGCATGCAGGGCCATCGTTGCAAACATCCTACCTTCCAAAGAGGTATTGCACATGGTTGAACCAGCTGTCAGTCCCGCCGCATCCGGCCAGACCGCCTCTGAAATCCGCAGTGGCAATCTGCCCCCTGTCACTTACCGGGATCTCCCCGAACCCCTGCCCCTGAAAAAAGTCGTCGGACCCAGCGTCCTGCTGCTGGCAGGCTCGATCGGGTCCGGTGAATTCGTTCTGTGGCCGTACATCTCGACTCAGACCGGCCTGGCGCTGGTCTGGCTGGCCACCATCGGCATCCTGACCCAGTATTTCCTGAACATGGAAATCACCCGCTACACCCTGGCGACGGGCGAGACGGCTGTCACGGGCTTCACCCGTCTGTGGAAACCCTGGAGCTGGCTGTTCATCATCATGGCGGTCATTCCCTGGATGTGGCCTGGCTGGGCCACGGGCAGTTCCACTGCCCTGACCTACGCCTTCGGCCTGTCCCCGGGCGCCGTCATCCCGATCACCATCGCTTCTCTGGTCCTGATCGGCATCATCCTGACGGTATCCCCGGTGGTCTACAAGACCGTCGAAAAAATCCAGTTCTTCCTGGTCGCCCTGATCGTGATCTTCATGGTCTACATCATCTTCGGTCTGCTGACCGGAGAATCCTGGTCAGCACTGGTATCCGGCTTCACCGCAGAAGTTCCCCAGATCCCCGAAGCCATCGGCAAACTGCCGATCGCACTGCTGCTGGGGGCCATCGCCTTTGCGGGCGCCGGCGGCGTCATGAACCTGGCGCAGTCCAACTGGGTGCGCGACAAGGGCATGGGCATGGGGGCACTGCTGCCCAAGATCGTCTCGCCCATCACCGGCGAGGAAACCACGGGCGCCGCCATCGGCCACTTCTTTCCTCAGAACGAAGCCAACATGAAACGCTGGCGCGGCTGGTGGAGCGTCGCCAATCGTGAACAGTTCCTCACATTCTTCGTACTGGGCCTGCTCGCCATCCTGCTGTTCATGATGCTGGCCTACACCTATCTGGGCGTCGGCGGCGAGGCGAAGAACTTCGACTTCGTGCGCCTGCTGGGTGAAACACTCAACGAAAAGGTCGGCACCTGGGTTGGCCCGGCATTCTGGTTCACCGGGGTGGTGGTGCTGCTGTCCACCAACCTGACCGTGCTGGACATGATCGGCCGCATCGTGGCCGACATCGCCAAGAACAACTGGCTGCGCGACAACAAGACCTGGACCGAAAGCCGCCTGTATTTCCTGGTGGTCTGGCTGATGGTGGCCTTTGGTTCGATCATCCTGCTGTCAGGTGTCAGCCAGCCCTTGCTGCTGCTGGTGATCGCCTCGGCGCTGAACGGCCTGGTGATGTTCGTGTATTCGGTCCTGCTGATCCAGCTGAACCGCTGCATGCTGCCGCGGTCCATCGGCCTGACGGGCGTGCGCTTCGCGGCCATCTTGTGGGCCGTCGTGTTCTACGGCGGGTTCTCGATCTACCTGCTGATCGATCAGTTCGGCAAGCTCTTCTGATCATCCCTTAGTCCCAGACAGAGCCCCCCGAGCTCGACAGTTAGAATCTCAACCCATTGGTTTATAAAGGAGCGGCTTAAAGTCGCTCCACTACAGATTCACGAAGGCCTCGGCTGGCGTCGGCCTTGCCACCCGCAGGAGCTTGCCATCCATGGCACGCGCCAGGGCCAGTGCCTGATCGTGGATCTGGTAGGTGAAGAGCCCACTTTCAAGGTCCACCCGGATGACGCACCGAAGGTGCGCCTCACACACTGCGCGATAGAACCTGGCGCGCGCGCCACTATTTTGGTGGCATATCGCGCAATACCCGTCCGGGTGCTCGTGCATTCCGCACAGAAAAACCCAAACAGCCTAAGCCTGAACGTCTGCTTCCGGCTCTCTGACGGCCTCCAGGGCGGCAAGCAGGGCGGACTGGGCTCCCAGAATGTGCGTGGCGACTTGCTGCTCCGCCCCTTCCGCATCGCCCGCCAGCAATCGCTCCAGGATGCTTTCATGTTCGTGCCACACAGTCGAACCACGACCGGCATGTAGCAGCACACTGACCATGACCCGCCGCAGAAAATTCCAATGAGGCTCGGCAGCGACGCCAATCAGCGGATTGCCCGAAT
Organism: Castellaniella sp.; assembly: GCF_034674885.1. GTDB lineage: Bacteria > Pseudomonadota > Gammaproteobacteria > Burkholderiales > Burkholderiaceae_B > Castellaniella. The sequence goes on from NZ_JAUCDS010000035.1 coordinate 15,821, forward strand.
ACGTGTAGATCAGGGAATGAAAACTCATATCCAACAGCACGGCACGGTTGGCATCGTGTTGCGCCTGCGCCAACCCACCCTGGGCCAGAAGCTTGTGAGCGGATTCCTCAAAGCGCTGACGCAAGGCATCGCTGCCAGCCGCAATCCGTTCAGCGACCAAGCGGGCCGCCAGCCGGTCCAGGCTGATCCGCACCTGGTAATGATGCACAATGCGTTGGGGATCCAGAGGCGCGACATACAGGCCGCGTGCACCCGACTCGATCACCAGACCTTCGCTCTTGAGCAGCAGCATCGCCTGCTGCACCGGTTGGCGCGATACGCCAAGCTGGGTAGCCAAGTCTTCTTGAACCAAATGAAGTCCGGGCTCGAATGTGCCATCACAGATATTTTCGAGAATGATCTGATAGACCTGCTCAGCCCGGCTTGGAAGATTCGTTACCTTACGCACGTCGATAGACTTTCCAAGAACTGGTTTTACCGAGGTAAGTAATGGTACCAGAGGGAAACCTCAGGGACATACGTAATCAGCATGAGGCAGGCCAGGCAAGCCACCACAAACCACGGTAACTGCCGCATCAATGGCACGAGCGGTATTTTATTCACCAGGGCCGCCACGTACAGGTTCGCCGCCAATGGCGGGGTCAGTAGGCCGATCTCGATATTCACCACCAGCAGGATCCCGAAATGTACAGGATCGACTCCGTAACGCTCGGCGGCGGGTGCCAGCAAGGGCCCCATGAGCAAGGTGGCCGCGCTGGTTTCCATGAACATGCCAACCAGTAAAAGTACGAGATTGACCACCAGCAAAAACAGCCAGACATTGTCCGTCAATCCAATGGCCATGGTCCCGACGGCCTGCGGGATCTGTTCCAGTATCAGGGCGCGGTTGAAGATCGTAGTGAAGCCGATCACGAACATGACCGCTGCGCCACTGGCTGCAGCACGCGTGAACCCCTCACCCAATTGAGATAGCGATGTCGAACGGGTCAACAAGGCATAAACCAGGGCATAGATCACGGCAACAGCTGCCGCTTCGGTCGCCGTGAACAGACCTGAATAGATTCCACCCAGCACCAGTACCGGCATGAACAGCGCAGCCGCCAAAGGCAACCCAAAATCTTTCTCGTGGCGCTCGCCGCCTTCGCTGACCATGTCAGATTCCCGGCCGCCTGGCAGCACGTGTTTGACCCGGGCGCGATGGAGCAGCATGAACATCCCGACGAAGATCAGCCCAGGCAACAACGTGGCCAGGAACAGACTGGTGATCGACACCCCCACGGCCGCGCCGTACAGAATCAGCGGAATGGACGGAGGCAACAATACACCCAGGAGGCCCGAGGAAGCATTCAGCGCCCCGACGTAGCCGGGCCGATATCCCCGACCAAGCATCTCGGGCCCAATGGCACGGCCGATGGCCGCAACAGTGGCTACAGACGAGCCGGTAATCGAACCCATCAAGGCGCTGGCCACAATCATCACATGCCCCATCGAGCCATTGGTTCGATGGAGCAGCCGTCGGCTGAATTTCACCAACTGCCTGGTCAGGCCGCCATGAGACATGAGCTCGCCGCCGAGTATGAACAGCGGAATAGCCAACAATGGGTAGTTCAGCAGCGCATCCAGCGTGGTTTGCCCAATGAATTCCAAATCGATGCTCCAGGCTTCGGCATCCATCAGAATTACCAGCGAAAAGGCCACGCCGACCGGCACCCCCAGAATCAAAAATATCAGAAGATACGCAATCATGCCGGGCTCCTGTGTTCTTCAGATTGGGAGCAGCCGAAAAAGACGCACAATATCCTGGTGACACAATGAAAGCCCATCAAGCCCATGCCAATAGGGAAGCACAGCGCCAACCACCACAATGGCGTACCCAGATCAAGAAGCTTGTCCCCCGTATCGCGGAATTCCTCGACTAAGACGACGCCACTGTAGAAATAAAGGACGGCGAACACCAGGGAACATACGGCTGCTGCAACTTCTGCCAGATGCCGCAACAACCGCGACTTCGCCGTCTGCACGATCTCGACCGCAATATGCGAGCCCATATAGGTGCACATGGCCCCACCCACCAGCGTCAGAGGAATCAGCGCGGCCAAACCCAGTTCGCCGTAGTTGGGAACGGCAATGTGCAAGTTGCGTATCAGCACGGAATATCCAGTGGATGCCACCATGACGATCAGCGAGACCACGCAAACCGATTTTTCCAAGCCATAGAGGCTATGCTCGACCTTTCTGATCTGCTGTAGCCAGGCCGGGCCTTTCTTTTCGGCATTCGGATTCATTACCGTCCCCTATGGATCATTTCGCACTGACCAGCTTGCGAAGGGCGTCGATGCGCTCGGCGCCATACACGGGCTTGAGTTCCTCCCAGACCTGCTGACCGAGCGCCTTGAACTGCGCAAGGGCCTCAGGGGTGGGCTCGATGACCTCGATGCCCGCAGCCTTTACGAACTCCAGGGCACCGGCGACATCCGCGCGATTTTTCTTGACTTGCCACTCGCCGACCTCCTTGCCAATCTGGGCGAGCAGTTCCTGGTCCTCTTTCGACAACTTATCCAGGGAACGCTGACTGGCCGTGATGGTTGACATCACATAAGAATGGTTGAGTAAGGTCACATATTTCTGCGCCTCAAAAAAACGAGCCTGATGGATCAGAATCACACCGTTCTCCTGACCATCCACGGTGCCTTGCTGCAGCGCCGTAAAGAGTTCGGGAAACGGCATCGTAACCACAAGACTTCCGGCCTTCTCGAAGAACATGCGCAAGGATTGCGAGGGAACCACACGCAGTTTCAGATCATGAAGGTCTTCGACAGCCTTGACGGGATGCTTGGAGTTGGAAATCGCACGGAAATCGTTCTCGAAGTAGCCGAGCACCTTCATGCGATGACGCTCGACTGTCTCGCGCAGAGTCTTGCGCACAACATTGTCGTCATCACCGTAATAAATACGATCGACATCCTCATAGTTGGTCGCAATGAACGGCAGAATATGGAAGTCGAACAAAGGATCCATCCCGACCATGGAGTTCGGATTGACCAAGGCCAGGTCGATGGTGCCCCGGATCAGGGCGCGACCGATGGCCTCATCACCACCCAATTGGCCCGCGGGAAAAACTGCGATCTTGATGCGGCCGTTGCTGCGCTCATCCGCCAGTCTGGCGAACATATCGGCCGCCTCACCGACAGCGCCTTGCTGTGGAAAGACGTGTGCAAGGCGCAAATTAACTTGCTGGGCCATGGCTCCTCCGGGCGAGAGCAGCAGAGCGGCTACAGATACCAATGATGCGATAAAGGGCTTGATCATATTGTGTCCTCCGAATTTCTGCTTTTTGTGAATAAATGATGTATGCGCCTTGCGGGTCAGTCCGGAACTCCCAGCCAGTCACGCTCAGCGATATCCCAGGCTTCCAGAGCTTGGTATTTCGGCACCCATGCCAAGCCCGATTTACTATCCGATGAGGCCGCATCCGGTGATGTGAGTGCGTCGATCAGCACGGGTTCGCCCGCTTCCAGGACGGCAAAGGCTTCGTCCAATGCCGGGCCGATTTCGGCATGCCGGGCAACACGCCAGGCTTTCATGCCGAAGGCACGCGCCATGGCCGCGTAGTCAGCTGTCTGCAATTCGGTTCCGACGACTTTGCCAAAGCTTTCCATCTGGTCCCGAACCTCAATGGCCCACGAGCCGTTATTGCTGATGACGATCATGACCGGGGCCTTCTGGCGCACGACCGTATCGATTTCCATGGCGGAAAAGCCGAAGGCCCCGTCACCCGTCACAGCCACCACCTGCCGGCCGGGCGCCGCCTTGGCGGCACCCAGCGCAAAGGGGGTGGCCAGGCCGATGCAACCTAATGGCCCCGGATCCAGATACGTGCGACTGTTGAGCGCCACGCGGGCGAAGCTCAGGAAATCCCCGCCATCGGCAATCAGGACGGCATCCGGATCCAGGCGCTGACGAATCTCGCTTAGCAAACGATTCGGATGAATGCGGCCCAGGGCATCCTCTGGCGCCGCTGCCAACGAAGCATCCAGGCGCTTGGCGCGCGATTCATGCTCCGCACGCATCTGCCCCAGCCATTGACGCGAAGCGGCCAGTCCTGACGCGGCCAGGCGATCGCTCAGTCCTTCAAGGGCCGTGGCCACCCCGCCCAACAGATTGACGTCCCCCGGCCGATTGTCCAGTAGTTCCGCAGCCACATCCGAGATCCTGAGAAACCGGGCGTCCTTAAAGACCGCAGGCGATCCAAAGGCCAGTTGGAAATCAAGCTTGCGGCCGATCGTGATCACCAGGTCGGCCTGTTTCATCGCCAAGCCGCGCGCCGCCGCGATCGTACTTCCATGGCTGTCGGGAATCATGCCCTTGGTTTCACCCGTATCGAGATAGGCGGACTGGCTGACGTCCAGGAAGCGCGAGAGCGCCTGTGCAGCCGGATTCGCGCCACGACCGGCGATCACCAGCACCCGCTCGGAATTTGAAATGAGAGCCGCGGCCTCATCCAGCGCCTGCGAAGGCGCCTCGCTGAGGGGGCGGGCGGCTACGACCGAGCCTGGACCCGTCACCAGGGCCGAGGGTACGAGGTCACGCTGAACGTCCACGGGAAAATCGATGAATGACGGTCCGAGTTCGCCGGCAAAGCCCTGTGCAGCGGCAATGGCGGCGTCGAGCTCGCGAGGCACGGCGTGCGCATGATGCACGGTGCGCGCATAACGGGTGATCGAGCGCACGATTTCAATATGGGACATGTCTTGCAGAGCCCCACGGTTTTCCTGCGGCATCGGCGGCACGCCGGATACGATCAGCACGGGGATGCGGGACATATGGGCATTCGCAATGCCCGTGACGGCGTTGGTGACGCCGGGGCCGGCAGTCACGAGAGCCACACCCAGCTTGCCACTGACTGCGGCAGCAGCATGGGCCATGTAGACCGCCGAGCGCTCATCGCGCACATCGACGATTTCGATGCCCTCGTCGGCCAACGCCATCCAGATCTGCATGATGTGGCCACCACACAGCGCGAAAACCCGCTCGACGCCGTGTGCGGCGAGCCGTTTTGCAATAACAGCGGCAGATTTGATGGCGGAAGTCATGGTAGCCCCTATGTAAGGTGGTCGAATGGGAGATCAGTCAGCCGTGTCGACATACCCCGAGATCGGCTGGTCCGCGGGTCAGGCGGATGCGGGTGTGGACAGCTGCTTCTTCAGCGCGGAATGGCGGATCTTGCCCGTTGCGGTACGCGGCATGCCCGACTCATCGACGAAGGACACCGTGCGCGGGCGTTTGTAGCCAGCCAGGCGCCCATTGCACCAATTGATGATGGCCTGGGCGTCCGCATCCGCACCGTCGCACAGAACCACGACGGCATGCACCGACTCGCCCCACTTGTCATCGGGCACACCGACCACCGCCACGTCGCGCACCAGAGGGCAACCCGAGATGACCGCCTCGATCTCGGTGGGATAGATGTTTTCCCCACCCGAAATGATCATGTTTTCCTTGCGATCGACCAGACGGATGAATCCATCCGAATCCCGCAGGGCCACATCCCCTACCGAACAATAGGCGCCACGGAATGCTTCAGCAGTCTTTTCCGGCTGGTTCCAGTAGCCCGAGAAGGGGTAGGGCGTCAAAGAGAAGAGTTCACCGGATTGTCCATCGGGGACCTCATGGCCGTCCTGGTCGAGGATCCGGATAGGACCCGAGCCGACGCATTCCCGTCCCACAGTGCCAAGATGGGAAAACTGCTCGCGCGGGTGCAACATCGTTACCCAGCCAGCTTCGCTAGAGCCATAGAGCTCGAACAGGCCTGCGCCGGAGAACATTTCCATCACCTGCCGCTTGGTGTCCGCCCGTGCGGGTGCGGACGAGATCATCAGTTTTTCAACGCGTCCGAGATCCCAGCGTGAGATCTCCGCACGCGGCCGATCCAGCAGCATGATGTATTGAGTTGGCACGAGGGATGTAAAGGTCGTGCCCAATTCGCTCATAGACTGCGCGACATGTTCGGGATCGAAGCGCTTGCGCGAATAGATGGTCACACAGGCGCCGCAGTACACGTAGGAGCAGAAGAAGTTCAGTGAGTTGGCATGACACATGGGCATAACCAGCAACGCGTCCTCATCGCTACGCACACTGAGCTCGACTTCGGTGATCAGGGCCAGCATGACCATGCCCCTGTGACTGCGGATGACCCCCTTGGGGCGCCCCGTAGTGCCGGAGGTATACATGAAAGCCCAGGGATCGTCAGGCAGGACAACTGCCGTCGGACGTGCTTCGTCCGCGCCGGCGATGATGGACTCGTAGGATTTCCAGCCGGACGGCGCCTGAGGTGTTCCGAAGTGCACCATCTGATTGGCATCCATCGCCAGGTCGCCTCGAATTTCCTCGATCAGGCCGTGGAGGCCGTCCTGGACAATGACGCCTCGGGCGCCGCAGTCCTGGAGAATATTTAGAATCTCCAGCGGACTGAGCCGGAAATTAATGGGCACGATGATGACACCGGACTTGGCGGTCGCAATATAGAGTTCCGCCCACTCCAGGCAATTGTATGCAAGGACACCGAGCCGGTCGCCTTTCACCAAGCCCAACGAGGCCAGGGCATTGGCAAGACGATTGGCGCGAGCGTCCCAGGCACCGAAGGTCAAGGACCGTTCAAGGTCTCGTGCGGCGAGCCGATTGGGCATAAGGCGTGCTTTGGCCTCAAGCATCTCAGCGAAATTGAGAACGGGCAAGCTCAAGATGATGTCTCCTGTAGCGATTTCTATTTTTTACTGAATTCTGAATTCAGAATTTAATGATGTCAACCAATATTCTCATGAAAAGCCAGATGAAACGGGGGGTTTGTGAGAAAGAACCCACCATCGCGGGTGGTGTTTACCCTGACAAACGGACCAATTCCGAGTGCTGTAGGCTCCGTTCAGCGACGCAGGCGCTGCTCGATCACTTCCCGCACGTTGCGCACGTGCTGCATGCCGGCGGCATCGGCCGCAGCCTCGTCACCGGCCAGGATCGCCTCGCACATGAGCTGGTAATCCCGCATGCGCACTTGCTGCAACGACGCCGGACGGTGCTGAGCGTAGACAATGGGCATATTGATCGAGGGCAGCAGGCGACGCAGCTCACGGCTGCCGCTGGTGACCAGCAAGGCGCGATAGAGCTCGCGGCGAGCGCCGGCGAAGGCGTCCGCGTCCTGGCTGCGGTCCACCTCGTCCAGCCGCGCTATGGCGTCCTCGATTGGCGTGCGTGCCGCGCCCGCCGCGATGGCGCGCGCCGCGCTGCGCGCGAGCAGCCCGGTGATCCGCTCGGCGACATCCAGCACCTCCAGCGTTTCCTGGGTGGACAAGCTGCGTACGACTGCACCCTTGTTGCGGAACAACTCGACCATGCCCTCGGCCGACAGCCGCTGGAGCGCCTCGCGCACCGAGGCCCGGCTGACACCGAACTGGGCTGCCAGATCCACCTCGACCAGGCGTTGGCCCGGCACAAGGCGCTGCTGCGCCAGGGCTTGCATGATGCCGTGGAACACAGCATCGGCGGCGGTTTCCTGAGCGTCTTTGGGAGGTTTGGTGCGCATTGCGGTGGGCATAGAGCGGTCGGAACGAGGTAGTCAAGTCAGAAGTAGCACATAGCATAGCATTTTGTTTTCAACATTGTCTGACAATTTAATCTACAATATGATCATTCTGACTGATGCTACCTTTGTGAGGCACTGTGATGGACTTCTCTCTTTCGCCCGATCTGTGCGCATTGCGCGACAGGACCCGACAATTCATCGCCGAGCAGGTGATCCCGCTCGAACACGACGAGCGCCAGTCGAGCCACGGCCCGAGCCCGGCGCTGCGCGACGAACTGGTGGCACGCGCCAAGTCCTCCGGATTGCTCACGCCACACGCTTCGCGCGAGATGGGCGGCCTGGGCCTCACGCACGTGGAAAAGGCCGTGGTGTTCGAGGAGGCGGGCTATTCCTGGCTCGGGCCCACCGCGCTGAACATCCACGCGCCGGACGAAGGCAACATTCATTTGATGGAGGAAGTGGCCACGCCCGCGCAAAAGGAGCGCTGGCTGCGCGGACAGGTGGAGGGTCGTTGGCGCTCGTGTTTTGCCATGACCGAGCCCCCCCCCGGAGCCGGTGCCGACCCGTCGATGCTCACCACCACGGCGATGCGCGACGGCGACGATTACCTCATCAATGGCCGCAAGTGGTTCATCACCGGGGCGGATGGGGCACATTATGTGATCATCATGGCGCGCATGGAGGATGGTTCGGCCACCATGTTCCTCAGCGACATGGACCGGCCGGGCATTGTGCTGGAACGCAATATGGATGCGATGGACACCTGCTTTACCGGTGGCCACGGTGTGTTGCGCTTCGACAATCTACGCATCCCTGCGGGCGATGTGCTGGGCGAGGCCGGCAAGGGTTTTCGTTACGCCCAGGTGCGCCTCGCACCGGCGCGCCTGACGCACTGCATGCGCTGGCTGGGCCAGGCGCGCCGCGCGCACGATACCGCGCTCGAGTACGCACGCAAGCGCCATGCCTTCGGCAAGCCTCTGGCGGAACACGAGGGGGTGGGCTACATGCTGGCCGACAACGACATGGACCTGCACACCGCGCGCCTGCACATCTGGCATACAGCGTGGCTGCTGGACCAGGGCGAGAAATGTAATTTCGAATCGAGCCGGGCGAAGGTGGTGTGCTCCGAGGCCGAATGGCGCGTGGTGGACCGCAGCGTACAGATCCTGGGCGGCCAGGGTGTGACGGGCGAAACCCCGGTGATGCGCATCTTTACCGACATGCGGGCTTTCCGCATCTATGACGGCCCCAGCGAAGTACACCGCTGGAGCATGGCGAGAAAACTGGTGCATATGGCCGGGAAAGCACAGGCCGAGGCGTCGCAGCCGTCAGGAGCTTGAACATGGAATCCAATGTGATGGACCGATTCGGCCTGCAAGACAAACTGGTGCTGGTCACGGGCGCATCCAGCGGCCTGGGCACGCATTTTGCCCAAATGCTGGCCGCACAGGGCGCCAAAATCGCCGTGGCAGCTCGCCGGGCCGACAAGCTGCAGGATGTCGTGGACAGGATCACCGCCGCAGGTGGTCAGGCGCGTGCGTTTGCGCTGGACGTGACGGACGCCGCCAGCGTACGCGCCTGCCTGGAAGCCGTGGGCGAATGGGGTGTGCCCGACGTCCTCGTGAACAATGCCGGCGTGACCGTGACGCGCCCCTTGCTGGAGCAAAGCGAGGCAGACTACGATCAGGTGCTGGACACCAATCTGAAGGGTTGCTGGCTCGTCGCCACCGAGGCGGCGCGCCGCATGGTGGCGGCCGGAAATGGCGGCGCGATCATCAATGTGGCCTCGATCCTGGGCGAACGCGTGGCGGGCGGCGTGGCGCCATATGCGATATCGAAGGCCGGCGTCATCCAGGCCACCAAGGCCATGGCGCTGGAACTCGCACGTCACAGGATTCGTGTGAACGCCCTGCTGCCCGGCTATGTAGTGACCGACCTGAACCGGGATTTCCTGCGCAGCGAAGCCGGCGACAAGCTGCGCAGCCGCATCCCCAGCCGCCGCTTTGGTGAGCTGGACGACCTCGATGGGCCGCTGTTGCTGCTGGCCAGCGACGCCGGGGCCGCGATGTCGGGCGCCGCCATCGCTGTGGATGGCGCGCATCTGGTGAGTTCGCTATGAGCGCCGCGTCCCCCGCCCTGCCCCTGGACGTTCTGGGCGACTACCTGCGCACACAGGGCCTGGCTGATGCGGGGCCAATCGAGGCCACGGTCCTGGCGGGCGGGCAGTCCAACCCCACCTACCGCCTCACCGTGCCGGATGGCCGCAACTACGTCCTGCGCACGAAGCCACCCGGTGTCCTGCTGGCCTCGGCCCACGCCATCGACCGCGAATACCGCGTCATGCGGGCACTGCAGGACAGCCCCGTTCCCGTGCCACGCATGCTGGCCTACTGCGATGACGACTCATTGCTGGGGACACCGTTCTTTGTCATGGAGTTCCTGCGGGGCCGCGTACTCATGGACCAGTCCCTGCCGGGCATGACACCCGGCGAGCGCCGCGTGATCTACCAGGAGATGAGGCGCGTCATCGCAGCACTGCATGCCGTGGACTATGCGGCCGTGGGGCTGGCCGACTATGGCAAGCACGGCAATTACGTGGGCCGCCAGATCGCTCGCTGGTCGCGCCAGTGCCGTGCCGCCACCGTACCCATTACACCCGCCATGGAGCGGCTGATGGACTGGCTGCCGCAATACCTGCCTCAGGACGACGAAACCACACTGGTACACGGGGACTACCGGCTCGACAATCTGGTCCTGCACCCCACCGAGGCGCGAGTCATCGGCGTGCTGGACTGGGAACTGTCCACACTCGGCCACCCGCTGGCCGACCTGGCCTACCTGTGCATGGCCTGGCGCATTCCATCCACCTTGTGGCGCGGCATCGGCGGACTGGATCTGACGGCACTGGGCATTCCGCAGGAACAGGACTATGTGGCCGGGTACGAACAGGCCACCGGACGGCAGGCGGCCGAGCACTGGGACTTCTACCTCGCCTACAACCTGTTCCGGATGGCCGCAATCCTGCACGGCATCGCCCAGCGTGCCAGGGACGGCAACGCGGCGTCCGCCGACGCGGAGCAGACCGGCGCCAAGGCCGGGCCGCTGGCCGAGCTCGGGTGGCAGGCGGCGCAGCGCTACATGGCATCGCGCCGGTAAACAGGCCCCGGGCTGCCGCTGCACCGATCCGGATCCGCCCGGGGCGCCATGCGAAACTTGTAATGACCCAGCAGAACCTGCACAGGTCAGGCGGTTAATGCAAAGGCTTCAGCCGGCGCTCATGTTCAGTGCCTGATGAGGGCGTCGGTGGTCGTAAAAAAGACAAAGCCCCTGCAGAGGGTATCTGCAGGGGCTTTGCGGTATAGAAGCCTG
>NZ_JAUCDS010000036.1:0-25760 GCF_034674885.1 Castellaniella sp.
CCGCGAAGGCGGCCGCACCGTGGGCGCCGGCGTCGTCGCCAAAATCATCAAGTAAAACTGATGTACAATGGTGGGCTGGCCGCCCGCCACGTTTTAGAAAACGACGGTGCGGCAACGCACCATCGTTTTTAGGTCTAGGGGTATAGCTCAATTGGCAGAGCGTCGGTCTCCAAAACCGAAGGTTGAGGGTTCGATTCCTTCTGCCCCTGCCACCGATCACTTCACCGCCAATGCGGTGCCAACCGCCCGATTATGTCGCAACAGAACGTAGAAACAGTCAATCGAACCGCCGATCGGATCAAGCTCGGCCTGGCTGTGTTTGTCATTGCAGCAGGGATCGTGGCGTATTCGGTTCTGATCGATCAGCCGACTTACGTCCGGGTCGGCGCCTTCATCGCCGGCTTGATCGTTGCAGCCGTGATTGTCATATTCAGCGACACCGGACGACGTACCTTGGCGTTCGGTCGCGAGTCCTACAACGAAACCCGCCGTGTCGTCTGGCCTTCGCGCCAGGAAACCACGCGCATGACAGCGATTGTGTTCGCCTTCGTGGTTGCCATGGGGATCCTGCTGTGGGTGGCTGACAAGCTCCTGGGCTGGATCATCTATGGTCTGCTGCTGGGCTGGAACTAAGGAAAAATTTCCGCATGAGCAAACGCTGGTATGTCGTCCATGTCTATTCTGGCATGGAAAAAAGCGTCCATAAGGCCCTGGTCGAACGCATCGAGCGCGCCGGGCTGCAGGACGCCTTCGGCCGTATCCTGGTTCCCTCCGAGGAAGTCGTCGAAATCAAGGACGGCCGCAAGTCGATCACCGAACGCCGGATTTTCCCCGGCTACGTGCTGGTCGAGATGGATCTGACCGACGAAACCTGGCACCTGGTCAAAAGCACCAACCGAGTTACCGGGTTCCTGGGCGGTTCGGGCAACCGCCCGGCCCCGATCTCCGAACGCGAGGTCGAAAAGATTCTGTCGCAAATGGAAGAGGGCGTGGAAAAACCGCGCCCCAAAGTCCTCTTCGAGGTGGGCGAGACCGTCCGCGTCAAGGAAGGCCCGTTTGCCGACTTCAACGGCAGCGTCGAAGAAGTCAACTACGAGAAAAGCAAGGTCCGCGTGTCGGTCACGATCTTTGGTCGCGCCACACCGGTCGAACTGGATTTCAGTCAGGTCGAAAAGGTCTGATTTCCGACCACCGGGCCGCGCCTGGGCAGGCATCCCCTCGGGGACAGCAGGCCGCGGACGCAGCACAGGGGTCTTAACCCGGGGAGCCTGCCTGTTTTCAGGCGGGCGCAATCACCCGACAGGAGCATCGCATGGCGAAGAAAATCGTCGGCTTCATCAAGCTGCAAGTGCCAGCTGGTAAGGCCAATCCCTCTCCTCCGATCGGTCCGGCGCTGGGTCAGCGCGGTCTGAACATCATGGAATTCTGCAAGGCGTTCAACGCCAAGACCCAGGGCATGGAACCCGGTCTGCCGATCCCCGTGGTGATCACCGCCTTCGCCGACAAGAGCTTCACGTTCATCATGAAGACTCCGCCGGCCACGATCCTGATCAAGAAGGCCGCTGGCATTCAAAAGGCTTCGGCGCGTCCGAACTCCGAAAAGGTCGGCAAGCTGACCCGTGCCCAGGCGGAAGAAATCGCCAAGACCAAAGAACCGGATCTGACGGCAGCCGATCTGGACGCCGCTGTGCGGACCATTGCCGGTAGCGCCCGCAGCATGGGCATCGACGTGGAAGGGGTGGTGTAATCATGGCAAAGCTCAGCAAACGCGCCGCAGCCATCGCTGCCAAGATCGACCGCACCAAACTGTATCCCGTGGCCGAAGCCCTGACCCTGGTCAAGGAAACCGCCACTGCCAAGTTCGATGAATCCATCGACGTGGCGGTCCAGCTGGGCATCGACCCGAAGAAATCCGACCAACTGGTTCGTGGTTCCGTCGTGTTGCCCGCCGGTACGGGGAAATCCGTCCGTGTCGCCGTGTTCGCCCAAGGCGAAAAGGCTGAAGCCGCCAAGGCTGCCGGCGCCGACATCGTCGGCCTGGACGACCTGGCCGCCAGCATCAAGGACGGCAACATCGACTTTGACGTTGTCATCGCTTCGCCCGACACCATGCGTGTCGTCGGTGCCCTGGGTCAGGTGCTGGGTCCTCGCGGCCTGATGCCCAACCCCAAGGTCGGCACCGTTACCCCCGACGTCGTCACCGCCGTGAAGAACGCCAAGGCTGGTCAGGTGCAGTATCGCACCGACAAGGCCGGCATCATTCACGCCACGATCGGTCGCGCGTCCTTTGACGTTGAAAAGCTGCAAAGCAACCTCGGTGCTCTGATCGACGCCCTCAACAAGGCTCGCCCTGCGGCGGCCAAGGGCATCTATCTGCGCAAGGTTGCCGTGTCCTCCACCATGGGTGGCGGGGCGCGTGTCGAAGTGGCCTCGCTGGCCGGCTAAGACATATAGAACTTTGGGCCGTGCCCGGTCACTTGATCGGGCACTGCTGTCAAAGACCGCTGGAGCCTCTCATCCAGACATCATCGGATCAGAGGCTTAATCCCGGGTAGTCCACCGGATCCAGCGTAGACGGCGCCCAGGAAGATTTCATTCATGAACTCGACCAGGTGCGCCGCATTCGGTTGATGTCGGAGGTTTCTCCGGCATCGTTAGAAGGAGTGTTCAACCATGAGTCTCAATCGCCAAGAAAAGGCGGTGGTCATCGAGGAAGTCGCTGCTGAAGTCAGCCGCGCCCAGTCGATCATCGTCGCCGAGTACCGTGGTCTGGACGTCGCCTCCGTAACCGTATTGCGCAAGACTGCGCGTGAATCGGGCGTTTACCTGCGCGTGTTGAAGAACACGCTGGTGCGCCGCGCGCTGGCCGGCACCCCCTTCGAGGGTCTGTCCGCCCAGCTCACCGGTCCGCTGATCTATGGGATCAGCACCGACCCGGTGGCGGCCGCCAAGGTCCTGGCCGATTTCGCGAAAAGCAATGACAAGCTGGTCATCACGGGCGGGGCCCTCCCCAACAGCCTGCTGAGCCAGGATGGTGTGAAGGCCCTGGCCACCATGCCGTCCCGCGAGGAATTGCTGTCGAAGCTGCTGGGCACCATGCAGGCGCCCATCGCTCAGTTTGTGCGTACGCTCAACGAAGTGCCCACGAAGTTCGTGCGCGGCCTGGCGGCCGTTCGCGACCAAAAGCAGGCTGCGTAAGCAGACTGCCTGGGGCTTCGCTGTTACCAGCGACAACCAAACCTGGCTTATTTAATTATCTGGAGTTCTAAAAATGGCAACTAAAGCTGAAATCCTGGACGCGATCGCCGCCATGAGCGTGCTCGAACTGTCCGAGCTGATCAAGGAAATGGAAGACAAATTCGGCGTGTCCGCTGCTGCGGCCGCTGTCGCCGTGGCTGCTGCCCCGGCCGCTGGTGGCGCTGCCGCCGCTGCTGAAGAGCAGACCGAATTCACGGTCGTTCTGGCCGAAGTCGGCGCCAACAAGGTCAGCGTCATCAAGGCTGTTCGCGAAATCACCGGTCTGGGCCTGAAAGAAGCCAAGGACCTGGTCGATGGCGCTCCGAAGCCCGTCAAGGAAGGCGTGGACAAGGCTGCTGCCGAAGACGCCAAGAAGAAGCTGGAAGAAGCCGGCGCCAAGGTCGAACTGAAGTAAGACCCTGCTCGCCGCGCCCGGGAAGCGATTACGCCTTCCCGGGCTTTTGCGTTTCCAGAAAACCTGTGTTCGATGCCCTTGATGGCATTCATCAGAGCCAGGTTTTCCGGAGTCGTAAACCATGGCCGTGGTTAACGGCCTAAGCAACCCTCGAGTCGGAGTGCTCATGCCTTATTCGTACACCGAAAAGAAGCGCATACGCAAAAGCTTCGCCAAGCGCGCGGACGTCCAGGACGTTCCGTATCTGCTGGCCACGCAATTGCATTCGTTCAAGACCTTCCTGCAGGCGGATAGTACCGCATCCAAGCGCAAGGACGAAGGTCTTCAGGCGGCCTTCAATTCGATATTTCCAATCGTCAGCCACAACCAGATGGCGCGGTTGGAGTTTGTCAGCTATGTGCTGGGCACCCCGGTCTTTGACGTCAAGGAATGCCAGCTGCGTGGTCTGACCTACGCGTCGCCGCTGCGCGCGAAAGTCCGCCTGGTGCTGATGGATCGCGAAGTCAGCAAGCCCACCGTCAAGGAAGTGAAGGAACAGGAAGTCTACATGGGCGAAATTCCGCTCATGACGGACACCGGTTCGTTTGTGATCAACGGCACGGAACGTGTCATCGTGTCGCAGCTCCATCGTTCGCCGGGCGTGTTCTTCGAGCATGATCGCGGCAAGACCCACAGCTCGGGCAAGCTGCTGTTTTCTGCTCGTGTGATTCCCTACCGCGGTTCGTGGCTGGATTTCGAATTCGACCCCAAGGACATCCTGTTCTTCCGGATCGACCGTCGCCGCAAGATGGCCGTCACCATCCTGCTGAAGGCGCTCGGCATGACGCCGGAAGCCATCCTGGCCTATTTCTCGAATTTCGACCACATCGCGCTGCACAACGAAGGCGGCATGCTGGAGTTCGTGCCCGAGCGCTGGAAGGGCGAAGTCGCCCGCTTTGACATTGCCGACAAAAAGGGCAACGTCATCGTCGAGAAGGACAAGCGCATCAATGCCAAGCATCTGCGCGACCTGACCGCCGCCAAGGTCGATCACATCTCCGTGCCGGAAGACTTCCTGCTGGGCCGTGTGCTGGCGAAAAACGTCGTCAGTGCGGACACCGGCGAAGTGCTGGCGCAGGCCAATGACGAAATCACGGAATCCCTGCTGGCCGAGCTGCGCGCCGCCGGCGTGCGCGATATCGAAACGCTGTACATCAACGAACTGAACGAAGGCGCCTACATTTCCCAGACGCTGCGCACGGATGAAACCGCCGACCAGATGGCCGCGCGCGTGGCCATCTACCGCATGATGCGTCCTGGCGAGCCGCCGACCGAAGAAGCTGTCGAGGCCCTGTTCCAGCGCCTGTTCTATTCCGAGGAAACCTACGATCTGTCGCGCGTGGGCCGCATGAAGGTCAACAGCCGCCTGGGCCTGAACGAAGGCAACGAAGGCCCGTTGACGCTGACCGACGACGATATCCTCAGCACCATCAAGGTTCTGGTGGATCTGCGCAATGGCCGTGGCCAGATCGACGACATCGATCACCTGGGCAATCGTCGCGTGCGCTGCGTGGGCGAACTGGCGGAAAACCAGTTCCGCGCCGGCCTGGTGCGCGTCGAACGCGCCGTCAAGGAACGTCTGGGTCAGGCTGAAACCGAAAACCTGATGCCGCACGACCTGATCAATTCCAAGCCGATTTCTGCGGCCATCAAGGAATTCTTCGGTTCCAGCCAGCTGTCGCAGTTCATGGACCAGACCAACCCGCTGTCGGAAATCACGCACAAGCGCCGCGTTTCCGCTCTGGGACCGGGCGGCCTGACGCGCGAACGCGCGGGCTTCGAAGTCCGCGACGTGCACCCGACCCACTACGGTCGCGTCTGCCCGATCGAAACACCGGAAGGCCCGAACATCGGCCTGATCAATTCCCTGGCCCTGTACGCTCGCCTGAACGAATACGGCTTCCTGGAAACCCCGTATCGCAAGATCATCGACGGTCGCGTGTCCGACCAGATCGAATATCTGTCGGCCATCGAGGAAAGCAAATACGTCATCGCCCAGGCCAACGCGCATTTGGATGACGATGGCCGCTTCGAAGACGACCTGGTCGCCTGCCGCGAAGCCGGTGAAACCATGCTGACGGCCCCGGCCAACGTGCACTACATGGACGTGGCCCCGTCGCAGATCGTGTCGGTGGCGGCATCCCTGATCCCGTTCCTGGAACACGACGACGCGAACCGGGCCCTGATGGGCGCCAACATGCAGCGTCAGGCCGTGCCTTGCCTGCGGCCCGAAAAGCCGCTGGTCGGCACCGGGATCGAGCGCACCGTGGCCGTTGACTCTGGCACGACCGTGCAGGCCACGCGTGGCGGGATCGTCGATTTCGTCGATGCCGAACGTGTCGTGATCCGGGTGAACGATGATGAAAACGTCGCTGGCGAAGTCGGCGTAGACATCTACAACCTGAAAAAATACACGCGTTCCAACCAGAACACGAACATCAACCAGCGTCCCATCGTGGCGCGCGGCGACCTGGTCGCGCGCGGCGACGTGCTGGCCGACGGCGCGTCCAGCGACCTGGGCGAACTGGCCCTGGGTCAGAACATGCTGATCGCGTTCATGCCCTGGAACGGCTACAACTTCGAAGACTCGGTGCTGATCTCCGAACGCGTGGTGGCCGACGATCGCTATACCTCGATCCACATCGAGGAACTGACCGTCGTCGCACGCGATACGAAGCTCGGACCCGAGGAAATCACGCGCGATATCTCGAATCTGGCCGAGACTCAACTGAACCGCCTGGACGATTCCGGCATCGTGCACATCGGCGCCGAAGTCCGCGCCGATGACGTGCTGGTCGGCAAGGTCACGCCCAAGGGCGAGACCCAGCTGACGCCGGAAGAAAAGCTGCTGCGCGCGATCTTCGGCGAGAAGGCCTCCGACGTGAAGGACACCTCGCTGCGCGTGCCTTCCGGCATGGTCGGCACCGTCATCGACGTGCAGGTCTTCACCCGCGAGGGCATCGAGCGCGACAAGCGCGCCCAGTCCATCATCGACGACGAACTGCGCCGCTACCGCCAGGACCTGAACGACCAGCTGCGCATCGTCGAGAACGACGCTTTCGACCGTCTGCGCAAGCAGCTGTTGGGCAAGACCGCCAATGGTGGTCCGCGCAAACTCGCCAAGGGCACGGCGCTGGCCGCCGAATACCTGGACGACCTGGATCGCTGGCAGTGGTTCGACATCCGCCTGGCCGACGAAGACGCCGCCGTTGCCCTGGAACAGGTCAAGGACGCGCTGGAACAGAAACGCCACCAGTTCGACCTGGCCTTCGAGGAAAAGCGCAAGAAACTCACGCAGGGCGACGAACTGCCGCCGGGCGTGCTGAAGATGATCAAGGTCTATCTGGCCGTCAAGCGCCGCTTGCAGCCGGGCGACAAGATGGCCGGCCGTCACGGCAACAAGGGCGTCGTCTCGCGCATCACGCCGATCGAAGACATGCCCCACATGGCCGATGGCACGCCGGTGGACATCGTGCTGAACCCGCTGGGGGTGCCGTCGCGGATGAACATCGGCCAGGTGCTGGAAGTTCACCTGGGCTGGGCCGCAAAGGGTCTGGGTCAGCGAGTCGCCGACCTGCTCGACGAAGAACGTGGTGTGCAGATCAAGTCCGTGCGCAAGATGCTGGATACCGTCTACAGCGGTTTCGCGAAGCTGGATCAGCTGTCCGACGACGAAGTCATGTCGCTGGCCAACAATCTGCGTCGCGGGGTGCCGCTGGCCACGCCGGTGTTCGACGGTGCGACCGAGCAGGACATCACCCACATGCTGGAAGTCGCCTATCCGGATGACGTCGCCGAGCGCCTGAAGCTCACCAGCGGCCGCACCCAGGCCTGGCTGACCGACGGCCGTACGGGCGAGGAATTCGAGCGTCCCGTGACCGTGGGCTACATGCACTTCCTGAAGCTGCACCACTTGGTGGACGACAAGATGCACGCCCGCTCCACCGGTCCGTACTCCCTGGTCACGCAGCAACCGCTGGGCGGCAAGGCGCAGTTCGGCGGCCAGCGTTTCGGGGAAATGGAAGTCTGGGCACTGGAAGCCTACGGCGCCGCCTACACCCTGCAGGAAATGCTGACGGTGAAGTCCGACGATATCTCTGGCCGGACCAAGGTCTACGAGAACATCGTCAAGGGCGATCACGTGATCGATGCGGGCATGCCCGAGTCCTTCAACGTGCTGGTCAAGGAAATTCGATCCCTGTCCCTGGACATGGATCTGGAGCGTAAATAATGAAAGCGCTACTCGATCTCTTCAAGCAAGTCTCCCAGGACGAGCAATTCGATGCCATCAAGATCGGCATCGCCTCGCCCGAAAAGATCCGCTCGTGGTCCTTTGGCGAGGTCCGCAAGCCCGAGACGATCAACTACCGCACGTTCAAACCGGAACGCGACGGTCTGTTCTGCGCCAAGATCTTCGGTCCGATCAAGGACTACGAGTGCCTGTGCGGCAAGTACAAGCGCCTGAAGCATCGCGGCGTCATCTGCGAAAAGTGCGGTGTCGAAGTCACGGTGGCGAAGGTCCGTCGCGAGCGCATGGGCCACATCGAGCTGGCCAGCCCGGTGGCGCACATCTGGTTCCTGAAGTCCCTGCCGTCGCGGCTGGGCATGGTGCTGGACATGACGCTGCGCGACATCGAGCGCGTGCTGTATTTCGAAGCCTGGTGCGTGATCGAGCCCGGCATGACGCCGCTGAAACGCGGCCAGATCATGTCCGACGACGATTATCTGTCCAAGACCGAGGAATACGGCGACGACTTCCACGCCCTGATGGGCGCCGAAGCCGTGCGTGAACTGCTGCGCACCATCGACATCGATTCCGAAGTCGAGAAACTACGCGGCGAACTCAAGGCCACGGGCTCGGATGCCAAGATCAAGAAGATCTCCAAGCGCCTGAAGGTCCTGGAAGGCTTCCAGAAGTCCGGCATCAAGCCCGACTGGATGATCATGGAAGTCCTGCCGGTGCTGCCGCCGGACCTGCGCCCCCTGGTGCCGCTGGACGGCGGGCGTTTCGCCACGTCCGACCTGAACGACCTGTACCGCCGCGTCATCAACCGCAACAACCGCCTCAAGCGCCTGCTGGAACTGAAGGCCCCGGACATCATCCTGCGCAACGAAAAGCGCATGCTGCAGGAGTCCGTGGATTCGCTGCTGGACAACGGTCGTCGCGGCAAGGCCATGACCGGCGCCAACAAGCGCCAGTTGAAGTCCCTGGCCGACATGATCAAGGGCAAGAGCGGACGCTTCCGTCAGAACCTGCTGGGCAAGCGCGTCGACTATTCTGGCCGTTCGGTCATCGTGGTGGGCCCGCAGCTGCGCCTGCATCAGTGCGGCCTGCCCAAGCTGATGGCGCTGGAACTGTTCAAGCCCTTCATTTTCAATCGCCTCGAAATGATGGGTCTGGCGACTACCATCAAGGCCGCCAAGAAACTGGTCGAGAGCCAGGAACCCGTCGTCTGGGACATCCTGGAAGAAGTCATCCGCGAACACCCGGTCATGCTGAACCGGGCGCCGACCCTGCACCGTCTGGGCATTCAGGCGTTCGAACCGCAGCTGATCGAAGGCAAGGCCATCCAGCTGCACCCGCTGGTCTGCGCGGCGTTCAACGCCGACTTCGACGGCGACCAGATGGCCGTGCACGTGCCGCTGTCCCTGGAAGCCCAGCTGGAAGCCCGCACCCTGATGCTGGCGTCCAACAACGTGCTGTTCCCGGCCAACGGCGAACCGGCCATCGTGCCGTCCCAGGATATCGTGCTGGGTCTGTACTACGCCACGCGTGAGCGCATCAACGGCAAGGGCGAGGGCATGTTCCTGGCCGACCTGGCCGAAGTCCAGCGCGCCTACGACAACCACGAGGTCGAACTCCAGACCCGCATCACGACGCGTGTGCCGGAATACACCAAGGGCGAAGACGGCCAGTGGTACGAGGAAGTCCACCGGTATCAGACTACGGTGGGCCGCGCGCTGCTGTCCGAGATCCTGCCGCATGGCCTGCCCTTCACCGTGCTGAACAAGTCGCTGAAGAAAAAGGAAATCTCCAAGCTCATCAACATGTGCTATCGCCGCTGCGGCCTGCGGGCCACGGTGATCTTTGCCGATAAGCTGATGCAGTCCGGCTATCGCCTGGCCACTCGCGCAGGCGTGTCCATCGCCATGGGCGACATGGTGGTGCCCGACGCCAAGCGCGACATCCTGGCGCAGGCCTCCAGCGAAGTGAAGGAAATCGACCGCCAGTACTCTTCCGGTCTGGTCACGGCCCAGGAACGCTACAACAACGTGGTGGACATCTGGGGCAAGGCCGGCGACCGCGTCGGCAAGGCGATGATGGAACAGCTCTCCACCGAGCCGGTCATCGACCGCCACGGCAAGGAAGCCCGCCAGGAATCGTTCAACTCCATCTACATGATGGCCGACTCCGGCGCCCGGGGTTCCGCCGCCCAGATCCGTCAGCTGGCGGGGATGCGCGGCCTGATGGCCAAGCCGGACGGCTCCATCATCGAGACCCCGATCACGGCCAACTTCCGGGAAGGCCTGAATGTGCTGCAGTACTTCATCTCGACCCACGGTGCGCGTAAAGGCCTGGCCGATACGGCGCTGAAGACCGCCAACTCCGGGTACCTGACCCGCCGTCTGGTGGACGTGACCCAGGATCTGGTGATCACCGAGGACGATTGCGGCACGACGCACGGCTACGTGATGAAGGCGCTGCTGGAAGGCGGCGAAGTCGTCGAAGCCCTGGGCGATCGGGTGCTGGGACGTGTGACGGCCATCGATGTGGTCAATCCGGATTCCCAGGAAACCGTCATTCCTGCGGGCACCCTGCTGGACGAAGACAAGGTCGAACTCATCGAGCAGCTGAACATCGATGAGGTCAAGATCCGTACCCCCCTGACCTGCGAAACCCGCCATGGTCTGTGCGCCCATTGCTACGGGCGCGATCTGGGCCGCGGATCGCTGGTCAACAAGGGCGAGGCGGTCGGCGTGATCGCCGCCCAGTCCATCGGCGAACCGGGTACCCAGCTGACGATGCGGACCTTCCACATCGGTGGCGCGGCCTCGCGTTCGGCGCTGGCCAGCTCGGTCGAGACCAAATCCGCCGGTTCAGTGGGTTTTGCCATCGGTCTGCGCTACCTGACCAACGCCAAGGGCGATCGCATCGCCGTGTCGCGGTCCGGCGAAATCGTCGTCTATGACGACAACCGCCGCGAGCGCGAACGCCACAAGATCCCCTACGGCGCCACCATCCTGGTGGGCGACGGCGACACCATCAAGGCCGGCGCCAAACTGGCTTCCTGGGATCCGCTGACCCGTCCGATCGTGTCCGAATATACCGGCACGATCCGTTTCGCCAACATCGAGGAAGGCGTGACCGTTGCCCGTCAGGTCGACGAGATCACCGGTCTGTCCACGCTGGTGGTGATCACGCCCAAGACGCGCAGCACCAAGGGCGCGGCGCGTCCGCAGATTCTGTTGCTGGATGAGCAGGGTCAGGAAATCAAGGTTGCTGGCACCGACCATGCGGTGGCGATCTCGTTGCCCGTGGGCGCGCTGATCACCGTGCGTGACGGCCAGGCCGTCGGCGTGGGCGACTTCCTGGCGCGGATTCCGCAGGAATCGCAGAAGACCCGCGACATCACGGGCGGTCTGCCGCGCGTGGCGGAACTCTTCGAAGCCCGGTCCCCGAAGGACGCCGGCGTGCTGGCCGAAGTCACCGGTACGGTGTCCTTCGGCAAGGACACCAAGGGCAAGCAGCGTCTGGTCATCACCGACATGGACGGCGTCAGCCACGAGTTCCTGATTTCCAAGGAAAAGCAGGTGCTGGTGCACGACGGCCAGGTGGTCAACAAGGGCGAACTGATCGTCGACGGTCCGGCCGACCCGCACGATATCCTGCGTCTGCAGGGCATCGAGCCGCTGGCCTCCTACGTGGTCAACGAAGTCCAGGACGTCTATCGTCTGCAGGGCGTGAAGATCAACGACAAGCACATCGAAGTCATCGTGCGTCAGATGCTGCGTCGCGTGAACATCACCAATGCCGGCGATACGGAATTCATCACCGGCGAACAGGTGGAACGCGCCGAGCTGCTGAACGCCAACGACCGCATGGAAGCCGAGGGCAAGCTCCCGGCCACGTACGACAACGTGCTGTTGGGGATCACCAAGGCCTCGCTGTCCACGGATTCGTTCATCTCGGCCGCGTCCTTCCAGGAAACGACCCGGGTGCTGACCGAAGCCGCCATCATGGGCAAGCGCGACGAACTGCGCGGTCTGAAGGAAAACGTCATCGTGGGTCGCCTGATCCCGGCGGGTACCGGTATGTCCTACCATATCGCCCGTCACGAAAGGGAGATCTTCGAGGCCGCAGAACGGGCCGCCGCGCGCGAGCAGGCCAACCCGTTTGCTGATCCTTCGGAAATGGCCCATGTGGGTTCCGACGAATCCGACGCCGACCCGGCTGCGGAATCGGATACGCCGTCTGAAGAATAAGCCGCTGTTTGCAGCGTGCTGAAAGGCCGCCCCGGGTTTGCCTGGGGCGGCCTTTTTTTATCGCCTGGAAACGGTTCTGCCGGCGCGGCGAGCCCGCACTGTGATCAGTCCAGCAGGGTCCGCAGTTCGCGGTACAGGTCGGCCTTGCCCTCGAAGCCGATGCCGGGCAGTTCGGGCAGCGTCACGAAGCCGTTTTCGACCTTTACGCCGTCCGGGAATCCGCCATAGGGCTGGAACAGGTCGGGGTAGGACTCGTTGCCGCCCAAGCCCAGGCCGGCGGCGATGTTCAGCGACATCTGGTGCCCGCCGTGCGGAATGCAGCGGCTGGCCGACCAGCCGTGTTCCTTCAGCATGTCCAGCGTGCGCAGGTATTCGACCAGGCCGTAGCTGAGCGCGCAGTCGAACTGCAGCCAGTCGCGATCCGGGCGCATGCCGCCGTAGCGGATCAGGTTGCGTGCGTCCTGCATCGAGAACAGGTTCTCGCCCGTGGCCATGGGGTTCTTGTAGAAGCTGCGCAGCGCCGCCTGCAGTTCGAAGTCCAGCGGATCGCCGGCCTCTTCATACCAGAACAGGTCGTATTGCGACAGGGCTTTGGCGTAGGCGATGGCGGTTTCCAGATCGAAGCGCCCGTTGGCATCCACGCACAGTTTCTGACCGTCCTGCAGGACTTCCATGATGGCATCGATGCGGCGCAGATCCTCGTCCAGCGACGCGCCGCCGATTTTTTTCTTGACCACGGTATAACCGCGATCGAGATAGCTGCGCATCTCGTCCTGCAGTTTTTTGTAGTCCTGGCCGGGGTAGTAGTAGCCGCCTGCTGCGTAGACGAAGATGCTGCGATTCGGTGTGCCGTCGCCGTAGCGGTCGGCCAGCAGCTGGTACAGCGGCGTGCCTGCGATCTTTGCTGTTGCGTCCCAAACCGCCATGTCGATGGTGCCGATCGCCACCGAGCGTTCGCCGTGGCCGCCGGGCTTTTCGTTGGTGAACATGGCCTGCCAGATCTTATGCGGATCGAGGTTCGTGCCGGCGTCGTCGATCAGTGATTCGGGCGCGGCAGCCAGCACGCGTGGGATGAATCGTTCGCGCATGATGGCGCCCTGGCCATAGCGGCCGTTGGAATTGAAGCCATATCCCACGATCGGTTTGCCGTCGCGAATGACGTCGGTGACGACCGCCACCACGCTTAGCGTCATCTTGCTGAAGTCGATGTAGGCGTTGCGGATGGAGGAACTGATGGGAACGGTTTTTTCGCGGATGTCGACGATCTTCATAATAGGTGGGGTCCGGATGTGGTCTTGAACAATGACATAATCGGATGTTCTTGCCTGGTCGGCCAATGTTCAATTCGACTGAGGCTATGCACTGGACGAACCGCTCATGAACTTCATCTGGCTTGAGGACTTCCTGGCGCTGGCAGCGACGGGCAGCTTTTCGCGCGCGGCAGAGGCGCGGCACAGTTCCCAGCCGGCATTCAGCCGCCGCATCCGGGCGCTGGAGGCCTGGGTCGGGGTCGATCTGCTGGATCGCAGCACGCAGCCGGCCCGCCTGACCGTGGCCGGTGAATGGTTCCAGAAGGAAGCGCAGGAACTTTTGGCGCGTGTGGCCCGAGTGCCCGGCGATGCCAAAAGGGTAGCCGAAACCAGCGCAGTGACGCTGCGACTGGCCTCCACGCATGCGCTGTCGTTCACGTTTCTGCCCCGGTGGCTGCGCCGTCTCGAGTCGGCCGCTACCATCGGACCGGTCCAGTTGATGTCCGATGTCCTGCAGCGTTGCGAAATCCTGATGCAGCAAGGGAAGGTGCAGTTCGTCCTGAGCCATGCGCATCCGAAGGTCCGGGGCACTTTGGATTCGGATGCGTATCTCTCGGCGCACGTGGGCGACGATGTGCTGATCCCCGTGTCTGCGCCCGATCCGCTTGGTCGCCCGCTGCATTCGCTGGATGCGGAGACGGCCGTGCCCATACTTCGATACAGCGAGGAATCGGGTCTGGGGCGGATTCTCCAGGCGCGGTTGGGCGCGCGCCTGCGCAAGGGGGCCGCGCGCGTGGTCTTCACGGCGCATCTCGCCTCGGTGCTGCGCACGATGGCGCTCGACGGGCGGGGCATCGCCTGGCTGCCGCAGACCTTGGTGGAGGAAGATCTGGCCTCGGGGCGGTTGGTGCCTGTGGCGGACGCGGATTGGAGCGTTCCCATTGCGATCCGGCTGTATCGCGAAAGGGAACTGACGGGGAGGGCGGCCGAGGCACTCTGGGCATCCGGTCTCGCGCTGTCCCGTCAGGTTGATTGCGCGGATTGAGCAGGGCCTGCTTGCACCCGTCCTTTATTTGTTACGCTAAGACCTTTTCCGCCGCCGCGCCGACACCCCATGACCGACCGTTACGCCGTCATCGGCAATCCGATTGCCCAGTCCAAATCCCCTGTCATCCATGCGGCGTTCGCTCGACAGGTCGACCACGACATTCGCTACGACGCAGTGTTGGCGGCGCCGGACGCGTTCGAGCACACCGTGCGGGCCTTCATGGCCGAGGGTGGCCGCGGGATGAATGTGACGGCGCCGTTCAAGCTGGACGCCCTGGCCTTGTCCGACCGGCTCAGCGACCGGGCGCAGGCGGCG
Source organism: Castellaniella sp. (assembly GCF_034674885.1). Classification (GTDB taxonomy): domain Bacteria; phylum Pseudomonadota; class Gammaproteobacteria; order Burkholderiales; family Burkholderiaceae_B; genus Castellaniella. Next base: position 14,789 of record NZ_JAUCDS010000036.1, read on the forward strand.
CAGGCCGTGAACACCCTGAGTTTCACCGAGGACGGCATCGTCGGCGACAACACGGATGGCTTCGGCCTGGTGTTCGATATCCAGAGTCATCTGCGCATGCCCCTGGCGGGGCGGCGCATCCTGATCGTGGGAGCGGGCGGCGCGGCGCGAGGTGTTCTGCTGCCGCTGCTGCAGGCCGGTCCGGCCAGCCTGCTGGTCGTCAACCGTAGCCAGGACAAGGCGCAGGCGCTGGTCGAGCCTTGGACGGGCCGGTATCCCACCATTGCCGCAGGCGGCTTGCCTGCGGTGCGCGGCAGGCAGTTCGACGTCGTCATCAATGCGACATCCACGGGCCTTTCCGATACCGCTCTGGATTTGGGGCAGGACTTGTACGCGCCCGGGGCGCTGGCCTACGAGATGGTGTATGGACGCGAGACGTCGTTCATGGCGGACGCCCGCGCCCAAGGGGCTGCGGTGGTGGCCGATGGCCTGGGCATGCTGGTCGGGCAGGCGGCGGAATCCTTCCGCATCTGGCGTGGCGTGATGCCGGATCCCGACCCTGTCCTGCAGATGCTGTTGTCCCGCTGACTGGGGTTTGCTAGTCGTTTTCCGGTCCCAGGACCTGGCGCGAGGCCTCCAGGCAATGCCGGACCCAGGCGACGTGGCCTCGTTCATGGGATTGCTGCTCGTTCGGGATCTCGACGCTGATCAGGATGTCCTGCGGCAGCCGCTGGAACATGGCCTGCAGCGGGATGGCGCCTTCGCCGGGCGCCAGGCGCGCGGATCGGGACAGCTGGAGCAATGCCGCTGTATCGGTGGGCAGGTTTTCCGGCGCGTCGCAGATCTGGGCGTAGTGCACCATTGAGTCGGGCAGATCCGCCAGCTGGTCCAGCGTGCTGCCGGACCGGGTGAAGTGCAGGGGATCGATCAGCACGCCGCCGTTGTCCTGCCCGGCGGCTTCAATCAGGGCGCGGGCGGTGGGCAGGTTGTTGACGGCCAGCCAGGGCATGAATTCGATGTCGGCGGTCAGTCCATAGGGCTTGCAGGCCTCGCACAGGCGCGCGAACGAGTCGATCAGGCGATTCGGGTCGCGATCTTCCCCAGCCACCAGGATGTTCTTGGCGCCCAGCCGCTGCCCGATCTCGAAGAAGGACTGGTAGGGGCTGACCTGGAAGGTTTCGTTCAGGCGCAGGATTTCGATGTCCTGGACCTGGACGCCGGTATCCCGCATGCGCGCCAGGGTTTCGTCCAGCAGCAGCGGGTCGTCCATCAGGCGATAGGCGACCCCGCCGAAGGTGAAGGGCAGCAGCCGCAGGCCGACAGCCTGGTAGCCAGCCTGGGCGGCGGTGTCGACCAGGTCGGGCGGGTTCAGGTTCAGTGCGGTCAGGTGAGCAAGGGAAAAGCGGCGAGACATGTTTCGATCCATCCGATGGCCGAAGAGCGGGCAGGGTTAAACCAGCATGTAGCGCAACACCATCTCGATGACGTTGGCGCGTCGCTGAGCGTAGATTTCCGGGTCCATCACGTTGCGCCGGAAGATCAGGGAAAACGTGTGCTGGTTGGCCACGTTGAAGAAGCACAGCGCGCTGATCGATGCGTGGATGTCGATCGGGTCCAGGTCCTTGCGAAACAGGCCCTGTTCGCAGCCGCGCGCGTAGATGCCACGGATCCCGGCAATGGCAGGGATGTTCAGGTCCTTGATCGTGGCCGACTGTGCCAGGTAGTGGCCGTTGTGGATGTTTTCATTCATGACCAGCCGCACGAAATCCGTGTTCTGCGACTGGTAGTCGAAGGTGAACCCGACCAGCGTACGCATGGCCTGGTCCGGGGGCAGGCTTTCCAGGTGCAGCGTGCTTTCGATGTCGCGGATGTTGCGGTAGGACTCTTCCAGTGCCGCCAGGTACAGTCCCTGCTTGCTCTTGAAGTAGTAGTAGATCATCCGCTTGCTGGCGGAGGTCTGTTCCGCGATTTCGTCGATCCGGGCCCCCGCCAGCCCTTTTTTGGCGAATTCCCGGATGGCGACTTCCAGAATGTTGCGGCGGGTGGCTACCGGGTCGTTCGCACGGCCGCCCGATTCGGGAAGGGAGGCGGCGTCATGCATGCTGGGCCTTTGCGGCCGACACGGCCGCCCGCAGGGCCAGCAGGTAGCTGTCCGCGCCGAAGCCCGCGATCTGGCCCAGGCAGACTTCGGCCAGTACGGAATGGTGGCGGAAGGCCTCGCGGGCGTGGATGTTGGACATATGGGTTTCGACGATGGGCACCGACAGAATCGCCAGCGCGTCGCGGATGCCGTAGCTGTAATGAGTCCAGGCCCCCGCATTGATGATGATGCCGGCGATGCCTTCGTCGTGCGCGCGGTGGATGCGTTCACAGAGCTCGCCTTCGCAGTTCGTCTGGTAGGTCTCGACCTCGACCCCGAGTTCCGCAGCCAGTCCTGCCAGCCGGTCGTCGATCTGTTCCAGCGTGATCGTGCCGTATTGCCGGGGATCGCGCTTGCCGAACATATTGAGGTTGATGCCGTGCAGAACGAGGAATTTCATGAATGCGTGTCCAGTGTGAGGTAGAGCCTCGGGCGCGGAGGGGCGTCAGCCCGCCCGCGCCCGTCCGGGGGGCTACTGATGGCGGATCTTGTCCAGCTGGGAATACAGCGCCTTCGCCGTTTCCTCGCCGACTTCCTGCGAGTATTTATCCACGACAGGTTTGACCATTTCGCGCATCTTGTTCAGGTCGTCCGGGGACATCTCCGTGACTTGCATACCGTGCTTCTTCAGGGTTTCCAGCGCGGTGGTGGCCGCGTCACGCGAGACCTTGCGCTGGTAGGCAGCGGCCTCGGTGGCAGCTTCCTGGATCAGCTTTTGCTCGTCGGGGTTGAGGGTGTCCCAGAACTTCTTGCTGATGATAACGGACTGGGGGTTGTAGATGTGGCGAGTGATGGCCAGGTATTTCTGCACCTCGTCGAGCTTGGCGTTCAGGATGACCGTGAACGGGTTCTCCTGGCCATCCACCGCGCCCTGTTCCAGCGCGTTGTAGACCTCGGGCCAGGCCAGCGGCGTCGGGTTGGCGCCCAGGGCCTTGAAGACGTCCACGTAGATGGGCGACTGGATCACGCGCAGTTTCAGGCCGGCGATGTCTTCGGGCTTGTTGATGGGGTGCTTGCCATTGGTGATGTTGCGAAAGCCCAGATCGAAGTACGTCAGGCCTACCAGCCCCTTGGCCTGCAGCTTCTGGTGCAGTGCCTGGCCGAAGGGGCCATCGATCAGCGCATCCACTTCCTTGTCGTTGTTGAACAGGAAGGGGAAGTCGTAGGCGGCGAAGTCCTTGACCTGCGCCTGCAGGATGCCCGAGTTCAGCACCGTCATCTCGATGGTGCCGCCCTGCAGCGCGGAGACGGTTTCCAGGTCACCGCCCAGGACGCCGCCTGGGAACAGGCGCACCCGGATCTTGTTGCCGGACTTCTGGGCGATCAGGTCGGCGAATTTCTGCATGCCCATCACCTGGGGATGGCCCTTGTTGTTCTGCGAGGCGAACTTGATGGTGTGTTCGCGGATGTCGGCGGCCTGGGCGGGGGCCAGGGATGAAAGCCCCAGTGCCATGGCGATGGCGGTGCTCAGGAATATACGTCGTTTCATTGCTTGTCTCCTTTGATGATCAGACTAGTAAAGCCAGCGGGCGGGAACGAGAACCAGGCTGGGGAACAGCACCAGAAGCGCAAGGACGACGAGTTGCGCGACCAGGAACGGCAGTGCGCCCCTGACCGTGTCGTCCATGCTCAGGCGGCCGACGCCGGCGACGGTGTTGAGCACCGTGCCGACGGGCGGCGTGATGAGGCCGATTGCGTTGTTGATGATGAAAAGCACACCGAAGTACACCGGATCGATGCCGGCGGCCTTGACGGCGGGCATCAGCACCGGCGTCAGGATCAGGATGGTGGGCGTCATGTCCATGGCCGTGCCGATCAGCACCACCAGGATCATGGCCACGATCATCAGCATCAGCGGGTTGTCGATCAGGGGTTCGAGCAGATCGACCATGCGGTCGGGCAGGCCGGCCACCGTGATGAGCCAGGCGCTGACCATAGCGGCGGCCACCAGCAGCATGATGATGGCGCTGACCTTGGCCGAGTTGTAGAAGACGCGGTAGAAGTCCCCCCAGGACATTTCCCGGTAGATCACCGTGGACACGAACAGGGCGTACACCGCAGCGACTACTGCTGCTTCGGTGGGGGTGAAGATGCCAAAGCGCAGGCCGACGACGATGATGACGGGCATGCCCAGCGCCCAGATGCCTTCGCGCGCGGCCTGCAACACTTCGCGCAGGGACTTCCGGGGGGCGGGCGTCAGGTGCTTTTCCCGGCGCATCAGCCAGGCCCAGGTGAACCACAGCGCCGCACCCATCAGGAGCCCTGGGAAGATGCCGGCCAGAAAGAGCTTGGAGATCGAAACGTTGGCCGACACGCCGAAGATGATCAGCCCGATGCTGGGCGGGATCACCGGTGCGATGATGCCGGCCGAGGCGATCAGCCCTGCGGCCTGTTTCTTGTCGTGGCCGGCTGCAACCATCATGGGGAGCAGCAGCGCCGTCATGGCGGCGGCGTCGGCGACGGCCGAGCCCGACAGGGCAGCCATCAGGCAGGCGGTGATGATGGTGACGTAGCCCAGCCCGCCCCGGACGTGGCCGACAAGGACCAGGGCGAAGCTCACGATGCGCCGCGACAGCCCGCCCACGGTCATGATCTCGCCGGCCAGCATGAAGAACGGCACGGCCAGCAGGGGGAAGCTGTTGGCCCCGTTGATCAGGTTCTGCGCCAGGATCTGGGCATCGAACATGTCCAGCTGCCACATCAGGGCCGCCGCCGAGGCCATCAGGGCAAAGGCGATGGGGATGCCGATGGCCATCGAGCCCAGCAGCGCAAGGAGAAAGGTCGAGAGAATCATGCCTGTTCTCCTGCGTTGTCCAGGAATCGGTTCACCGAGCTGGCGGGCGCTGTGGCAAGCCTGAACAGGTCGCACAGCAGGATCAGCGCGCCCAGCACGCTGAACACGATGCCGCTGGAATAGAACCAGCCCATCGACATGCCCGTGATGGGGGCGGCCACGGACAGGTTGATCTCGGTCTGGGTCAGGGCGCCTCGGAAGACCAGCCAGCACAGGTAGAGCATGATCAGCCGGCCGGCGAGCAGGCTGGCGCGCCGGCCTTTGGGCCCCAGCGCGTTGACGACGAAATTCGACCCCAGGTGGGCGTTCTCGCGCATCGCCAGCACGCTGCCCAGGAAAGTCACCCAGATGAACAGCATGCGGGAGACTTCTTCGGACACGATGATCCCCGAGTTGAAGCCGTACCGCAGCACGACGTTGCCGAACACGAGGACCACCATGATCATCAGCATGACGGCGATCAGGCACTGCAGAAGTTTCGTGAAGCCTTCGATAATCTGTTTCAAGAGGGTCTCCCTGGATGCGGGTGAGAGGCTCAGCAGGCCTGCCGGGCGGCGGCCCGGCGTTTCAGAACCTGGGTGACGTGATCGGTCATGCGCGCGCTGTCGGCGGGAATGCCGCCGGTGTAGAGCTCGAACGCGCGGGCAGCCTGGTGCACCACCATGCCGATGCCGTCGACGGTGTGGCAGCCCTTGGCGCGGGCGATCCGCAGCAGTTCGGTTTCCAGCGGGAAGTAGATGATCTCCGAGAACCAGTGCCGGGATTCCAGCAGGTCCGGCGGCAACGGGGTGCCCGGGTGGCTGGCCATGCCGATCGGCGTGGCATTGACCAGGCCGTCGGCCTGCTGCATGGCGCCGACCAGATCCTGGCCGACCTGGACGGTAGCATCCGGAAAGCGCGTTTGCAGTGCGCCGGCCAGGTCCCGGGCCCGGTTTTCCGAGGGATCGAACAGGGTCAGGCAGCTGGCGCCCAGACGCAGGATGGCATCGGCCACGGCCGACCCTGCGCCGCCGGCGCCCAGCTGCACGACGCGACCGAGCGTTCGGGCGCCCATGTGTTGCTGCATGTTGCGCGTGAAGCCGTAGTGGTCGGTGTTGTGGCCGATGCGTCGGCCGTCACGCAGCACGACCGTGTTGACTGCGCCGATGGCGCGCGCCTCGTCCGATAGTTCATCCAGATGCTGGATGACCGCCTGTTTGCAGGGGTGGGTGATGTTCAGCCCGGTGAAGCCCAGCCGTTCCGCCGAGGTGAGCAGTTCCGGCAGGGCGGCTGCGGTCAGGCGCAGGGCCTCCAGGTCGATACGCTGGTAAAGACACAGGATGCCGTGGTGGGCGGCCTCGTCTTCGTACAGGGTCGGGCTGAGGGATTCACGGATTCCTTCTCCGATCAGGCCAAGCAGCAGGGCAGGTTTTTCAGTAGTGAGTCGCATGGTATCCATAAATGTACTAACTGGTACATGCAACGACTGTAGTTGAGGCCTGAACTAGGGTCAAACAAATTTTTATAGGGATTTTCCCGAGATGGGTGGTGCGCATGGCCCATGAAAAACCCGGCGCAAGGCCGGGTGAAAGGGCAGGAAGAGGGCCGCGTGGCCTGGTCTTCAGGGGTGTCCGGGGGCGGCGTTCGGGCAGCGGACGATCTCGAAGTTGATGCCAAAGGACAGCCCCGCCGTCACGGCGCCCTGCTGGCCAGGATGCGCGAATTCGTTGTCTTCGAAAGAAACGCCGCGCTCCCGCAGGGTACGGACGGTGGCCGGCACATCGGGCGTACCGAAGGCCAGGCGCGCCAGCTGTTCGTACCATTCGGCATCGAAGAGCGCGTCGCCGACGGGCTCGATCAGCTGCAGGTAGAAATGCCCGTGCGGGCTTTGAAGAATGGCGCCCTGGGGCAGGATGCCGAAGCGGGTATGGGGCGGCAGCGCGCGAAACCCCATCATCCGACCATAGAAGTCCGTCCATTCGGCGGTACTGTCGGGATTGATGTACTGGACGATTCCGAAGAACTTCAACCCCTCGATGACCGGGGCGGGGGCGGTGTCGTCCGTCAGGTATTCAAAGTCGACGTCGTAGATCGAGATGTTGTGCCTGTGGTCGATCAGGTAGAAGGTGGAATCGCCAGGGCCTCGGATGCCGGGGATCTTCAGTTCCATCACATCGGCCCGGGTAGGCACCGCCCAGGCGCCCTGCTGGATGCAGTGATGGTAGGCCCGGTTGGCGTTATCCACCCGGATGGCGATGGCGCTGATGCGATCGCCTTCGTCCTGCACGGCCCGGCTGGACAGCGCGATGTCGTCCGCGTTGATGATGATGTTCATGTCGCCCTGGCGATACAGGGAGACCGCGCGCGACCGGTGCCGCGCAACCCGCTGAAAGCCCAGCCGGGCCAGCACCGCGCCCAGTTCTTCGGGGTGCGGCGAAAGATATTCGATGAACTCGATCCCCCGCATGCCGAGAGGATCCTGGTCGGTCACAGCGTCGTGGGTCATCAGGTGCTCCGTATCAATGAACCAAACAGTACACTAGCTGGCCTGCTGCTGACAACATTGCCGTGACAGCCGGCGCTCCCCCGAGTTGCATATAAAGTGCCTTGTCTTTCGAGAGATGGGCGTGCTACACTGGCGAGCTTACCGAATAAAGGCGGCAGGTCGCAGTATGCGCTGCCAGATTTGTTGCCATCGGTAGGTTCATCAGGCACACCGCCTGATGGGCTCGTGCAAGACCCGCTCTTTTACGTCATCTCGTTTCAGGCGGATTTTGTACCAGTCACCTGAATATCGACGTAAACGTACGCAAGTACAAAGGATGCGTAAAGGTCATGCCTACTATTGCTCAACTGCTGCGCAAACCGCGCCAGGTCAGTCGCGAGAGCAGCAAGAGCCCGGCGCTGGAAAATTGCCCCCAGCGTCGCGGCGTCTGCACCCGTGTCTACACCACCACCCCGAAAAAGCCGAACTCCGCCTTGCGTAAGGTCGCCAAGGTGCGCCTGACCAATGGTTTCGAGGTCATCTCGTACATCGGCGGCGAAGGCCACAATCTCCAGGAACACTCGGTGGTTCTGGTGCGTGGCGGTCGTGTCAAGGACTTGCCGGGTGTGCGTTATCACATCGTGCGCGGTTCTCTTGACCTGCAAGGCGTCAAGGATCGCAAGCAAGCCCGTTCCAAATACGGCGCCAAGCGGCCGAAGAAGTAATTCTTCGCCCTCCCGCCGTCTCCCCTTGATCGCCCTTCGATCAAAACGTGCAGCCATCGCCATCTGGCTCTGGCAGGTAAGTGGCTCTCCTGATGGAGGCCGTGGCCGTCGAAAACGGCTCAACTGAATCGTCACAAGGAAATTGAAATGCCTCGTCGTCGCGAAGTACCCAAACGTGAAATCCTCCCTGATCCCAAGTTCGGCAGTGTCGAGCTGGCCAAATTCATGAACGTCGTCATGCTGTCCGGCAAGAAAGCCGTGGCAGAACGCATCGTGTACGGCGCGTTTGACCAGATCCAGGCCAAAACGGGCAAGGAACCCATCGAAATCTTCAACACCGCCATCAACAACATCAAGCCGGTGGTCGAAGTCAAGTCCCGCCGCGTCGGTGGCGCCAACTACCAGGTGCCGGTCGAAGTGCGCCCCGTGCGCCGCCTGGCCCTGGCCATGCGCTGGCTGCGCGAAGCCGCGAAAAAGCGCGGTGAAAAATCGATGGACCTGCGTCTGGCAGGTGAACTGATGGACGCCGCCGAAGGCCGTGGCGGCGCCATGAAAAAACGTGAGGATACCCACAAGATGGCCGAAGCCAACAAGGCCTTCAGCCACTTCCGCTGGTAATCCGACTGGCCATTCCACAGGAAACAGATCATGTCCCGCAAGACCCCCATCCAGCGCTATCGCAATATCGGTATTTCCGCGCACATTGATGCCGGCAAGACCACCACGACAGAGCGCATCCTGTTCTACACCGGCGTCAACCACAAGATTGGCGAAACCCATGAAGGCTCGGCCACCATGGACTGGATGGAACAGGAACAGGAACGCGGCATCACCATCACGTCGGCTGCCACCACGGCATTCTGGCGCGGGATGGAACACCAGTACGACGAACACCGCATCAACATCATCGACACCCCGGGACACGTGGACTTCACCATTGAAGTCGAACGTTCCATGCGCGTGCTCGATGGCGCCTGCATGGTGTATTGCGCCGTGGGCGGCGTTCAGCCGCAGTCGGAAACCGTCTGGCGCCAAGCCAACAAGTACGGTGTGCCCCGCCTGGCCTTCGTGAACAAGATGGACCGGACCGGCGCCAACTTCTTCAAGGTCTACGAGCAGATGCGTCTGCGCCTGAAGGCCAACCCCGTGCCCATCGTGATCCCGATCGGCGCCGAGGACAACTTCAAGGGCGTCATCGACCTGACCAAGATGCGCGGCATCATCTGGGACGAAGCCTCCCAGGGCACGAAGTTCGACTACATCGATATTCCTGCCGAGCTGGCCGATCAAGCCAACGAATGGCACGAGAAGCTGGTCGAGGCCGCCGCCGAAGCCAACGAGGAACTGATGAACAAGTACCTCGAGACCGGCGTGCTGACCGAACAGGAAATCGACAAGGGCATCCGTCTCCGGACCATCGCCGGCGAAATCCAGCCGATGCTGTGCGGCACCGCCTTCAAGAACAAGGGCGTGCAGCGCATGCTGGACGCGGTCATCGACTACCTGCCTTCCCCGGTGGACATCCCCCCGGTCAAGGGCACCGATGACGAAGGCAATGAAATCAGCCGCAAGGCCGACGACAGCGAAAAACTGTCCGCTCTGGCGTTCAAGCTGATGACCGACCCGTTCGTCGGTCAGCTGACCTTCATTCGTGTGTATTCCGGTGTGCTGAAGTCCGGCGACACCGTGTACAACCCGATCAAGGGCAAGAAGGAACGCATCGGCCGCATCCTGCAGATGCACGCCAACAACCGCGCCGAAATCAAGGAAGTGGTCGCGGGCGACATCGCGGCCGTCGTGGGCCTGAAGGAAGTCACCACGGGCGAGACCCTGTGCGACGTGGGCGACCACATCCTGCTGGAAAAGATGGAATTCCCCGAGCCCGTGATTTCCCAGGCCGTGGAACCCAAGTCCAAGGCCGACCAGGAAAAGATGGGCATCGCCCTGTCGCGCCTGGCCGCCGAGGATCCGTCCTTCCGCGTGCGCAGCGACGAGGAATCCGGCCAGACCATCATTTCCGGCATGGGCGAACTGCACCTGGAAGTTCTGGTGGACCGCATGCGCCGTGAATTCGGTGTCGAAGCCAACGTCGGCAAGCCCCAGGTGGCCTACCGCGAGACCATCCGCAAGACCTGCGAAGAAGTCGAAGGCAAGTTCGTCAAGCAATCCGGCGGTCGCGGTCAGTATGGCCACGTCGTCCTCAAGCTCGAACCCATGGAAGCAGGCGGCGGCTACGAGTTCGTGGACGCCATCAAGGGTGGTGTTGTGCCGCGCGAGTTCATCCCGGCGGTCGACAAGGGCATCCAGGAAACCCTGCCGGCTGGCGTGGTGGCGGGTTACCCGGTCGTGGACGTCAAGGTCACGCTGTTCTTCGGTTCGTACCACGATGTGGACTCGAACGAAAACGCCTTCAAGATGGCCGGCTCCATGGCCTTCAAGGAAGGCATGCGCAAGGCCAACCCGGTGCTGCTCGAGCCCATGATGCACGTGGAAGTCGAAACGCCCGAAGACTACGCCGGGACCGTGATGGGCGACCTGTCGTCCCGTCGCGGCATGGTGCAGGGCATGGATGACATCCCGGGCGGTGGCAAGATCATCAAGGCCGAAGTTCCCCTGGCCGAGATGTTCGGGTATTCGACCAGCCTGCGTTCGCAGACTCAGGGTCGTGCCACCTACACGATGGAATTCAAGCACTACGCTGAGGCCCCGCGCAACGTGGCCGACGAAGTCATCGCCGCTCGCGGCAAATAACATATGGCCCGGCCCCAGGCCGGGCATTTCCCTCTTTCATTTCCTAGGAAATTACAGGAATCATCATGGCAAAAGGCAAGTTTGAACGGACCAAACCGCACGTGAACGTGGGGACGATC
>NZ_JAUCDS010000037.1:0-21015 GCF_034674885.1 Castellaniella sp.
TCATCCGGCTGCTGGCGCTGGTCTTGGTGAAGTACGTCCCGGAGCAGCGGGGCGCGTGGTAGGGCGTGTGGTGCCGATTCTGGGTTCCCCTGGCTGTGCGGCGCTGAAGCGCCGCGTCGTGGAGCCCGCGGCAGGCTGTTCACCATGACGCCAATATAGGTGGTAGCGACGTAGGTGCAATGTAGGTCGCCTGGAGCGACCTGCTATCGAACATTGAGTGCATCGTGTTCCTGTCACGTTGAGGTATGTCGCAGGAGTCGCCACGGCCCTGGCCGTGCCCGGGATTACGGAGCGTTCCATACCGCGTGGCGACTGCCGCTAGCGTTTACCCTAGGATTAACGCTGCCGAAACCGGCTCTTTCTCAAATGAGAATTGTGATGCGTTGACTGCGAGGGCACACTCTGTGAAACAGCAGGTGACCTCTTGCCCGGACGGCGGAGTCGCCTGTATGACGCAGAGGCAAATACCCCAGGACCTCAGCCGACAAGACTAGGAGACAGACATGTTGCCCTTCAAAAAAACGCTTTGCTTCGGCTTGCTTTCCGTGGCTGCCTGGAGCCTCTCGGCTTCAGCGGCAAATCTCGCCATTGGCGCGCTATTTCCCATGAGCGGGCCAAACGCCACCTATGGCGATGTGTTCGGCTCTGGGGTCAATCTCGCCGTGGAGCACATCAATGAAGACAAGATGATCGACGGAGTCCTGTCGGTTCAGTATGAAGACAGCCAGGCGCTGCCGCAACAGGGTGTCATCGGCATGAACAAGCTAGTGAACGTTGCCAAGGTGCCCTATGTGCTGTCCGCGTTCACGGGGGTTTCCAAGGCCATTTCCACCACGGCAGCACGTACTAAGACCGTTGCAGTCAACGGTGGCGGGGTTGGTCCGGATCTCGCAGACCTGGGGCCTTATTTCTGGAACATCATCCCCTTGGCCAATGATGAGGTTCGGGCGGTGCTGCCTTACCTGGTCAAGGAGCGCGGGATGAAGCGCTTCGTCCTGGTCTATGTGGATGATCCGCTGGGCGCTGGGATTCGTAAGGAACTGACGGATACGCTGCCCAAGGTTGGTGGCGAACTGATCGAGGCTCTGTCAGTGCCTGCGACGGCTCAGCAGTTCAGCGGCATTGCCGCCCGCGTGCGTTCGGCAAACCCGGATGTGATCTACATCGCGTCCTATGGCGCTCAGCAGTCCCAGATCGTCAAGCAGTTTCGCGACAATGGCATCAAGCAGCAGTTGGTGAGCTACACCGCCTTTTCAGTGCCGGAGATCAACGCGCTTCCGGAAGCTAAGGGCGCTCTGTACACCAGTCAGAATATCGACTGGAATTCTCAGGACCCCGTCACCAAGCGCTTTGTGGACGACTACCGGAAGAAATACGGCAAGATGCCGACGGCGTACATCGCCAATTACTACAACGCGGTACGGCTGTTCGGCCTGTTGGCCCATGAACTCGAACAGCAGGGTAAGCCTGTGACTGGCGAAAATCTGCTGGCTCAGCGCCTGAAGGACAAATCTTTTGAGCTGGTGGGTGGACAGGTCACTTTTACGGAAAACGGAACGGTCATCAGCCCGATGCAGGTCAACGAGATCGACGGCGCTGGCGGCAAGGTGGTGTCGGTTGTTGCTGAGTAATCGGGAGGGCGGACCGACATGCTGCTATTTCAATTGTTGATCAATGGCGTGCAGGTCGGTGCCCTGTATGCTCTGATCGCCGTAGGATTCTCGCTGATCTTTGGTTCGACCAAGATATTCCATTTTGCTCATGGCGCGACCTTCACTATCGCGGCGTATATCTTCTATTACCTGTATTCCATCCTTCAACTGCATTGGGTAGTGAGCGTGGTGGTCGCGACTGCTGCTGTGGTCGTGTTTGGGGTTTCTCTTGATCGCTGGGTCTATGCGCCGATCCAGCGGCATGAGGGCTCCTTTTTCACAGTTTTCGTGGCTTCGCTAGGCATAGGCATCATCGTCCAGAACTTGATCGGGATGATCTTCGGACGTGGATTTGTCTCAGTCACATCACCCTTGTCGCGCAGCGTGGAGATCCTTCCGAATCTTTATGTGGCCCCGTTGTCCGGCATCGCGATCCTGTGTGCGTTTGTATTCTTTTTTGCCCTGCAGGCATTTCTCATGCGCACCCATGTCGGTATGGGCTTAAGGGCGCTGTCCGAGAATCCCGATCTGGTCCGTGTCTATGGGCTCAGTCCGCGCCGTCTGTCGATGGTGGTGTTCGCATTGGGGTCCTTGCTGGTGGTTCCCGCCGCTGTCCTCAGTGCCAGTAGCTCGGGGTTGAACCCTGCCATTGGGCATCACGTCATGCTGATCAGCTTGGCCGCCACTATCGTGGGCGGTGTGGGCAGCTTGCGCGGTGCGGCCTATGCCGGTCTGTTGCTCGGCGTCACCGAGAATCTCGCCCTGATGTACCTGGAACCCCAATGGAGCGAAGCCGTCACCTTTGTCGTGCTGTTCCTGTTCATTCTTTTCCGGCCGTCCGGCTTTTTCGGCCGCGCCATCGCTTCGTGAGGAATTGGGCATATGACAGCTTACATCCTGAACCTCATCACGCTGATCAGCATCAACGCGGTGCTGGCGATCACACTCAATTTCATCATGGGGTATGCCGGCATCTTTTCCATGGCGCATGCGATATTTTTCGGCGTCGGGGCTTATACGGCCGCCTATTTTGCGTTGCATTTCAGTTCCTCGTTCTTTCTGGCCGTTCCGGTTGCCATGGTGGTGGCAGCGGTCCTGTCGCTGGTGCTGGCATTGCCGGCCTTGCGGGTAAGGGGTGAGTATTTCGTCGCGGCTTCGCTTGGACTTCAGGTCCTGGGGGTCACGATATTTGCCGAATGGAAATCCTTTACGGGTGGGCTAGGCGGAGTTATCGGTATTCCTCCTGTTGAGCTGTTTGGCTTCGTGGTCGTTGACCCTGCCTATTTTGTGTTGCTGTCCGTAGGCTGCCTGATGATGGTGCTGCTGATCACCAATGTCCTGCTGCGTTCCAGCTTTGGTCGCAACCTCAAGGCGATCCGTGATAGCGAGTCGGCCTCCCATGCATTTGGCAAGAATGTCGCGGTCATCAAGACGCTGTCGGTCATGATTTCCTCCGCGCTGGCAGCCATTGCGGGTGCCCTCTACGCCTTTTACCTGGGATTCATCAACGTCGAGAGCTTTACCCTGGATACATCAGTCCTTTTGATGGCGATGGTCATCATCGGTGGCACAGGAACCTTGCTGGGGCCGGTCGTAGGGACCGTATTGCTCATGCTGTTGCCCAGTCTCTTCAGCTACATGTGGTTCCTGCCTTCGTCGGAGATCGGCGCAATCCAGCAGATTGCCTACGGTGCGGCCATGGTGCTGCTCATGATATTTCGTCCGGGCGGGATCGTCGGGCCCTGGGGTGGCAAAGGAAAAGCACAATGAACGCACCCACGCATGATGTCCTGCTGCGGATTTCCAGTCTGCAGAAAAATTTCGGCGGCTTGAAGGTCACCAATAATGTGTCGCTCGATCTCCGCGCCGGAATCGTCACGACGCTGGTGGGCCCGAACGGCGCGGGCAAGACCACGCTGTTCAACCTGATCACCGGCCATCTGACGCCCACCGCCGGAGACATCGTCTGGAAGGGTGAATCGATCGTCGGCCAGGCGCACTGGAAGATCGCACGCAAGGGCATCTCCCGAACCTTCCAGGACCTGCGCCTGTTCGATCAGATGACCGTCGAGGAGAACGTGCGCACCGTGATGGAACCCGCGTCCTGGATATGGCAGCCGGGCGGCCAGGTGGGCAAGAAGGCCCGCGAAGAACGTGTGCGCCACATTCTGGAAAGAACCCGCTTGTCCGGCAAGGCCAAGGTCCGGGCCATTGATCTGGCTTATGCGGAGCGCAAGTTTCTCAGCATGGCGCGGATCATGGCGGCGGACGCGAAGCTGTGGCTCCTGGATGAGCCAGCCTCGGGCCTGGATCGCGGCTCGTATGAGCTTTTCCTGGAACTCCTGCGAAGCGAAGTCAGCCACGGGGTGACCGTCTGCATCATCGAGCACAACCTGGACATCGTCATCGGAATTTCCGATCGTATCGCCTTTCTGGACCAGGGCACCTTGCTGTCCGAGGGGGATCCCGAAGTGATCCTGAAAGACCCACACCTGGCGGCGATCTACTTTGGAGAGCAAGTGGCATGAACGGGAGTGTGCTCAGAACCGAAGGCCTGGTCGTTGGCTATGGGGGGCGGCCGGTCTTGAACGATTTCAATTTTGAACTGCGGACGAACGAGGTCCTCTGCCTGATCGGTCACAACGGCGCGGGCAAGTCGACGCTGCTCAAGTCCCTGTTCGGGCTGGTGGCGCGTCAGGCCGGTCAGATATACCTGGATGGAAAGCCGCAAGACATCCTGGAACCTCGGGTACTCACCGCAGCCGGGTTGTCGCTTGTCCCCGAGGGCCGGGGCGTCTTTCCTGGCCTGACAGTCGCCGAGACCATGAAAATGGGTCTGTGGGCCGCTCGTGTCCCCAAGGCCGAGCGTGCGGAGCGCCTGGATTGGGTCATGACGATATTGCCCGCCATGGGCAAGTTCTTTCACCAGAGAACGGGCACGCTCTCGGGCGGACAGCAGCAGATTGTGTCGATCGCGCGTTCCCTGCTGAGCCGCCCGCGTTGCCTGCTGATGGACGAGCCCTCGATCGGTCTCGCGCCGAAGCTGTTCCAGGATCTTCTCGGCCCTATTCGCGAGCTGCAATCCAGAAGCGGCATGTCGATCCTGCTGGTCGAGCAGAACGTCAAAGAGGCGCTGAAGATCTCCGACCGCGTGGTCGTGATGAAGTCGGGGGCCATCATCGCCGAGGCCTTGCCCAGCGACTTGGATGACAACGCGAAACTGATGGAGCTGTACTAGGACATGTCAAGCTTGCAGACTCTGGAGGCCCTTCTGGCGGAGCAGTTGATCCGCCAGCCGGACGCCGTCGCGCTGATCGAGGAAGACCGCCGGATCACCTACCAGGAGTTCGACCGGTTGTGCGACGGCACGGCATCCTGGCTTGCGGCGCAGGGTATCGGCCGGGGTGATCGGGTTGCCGTCTGGCTGGTCAACCGCCTGGAATGGCTGGCTTTGCTTTTCGCGTCGGGGCGGCTCGGCGCCACGCTGGTGGCCGTCAATACCCGTTACCGGGCGCATGAGCTCCAGTACATTCTGGAAAAGTCCCAGGCCCGCCTGCTGGTGCTTGAACTCAACTTCCGCAAGATCGACTTTCCCGGCATTCTTGCCGATGTGAGCCGGGACGCGGTCCGTGCGCTGGAGCGGGTCGCCGTGTTGAACCCGGGGCCGCAGGCCCTGCCGGACACGATCTTGGGCAGGCCCACCGTGGCGTTCAGCCTGGACGATTTGCCGTCCGGCGAAACCGGGTCCGGCGGGAGCGCCGACGCGCTCAGCATCCTCTTCACCACCTCCGGGACGACCAGCGGCCCTAAGCTGGTCATGCACACCCAAGGCACGATCACCACGCACAGCCGGCGCGTGGCGCAGGCCTACCAGTTCTTGGAGGACGGCGTCTGCCTGTTGGCCGCCTTGCCGCTGTGCGGGGTGTTTGGCTTCAATGCGGTGCTCGGCGCGTTCGCGGCCGGCAAGCCGGTCGTGCTGATGGACGTCTTTGATGGCGAGAAGGCCGCGCATCTGATCGGGCTCCACCGAGTGACTCACGTGTTCGGCAGCGACGAGGTGTTCCGCAGGATCTCGGATCACGGTGTCGGCGATCATCCCTTTCCCTCGTTGCGGGTCTGCGGTTTTGCCGCCTTTCAGCCGGGGATCGAGACATTCGGCCGGATCGCC
Organism: Castellaniella sp.; assembly: GCF_034674885.1. GTDB lineage: Bacteria > Pseudomonadota > Gammaproteobacteria > Burkholderiales > Burkholderiaceae_B > Castellaniella. The sequence goes on from NZ_JAUCDS010000037.1 coordinate 5,821, forward strand.
TGGCAGCGGGGCATTCCCCTGTATGGACTGTACGGATCCAGTGAGGTCCAGGCCCTGTTTTCGCTGAACCGGCCGGATGGCGACTTCCAGGACAGGCTGAAAGGCGGCGGGTTGCCGGCCAGCCCGACGGCTCAGGTCCGGATCCGCGATGTGGATACCGGCCGGATCCAGCCGGCGGGGCGGAGCGGCATGATCGAGATCCGTTCCGATACGAATTTCATCGGCTACCTGGACAATCCGGAAGCGACGGCCAAGGCCATCACGCCGGATGGCTATTTCATGACAGGTGACGTCGGTTATCTGCGCGATGACGGAGGCTTCGTCTACCAGACCCGGCAGGGAGACGCCATGCGTCTGGCGGGGTATCTGGTGGACCCCGTGGAAATCGAAAACGCCCTGAAGGACATTCCGGGTATCGACAACGCCCAGGTGGTCGAACTGTTGCAAGGGGGCCGAGCCGCCTGCGCGGCGTTCGTCATCCTGGCGCCGGGGGCCGGGTTGGATGAAGCCAAGGTCAAAGCGGCACTGGGCAGCACGCTGGCGGCGTTCAAGATCCCCGTGCGTGTCTGGCCGATCGCCGAGTATCCCTCCACCCAGAGTGCCAATGGCGTCAAGATCCAGCGCGCCAAACTGCGCGACATGGCGATGCAAAAAATGAAGGACGTATCATGAAGACATACTATCTCGAAGACTTCCAGGCCGATCAGGTCTTTGAAAGTGGCGGGCGGACAATCACGGAAGCCGACCTGACCTTCTTTTCCATGCTCTCGGGCGACTGGAACCCCGTGCATGCGGATGCCGAGGCCGCGCGGAGCACGCGCTTCGGGCAGCGGGTGGTCCATGGTGTCCTGGGAATGGCCATCAGCACCGGCATGCTGCATGACATTGGTGTCTTCCAGGATTCGGTCATCGCCATGATGGGCTTCCGGAACTGGAATTTCCTGGCGCCGCTGTTCGTCAACGATACCGTCCACCTGAAATTGACCATCCTCTCGGTGGAGCCCGGAAAGAGCGGCCGGAGCGGAAAACTGGGCCGGCGCTTCCAGCTGATCAACCAGAGGGATGAGGTCGTTCAGGAGGGTGAGAGCGACGTTCTGGTGCTGACCCGGCAGGCCCTGGGGGGTGCGGCCGCCTCCTCGCCGCGGCCATGAGCGGGCCGGGAGAACACAGGCTCTGGTCCATGCTCGCGGCCAGGGCGGCGCATGCGCCGGACGCGACAGCCTTCATCGCCGAGAGCCGCGAGATCAGCCGCGCGGAATTCCTCGGCCTCTGCGCCCGTGCCGCGAGCTGGCTGACGGAGCAGGGCGTGGTTCCGGGCGATCGGGTGGCCATCTGGATGGTCAACAGGCTGGAATGGCTGGCGCTGTTCTTCGCGACGCTGAAGCTGGGGGCCATTCTGGTGCCTGTCAACACACGGTACCGGGCCGAGGAAGTCTCCTATATCCTGAAGAAAAGCGGCGCCAGCCTGCTGTGCCTGCAGTCCGGCTTTCGCAAGATCGATTTTGCCGACATCCTGCGCCGAGTGGATGGCGGCGAGCTGCCTCGGTTGAAAACGCTCGCGGTGCTCGATGCGGTCAAACCGATGGATCGCATCCTGCGGCGAACGACGGTCGAGCTGGCGATCCAGGACAGTGTTCCGGATACTCGGGAGGACACCTCGGATCCGGAAGCACCGGCCATCATCTTCACCACCTCCGGGACCACCCGGGGGCCCAAGCTGGTCATGCATCCGCAACGCACCTTGCGGGACCATGCGGAGCGCTGCGTGTCGGCCTACCAGTTGAACGCCCCCGGGACCGTGGTGCTCGCCATGCTGCCGTTTTGCGGCGTGTTCGGCCTGAACGTCGTGCTGGCGGCGCTGGCGGCCGGCGTCCCCGCGGTCCTGGTGGATGCCTTCGATGGGCCGGTCGTTGCCAGCCTCATGAATCGGTATCGCGTGACGCATACCTATGGCAGTGACGAGATGGTGCATCGTCTTGCCGAGGCCCTGCCCGGCCATGATCCCTTCCCGGCCCTGCGTTTCTTCGGTTTCGGGGCCTTCAATTCCAGCTTCGGCGACTCTGCGCGCCAGGCTTGGGAACGACGGATTCCTTTGTACGGCCTGTATGGCTCCAGCGAGGTGCTGGCGATCTTTGCCGCACAGAAGGCGGGATTGCCGGTCCCGGAATGCATCAAGGGGGGGGGCTATCCCGTCGCCGGGCGGGATGCCAGTGTCCGCGTGAGGGACATTGATACGGGCCGCTTGCTGTCTCCGGGCGAGGTGGGCGAACTGGAAATCAGGGGGCCGAGCAATTTCATCGGCTATTACCAGGATGCGGATGCGACAGCGCGGGCGGTGGACGGCGAGGGCTATTTCAAGACAGGCGATCTCGGACATCTGCGCGCGGACGGCTCTTTTGTCTATCAGTCGCGCCAAGGGGATGTCATCCGGCTGGGCGGGTTCCTGGTCAATCCGCTGGAGATCGAGGAAGCCATCAAGCAGATAGATGGAGTGGCCGATGCTCAGGTCGCCGCCATCGACATCCAGGGCACGAACCGGGTCGTGGCGTTCGTGATCGAGCGGCCGCGGGCCGGCTTGTCCGAGGCGTCATTGATCGATCAGATCGCCTTGCGGGTTGCCGCCTTCAAGGTCCCCGCCCGCATCGCATTCGTGAGCCGCTATCCCGTGACGGAAAGCTCCAACGGCGTCAAGACCCAGCGCGCCAAGCTGCGGGACATGGCCAGGGCACTGGTCGGCGAATCCACCCATTAGGCCTACAGGAAACCTATGCACGCAAACAGAATTCCTCCCGTGTTGCGGAACCTCACCTTGCCGGTGATCTCCGCGCCGATGTTCACCGTGAGCTATCCCGAACTCGTGCTGGCCCAATGCAAGGCGGGCATCGTGGGTTCCTTTCCCGCGCTGAACGCCCGTCAGCCCGAGCTGCTGGACGAGTGGCTGGGCCAGATGAAATCGGAACTCGCCGCTTACCGCGCGTCCAATCCCGATGCCATCGTGGGGCCGATGGCGGTTAACCAGATCGCCCATGCGTCGAATGTCCGGCTGGAGCGCGATGTGGCCACCTGCGTGCGGCACCAAGTCCCTATCCTGATCACCTCGCTGCGGGCGCCGGTGCGGGAAATCATCGATGAAGTCCATGCCTATGGCGGCATCATCCTGCACGACGTCATCAGCCTGCGGCATGCGCAGAAGGCGATTGATGCCGGCGTGGATGGCCTGATCCTGGTCGCGGCCGGGGCGGGAGGACATGCGGGCACCCTGTCCCCGTTCGCGCTGGTGGGCGAGGTGCGCAAGCGCTTTGACGGCCCCATCGTGCTTTCCGGGGCCATCGTGTCCGGTGGCGGCATCCTGGCTGCCCAGGCCATGGGTGCCGACTTCGCCTATGTGGGCACGCGCTTCATCGCCAGCCGCGAGGCAAACGCCAGTGTGGAATACAAACAGGCCCTGCTGAATGCCACGGCCGCCGATATCGTCTACAGCAGCTATTTTTCCGGGGTGCACGGCAACTATGTGCGCGAGAGCATCGTCCGCGCCGGCCTGGACCCGGATCATCTGGATGAGTTGGCTGCGCCCAAGATGAGTTTTGCGGACGGCCGCTCGAAGGCCAAGGCGTGGAAGGACATCTGGGGTGCGGGGCAGGGGGTCGGACAGATTGATGATTTGTCGGGTGTGGACGAGATCGTGCGTCGCTTGAAGCTAGGTTATCAGGCGGCTCGCGAGCGTCTGGCGCTTTGAGTTTTTCACTGAGCGGGCGATGGATGCGCGCGACAAGGAGGATGTTCCATGATGACAAGAAAACTGCTGATTTCCGGTGCCATCGCCTTGACGGCATGGAGTGCCGGCGCTTCCGCCGACATCACGATTGGCGCGCTGTTTCCGATGAGCGGGCCGAATGCCGTCTATAACGACATCTTTGGATCGGGCAGTAATCTTGCCGTGAAGCATATCAACGAGGACAAGTTCCTGGATCAGCCGCTGGCCATCCAGTACGAGGACAGCCAGGCCTTGCCGCAACAGGGCGTCATCGGCATGAACAAGCTGGTGAACGTCCATCGGGTGTCCTACGTGATGTCGGCCTTCACCGGTGTCTCGAAGGCGATTTCCACGATCGGGGCCCGGACGAAGACGGTCGCGATCAACGGCGGCGGGGTGGGCCCCGATCTGGCGGAGCTGGGCCCTTATTTCTGGAACATCATTCCCCTGGCCAATTACGAAGTGAAGGCGATCCTGCCCTACCTGATCCAGGAGCGCGGAGCCAAGCGCTTTGTGCTGGTCTACGTGGATGACCCGCTCGGTGCCGCCATCAAGAAGGAAATGCAGGAGGGGCTTGGCCAGGAGGGGACGGCGCTCGTCGACGCGTTCTCCGTGCCCGCGTCGGCGCAGCAATTCAGCGGCATCGCCGCGCGGGTGCGCGCCGCCAGGCCGGATGTCGTCTATATCGCCTCATATGGGACCCAGCAGGCCCAGATCATCAAACAGTTCCGTGACAATGGCGTCACGCAGCAACTGGCGAGCTACAGCGCGCTTTCGATTCCCGAGATCCATTCCATGCCCGAGGCGAAAGGCACGCTCTACACCAGCCAGAGCATCGACTGGCAATCGAATGATCCGGTGACCCGCCGCTTCGTGGATGATTACAAGGCGGCCCACAACAAGCTGCCGTCGACCTATACCGCCAACTATTACAACGCGGTGCGGCTGTTCGGATTGCTTGCCGGTGAGTTGCAGAAGCGGGGTAAGAGCATCACCGGGGAAAATTTGCTGGCGCAGCGGATGGAGACCCGGGAGTTCGACATGGTCGGCGGCTCGGTCACCTTCAATGAGAACGGTACCGTGATCAGCGCCATGCAGATCAATGAAGTCGATGGAAACGGCGGCCGGGTCGTGAAAGTGCTGGCCGAATGATCCAGGGTCAGGGCTGAAGAGCGGGGCGCAGGCCGGCGACACCATGGCTCAGGACGATCACGTCCCGCTCTTTGACCCGTACCTGGAACTGGGCGAGATCCGGCCGGCTGCGCCAGAATTCAACCCGCAGGGTTTCTCCGGGCAGGACGGGTGCGGAGAACCGGCCGTGCAGGTAGGCCAGGCGCTCTTCATCGCCGTCGCAAAGCGTGCGGACCAGGGCCTGAGTGGCGTAGGCATAGGTGCACAAGCCGTGCAGGATCGGGCGTGAAAACCCTGCGGATGCCGCCACGGCCGGGTCCGCGTGGAGCGGATTGCGATCGCCGTTCAGACGGTACAGGAGTGCTCCTTGGGGTAGTGTGGTCAGCTCGCAGCAATCGTCCGCCTGCGTGCCGGGCACCTTGGGCAGGGGTTCCAGCGGAGGATCGCTGTGACCAAAGCCGCCGTCCGCGCGGCAGAATGTGACCTGCTGCAGCGTGGCCAGCAGCGTGCCGGCGGCGGCATCATGGATCGTGCGCTCGGTCACGACCAGCGCGCCTTTGTCCGCGCCTTTGTCGATCACATGTGTGATCCGGCTGCGGCCTGTCACTTCGCCCCGGGAGGGGAAGCGCGCGTGGTAGTGGATGCGCTGTTCGCCATGCACCACATGAGTCCAGGTGACTCCGGTGCGTGGGTCTTTCATCCAGAAGCCTGGGTATCCCAGCACCGCGGCCATGGAAGGAAAGACACGCAGGCCGTCTTCGTAGACATAGCGCAGTTGCCGAGGGTCCAGAGGGTCCGCGCCCAGGCCGATGCCGAGAGCGTAGAGGATGACGTCGCGCTCGTCGTAACGTTGGCGGAGATCATCGAAGTGCCAGTTTCGGATCAGGTCGTAATCGAGCGGCATGGCGTTTCCTAGATGGGATCCCAGCTGACGACTTCCGGGGAGCGTTCGAGTTTGTAGAAACTGTTCCGCATGGCCGGAATGGCGATGGACGCGACGGTTTCCGGCGTCCAGCCGTCGGACATGTGCACGGAACGCACGGGGCGCGGCTGGCTGAACAACATGATCTCGTTGGCGCGCACGGAGAATATCTGGGCCGTGACTTCGCGTGCGGCGTCGCTGCCGAGGTAGACGACCAGCGGCGCGATCTTGTCGGCTTCCATTTTCTGAAGTTTCTGGACGCGCTCTTTTTCTTCCGGCGTGTTGGCGGGAATCGAGCTGGTCATGCTGGTCCAGGCAAAGGGCGCGATGCAGTTGGACCGGACGTTGAAGCGCGCCATGTCGAGCGCAATGGATTTCGAGAGCCCGACGATGCCCATTTTGGCCGCGGCATAGTTGGCCTGGCCAAAGTTGCCGATCAGGCCCGACGTGGACGTCATGTGGATGAAGGCGCCGGACGACTGCTGCCGGAAGAAGGCCGCGGCGGCGCTGCTGACGAAGAATGTGCCGTTCAGGTGGACATCCAGGACCTGAGACCACTCTTCTTCCGACATCTTGTGGAACAGGCGGTCCCGCAGATTCCCCGCGTTGTTGACCACGATATCGATCTGGCCGAAGGTGTCCACGGCCGCCTGGATGATCTTCCGGGCGGAATCATGACCGGAGACGCTGTCGGTGCTGGCGATGGCCTGTCCTCCAGCCGCCCTGATCTCGTTGACCACGGCTTGCGCATGGGCCTCGCTGATGTCGTTGACGACGACGCGGCCGCCCGCGGCCGCCAGGCCCAATGCGGTGCCTCGACCAATGCCGCCGCCGGCGCCCGTCACCACCGCGACCTTGCCCTGTATCAAACCGCTCATGGAAACCTCCTCTGGATCCTGTTGTTGGCATGCGATTCACAATAGAGAAAAAGCGGGCCAGCCTCAACTTCGAATTTTGGAAGCAGGCATTAATCAATGGTGAAGCGTGGCCTTGCGGCCAGGCGTGCTCGCGCGGCCGTGACGGTGCGGCGTGCGCTCAGGATCCGGAGAACCGCGGTTGCCGCTTTTCCGCAAACGCCCGGACGCCCTCGCGGTAGTCCGCGCTCAGTCCCAGCGATTTCTGCAGCGCGGCCTCCAGGTCCAACTGCTCGGTCAGCGTGTTTCCCGTGGCGGCCTGCAGCGCCTGTTTGGTGGCTGCGTAGGCGCGCGTGGGGCCGTGCGCCAGCCGCGTGTGGACGGCTTCCATGGTGGCCTCCAGCTCCTCGTCGGGCAGGCAGCGCCAGATCAGGCCCCATCGTTCCGCGGTCTCCGCTGATATGGGCTCCGCGAACAGGGCCGCGCCCATCGCGCGCTGAGCGCCCACCAGCCGGGGCAAGGCATGTGTGGCGCCCGCGTCCGGCAGCAGACCGATCCGGGTGAAGGCCTGGATGAAGCGCGCCGAACGCACGGCATAGACCAGGTCGCAGGCCAGTGCCAGACTGACGCCCGCTCCCGCCGCGACTCCGTTGACAAAGCAAATGACGGGTGCCGGTAGCGCCTTGAGCCGCAGGATGAGGGGTTCGTAGTTCTGTTTCAGGCCGACGGAGAGATCACGGACCTGCCCCTCGGGCAGCGCCGGGCGTTCGCTCAGGTCCTGTCCCGCGCAGAATCCCCGGCCCGTCCCCGTGATCAGCAGTCCGCGCAGTTCCTCTTTTGATGCCAGGAAGTCCAGGACGGTCCGGAGATCCTCATGCATGATCTCCGTCAGGCTGTTCAGGTGGTCGGGCCGTGCCAGTTCGATGCGACCTACGCCCTCGCGGTAGGAAAACCGGATGTGCCGGTAATGGTGATCCATGTCCGAGTCCTTTCTTAGCCAGGTCGAAACGCTCATTTAAGCAAATCAAAATTCCCGCGGCTCTCGTTTTGCTGAACACTTGACTTGGCAAAACGGAAGTCGGCCACCCATTTGCCGGTGAGCCGTGACAGACAGGGAGACTTATGCCTGAGTACATTCAACGCCTCGAGAATCCTCGGCCGTCCGATGTCGGTGCGGACCTGTACTACAGGACGCAGCTTGATCAGGGCAATTTCAGGATCCAGCGTTGCCTGGCCTGCGAACGCAGCATCTTTTACCCCCGGATGATTTGCCCCCACTGCGGCGGTGATCGTCTGCAGTGGTTCCAGCCTTCCGGTCGTGGCATGGTCTATTCGACGACGGTGGTGCGCCGTAAGGCCGAGCACGGCGGGGATTACAACGTCGCGCTCATCGACCTCGAGGAAGGCGTGCGGATGATGAGCCGTGTGGAGGGTATCGAGCCGGATCGGGTGGCCATCGGCATGGAGGTGCGATCCAGGGTCGTCGAGGGCGAGAGCGGCAAGCTGGTCGTGTTCAACCCCACCGAGGAATTATCATGATCGATCGACGACTCAGGGGCGCGACCGCCATCGTCGGTGTGGGCCAGGCCGGCCTGGGCTTTGCCACGGGTTATACGGAAATGGAAATCCTGGTCCAGGCCGCCCATCGTGCCGTCAGCGATGCCGGGTTGAGCATGCAGGACATTGACGGCATCTGCACCGCCAGCGTGGCGGCCACCATGTGGGCGATGCCGGTAATCGAGCATCTCGGGATCCGCCCGATGTTCATCGACAGCACCATGCTGGGTGGCTCCAGCTTCGTCGCGCATCTGCTGCCCGCCATTCAGGCGCTGGAGTCCGGTCAGTGCAATGCCGTGCTGGTGTGCTACGGCAGCACGCAGCGCACGTCCACGCTAAGTCGCGCGGAGATCGGGCGGGTGCGCAAGTGGCTGGATCCACAACCTTACGAAACACCATACGATCCGCTCAATCCGCTGAGCTCCTACGCCCTGGCCGCGGCGCGGCACATGCATCAGTACGGCACCACGCGAGAGCAGCTTGCCGAAGTCGCGGTGGCTGCGCGCCGCTGGGCGCAGCTGAATCCCGAAGCCTTGGCGCGCGACCCGCTGAGCCTCGAGGATGTGTTGTCCGCCCGGATGGTCTCGGACCCGCTGACGGTGCGCGACTGCTGTCTCGTCAACGACGGAGCCGGGGCCTATGTGCTGGTCCGGGCCGATCGTGCCCGTTCCCTGAGACGCAAGCCGGTGTATGTGCTGGGCAACTCCACGGCGGTCTGGAACCGCCAGATTTCCTCGATGGAGGACCTGACGGTCACGGCGGCCCGGCAGTCGGGCCGGATTGCATTCGAGATGGCCGGCGTGCGGCCCGCCGACATCGACGTGGTCGAGGTCTACGATGCCTTCAGCATCAATACGATCCTGTTCCTGGAGGACCTTGGCTTTTGCGCCAAGGGGGAAGGGGGCGAGTTCGTCAGCCAGGGCGGAATCGGCCCCGGAGGCCACCTGCCGGTGAACACCAATGGCGGCGGGCTCTCCTGCGTGCATCCGGGCATGTACGGGATCTTCATCATGATCGAGGCCGTGCGGCAGTTGCGGGGCGTGTGTGGCGAGCGGCAGGTTTCCAATGCCACGCTTGCGCTGGTGAATGGCAACGGCGGCACCTTGTCGAGCCAGTCGACCGCCATCCTTGGCACCGAAGCGGCCTTGTAGCGCCGGAATTTTCCGATACTTGTCCATGGGGATCGTCATGCAAAAATCAGTTCCGGCCCCGTCCTTGCCGGATGCGTTTCAGGTCCTCAGGACGGCCCTTTTCGTGCCCGCCACGCGCCCTGAGCGCTTTGCCAAGGCCGGTGCCAGCGGCGCCGACGCGGTGATCATCGATCTGGAGGACGCGGTAGAGGCGTCGGCCAAGGACGCCGCCCGGGAAGCAATGTGCCAGTTCCTGCAGGGACCGGATGCAGAAAACGCCGGTCCCTGGCTGGTGCGGATCAATGGGCCGGACACAAGCTGGCATGACGCGGATCTCGCCGCCTGCCGGGGGCTGGCGCATGTCGGCGGTATCGTGCTGCCCAAGGCGGAAACGGCGGAGCAGGTGGCTCGCGTCGCGGTGGCTGGCAAGCCGGTCTTTCCCATCATCGAAAGCGCTAGGGGGCTACACGATCTGCAAGGTATCTCGGGGGCGCCCGGCATCGCCCGGCTAATCTTTGGCGCGCTGGATCTGATGCTGGACCTCGGGGTGGCGCCGGACACGCCGGCTTCGGCCGTGTTGCTCGACCATGCCCGGTGCCGCTTGCTGCTGGCCAGCCGCGTACAGGGGCTGGCGGCGCCGCTCGATGGGGTTCATGCGGATTTCTCGGATACCGCCGGTTTGGGGCGCATGGCGCGCAATGCCTGCGACATGGGCTTTGGCGGGATGCTGTGCATTCATCCGGTCCAGGTCGCGGAGGTCCACAAGGCATTCGCGCCTGCGCCGCAGGCGCTGGAGTGGGCCTCACGTGTCATGGCCGAAGTGGCTGCCGGCCGGCAGACCTTCAGCCTGGATGGCCGGATGGTGGACCAGCCGGTGATCCAGGAGGCCCGGCGGATACTCGCGCGGGCCCCTCGGGTTTCATAGGAACCAGTCGATCCTGTCGCTGTTCTCCAGACTCCAGACCTTGGAGATCAGCTGGTCGATCATCTTGGGTGTGGCCGCGCCTTGATAGGCGCCCAATCGCCGGGCCTTGTCTTCCAGTTCCGTGCGGCTGAGCGTGTTTTCCGGATCGCCCTTCGGCGTGTCCACACGGCTCGTCAGCGTCCTGCCCCGCCGGGTGGTGACGCTCACCTTTCCGATCCATCTGCGCGGATATGCCGCGTCGACCTCTGGATCCAGTCGCATCGAGACCCTTTGGCAGAAATCCCTGATGTCAGGATCGTGCAGGCCTTCGTCGAATTCCGTCAGGCCCGCGCGCTGGTGGCGCGCGATCAGGGCCAGCACCATCCCCATGGAGAATTTGGACTGGTGGACGGTGGACGGGTTGGTCACCGGGCCGAGCACGTCGATGGCCCCCTGGTGGACGTGCGCCACCACGGATTCGATGTCGCCCATGTCCAGGCCATGGGCCTGTATCACGGCCAGCAGCGCATCCGCGGCAGGGTGCGTGTGCCGGCACGAGGCATGGTATTTGAATGAGGTCTCCAGTACCGCCCAGCGGCTGCCCAGCCCGTCCGTGAGACGCGCCGGATCGCAGTCCCGCGACATGCCCGCCGCCATGCCCTGGGCGCCCTCCAGGATGTGCGACGCGCCCGTGAAGCCCTTGCCGGCCAGCCAGGCGGCCATCAGCCCATCGCTGCCCGCCTTGGCCGTATGCAGTTGCTTGGAGTCGGCCGCATCGCGCAGGAATTCCCACAGGCCAGCGGCCTGTGTGCCGGCGGAGCCCAGCGCATGCAGCATCTGCTGGCTGTCCAGGCCGAGGAGCTTGCCGGTGGCCATCGCGGCGGCCAGGGTGCCCGCGGTGCCGGTGGTGTGGAAGATCTCGTAGTGCGGCCGCCCGAGGTATTCCCCGATCCGGATGCCGGTTTCGTAGCCCACCACGGCCGCCAGCAGGAAGTCTTTGCCCGGGCATCCGAGCGTCTGGGCCATGGCCATGGCCGGCGGAAAGACCACGGCGGCCGGATGGAAGACCGAACCATTGTGCACGTCGTCCTGTTCGACCATGTGCGCCGCCGCCGCGTTGACCATCGTGGCGAACAGGGCGCTGGTTCCCTGGCGGCCGACCATGTCTTGCGCCGGACCGTTGGCCGGCCCCATGGCCCGGGCATACTGGGCGAGCGCCTGGACGGCGCGGCTGCTGGAACCGGCTAGAATAGACGCCAGGCAGTCCAGGAGCAGGTCTTCCGTGCGCTGGAGCACCGGCTCGGGGATATCATGAAACCGCAGTTCGGCGGCAAAGCGCGTCAGTTCGGCGCTGGGATGTGGCATCGTATCTCCTCGGGGACATCGGGTCTGGTACGGGCGAGCGGGTCGTGATGGCGTGCGCCCGCGCTTCATGGGCTTTTCACGGTACGACTGTGCACCTTTGCCGTGGGGCTGCCTATTTCTGTTTATTGAAGAGAGGCTTAATCAGCCTGGAGGAGCTCCGCCGATTATGGCCTCCCATTTTGATCTGACCGACATGCAGTTGCTGGTGAACGTCGCAAGCGCCCTGAGTCTCACCAAGGCGGCGGAACAGACGTTTCTGTCCCTGCCGGCCGCCAGCAATCGTGTGAAGAACCTCGAGGGCTACCTTGGGACCGCCCTGTTGTATCGTACCAGCCAGGGTGTCACGCTGACGCCCGCGGGCGAGGCTTTCGTGCGCCACGCGCGCATCGTTCTGCACCAGTTGCAGCATCTGCGTGGCGATATCCAGGAATATGCCCGGGGGGTCAAGGGGCGTGTCCGGGTCTATGCCAATACGACGGCGATGAACGAGTTCGTGCCAGCGGCGCTGGAGCGATATCTGGTGGACCACCCCGACGTCAATATCGAATTGCGCGAGCGCCTGAGCTACCAGGTCGTCAAGGCCGTCGCCGAGGGCGCGGCCGATATCGGTATCACGGCCCAAGGAAGCGGCGGCGCGGGTGTGCGGTTCCTGCCCTACCGAACGGACCGCCTAGTCTTGGTGGCTCACCGGGATCACCCGCTTGCCAAGCAGAATGCCCATAGTTTTGCCAGCGCGCTGGACTACGATTTCGTCAGCCTGGCGGAATCCAGCGCGATCCATTCGTTTTTGTTGACTGCCGCCGAGGACAACGGCCGTTTCCTGCGTTTGCGCGTGGAGGTCAGTAATTTCGAGACCTCTTGCCGACTGATCGCCGCCCAGGTGGGGATCGGGGTCATCCCCGAAACCGCCGCGCGGCGCTATGTCCAGACCCTGCCCTTGAAGATCATGTACCTGACGGACGGGTGGGCCCTGAGGCAGTTGCATATCTGCATCCAGGAGGCGGCGGAACTGCCCGTTTTTTCCCAGGAACTGGTGGATCTGCTGGTCCGGGACTCGGCCTCCGAGGCGTGTCAAGACGCGCCCGACCTTCAGATCGGATAAAGACGCGGTTTGTCAAAACCGAATTGTCAGGCTTCATGGTTTCCTTCACTCTAGACGTCAACATTGGCGACGCAGTATGTCGCGTATTGACGGGAAAGAGTGATCCATGGTCAGCAGTCAGGAGCAGTTTCAGGATATCAGGGACGCGGTCAGAGACCTGTGTTCCCAATTTGGAGATGAGTATTTTCGCCGCATCGACCACGAGCGTGGCTATCCCGCCGAGTTCGTCGATGCGTTGACGACGGCCGGTTGGCTCGCCGCGCTGATCCCCCAGGAATATGGCGGCTCGGGCCTGGGCCTGACCGAAGCTTCCGTCATCATGGAGGAAATCAACCGGGCCGGCGGCAATTCGGGCGCCTGCCATGGCCAGATGTACAACATGGGCACGATCCTGCGCCACGGTTCGGAAGCCCAGAAACGCCAGTGGCTGCCCAAGATCGCATCGGGTGAATTGCGGCTGCAGTCCATGGCGGTGACGGAACCGACGACGGGGACGGACACCACCCGGATCAAGACGACCGCCGTCAAGAAGGACGGGCGCTATGTGGTCAACGGCCAGAAGGTCTGGATCTCGCGCGTCCAGCATTCCGACCTGATGGTGCTGCTGGCGCGCACCACGCCCCTGGATCAGGTGCGCAAGAAATCCGAGGGCATGTCGATCTTCATGGTCGATCTGCGCGGCGCCATCGGCCACGGCCTGACGGTGCGTCCGATCCCGAACATGGTCAATCACGAGACCAACGAGCTGTTCTTCGAGGATCTGGAAATCCCGGAAGAAAATCTGATCGGCGAGGAAGGCAAGGGATTCAAATACATTCTGGACGGCCTGAACGCCGAGCGGACCCTGATCGCCGCGGAATGCATCGGCGACGGCTACTGGTTCGTGGATCGCGCGCGGAAATACGTCGGCGAGCGCGTCGTCTTTGGCCGCCCGATCGGCCAGAACCAAGGGGTGCAGTTCCCGATCGCGCGCGCCTACATCAACGTCGAGGCCGCGAGCCTGATGCGCTACCAAGCCTGCGCCTTGTTCGATCAGCGCCAGGACTGCGGCGCGCAGGCCAACATGGCCAAATTGCTGGCGGCCGATGCGTCCTGGGAGGCGGCCAATGCCTGCCTGCAGGCGCATGGCGGTTTCGGATTCGCGTGCGAATACGATATCGAGCGCAAGTTCCGGGAAACGCGTCTCTACCAGGTGGCGCCCATTTCGACGAACCTGATCCTGTCGTATGTCGGCCAGCACGTGCTGGGCATGCCGCGTTCGTTCTGAGGAGAACCGCCATGCTGCCGCTGCAAGGCATCACCGTCGTCACGCTGGAGCACGCCATCGCCGCGCCGTTCTGCACCCGCCAGCTGGCGGACCTGGGCGCGCGCGTCATCAAGATCGAACGGCCGGGGGTCGGCGATTTCGCGCGCGGCTATGACGAGCGCGTGCGGGGCCTGTCATCCCATTTCGTCTGGGTGAACCGCTCCAAGGAAAGCCTGGCGCTGGACATCAAGGAGCCCGCGTCCGCCGAGGTCATGGACCGCCTGCTGGAAAAGGCGGACGTGCTGGTGCAGAACCTGGCGCCGGGCGCGGCCGCCCGCCTGGGCCTGTCCCACGAGGCGCTGCGCGGGCGTTTCCCGGGGCTGATCGTCTGCGACATTTCCGGCTACGGCAATGACGGCCCCTATCGGGACAAGAAGGCCTACGACCTGCTGATCCAGAGCGAGTCCGGCTTCCTGTCGGTGACGGGCTCGGACGACGAGCCGGCCAAGGCCGGGTGCTCGATCGCCGACATCGCGGCCGGCATGTACGCCTATACGAACATCCTGGCGGCGCTGATCGAGCGCGGCCGGACGGGCCTGGGCCGGCACATCGACGTTTCCATGCTGGAAAGCATGGCGGAATGGATGTCCTACCCGATGTATTACAGCTTCGAGGGCGCGCCTCCGCCGCCGCGCAGCGGGGCGTCCCATGCCACCATCTATCCCTACGGGCCGTTCGCCGCGGGCGACGGCAAGACGGTGATCCTGGGGCTGCAGAACGAGCGTGAATGGGTCGTGTTCTGCGAACGGGTGCTGGAGCGCCCGGAACTGGCGGCCGATCCGCGCTTTTCGACCAATTCCCGCCGTTCGGCGGCGCGAGCCGAGCTGCGCGCGCTGATCCTGGAAGTCTTCTCCGGCCTGACGGCCGAGCAGGTCGTGGCGCGCCTGGACGCCGCCCGCATCGCCAACGCGCGGATGAACGACATGGCCGATCTGTGGGCGCATCCGCAGTTGCGCGCGCGCAATCGCTGGGTCGATGTCCAGAGTCCCGCCGGGCGCCTGCCCGCCCTGCTGCCGCCCGGCATCGCCCGCGCCGATCAGGTGGTCATGGGGGGGGTGCCGGCGCTGGGGGAACACACCGGACGCATCCTGGCAGAGTTGGGTCTGGGGGCCAGCCCGAATGGAGACGACGATGTCCGATCATGATCCCGCGGCCTGGATCGGCCGCACC
>NZ_JAUCDS010000038.1:0-20612 GCF_034674885.1 Castellaniella sp.
GTCACCATCTCGGCCTCACACAGCCAGTGGCGTTCGATGGCATCCGGGCTCACCTCTGGTACGTTCCCGATCGTGACGGCCAGGGCACACACTCTTTCGAGCACCAGGTGCTCGCCGCCTTGCATGGTCGTGATTCGCAGGTCGATCACTGCGGTGTGGAACTCCGCTTGCAGTGTCCGCAAACAGTCGATCAGGTGGGCACGTGGGAAGTAGGCATCGATCGCGACTGAAACCTGTGGCGCCCCGGCCCTGGCGATCGAGCTGGCACGGTTCTTCATCTCTTCCGTGCGTGAGATCACCGCCCGCGCGTCCGGCAAGAGGCTGTGCCCCGCCGCAGTGAGCTGCGCCTTTCTCGTGTTTCGCTCGAACAACTCGACATCAAATGCGCTTTCCAGCGCCTTGATCGCATGGCTGATGGCTGACTGTGCGCGCCTGAGTTTCTGCGCTGCACCCGAAAAGCTTCCTTGATCGCATACCGCGACGAACGCACGCAGTTGGTTGATGGTGACGTTATCGAGCATTGACATCTAAATAATAGATTGAATTAAGCGATTTTTCGTCAATTTTACTGATGAGTCAAGGAAGCTAGACTGATTTCCAGTTCCAACTTGCTTGCATCGCAGGACAGCAGCTAGCAGCTTTATGACCGCCAGAGAGGCCGCCGTCGGCGGCGGCCTGGCACAAATCCAAGGAGAACATATGAGCTATGCAATTATCGGCTTCGGCCAGATCGGCCAGGCTTTGGCCAAGGCGTTTGCCCGAAGCGGCATCGCAGTATCCGTTGCAACCACTCGCGACCCGGAAAGCTTTGCATCCGCTGCGGCTGCGATCGGACCCGACGTCATTCCCACAACACTGGCAGAAGCGGTCAAGGCGGACATCGTCTTTTTGGCTGTCCGTTACGAGTCGCACGGGGATGTCGCGAAAGCGCTGCCGACCTGGAAGGGAAAAATCATCATTGACGTGACCAATACCTACGGCGTGTCCCCCGAGGAACTGGGAGGGCTTCCGTCGTCCAAGCTTGTCGCGCAGGCTTTCACCGGAGGGAGATTGGTCAAGGGCTTCAACCATTTGGCTGCTGCCGTCCTTGGCCAAGATCCGGCCGTACAGGGTGGCAGAAGAGTCGTGTTCCTGACGAGCGACGATGAGAGCGCAGCAGCGTCCGTGGCGGCCCTCGCCGAGCGGCTCGGTTTTTCACCGGTCAATCTTGGGAAGCTCGCAGAAGGTGGTGCGCTTGTGCACTCGCGGAACAAAATCTGGGGGCCGCTGATCTTCCAGGACCTGTTCAAGAAGGCGCCGGCAGTGATCTGAGACCATTGCGGCGGGATCATTGTCAGACTACACAGGATGGGTACGCTGCTGCGTCGACGCTGGAACCGCTACGGCCATCTTGGCATGGGCCGTGCCCGTCGCGGGGGTCAGGCGCAGCAACCGCCCTGTTTCCCGTGCTCTTGCACCGGCGGGCACGGCACTGATCCGTAGGAGCAATAGACGCAGCAATCCCCGGGCTTGGGTCTCAGCACGACGTGGCAGTGTTCGCATTCATAGAACCATTGGCAGGCGTCCGTCGGCATGATTTCTGCTTTGGCGTGGCCGCATTCTGGGCAGGTCAGTATGGATTCCAGGATCGCGGCGTTCATGTTGTCTTCCACGGATATCGGCGGGCGGTGTGCCTCTGCCTCCAGGTTTGACGCAGGTGTCGACTGGGGGCTGGGCGTGTTGGGGCATGGTTGTGGCAAGCCGGGGTAAATGCCCAGTCGCGCGACACCGGCCCGTCGATGTACAGTGTACTGGAGTCGTCCCGTCGTGATTGGCACGGACGGCGCCCGTAATTGTTTACGCGATCTTGCGCAGGATGGCGGGATCGGCGATGATGCGGCAGCCGTCCACAAGACGACTATTGCCCGTCAACGGGCCATTGGCAAATCCAAAAGATTTCTGCGACCATGACACAGACACCGTTGAAGTTCTATGTCCCCGAACCCTCGGGGCGTCCCGGCCAGGAGACCGATTTCTCCTATCTGCGGCTGCAGCCGGCAGGCGCCGCCCGCAAACCTCCCGTCGATACCATCCCCTACGACACGCGCGACCTGGCCCTGGGCCTGATCCGGGTACTGGACGACGATGGCCATGCCGTCGGCCCCTGGGCCGAGAACCTGCCCGACGATGCCGTCCTGCGCCGGGGCATGCAGGCCATGATCAAGACGCGCATCTTCGATGCCCGCATGGTCATCGCCCAGCGCCAGAAAAAGACCTCGTTCTACATGCAATGCCTGGGCGAGGAAGCCATTGCCATTGGCCAATCGCTGGCGCTGCAGCAGGGCGACATGCACTTCCCGTCCTATCGACAGCAGGGGCTGCTGATTGCCCAGGACTACCCGCTGTTCGACATGATGTGCCAGATCTTCTCGAACGACAAAGACCCCCTGAAAGGCCGCCAGTTGCCGGTGCTGTATTCCGTGCCGGAAATGGGCTTCTTCACCTTGTCGGGCAACCTGGGCACGCAGATGCCGCAGGCGGTGGGCTGGGCCATGGCATCCGCCATCAAGGGCGACACCCGGATCGCCTGCGGCTGGATCGGCGACGGCGCCACCGCCGAATCCGACTACCAGACGGCGCTGTTGTTTGCCAATGTCTATCGCGCGCCGGTGATCCTGAACGTCATCAACAACCAGTGGGCCATTTCGACCTTCCAGTCGGTGGCGGGCGGCGAGGGCATCACCCTGGCGGCGCGCGGCATCGGCTCCAATGTGGCGTCGCTACGAGTCGACGGCAACGATTTCCTGGCGGTCTATGCGGTATCGCGCTGGGCGGCCGAGCGCGCCCGCAGCAACTGCGGCCCCACGCTGATCGAATGGGTCAGCTATCGGGCAGGGCCGCATTCCACGTCCGACGATCCGTCCAAATACCGGCCGGCCGACGACTGGTCGCGCTTCCCCCTGGGCGATCCCATTCCGCGCCTGAAGCAATACATGATCGGGCGCGGAATCTGGTCCGAACAGGAACACCAGGACACGCAAAAGGCCTGCGAGACCGAGATCGTCGCCGCCCAGAAAAAGGCGGAAGCACACGGCACGCTGGCCACAGGACGCACGTCCAGCGTGGCCACCATGTTCGAAGACGTCTACAAGGACATGCCGGAACACCTGCGCCGGCAGCGCCAGGAACTGGGGGTGTGACCATGGCACAGGACAATCTGAAAACGCGCCCCATGACCATGATCCAGGCCTTGCGCTCGGCCATGGACATCATGCTGGACCGCGATGACAACGTCGTCATCTTTGGCGAGGACGTCGGCTATTTCGGCGGTGTGTTCCGCTGCACCGAAGGCCTGCAGGCCAAGTACGGCCAGTCAAGGGTCTTTGATGCGCCGATTTCCGAAAGCGGCATTGTGGCGGCTGCCGTGGGCATGGGTGCCTACGGCCTGCGCCCGGTCGTGGAAATCCAGTTCGCCGACTATTTCTACCCGGCCGCCGACCAGATCTTCTCAGAGGCCGCACGCCTGCGGTATCGCTCGGCGGGCGGCTACACCGCGCCGCTGACCATCCGCATGCCCTGCGGAGGCGGCATCTTCGGTGGCCAAACCCACAGCCAGAGCCCCGAAGCCCTGTTCACGCACGTCTCGGGCCTGCGCACGGTCATGCCGTCCAATCCCTACGATGCCAAGGGTCTGCTGATCAGCTCCATCGAGAACGACGACCCCGTCATCTTCCTGGAACCCAAGCGCCTGTACAACGGTCCGTTCGACGGCCATCACGACCAACCGGTCGTGCCCTGGTCCAAACACCCGCTGGGCAACGTCCCCGAAGGCTATTACAACGTACCGCTGGACAAGGCCGCGCTCTATCGCGAAGGCCGCGATCTGACCGTGCTGACCTACGGCACCATGGTCTACGTGGCCGAAGTCGCCGCGAAGGATGCCGGCATCGAGGCCGACATCATCGACCTGCGCAGCCTGTGGCCGCTGGACCTGGATACCATCCTGACCTCGGTGCGCAAGACCGGTCGCTGCGTGGTGCTGCACGAGGCCACCCGCACCAGCGGCTTCGGCGCCGAACTATGCGCCCTGGTCCAGGAACATTGTTTCTATCATCTCGAAGCCCCGATCGAACGCATCACGGGGTGGGATACGCCGTATCCGCATTCCCATGAATGGGCGTATTTCCCCGGCCCCAAACGGGTGGCCGAGGCATTCAAACGTGCGTTCCGGGAGGCATAATGGGTATCCACATCATCAAGATGCCTGACATCGGCGAAGGCATTGCGGAAGTCGAACTCGTCGAATGGCATGTGCAGCCAGGCGACGCGGTGGTCGAGGACCAGATCCTGGCCGACGTCATGACCGACAAGGCCACCGTGCAGGTGCCGTCGCCCGTGCACGGGCAGGTCGTCTCATTGGGCGGCCAGGTTGGTCAGGTCATGGCGGTGGGATCCGAACTGATCCGCCTGGAAGTCGAAGGCGAGGGCAACGAACATGCCTTCAAGACCCGCGCCGCCCCGGCCGAAGAACCGGCGGCTGCAGCGCGTGCCGAACCCGCTGCTGCAGTCATGGCTGCGGATGCCCCGTCGGCAGCCATGTCCACGCGGCCGGCGGCCCCTCGCGCAGAACATGCTGCGGCAGCCGAACCCCATGTGGAGCAGGCCGCTCCTGTCACGCAGGTGCCGCATGCGGCCACCCATGCGCCGGCGCGGCCCGAAGGCCAGCGACCGCTGGCCTCGCCCGCCGTGCGCCGCCGCGCCTGGGATCTGGGCGTCACCTTGCAGTACGTGCCGGGCAGCGGGCCGGCCGGTCGTATCACACAAGGAGACCTGGATGCCTGGCTGGCCCGCGACCGCAACGACACTTCGCATCGCACCACCGGGTCCCTGTACCAGGCCCACGACGAGGAAACAGCCATCCCCGTCATCGGATTGCGCCGCAAGATCGCGCAGAAAATGCAGGAATCCAAGCGCCGTATCCCGCATTTCACCTACGTCGAGGAAATCGATGTCACCGAACTGGAATCCTTGCGCGGCAGGCTCAATGCCCGCTACAGCACGGAACGCGGCAAACTGACACTGCTGCCATTCCTGGCGCGGGCCATGGTGCTGGCCTTGCGGGAATTTCCGCAGATCAATGCGCGCTTCGACGATGATGCCGGTGTGGTGACCCAGTTCGGTGCCGTGCATCTGGGCGTGGCGGCGCAGACACCCTCGGGCCTGATGGTGCCGGTGGTTCATCATGCCGAGACCCTGGATCTCTGGTCCTGCGCGGCGGAAATCGCCCGCCTGGCCGAGGCCACCCGCCAGGGCAAGGCAGCGCGCGACGAACTGACGGGCTCGACCATCACCATCACCAGCTTGGGGCCGCTGGGCGGCATCGTGTCCACCCCTGTGATCAACCACCCTGAGGTCGCCATCGTGGGCGTCAACCGGGTGGTCGAACGTCCGGTCTTCCAGGAAGGCCGGGTCGTGGCGCGCAAGCTCATGAACCTGTCCTCGTCCTTTGATCATCGCGTGGTCGACGGCATGCACGCCGCCGAGTTCATCCAGTGCATCCGGCGCTATCTGGAATGCCCGGCGCTTCTGTTCGTGGAGTAAGCATGTCCAATCCGATCAATACCACTTTGCTGATCATCGGCGGCGGCCCTGGCGGTTATGTAGCCGCCATCCGGGCGGGCCAGTTGGGCATTCCCACCGTGCTGGTGGAAGGCGCCACCCTGGGTGGCACCTGCCTGAACATTGGCTGCATTCCGTCCAAGGCCCTGATTCACGTGGCGGAACAGTTCCATGCCCTGCAGGGCTATGCCGGGGATTCTCCCCTGGGCATCCGCGCCCAGGCGCCGGAATTGGACCTGGAGCGCAGCATCGCCTGGAAGGACGGCATCGTCAAGAAACTGACCACCGGCATCGGGGCCCTGCTGAAAAAGCACAAGGTCACGGTCGTCCAGGGCTGGGCGCGAATCGTCGACGGCAAGACCGTGGACGTGGACCCGGTGGCCAAGGGCAAGGCGGGCGCCCCCCAGCGCATCCGCTGCGAACACATGCTGCTGGCGACCGGGTCCGAACCCGCAGCCTTGCCCTTCATGCCCTTTGGCGGCCCGGTGATCTCCTCCACCGAGGCCCTGTCGCCCAAAAAACTGCCCAAATCCCTGGCCATCGTGGGCGCCGGCTACATCGGCCTGGAACTGGGCACGGTCTACCGCAAACTGGGCGTCAAGGTCGACGTCGTCGAAGCCCAGGATCGCGTCCTGCCCGCCTACGATGCCGACCTTGTCAAGCCCGTGCACAAGGCCTTGAAATCCCTGGGCATCGGCCTGCACCTGCAGACCCAGGTCCTGGGCCTGGCGGAAGACGGCAAGGGCCTGCGCATCCAGCCGCCCAAGGCAGACGAACAGGTCCTGAGCGCCCAGCAGATTCTGGTGGCGGTGGGCCGCAAGCCCCGCAGCCGGGGCTTCGGCCTCAGTTCCCTGATGCTGGACATGGACGGCCTGGCGGTCCGCGTGGATGATCGCTGCCGCACCTCCATGAACGGGGTGTGGGCCATTGGCGACCTGACCGGGGAACCCATGCTGGCCCATCGTGCCATGGCGCAGGGCGAGTGCGTTGCCGAACAGATCGCCGGCCATGTGCGCCGCTTCGTGCCGGCGGCCATCCCGGCGGTGTGCTTCACCGACCCGGAGGTCGTCACCGCCGGCCTGTCGCCGCAGCAGGCTGCGGCAGCCGGCATCGACGCCCTGGAAGGCGTGTTCCCCCTGGCGGCCAATGGCCGGGCCATGACGCTGGAATCCACGGACGGCTTCGTGCGGGTCGTGGCGCGGCGCGACAATCACCTGATCCTGGGATGGCAGGCGGTGGGGCGGGGCGTGTCTGAATTTGCAGCCGCCTTCGGCCAGTCCATCGAAATGGGTGCCTGCCTGGAAGACGTCGCGCACACTATCCATGCGCATCCCACGCAGGGCGAGGCCATCCAGGAAGCCGCCCTGCGAGCCTTGGGGCAGGCGCTGCACATATAGCGGGCGGCGGGCATGGGTCCGCCTTCGACCGACGAGGGCGGACGATGCGCCTGGCAAGACGCCAGAGACGGGGCGACTACAATCGAAAGGTCGTCTTTCTCATCAAAGGCTGTGTCCATGTCCGCGATTGCCCGTTCGACCGAGCCCCGCCTCGATTCCGTCACCTGCGCCAGTCCTGCGGGCCTGCATCGCATGGCGTACTGGGAATGGGGCGATCCCGACAACGACAGAGTGCTGTTGTGCGTTCACGGCCTGACGCGCACCGGGCGTGATTTCGACCTGCTGGCCCAGGCGCTTCAGGGCGATTACCGGGTCGTGTGTCCGGACGTGGTCGGGCGCGGGCGGTCCGACTGGTTGATCGACCCGGCCGGCTATGTGGTGCCGCAGTACGTGGCTGACATGGTGGCGTTGATTGCGCGCCTGGCGCCGGCGCGGCTGGACTGGGTCGGTACGTCCATGGGCGGACTGATCGGCCTGGGCCTGGCAGGCGCCGCACTGGTGTCGCCGGCGCTGCGCCCCAGCCGGGGCCGCTGGGGGCTGGATGCCACGCCAGACGTTCCCCTGGGCCGCATGGTGTTCAACGACATCGGCCCCGCCCTGGATCTGGACGGCCTGTCGCGCATCGGCAGCTATGTCGGCCAGGACATCCGCTTCGCGTCCTTTCAGCAGGCGGTGGATTACGTGCATGCCGTGTCCCAGGGCTTTGGGCCGCATGATGATGCCGGCTGGGCCGCCCTGACCGAACACGTCTTTCACGAGCAGGACGGGCAGTGGGTCAAGCACTACGATCTGCGCATCGCCCAGCCCTTCGCCTTGCAGACTCCCGATGCCACGACTGCCGCCGAGGCGCTGCTGTGGCGGGCCTGGGATCATCTGCCCATGCCGGCCCTGGTCCTGCGCGGCGCGCAGTCCGACATCCTGTCGGCCGAGACCGCGCAGCAGATGGTCAGTCGCAATGCGAATGCCCGCTGCGTGGAATTCCTGGGGGTCGGGCACGCGCCAACCCTGCGTTCCGAGGACCAGATCGAGGCCGTGCGGCGGTTCCTGTTGACGGCCTGATACCGCGCGATACGACACGATGCGGCATGCTCGTGTACAGTCTGACGGATGAGCTTGAATATTGATTTGCATAGCCATTCCAGGCAGTCGGATGGCGTCCTGTCGCCGGCGGACGTCGCGGCGCGGGCGCATGCCAATGGCGTGGACTGGTGGGCGCTGTCGGATCATGATGAAACCAGCGGCCTGAACGAGGCGGCCCAGGCTGCCCACGATCTGGGCCTGGGCTTCATCCCCGGGGTGGAGATCTCCGTCACGTTCTGTGGCAAGACCGTCCACATCGTGGGGCTGCACATCGATCCGGCGGATGCCGCGCTGGCGGCTGGCCTGGCCGAGATCCGCCGAGGTCGCTTCGATCGGGCTGGCGTCGTGGCCGAACGGCTGGCGCAATGCGGCATCGATGGCGCCTACGAGGGCGCCATGAGCCACGTGGACAATCCCGACCTGATCAGCCGGGTGCATTTTGCCCGCGATCTGCTGGAACGAGGACACGTCAAATCCCTGCAACAGGCCTTTGACCGGTACCTGGGGGAAGGCAAGCGGGCGTTCGTGCCGGTCCAGTGGGCCAGCCTGGAACAGGCCGTCGGCTGGATTCACGGGGCGGGCGGCAAGGCCGTCATCGCCCATCCGGGGCGCTATAAATATACCCCCCAGCAGCGCGATGCGCTGTTCCAGGTGTTCAAGGACCTGAACGGGGAGGGCATCGAAGTCGTGACCGGCAGCCACACCCCCGCGCAGTATGAACAGTACGCCCGCCTGGCGCTGCAGTACGGTTTCCAGGCCTCGCGCGGGTCGGATTTCCATGCCCCGGGGGTGGGGCGTGTCGATCTGGGGCGCATGCCGGATCTGCCGGACGGCCTGGTGCCCGTCTGGCGGGATTGGATCTGAGAGGAACAGCAGAGATGAACAAGGCCTTTGTGAAGGAATCGGACGGAGACGAGGACGACGATCTGCCCGAAGCCAAAGCCCTGCCTGCCGGCACGAAGAACTACATGACTACGCTCGGCTACCGGACCTTGAAGGACGAGCTGATGCATCTGATGAACGTCGAGCGGCCGGAAGTGGTGCAGGTCGTGTCCTGGGCGGCGTCCAACGGCGACCGCTCGGAAAATGGCGATTACATCTATGGCAAGAAGCGCCTGCGGGAGATCGATCGCCGCATCCGTTTCCTGACCCGTCGCCTGGAATCGGCCGAGGTCGTCGACCCCTCGCAGCAGCCCAATCGCGACCAGGTGTTCTTCGGCGCCACGGTGCAGTATTGCGACAGCCAGGGCCAGGAGTTCACCGTCACCATCGTTGGCGTGGATGAGGCCGAGCCCCTGAATGGACGCATCAGCTGGGTGTCGCCGGTAGCCCGCGCCCTGATCAAGGCACGCGAAGGCGATACCGTCACCCTGCGTACTCCGGCCGGGATCGAGGAACTGGACATCCTGGACGTCAGCTATCCGCCCGCGTCCGACTGAGACTTACCGGGCTTCGGCCCGGGCGGTTCGACGGTCCGGAGACCGCCCGCAGCGAGCACGAGAGTGCCGAACCGCCAGGACGGCTGAGGGGGCATGAGCCTGCTGCCGGCCTGATCCCGGTAAAATGGAGGATTCTTCCTTTCGTTTGCCTTGGGCCTTTCTGCCGTGACCACCGTATTGATCATTCCCGGTTCTGCTGCCTTGTCCGATTTTCGCCGTCAGCGCCTGCTGCAAACCCTGACAGGGCAGGGCCTGCCGGTGGCTTCGGTCACGGCCCGGTCCTGCTATTTCGTCGAGGTCGAGGGGGCGCTGTCCGATGCCGACCAGGCACGGCTCGATGCGCTGCTGGACGATGGGCGGCGCGAAACGGCACCTGCCGATCGACATGCCGCGCAGTTCCTGGTGGTGCCGCGCCTGGGCACGATTTCCCCCTGGGCCAGCAAGGCCACCGATATCGCGCGCCATTGCGGCCTGCCGCAGGTGCACCGCATCGAACGCGGCCTGCGCTATATCGTCACGCCCGAACGCCGCCTGCTGAGTACGCAGAAATTCACCGATGCACAGACCCAGGCGATCTCGGCCAGCCTGCATGACCGCATGACCGAAGCCGTGATGCCGGCGGACTTCGACGGCCGGGCACTGTTCGCCCCGGTGTCCGGTCAGCCGGTACGGGCGGTGCCAGTCATGGAACAGGGCCGCGCGGCCCTGGACGACTGCAACGCCAGCCTGGGCCTGGCGCTGTCGGCCGACGAAATCGATTATCTGCTGCGGGCCTACCGTGACCTGGGGCGCGATCCCACCGACGTCGAACTGATGATGTTCGCCCAGGCCAACAGCGAACATTGCCGCCACAAGATCTTCAATGCCCACTGGACGCTGGATGGCCAGGCGCAGCCGCAGACGCTGTTCGACATGATCCGCGCCACCCACGCGGCCCAGCCCGAGGGCACCATCGTGGCCTATGCCGACAACGCCGCCGTCATGGCCGGCGGCCCTGCGTCGGCCTTTCATGCGGGCGATGCGGCCGACACCGTCTATCGCCGCCACGACATCACCTCGCACATCCTGATGAAGGTGGAAACGCACAACCACCCCACCGCGATCGCGCCGTTTCCCGGGGCGGCCACGGGGGCTGGCGGCGAGATCCGCGACGAGGGCGCCACGGGGCGCGGTTCCAAGCCCAAGGCGGGCCTGACGGGCTTCACGGTGTCCGACCTGCGGGCGGGCGATGATCTGGAGCCCTGGGAAGATCCGGCCAGCACGCCGGAACGCATCGCCACGCCGCTGGACATCATGACCGAGGGCCCCATCGGCGGGGCGGCGTTCAACAATGAATTTGGCCGGCCCAATCTGCTGGGCTATTTTCGCAGCTTCGAGCAGACCGTGGCCGGGGTCCGCTGGGGCTATCACAAGCCCATCATGCTGGCAGGCGGCCTGGGGCAGATCGACGCCCGGCTGACGCACAAAGACCCCCTGCCTCCCGGATCGCTGCTGGTGCAGCTGGGCGGGCCGGGCATGCGCATCGGCATGGGGGGCGGGGCGGCGTCCAGCATGGGCGCAGGTACCAACCAGGCCGACCTGGACTTCGATTCCGTGCAGCGCGGCAATCCGGAAATGCAGCGCCGTGCCCAGGAAGTCATCGACCGTTGCTGGCAGCAGGGGGGCGACAATCCGATCCTGGCCATCCATGACGTGGGCGCGGGCGGCTTGTCCAATGCCTTCCCCGAACTCGTGAACGACGCCGGGCGGGGCGCGGAATTCGAATTGCAGCGCGTGCCGCTGGAAGAATCCGGCCTGTCGCCCGCCGAAATCTGGAGCAACGAGTCCCAGGAACGCTATGTGCTGGCCATCCTGCCGGCTGACCTGGACCGTTTTGCGCAGATTGCCGATCGCGAGCGCTGTCCCTACGCCGTCGTGGGCGTGGCGACCGAGGAACGCCGGCTGCGCGTCACGCAGGGCGAAGGCCTGCCCGGTCTCGACCGCCCGGAAGGCGATTTGCCTGCCACGGCCCTGCGGCCCGTGGACGTGCCCGTGGACGTGATCCTGGGCAAGCCGCCGCGCATGCAGCGCGATGCCCAGCGAGTCGCCGTCGAGGGTGTCCCGCTGGATCTGGCCAGTGTCGAACTGCCGGATGCCGTGGAACGGGTGCTGCGCCATCCGACCGTGGCCAACAAGTCCTTCCTGATCACCATCGGCGACCGCACGGTGGGCGGCCTGACCGCCCGCGACCAGATGGTGGGTCCGTGGCAAGTGCCCGTCGCTGATTGCGCCGTCACCCTGCGTGACTACGAAGGCGTGGCCGGAGAGGCCATGGCCCTGGGCGAACGCAGTCCGATCGCCGTGTTGAACCCTGCGGCATCAGGCCGCATGGCCGTGACCGAGGCCCTGACCAATCTGGCAGCTGCGGGTGTGGCCCGCCTGGAAGACGTCAAGCTGTCCGCCAACTGGATGGCGGCCTGCGGCGCGCCTGGCCAGGATGCCGCGCTGTTCGATACCGTGGCCGCCGTCAGCGACTGGTGCCAGACGCTGGGCCTGTCGATTCCGGTGGGCAAGGATTCCCTGTCCATGCGCACTGCATGGCAGGACGACTCGGGCGACCAGCAGGTCGTCTCGCCGGTGTCGCTGGTGGTCACGGCCTTCGCGCCGGTGGCCGACGTGCGCGCCACCGTTACCCCGCAGCTGCGCACCGACGCGGGCGAGTCCGTGCTGCTGCTGATCGACCTGGGAGAAGGGCGCCAGCGCATGGGCGGTTCGGTCCTGGGCCAGGTCTACGGCGGCCTGGGCGCCGAGACCCCGGACATGCAGGATGGCAATCTGCTGCGCACGGCCTTCCTGACTGTGCGCGAACTGATTGCGCGCGGCTGGGTGCTGGCCTGCCACGACCGTTCCGATGGCGGCCTGCTGGCCGCTGCCGCCGAGATGGCCTTCGCCGGTCACGTAGGCCTGTCCCTGAACCTGGACATGCTGACCATCGATCCGCACACGGCCGATGCCGGCGACTACAAGATCCGCAATGATCAGGTGGCAGTGCTGCACCACGAGCACAATCTGACGGCGCTCTTCAACGAAGAAGCCGGCTGGCTGCTGCAGGTACCCCGCGCCCATCGCGACGAGATCCTGCAATTCCTGCGCCAGGCCGGCCTGTCGGCAGTCACACAGGTGGTCGGCATGCTGAACACCAAGCAGGAACTACAGGTGTTTCGCGATGGCGCCATCCTGTATCACCGGCCCCTGGCCGAGCTGGGGCAGATCTGGAGCGAAACCACCCGCTGCATCATGGCGCGGCGCGATCATCCCGACTGCGCCCAGGCCGAATACGATACCTGGCTGGACGTGGACAACCCCGGGCTGGTCCCGCAGGTGGCCTTCGATCCGCAGGAAGACGTGGCCGCGCCCTATGTCGCCACCGGTGCCCGCCCGCGCATCGCCATTTTGCGCGAACAGGGCTGCAACAGCCAGGTGGAAATGGCCTGGGCCTTCGACGTGGCGGGCTTCCAGTCGGTAGACGTGCACATGACCGACCTGCTGGCCGGGCGCATCCGCCTGGACGACATGCAAGGCCTGGTCGCCGTGGGCGGCTTCAGCTACGGCGACGTGCTGGGCGCGGGCGAAGGCTGGGCCCGCACGATCCGCTTCAATGCGGCGTTGGCCGATCAGTTCGGCGGCTTCTTTGCCCGTCCGGACGTTTTCGCCCTGGGCGTGTGCAACGGCTGCCAGATGCTGGCTGCGCTGGCCGACATGATTCCCGGGGCGCAGCACTGGCCGCGATTTACCCGTAACGTCTCGGAAAAATACGAGGCCCGGCTGTCCCTGGTCGAGATCCTGGACTCACCGTCCCTGTTCTTTGCCGGCATGGCCGGGGCCCGGGTGCCCATCGCGGTGGCGCACGGCGAAGGCTATGCCAATTTCAGCCGGCAAGGCGATGCCAGGCAGGTGCTGGCAGCAGCGGCCTTCGTGGATAATCGAGGCGCGCGCACTCAGGCCTATCCGGCCAATCCCAACGGCAGCCCGGATGGCCTGACCGCCGTCACCACCGCCGATGGCCGCTTCACCGCCATGATGCCGCACCCGGAACGGGTCACGCGCAACGTCGCCATGTCCTGGCGGCCGGCCCGCTGGGGGGCTGCGGACCAGGGGGGCGATGGCACGACGCATGGCGGCTACACCCCCTGGATGCGGATGTTCCGCAACGCACGGGTTTTCCTGGCCTGATCAGAGGCGCGTCTCTGATCCCGACGGCCCCTGGAAGTCGGGCGCGAAGTCATCCACCGCAATGACCCGGTCGCGCAGGTCGTTGCGGGCGCGCAGGCGTTCGTATTCCTCGTCCGTCAGCCCGCCTGCGGCGTGGACCGCTTCGGCGATGTCGCGCACATTGGCGCGCGGGTCGCCGGCGGGAATCTGCCCCGATTTTTCGAATTCGCGCACGCGAGCATCCAGCGGCTGCGTGTCCAGCACGGCCTGCAGCGCTGATTCCAGAGCGCCTACGGGTTCTTCCAGCGCGTCAGGCACATAGGCCAGCCGGGTCAGGCGATCGCGGGCGGCGCCTGGCGTGCAGAGCACATCCGCCACGGAGGCGGATAGTGTGTCCGAGGGGGCTGAAAAACTGCGGCCCCAGGGAAACAGCAGCACTTTCAGGGCGCAGGCCAGGAACCGGTTGGGGAAGTTGCCCAGCACACCGTCGATGGCGTCCTGTGCCCGGCAGAACGCGTCCTGGATGGCCCAGTGCGCCAGCGGTGCGTCGGTGGCTTGACGGCCTTCGTCTTCGAAGCGCTTCAGGGTTGCTGAAATCAGGTAGAGCTGCGACAGCACGTCGCCCAGCCGTGCAGATATGGATTCGCGGCGTTTCAGCGAGCCGCCCAGCACCAGCATGGATGTTTCCGCCAGCGTGGCAAATGCAGCCGAAAACCGCGTCAACTGCCGGTAATAGCGTGCCATGCTGGGGGCGACGTCGGTGTCGGGGCGGGCCAGCAGGGCGCCGGTCCAACCGTGCCCGATCGCGCGCATTTTGTTGCCGGCCGCATGGCGCATATGCCCCCAGAACGCTACATCGAAATCCGCCAGCCCCTGTTCCGGATCGTCGGCCTGTGCGGCGCGCATTTCCGCCAGCACGAAGGGGTGGCAGCGGATTGCGCCTTGGCCAAAGATGATCAGGCTGCGCGTCAGGATGTTGGCGCCTTCCACGGTGATGCCCACGGGAATCTGCTGGTAGGCCCGCCCCAGGAAGTTCTGCGGCCCCAGAATGATGCCCTTGCCGCCGATGATGTCCATGCCGTCGTTGACCACGTTCCGGCCGCGTTCGGTGACGTGGTATTTGGCGATGGCCGACAGCACGGCGGGCTTTTCACCCAGATCGACTGCGCCGGCCGTCATGGATCGTGCCGCATCCATCAGGTAGGTGTTCGCGCCGATGCGGGCCAGCGGTTCGATGACGCCTTCGAATTTGTGGATGCGGGTGTGGAACTGGTCGCGGACCACGCTGTAGGCGCCGACCGCCCGGGCCGTCAGCTGCGCCATGCCGGCGTAGGACGCGGGCAGCGAGATCGAGCGCCCGGCCGCCAGGCATTCCATCAGCATGCGCCAGCCCTGGCCTGCGCGTTGCGGGCCGCCGATGATGAAGTCCAGCGGCATGAACACATCGTGCCCGCGCGTGGGGCCGTTCATGAACATGGCATCCAGCGGAAAATGACGTCGGCCGATTTCCACCCCCGGGTGGTCGCGCGGCACCAGCGCGCAGGTAATGCCGATGTCGGGCTCCGAACCCAGCAGGCCGTCCGGGTCGTACAGCCGGAACGCCAGTCCCAGCACCGTGCAGACCGGTCCCAGCGTGATGTAGCGCTTGTCCCAGCTCACGCGCATGCCCAGGACTTCTTCGCCTTGCCACAGGCCTTTGCAGACGATGCCGTGGTCCGGGATGGCGGCGGCGTCCGAGCCTGCCCAGGGGCTGGTCAGGCCGAAGGCAGGGATGTCCTCGCCGCGAGCCAGACGGGGCAGGTAGTGGTTCTTCTGCTCTTCCGTGCCGTAATGCAGCAGCAGTTCGGCGGGGCCCAGGGAATTGGGCACCATGACGGTGGCCGACAGCGCGGAATTGCGCGATGCCAGCCGGGTCACCACCGCCGAATGGGCGCTGGCGGAAAACCCCAGGCCGCCGTATTCCTTCGGGATGATCATGCCGAAGAATCGATGTGTCTTGATGTAGTCCCAGGCTTCGACTGGCAGGTCCAGGTCCTGGCGTGTGACCTGCCAGTCGTGCACCATGGCGCACAGCGTGGCGACTTCGTGGTCCAGGAAGGATTGCTCTTCGTCCGACAGGCGTGGTGCAGGAATGGCGTGCAGGGCGCGGGCGCTGGGGTGGCCGGAAAACAGAGCGCCGTCCCACCAGACCGTGCCGGCCTCCAGGGCCTCGCGTTCGGTGTCCGACATGCGGGGCAGGATGCGTCGGAACAGCGCGTACAGCGGTCGGCTGAAATACTTCAGGCGCCAGTCCCGATGGATCAGCACGCAGGCCAGGCCAATCAGGATGAGAAGGATCAGGATCAGCACGACGGTCATGATGCGGCTCCAGGCCCGGGCGGTGCGTCCGGGTATGGAGACATGATAGCGCCTGGCTTGCCGCTGACCGGATCTAGGGGTTTATCCGGGGGCTCCTACGGCGTATAATCCTGCTTTGCCCGGAGTCTAAACAGTTTATGCGTCTCATCAAAAAAGCGCTCACCTTCGACGACGTTCTCCTGGTGCCTGCCTTTTCCCAGGTTCTGCCGCGCGACACGCGCCTGACCACGCAGCTCACGCGTGGCATTCAGCTGAACATCCCGCTCGTCTCCGCCGCCATGGATACCGTGACCGAATCCCGCCTGGCTATCGCCATGGCTCAGGAAGGCGGCATCGGCATCATCCACAAGAACCTCAGCGCCGACGAACAGGCCCGTGAAGTCGCTCGCGTCAAGCGCCACGAGTTCGGCATCGTCATCGATCCCGTCACCGTGACTCCCACGATGAAGGTCCGCGACGCCATCGAACTGCAGCGCCTGCACGGCATTTCGGGCCTGCCCGTGGTCGAAAGCGGCAAACTGGTAGGCATCGTCACGAACCGCGACCTGCGCTTCGAAGACCGCCTGGACATGTCACTGCGCGAGATCATGACGCCGCAGGACCGCCTGGTCACGCTGCGCGAGGGCGCGACGCTGGAAGAAGCCCAGTCCCTGATGCACAAGCACCGTCTGGAACGCGTGCTGATCGTCAACGAAAAATTCCAGCTGCGCGGCCTGGCTACGGTCAAGGACATCGTCAAGAACACCGAACACCCCCTGGCCAGCAAGGACACCCAAGGCCAGTTGCGCGTAGGCGCTGCCGTGGGCGTGGGCGAGGGCACCGACGAACGCGTTGAAAAGCTGGCGGCTGCCGGGGTCGACGTCATCGTCGTCGATACGGCGCATGGCCACTCGGCCGGCGTCATCGAACGCGTGCGCTGGGTCAAGAAACACTACCCCAACATCCAGGTCGTGGGCGGCAACATCGCCACGGCCGCTGCGGCCCGCGCCCTGGTCGAGGCTGGCGCCGACGCGGTCAAGGTCGGCATCGGCCCGGGTTCCATCTGCACCACCCGTATCGTGGCCGGCGTGGGCGTGCCGCAGATCACCGCGATCGCCGACGTGGCCCAGGCCCTGGAAGGCACGGGCGTGCCGCTGATCGCAGACGGCGGCATCCGCTATTCCGGCGACGTGTCCAAGGCCCTGGCTGCCGGCGCATCCACCTGCATGATGGGCGGCATGTTCGCGGGTACCGAAGAAGCCCCCGGCGAGGTCGTCCTGTTCCAGGGTCGATCCTACAAATCGTACCGGGGCATGGGCAGCCTGGGCGCCATGGCTGACGGTTCGGCCGATCGCTATTTCCAGGATCCGAACAACAACGTCGACAAACTCGTCCCCGAAGGCATCGAGGCCCGCGTTCCCTACAAGGGCAGCGTCATCGCCATCATCTTCCAGTTGGTGGGCGGGATCCGGGCGTCCATGGGCTACTGCGGCTGCGCCACCATCGCCGATCTGCATGACCAGGCCGAATTCGTCGAAATCACCGCCGCCGGGGTGCGTGAATCCCACGTCCACGACGTGCAGATCACGAAAGAAGCCCCCAACTACCGCGCCGACTGATCACCCGCATCCAGCAAGGCCTCGGCCACCTGGTCCGGGGCGCTGATCATCGCATCGTGGCCGCAGGCCAGATCCTGCCAGGACCACCGGCTTCCGTACGTTTCACGTGCCCATTCATAGGCCTGCGAGACAGCGGGGAAAGGCAGTTGGATACAGCGCAGATACGTGACCGGCAGGCCGTTGCCCAGCGGATGATCCAGGCGTAACGGTTCGCGGTAAGTGCCGATCGGATGCGGTGTCAGTCGGCCTTGCACGGCCGCGATGTCCTCGGCCCGGCTCAGTCCCAGGCTTTCGGGCCTGGGCGGGGCGATGCCGCCGGTCCCGGCAGCGCTGAGTTCCAGCCGCTGGACGACGGTATCAGGCAGCGTGTCGAATGTGGATTTGCCGGGCGGCAGCAGAAAGGCATCCAGATAGACCAGGCGCCGGAGGCGCCCTGGCAGGCGGTCGGCCACACCCGAGATCACCAGCCCGCCGAAACTGTGGCCCACCAGGATGACGTCGCGTAGATCCTGCGTGATCAGTTGTTTTTCTATGTCTCGGATGAAGGTGTCCAGCGTGATGTCGGGCCCCAGCAAGTGGCTGCGTTCCCCCAGCCCCGGCAGCGTCGGGGTGTGGACGAGGTGGCCCGCCTGTCGTAGCCGTTGGGCGACGGCAGACCAGCACCAGCCGCCGTGCCAGGCGCCATGTACGAGCATATAGGTATGAGCAGTCTTCATGGGCGAGCCTCTCCGGTCGGCGTGGGCTTGACGCCCGCCTGCAGCCGCAGAATGGGCAATGCCCCGGCCACCAGGCCCAGGGTGCCCAGCACCAGTGCGAATTCCAGCGGCGCGCCGAACAGGGCGTGGGTCAGGCTGAAGAACAGCGGGCCGATCAGCTGACCCAGGGCGAAGGACGCCGTCATGGCCGCCATCTGGCGCTTGGCGCCCGCCTGACCCACGGCGGCCTGGGCTTCCTGCAGGCCAACCATGGTGATCACCATGAAGGTGCTGCCTACGCACAGGGCCGCCAGCAGGATCGCTGCCAGCGAGTGCCACAGGGCCGGCAGCAGCACGCCGATGGCCATCAGGATCTGTGCGCCGGCCCAGATCTGCGGTCGGCTGAAGCGCCGCGCCATCCGGCTGGCGACCAGCGTCGACCCCGCGCCTGCCAGCCCGAAGACCGGCCAGGCCAGACTGAACAGCCACGGGTCGGGCACCAGCAGCCGCGCCTGGGCGGGCAGGAAAGTGGCGGGCAGGATGTAGCCGAAGCCGTACACGCCGTAGCACAGGATCAAGCCCCAGTGCAGCGACGGCAGGTTGGGGATCTGCGCCGCCATGGCGGGGCCTGGATCTGCCGGCGCCGGTGCGTCGGGCGCCTGCGCAGCCTGCGAGGCCGGTGTCGGCATCCCTGCGTCGGCGGGTTTCTGGGCCCCCGTCATCGGTGCCTGGTCGGCCTGATCCGTCGATCGCCACAGCATGGATGCCCCCATCAGGCCCAACAGGGCTGCGGCGGCCAGCCACAGCCAGGCCTGCGACGAGGTCGTGCCCAGCAGCGTCAATCCCATGCAGGCCAGGCCTGCGAACGTGATTCCGCAACCCACGCCGGCGAAGACGATGCCGCTGTGCCGTTCCTGGCCCTGGGCGTTCAGGCGGGCGATGCACAGCGATGCCGTGCCGATCAGCACCCAGGCGCTGGCCACGCCCGCCAGCAGGCGCCAGATCAGCCAGCCGGCCCAATGGGTATCCAGCCCCATGGCAGCCGTCATCAGGACCACCAGCCACAGCCCCCGGCGCAGCAGTGTGGCGGGGGACCAGCTCATGTGCGTGACCAGCAGAGCGCCCAGCAGGTAGCCCAGGTAATTGGCACTGGCCAGCCAGCCCCCCTGGGACAGCGACAGCCCCAGATCCGCCTGCATCATCGGCAGCACCGGCGTGAAGGCGAAGCGGCCGATGCCCATGGCGACCGCCAGCGCGAGCAGCCCGGCAAGGGGCAGGGGAAGAGTCGGTGAGCGGAATGCCATGGGGGTGATGTGTTTTGTCGTGAACCCGGCTACTGTAACGGTTGGGAAGGCTTGCGGCAAAGTCCGATTACCAGACAGGCGGCGCACCATGGAAGCAAGCCCTGTCCATGGGTTACATTAACGCCTTGAACAGCCCTTCGACGTTACCCGCCATGCATCAGCGCATCCTCATCCTGGACTACGGTTCACAGGTCACTCAGCTCATCGCCCGCCGTGTGCGCGACACCGGTGTCTATTGCGAGATCCATCCGGGCGACGTGGACGACGCCTTCATCCGCGATCAGCTGGCTCAGGGCCTGAAGGGCATCATCCTGTCGGGCAGCCATGCCTCGGCCTATGCCGACGAATCCCTGAAAGTGCCAGGCGCGGTCTTTCAGGTTGGCGTGCCGGTGCTGGGCATCTGCTACGGCATGCAGTCCATGGCCATGCAGTTGGGCGGCAAGGTCGAATTTTCCGATCATCGCGAATTCGGCTATGCCGAAGTGCGGGCCCACGGCCACACCCGGCTGCTGAACGGCCTGCAGGATTTCGAAACCCCCGAAGGCCACGGCATGCTGAAGGTCTGGATGAGCCACGGCGATCGCGTCACGGCGCTGCCGCCGGGCTTCATCCGCATGGCCTCCACGCCCTCGTGCGAAATCGCCGGCATGGCCGACGAGGCGCGCGGCTTCTACGCCGTGCAGTTCCACCCCGAAGTCACCCACACCGTGCAGGGCCAGGCTCTGCTGCAGCGCTTCGTCACCGAAATCTGCGGCTGCGCGCGCGACTGGAACATGCCTGACTACGTGAGCGAGGCCGTCGCCCGCATCCGCGAACAAGTCGGGTCCGACGAGGTCATCCTGGGCCTGTCCGGTGGCGTGGATTCGTCCGTGGCCGCCGCCCTGATCCACCAAGCCATCGGCGACCAGCTGACCTGCGTGTTCGTCGATCACGGCCTGCTGCGCCTGAACGA
>NZ_JAUCDS010000039.1:0-20479 GCF_034674885.1 Castellaniella sp.
TAGAAATGACCCGTGCCAGCCGTGGATTCCAGCTTGATTTTTTCGCGGATACCTTTTGCCATGA
Organism: Castellaniella sp.; assembly: GCF_034674885.1. GTDB lineage: Bacteria > Pseudomonadota > Gammaproteobacteria > Burkholderiales > Burkholderiaceae_B > Castellaniella. The sequence goes on from NZ_JAUCDS010000039.1 coordinate 65, forward strand.
TGTGCTCCTAGGGCCGATCAGGCCAGTTCGCCGCGGGCACGCAGGTCGGCCAGAACGGAATCGATGCCGTTCTTGTCGATGGTGCGCAGGGCCTTGGTGGATACGCGCAGGCGCACCCAGCGGTTTTCGGATTCGACCCAGAACCGGCGCGATTGCAGGTTGGGCAGGAAACGACGCTTGGTTTTATTGTTCGCGTGCGAGACGTTGTTGCCCACCATCGGGCCTTTGCCGGTTACTTGGCATACGCGTGCCATGGTCTCACCTCTGTAATCTATATCAGGAAAGCCTGGCATTCTATACTGAAAATGGCTTTCTAATCAAGCTGCATCTGTACTTTTCAGCGGGCGCCCCGGGGAGCGTGTGTCATCGCCAGCCGGCTGGCCAGCCAGGACAGCGCCGCGCAGGCCGCCAGCACTGTCGTCAGGGGCAGGGGGCTGTCAGTATGCCACAGGCTGACGACAAAGCCCGACAAAGCGCCGCAGAACATCTGCAGCGACCCCATCAGCGCCGAGGCCGTGCCCAGGCGCGGGCCCTGTTCAGCCAGGGCCAGGGCGGCTGAATTTGGCCCCACGAAACCTTGGCTGGCCATGAAGCCCATCAGGCACAGCATCAGCAGGGGCAGGTTGATCCAGCCTGCCAGGGTCAGGGCCAGGGCTGCGACAGTCATCAGCACCAGGGTGAACTGGGACCGAATCAGCAAGTCCAGCGGGCGATATCGGTTCAGCAGGCGGGCGCTCAGTTGCGCGGCCAGGATCAGCGATGCCGCGTTCAGGCCGAACACCAGGCCGAACCAGCGCGGGTCGATGCCGTAGATCTGGATGAAGACCTGTGGCGACCCCGAGATGTAGGCGAACATGCCGGCCGACCCCAGGCCGCCCGCCAGGGCGTAGCCCATGAATCCCCGGTGCGCCAGCAGCAGGCGGAAATTCGCCAGGATGGTGCCGACTGCCAGCGGCGTGCGTCGGTCGGAGGGCAGGGACTCGCGCATGTTGCGCAGTACCATCAGCCACAGGCCGGCGCCCGCCAGGGCCATCAGGTAGAACACGGCGCGCCAGGAAGCCAGGGCTACGGCCTGGCCGCCCAGCAGCGGTGCGACGATGGGCATGACCCCCATCACCAGCATCAGCAGGGACAGGGCCTGGGCGGCCTCGCGGGTGTCCAGATGGTCGCGGATCACGGCCCGGGGCACCACCATGCCGGCGGCGCCACCGAAGGCCTGGACAATGCGCCAGAGCGTCAGGTGGGCGATATCCTGGCTGAGGGCGCAGGCCAGCGAGGCGATGGCGAACAGCGCCAGCCCGACCAGCAGTGGCAGTTTGCGGCCATAGCGGTCGGCCAGCGGGCCGTAGGCCAGTTGCGCCACGGCCAAACCCAGCAGGTAACTGGCCAGTGTGCGCTCGACCAGCCCCTGGGATGTCTGCAGGTCGTGGGCCATGGCCCCGAACGCCGGCAGGTACATGTCGATGGCGATCGGGCCCAGGGCAGCCAGGGCGCCCATGAGCACCAGCCAGGACGGCATCAGGGCAGCGGTTTTTGGGGGCATGGGGACGCGTGCAGGGGGGCTTGAAGAGAGCGTGTTTGGCGCTACTATACCAAGGTCCATCGTGAACTCAGGGAGGCTCTGTTGACTGCAATTGCATCCATCATCGAGAACAAACTTGGATCTTTGCCCATTCCGGTGTCCATGGCTTTGCCGGACGGCGGGAAAATAGGTCCCGCCGACGCGCAACTGCATTTCATGATCCGGGATCATGCCGTTCTGGCCCACTTTGCGGCGGGCGAGGTCGGCGCCCTGGGCGAAGACTACGTCGATGGCAAGTTCGATTTTGACGGATCCATGCGCGATCTGATGCGGCTGGCCGCTGGCATTCTGCCCGGTTCGCCTGTGGACGCCGCGCAACTGGGCTGGCTGACCAGCCTGGTGCGGCGCCTGGTGTCAGTCTGGCGCCATTCGGTAGATCGCGATGCGCGGCAGATCGAATTTCACTACGACCTGTCCGACGAATTCTATGCCCTGTGGCTGGATCCGCGCCGCGTCTATTCCTGCGCCTATTATCGCGAACCCGGCATGACCGTGGCCCAGGCCCAGGAAGCAAAACTGGACCACATCTGCCGCAAACTGGCACTGAAATCCGGAGAACGTTTCCTGGATGTGGGCGGCGGCTGGGGGGGCTTGATGCTGTGGGCCGCCGAGCATTACGACGTCGACGTGACCGGCATCACGCTCTCGCACAATCAGCACGCCTACGTCAATCAGCTGATCCAGGAAAAAGGCCTGGGCGGGCGGGTGCGCATGGAACTGCTGGACTACCGCAAGCTCGACGAATCGAATCCCTACGACAAGATTTCCTCTGTCGGCATGTTCGAGCACGTCGGCCGGGCGCAACTGACCGGCTATTTCAGCAAGCTGCGTCGGCTGGTGCGCCCTGGTGGCCTGATCATGAACCACGGCATCACCGCCGGGGGCATCAGCAACACCGAATTGGGCGCGGGCATGGGGGACTTCATTGAAAAGTTCATCTTCCCCGGGGGGGAACTGTCCCACATCCACTACGTGTTGCAGACCATGGCCGAGGCCGGGCTTGAGGATCTGGATGTCGAGAATATCCGGCCGCACTACGCGCGTACCTTGTGGGCCTGGAGCGACGCTCTGGAAGCCAGGCTCGACGAGGCCAGGGCCATCCTGAGCACCCCGCAGGGGGAACGGTCCTTGCGGGCCTACCGCATGTACCTGGCTGGCTGCGCCATGGGCTTTGAGCACGGCTGGATCGCCTTGCACCAGATCATCGCCCAGCCCCAGCCGGCAGGCCGGCCCGACGAGCTGGATTATCCGGAGGGCCAGGCTTACCCCTGGCGCCGGGACTACATCTACGCGCCGCGCTGAAACTGCTGCAAAATCAGCCGATTGCCCCAGTGTGAAACAGCCTTTCACACTGGGGCAATCGGCTTGCTGGCGGAAAAAGCTTTATTTTCTGTCATCCTGCGTGTAAAATAACGTTTCTGCTGTTTTATTGATTTTCAATTCTGTTCGTAGCGAACGCCTGTTCAGGTGCTTCGCCTTCGACTGTCCTTGGTGCTTCGCACCAGCAGTGTCGGTATGTATTGGCGGTCCTCACCGTCTTCCGCACACCCTCCCCTAAGCTATGGCGTCTGACGTGCTGTTTTGCGTCCGGCGTCTCCGTAACCCAAAGGAGGCATCAATGTCTATCTCTCTTTCCGCGTCGCGCCCTGCGACTTCCCATTCCCCTTGGTCGAAATCCGTCCTGGGCCTGGCCCTGGCGGCCGTCCTGACCGGCCTGTCGCTGGCGCCTGCGATGGCCCAGGCGGCCGAGGCCCCTCAGTGCGAACTTGATCGTCCCATGCGCTTTGGCGGCATGAACTGGGAATCCAATCTGGTTCTGGTCGAAGTCGAGCGCTTCATCGTCAAGCACGGCTACGGCTGCGATTCGGAAGTCCTGCCCACGGAAACCCTGCCGGCGCTGGCCGCCCTGCAGCGTGGCGACCTGGACATCAATAGCGAGATCTGGCTGAACAGCACGCTGGAACCCTGGAACAAGGCCGAGGCATCGGGCAAGGTCAAGCGCATCGGCGACATCTACATGGGTGGCGAAGCCTGGTTCATCCCGAAGTACACGGCCGATCGCCTGCCGGATCTGAAAAAGGCCGCCGACCTGCCCAAATACTGGAAAGACTTCAAGGATCCGGAACAGCCCGACAAGGGCCGCTTCTACGGTTGCCCGGCGGGCTGGGGCTGCGAGGTCGTCAGCACCAATCTGTTCAAGGCTCTGGGCCTGGGAAAAACCTTCACCCTGTTTTCCCCCGGCACGGGTGCAACGCAAAAAGCAGCCTTGACCGCCGCCTACCAGCGCAAGGAAAACATCGTCTTCTACTACTGGTACCCCACGCCGCTGGTGGGATCGATGGACCTGGTCAAACTGGAACTGCCGCCCTATGAGGCTGACAAGCAGAAATGCCTGACCGACCCCAACTGCGACAATCCGCAGGCCACCGACTATCCGGAAAACCCGGTGTTCACGGCGGTGACGACGGCATTCACCGAAAAGGCGCCAAAGCTGACGTCGTTCCTGTCCAAGGTCAAGGTTCCTCTGGACGTCATGAACCAGACCATGGCCTACATGGAAGAAAACGAGGCCGAGCCTGCGCCGACCGCGCAGTGGTTCCTGAAGAACAAGCAGGACGTCTGGGCCCAGTGGCTGCCGGCCGATGTGACGGAACGGGTCAAGGCTGCCTTGTAAGGGGCCGCATCCATGTTCCCTGAACTGATTTCAGCCCGGGAACTGCAACGGCCCATCGACGATTTCGTCAATGGGCTGGTCATGCAGTATTCCGATGTGCTGCGCGCCATCACCCAGCCGCTGCTGGATTTGCTGATCTGGTCCGACAATCTGCTGCGTCATTCCCCCTGGTGGGCCATCGTGATCGTCGTCATGGGGATCGCCTGGCTGAGCAGCCGCAAATGGCGCTTCACCCTGGCCATGGGAGGCCTGCTGTGTCTGCTGGGGGTCATCGGCCTGTGGGAAGCGTCCATGCAGACGCTGTCCCTGATGCTGGTGGCCGTTGCCTTTTCCGTGATGATCGGCATTCCGGTCGGGATCGCCATGGCCAGCTTTCGCTGGGTCCGCACCGTCATGCTGCCGGTCCTGGACGTCATGCAGACCATGCCCAGTTTCGTCTACCTGATCCCGGTAGTGATGCTGTTCAATCTGGGCAAGCTGGCGGCGCTGTTTGCGACCGTGATCTATGCCGTGCCGCCCGTCATTCGCCTGACCGACCTGGGCATCCGCCTGGTGGACGCGGAAGTCCTGGAGGCCTCTCGGTCCTTCGGCGCCAGCCGCACCCGCCAGCTGTTTGGTGTGCAGCTGCCGCTGGCGTTGCCCAACATCATGGCGGGCATCAACCAGACCACCATGATGGCGCTGGCCATGGTCGTGATCGCGTCCATGATCGGTGTGCGGGGCCTGGGCTACGAGGTGCTGCAGGGCATCAACCGGCTGCAGGTGGGCCGCGGCCTGATGGCCGGACTGGGCATCGTGGTGCTGGCCATCATCTTCGACCGGATCACGCAGCAGTTCGGTCAGCGGCAACAAGCCCGGAGGGTCTGACATGCACAAGATCGAAGTCCGCAACATCTACAAGATCTTCGGCCCGCATCCGGACCGCTGGCTGGCTGCCGCGCGCGACGGCCTGTCGAAAGAGGCCCTGCTGGAACGCAGCGGCCATACCCTGGGCCTGCGCAACATCAGCCTGTCCATCAAGGCAGGCGACATCCACGTCATCATGGGCCTGTCGGGGTCGGGAAAATCGACCCTGATCCGCCATTTCAACCGCCTGATCGAGCCCAGTGCGGGCCAGATCCTGGTCGATGGCGTGGACGTGGTGGGCCTGAGGCCCAAGGAACTGGAACGCTTTCGCCAGCAGAAAATGAGCATGGTGTTCCAGCGTTTCGGCCTGCTGCCGCACCGCACCGTGCTGGACAACGCCGCCTACGGCCTGGCCGTGCAGGGCGTGCGCCGCGCCCAGCGCAACGAGCGCGCCCAGCACTGGCTGGAACAGGTCGGCCTGTCGGGTTTCGAAGCCCAGTACCCGCATCAGTTGTCGGGCGGCATGCAGCAGCGCGTCGGCCTGGCGCGGGCCCTGGCCACCGATGCCGAGATCCTGCTGATGGACGAGGCCTTTTCCGCGCTGGATCCGCTGATCCGCCATGAAATGCAGGACCAGCTGCTGGCCCTGCAGGCCCGGCTGAACAAGACCATCGTCTTCATCACGCACGATCTGGACGAGGCCCTGCGCCTGGGCAATCGCATCGCCATCCTGAAGGACGGCGAACTGATCCAGGAAGGCACGCCGGAAGACATTCTGCTGTCGCCGGCCAACGACTACATTGAATCTTTCCTGCAGGACGTCAACCGGGGCAAGGTCCTGAACGCGTCCCATGCGTGCAATGAACGTCCGTTGACGCTCACCACGCGCAGCAATCCGGTCCATGCGCTGGAGCGCATGGCCACGCGCGGCTACGACTACGCAGCCGTGCTGGACGGCAAACGGCTGGCCGGCGTGCTGGTGCGGGTCGATGCTGAAAGAGCCGTGCGGGAAGGCGCCCGCGATGTCGCACGCTATCTCAGCGACATGGCTTCGGTGCCGGCGTCCGCCGGCCTGGACGAAGTGCTGGCCCGGCTGCTGCGCACGCCCGAGCCCGTCGCCGTGACGGGTGCGCAGGGCGAATTCATCGGGGTGTTGTCGCGCAGCAAGGTCGTCGAGCTGGTGACGCCGGGCACGGCAGCCGAGCCTGGCGCCGATCCGCTGCCGCCGGCAGCCTCTGCTGCCCGGGACGAGCCCGGCTCCCGCGCCGCCTAGCCGTCGGCCGTTCGCCGCCGGCGCGGCGCGGTGGCGGTCTTCAGCGGCGTGCCTGGCGGTGCAGCACGTGGCCGTACCAGGCGAACAGCAACAGCGACGTCAACGCCAGCCCCGCCATGGCCATGATCCACATGGTCGCAGCCCCCACGGGGGCGCCCGGCATGAACCAGGCGGCAGCCGGGGCCAGGGCGCCGGCCTGCGGCCCGTAGCCCAGCCACCATCCCCCCACCAGCCCCAGGCCGGTCAGCGCCGTGATCTGGAGGATCAGTGGCACCATGGCGATCTTGTAGGCCCGCAGCACGTAGGCGCTGACGCAGTGCATGGCGTCCCAGAAATGGAACCAGGGGGCGATCTGCAGCAGCGTCAGCGCGATGACGGCGACCTGCAGGTCGTCGGTGTACAGACGCACGATCGGGCCCTGGGCGCTGATCAGGATCAGATTGGTCAGGACGGCGCCCAGCAGGACCAGGGCGATGCCGTGCAGGCCGGTGCGCTGGGCGGCGGCCATCTGGCGCGCGCCGACCGCCTGGGCCGTCAGGGATGCTGTCGACAGGCTGAGCGACATGGGCAGCATGTAGCATAGGGCGATCAGGTTGGCCAGGATCTGCTGTGCGCCGCTGGCATAGAGCCCGTCGCGCGCCACCAGCAGCGCCATGAAGCTGAAGGCGCAGACCTCGATCAGATAGGATCCCCCCATGGGCAAGCCCAGGCGCAGCAGTTCTTTCTGGTCGAGCCAGCGCGGCCGGCCCACGCGCAATCGCAGGGCCTGAAAGGCCGGGTGGCGCCGGACCATCCACAGGCCGGCGGCCAGCATCATCCAGTTCACCACCAGGGTTGCCACGCCTGCGCCGACGGCGCCCATGGGTTCCAGCCCCAGTCCGCCGAAGATGAACCAGGTGTTGAACAGCAGCTTGAAGGCGACGCTGCCCAGATTGATCATCATCACGCCGCGCGTCTGCGAAATCGCGGTGGCCATGGCGTAGATGGTGCGAAACAGCAGCGCCGAGGGCAGCGCCAGCGCCAGGGCGATCAGGTAGCCGGCGACGCGTTCGCGCACAGCAGGCTCGATGCTGCCCGACAGCGCCAGCCAGGTGTTCGGGAACAGCAGGCTGGCGCCGCCCAGGACGGACAGCGCCAGCGCCAGCCACACGCCTTGTCCCCAGGCGTGGCCGGCCCGATCCAGGTGGCCGGCGCCGAAGTGCTGGGCGATGATGGGGATGAGCGCGTGTATCACGCCCATCAGCCCGACGAAGACCGTGATGTAGATGGAGGCGCCCAGCGCCATGGCCTGCAGGTCGATGGCGTCCGTGTGGCCGACCATGGCCGTGTCCAGCACGGCAAAGACGATACCGGCCCAGGCGCTGACCAGAATGGGCCAGGATTGCTGCAGGATGGTCCGCCACGGGGCGACCTGCGCCGAGGAGAGGGTGGACATGGTTGCGAGGGATGAGTGAGCGGGGGTCAGGGGGCAGGCCGTACCCGCACCAGACGGAACATTTCGTGCCGATCGGGGCCGCGTCGGCCTTCCCAGAGGATCTCGTAGCCGGGGCGCGAGGTTTCAATGGCCTCGGGGTCGTGCATGTCGAGCTGCTGCAGGAGCAGGGGGCAATCCCCGTCGAAGGACAGTTCGATGCGGTTGAATACCAGGAAGGATGCGCGCTGCCCTCTGCCCAGCCCCTGGGTGCGGATGCATTCGCCGGGGTGCTGGGCACGGGCCAGCGCGCGCGCCAGCGATGCCGAGACGTCGCGGTAGCTGCGTACGTAATCCAGCGCCGGCATCCACAGCGTGGCCAGCAAGAGCCAGGTGGTCAGCAAGCCGCCCGCCGACAGCGCCGTGCCGCGCCACAGCCCCGCCGGATGGCTGCGCAGGCGCCAGCGCACCAGGGCGATCCAGGCCAGGGTGCCCAGCAGGGCGATGGCGGTCGCGGGCCAGGCGACATGGATGTCGAAGCCTCGGGTCTGGCGGGCGATGTTGGCGGAGATCTGCACAGGCCAGCCGGTCTGCAGGGCGATCCAGCCCAGCCAGACGGTGGCCGCCGTCAGTGAAAAGCACATGACGGCGAACCAGTCCAGCGTGTTGATCACGCCGCGCCGCAGGGTGGGCAGCGCAAAGGCGGCCAGGACGGCGCAGGGCACCGCCAGCGTGCTGTATTCGGGCTCGAAGGGGTCGCTGCTGGCCATCAGCACCGCCAGGGCCGCCAAGCTGAAGCTCAGGGGGATGAGGATATGGGGGGCGGCAAACCATCCGCGCCAGCGCCACAGTGCCAGCAGGGCCAGCGGCCAGGTCGGCCACAGGAACCAGGGCAGGTCGCGCACGATGTTCAACCAGGCGCGGGAGCCGGGCCAATCGAAGGCATGGCGGGTCCAGATCAGCCAGCTGGTGGTCCAGTACGGACCGAAGGCGCGCGCGGGAATCCACCAGAGCAGGATCAGGCTGGCAGCGATCAGCGCACTGACGACCAGCCATTTGCGGGCATCTGCCAATGGCCCCCGGGGAATGAAGACAATCAGGGCTGCCAGCATCAGGGGCAGGCCGCCCAGCCAGCCCCGAGCCAGAAAGGCGGCGCCTACCGCTGCACCCAGGGTGATGGCGCCGGATACCGGGTGATCCAGCATCCGGGCGACGGCATAGAAGGCCAGGGCCTGAAAGGCGATTACGGCGGGCACTTCCGATGTTTCGTGCATGCGCCAGATGATGCCGACCGTCGCTACGATGAGCAGCAGGGCTGCGTCGGCCAGCATGCGCCCGTAGTCGCGTTCGGACGGCTCGCCGCCAAACGGCAGGGCCAGGGGCTGGGCTTCGGCGCGCCGCCCCAGCAGGTACGTGCCGTACCACAGGGAACTGGTCAGGATCGCGAACCACAGGATGTTCGGTATCCGCGAGGCGATGATGGCCGCGTTCAGCGGGTTGAAGAACAATTCCAGCAGCGGCCGCAGCGCCCAGATGAAGAACGCGCCCACCCAGGTGACCAGTGGCCCGTCCTGGGCCTGGGCCAGCTGGCCGACCTGGGGCAGCAGCCAGGCGTGTTCCTGGCCCGAGAGAGCGGTCAGCATCGTCGCCAGGCTGGTGACGTCGTCGGTTTTCCAGGGGTCGCGGTAGAACAGGCCGGCAAGAATATAGACCAGCCCGACGGTCAGCAGGAACAGGCGGGGCAGCTTGGCCGCCGCCGTGGCGGTCAGCCGGGCAGGCGTGGATCGCAGATCTTCGGTGCGCACTGGCTCGGTCACAGGGAAGGGGTAGGGCCCATGTTAAATGAAAAAAGGCAGCCTGATGGCTGCCCTTTCAGAGAGACTGCGGTACGCAGCGTGGGGGCCTTTACTTCTTGACGGTGCCGGCCGTGCGGGCGAAGCGGGCGCGGAATTTTTCCACGCGACCCGTCTCGACGATGCGCGTCTGGGCGCCCGTGTAGAAGGGGTGCGATTCGGACGTCACGTCGCATTTGAACAGCGGGTAGGACTTGCCGTCGATTTCGGTGGTTTCCCGAGACGCCAGGGAAGAACGCGAAATGAATTTGTTGCCGGTCTGCAGGTCCAGGAACACGACCTCGCGGTATTCGGGGTGGATGCCTTCTTTCATGGTGAAATCCGTAAGTTTAAAGGGGTCGCCAGCCGGATGGACGAAGAATGACTGCGTCGAAAACTGCAGGCGGGCACTACAGAAACCGTACCCACCGCACCTATCGACCGCGCCAAATCCACATCAAAATCCTGGCAACGTATCCAAGGTTAGCCATAAATTCTATCATAACTGGCCCCGTTCGGCCAAGGACGTCACCTCGGTGGCGCCCACGATCAGGTGGTCCAGCAGGCGCACGTCCACCAGGGCCAGGGCCTGCTTCAGCTGCCGGGTCAGTGTGATGTCGGCGGGGCTGGGTTCCGACAGCCCGGACGGGTGATTATGCGCCAGGATGAGCGCGGCGGCATGGTGGGCCAGGGCGGCCCGGGCGACCTCGCGCGGATAGATGGAGGCGTGCGACAGCGTGCCCCGCGCGATTTCCGCGCAGTCGATCAATTGCAGCTGGGTATCCAGGAACAGCGCGATGCAGTGTTCCACCCGCAGGTGGGCCAGCCGCATGGCGCAGAACTGCTTGACCCGGTCGGGCTGGCTCAGGGCGCGGCCCTTGCGCAGAGGCTCTTCCAGTGCCCGGCGGCTTAGTTCCTGCACGGCCAGCAGCTCGCAGGTCTTGGCCGCGCCCAGGCCGGAGAAGGCCAGCAGGGCGCTGCTGTCCGCCGACAGCAGGCGCCGCAGCCCGCCGAAATGCGCGATCAGCTCGCGGCCCATGTCCACGGCGTTGCGCCCGCGCGTGCCAGTGCGCAGCAGCACCGCCAGCAGTTCGGCGGACGTCAGCGCCTGCGCGCCGTGCCGCAGCAGTCGTTCGCGGGGACGTTCGCCGCAGGGGGATAGGCTGTCTTGTGGCATGATTGGCCTTAAAATGGAGGGGTTTGTCTGATTTTTCATGGGTGACCCATTTTGACCTCTTCCCCTGACGTCGCGCACGTCCACGCGGACTCTTATGTCACGCTGCACTACCGCATCGAACCCCTGTCGGGGCCTGCCGCCGGGACGGCGTTCGTGGATACCTTCCTGGATCGGCCCGCCACCCTGCAGATGGGCATCGGCCAGTGGGCGCCCGGGCTGGAATCGCTCCTGGTCGATCAGCCCGAAGGCGCGCACTTCACCCAGGACGTTCCCGCCGCCCAGGCCTATGGCGAACGCAACCCCGAACTGCTGCGCTGGATATCCCACGACGAGATGGTGCGCAACGCCCCGCCCGACACAGTGTTCGAAGCAGGCGACATGATCGAATTCGTGGCGCCCAATGGCGGGCGCTATTCGGGCGTGCTCAAGACCCTGCAGGGCGATTCCGCCCTGTTCGATTTCAATCATCCCCTGGCCGGCATCGACCTGCAGGTGGAAATCCGCATCCTGGGGGTGTTGTGATGACAGCGCCTGTCGCCGACGACCGCCGGGATGCCGCCCCGGGCGCCGACGCGGATGCCGGCCCCGAGATCGTGCTGGCTCAGCCGCGCGGTTTTTGCGCCGGGGTGGATCGCGCCATCGAAATCGTCGAGCGTGCCCTGGAAATCCATGGGGCGCCGATCTACGTGCGCCACGAGATCGTCCATAACCGCTACGTCGTGGAAGACCTGCGGACCAAGGGCGCCATCTTCATCGATGAACTCGAAGACGCGCCCGCAGGCGCCATCGTGATCTTTTCGGCGCACGGCGTGTCGCGCGCCGTGCGGACCGAGGCCGAAGAGCGCAGCCAGCGCATCTTCGACGCCACCTGCCCGCTGGTCACCAAGGTCCACGTCGAAGTCGCCCGCATGCGCAAGGAAGGCCGCGAGGTCATCATGATCGGCCACAGGGGCCACCCCGAGGTCGAAGGCACGCTGGGTCAGGCCGACGACGGCATGTACCTGGTGGAAACCGTGCAGGACGTGCAGGCCCTGCAGGTCCGCAACCCGCATCACCTGGCCTTCGTGACGCAGACCACGCTGTCGATCGATGATGCGGCGCAGGTGGCCGATGCGCTGCGCACCCGCTTTCCCGATATCGCCGAACCCAAGAAAAGCGACATCTGCTACGCAACCCAGAACCGCCAGGACGCCGTGCGCATCATGGCGCCGCAATGCGATCTGGTGCTGGTGGTGGGCAGCACGAACAGTTCCAATTCCAATCGGCTGCGCGAGGTCGCCGAACGCAAGGGGGTGACCGCCTATCTTCTGGACGACCCCGGCATGATCCGGCCGGAATGGCTGGACAAGGCGCGCAGGGTGGGGGTGACGGCCGGCGCTTCCGCGCCCGAAGCCCTGGTCCGGCAGGTGATCGCCCGTTTGCAGGAACTGGGCGTGCGCAGCGTCCGCCCGCTGGACGGCGTGCGTGAACAGGTGTCCTTTCCCTTGCCGCGCGAACTGTCGCGCAAGATCCAGGAAGACTGAATGCTTGCCGATCCGCAGGAGAACACGGCATGAACATCGGATTTTGCGGCCTGGGCCGCATGGGGGCGCCCATGGTGCGGCGCCTGTTGCAGGCGGGTCATCAGGTCAGCGTCTGGAATCGCTCGCCGGAACCCGCGCGGCAGCTGGCAGCCGAAGGCGCCCGGTTCTGCGATACCCCGCAAGCCCTGGGCGAGACCTGCTCCTGGGTCGCGCTGTGCCTGTTTGACGCCGCCGCCGTCGAGTCCGTCGTCTTCGGTCCGCACGGCCTGGCCCGGGCCGCATCGCTGGCGGTCCTGATCGATCACTCGTCCATCGCGCCCGACCGGACGCGCGCGTTCGCCGAGCGCCTGCGCCTGGCCAACGGCGCCGTCTGGCTGGATGCCCCGGTGTCGGGCGGCACGGGCGGGGCGGCAGCGGGTACCCTGGCCATCATGACCGGCGGGCCGGCTGACGTCTGCGCCCAGGTAGCCCCGCTGTTGCAGGCCTACGCGCAGCGCGTCACCCACATGGGACCGGTCGGCGCCGGGCAGGTGGCAAAGCTCTGCAACCAGACCATCGTCGCCACCACCATCGCGGCTATTGCCGAAGCCGTGGCCCTGGCGCGGGATGCCGGGGTCGATGCCGCCCGCCTGCCGCAGGCGCTGGCCGGTGGCTGGGCGGATTCCACGCTGCTGCAGATGTTCGTGCCGCGCATGACGCAGGCCGCCCCCGCGCCGCAGGCCAGCCTGGACACCATGCTGAAAGACCTGGATACCGTGGCCGCGCTGGCTCAGGCCCAGGGCACGCCGGTTCCGGTGGCGGCGGCTGCCGTCCAGGCCTATCGCCTGGCCAGCCGCCAAGGCCGGGGGCCTGCCGATACATCCCAATTGATCCGCCTGTACGATGCGACCGGAGACTGCGCATGACTCGACGTTTGAAGCTGGCCGCCGGTGCGGTGGCAGTGCTGGTGCTGGCCTATGGGGCAGCGTCCTGGTATGCGGGGCGCGTGACCCAGCAGTCCATTGAAGCCTGGGTCGCTCAGGCCAATCAGGACATCCAGGCCCAGTGGGCCTCGGGCGGGCAGCCGCCCGTGCTGCGGGTGGACGATTACCGGCGTGGTCTGTTTTCTTCGCAGATCCGCTACGTGTTCGAGTTTCGCGACGACCAGGGATCCGACCAGGCCGTGACCTTGCAGGACGACCTGCAGCACGGCCCCTGGCCCCTGGCAGCAGTGCGCGAAGGCCATTGGCAGCCTCTGGCGGCCTACAGCCAGGTGCGTCCTTTGCCGGGCGGGCCCTGGCAGCCCTGGTTCGCCGCCGCCGGCGATGGCGCTGCCGCCCCCTGGCAGGCAGATTCCCAGGTCGGGTTCGATGGCCGCGTGGCATCGCTCATCACCCTGATGCCAGTGCATGCGCCGGACCGGCAGGTCGATTTCAGCGGCGGCACGATGCAGCTGGCTTATCAGCCCCAGACCCGGCAGCTCAGCCTGTCCGCGCAGGCGCAGTCCCTGGAGATTCAGGATCCCGGCCTGTCGGTGCGTCTGCGTGCCGAGGGCCTGCAGTTCGACAGTGAAACCACGCGCAGCGGGGACGTCGACCTGCAGTCCAGCCAGCACCTGAAGCTTGCGCAGTTGCGGGTCCTGGATGGCGACAATCCAGAGATCCGTTTGGCCCAGCCGTCCATGCAGGTCCAGACCGCCCGCACCGGCGGCCTGCTGGACAGCCGCGTCCAGTACGACCTGCAGCAGCTGCAAGCCGGAGACCAGGATCTGGGTGCCATGGTGCTCAAGGCATCGGTCGAACAGCTGGACGTTCAGGCCTTCCAGGCGCTGCTGATGGCGCTGGACCAGATCGAGGCTGACGACGACGCCCCGCTGAGCCCCCAGGACGAGCAGCGTCTGCGTCCGCTGGTGGTGGCGGCGCTGGCCTCGTCTCCGCGCCTGTCGCTGGACGATTTCAGCTGGACCACGCCCAAGGGCAAGACCGATGCGCGGGTTCTGGCGCGGTTCCGTCCGGCGGCCGATGATGCGCCCCAGGACCTGGGTGCTTTGCTCGAACGGGGAATCGATCGGGTTACCTTGCATGCCGGGGTGTCCAAACCCATGCTGGTCGACATCCTGGGACGCAGCCAGGCCGGCGCCAGCCCGGACATGATGGTGGCGCTCTTCAGCATGCTGTTCGACCAGTTCTCAGGTCGCCTGGCGCGGGCAGGGCTGGTGCGCGAGCAGGACGGCCAGGTGCAGACGGATCTGGCCTATGCCGACGGCCAGGTGACGGTCAATGACCAGTCCATGACACCCGAAGCCCTGGCCGCACAGATCGACGCCGCCCTGAGCCTGGGTCAGTGATTTCAGGGTAAATGCCAGCCTGCCGGCGTTCGGGCGTCATGCTACTGTCTGCCGGTGCTGTCATTGACGAGGGTTTCATGGACACGGTCTTCACGCGCATCCTGGCCGGGGACATCCCGGCCGCCATCGTGTATCGGGACGAACGGCTCTTCGCCTTCATGGACGCGGGCCAGCTCAATCCCGGACACGTGCTGGTGGCGCCCTGCCACCCGTATCCCACGCTGCTGGATATGGATCAGGACCTGGCCGCCGATCTGATGCGCCTGGCGTGGCGCGTGGCGCGGGCCGTCCAGGACGCCTTCCATCCCGAAGGCCTGACCCTGCTGCAGGCCAATCGTCCTGCAGGTTGGCAGACCGTGCCGCATGCCCATATCCATGTCCTGCCTCGCCACGAAGACGACGGCGTGGGACTGGTCTGGCCGCGCAAGGATCCGGGCATCGACGTCCTGCGTGAATATGCAGCCCGCATCGTGCTGCATTGACGCCTGTTCCGGGCGCGCACCGCCGCAGCGGAAAAATCCTTGCAGCTTGAATCAAAGAGGCCTCGATGGCCTCTTTTTTTGTCGCCGGGCCACTGAAATTTTGTGTGCAGTGCAATATTCAGGGGAAATCCTGGCCTGATGATTTCCCTTAAGCATTAACCCTGATTTTTTGCATTGCATCAATTTTGAAAACAACAGAAATGCGTGGTGCATCAATGGCTTGCCGATGCGCTTCAAGGATTGCGAATCCCCTGTCTTACTCGCCTGATTCATCATGTTCCTGTCTGTAAGAATCTGCGTAAGTTCTACGTAAGTTTCAAATTTCTTAATAGCATCACGCAGAAATTGGGTCGTCCATTTCTCTGCTCAGCCACAAAAACAAAGCTGGATCATTCATAAAAATAATTCGCGGGTGATTGACTGACACGCAGTACACAGCCGGGCGCTTTTGGCGCCCGGGGCCACTCAAATCAGGAGACAAAGCAATGAATGAAAAGAAATCGTTGGGCCAAGCCATGCAGTCGCAGGTCAAACGCCGTTCCGTGCTGAAAGCTGGCGCGGCCGGGGTTGCCGGCAGCATGCTGCTGCCCGGTACCGCGCGCGTCGCGCTGGCTGAAGACAAGAAGCCCCTGGGCGCCTGGCCTGCGGGTGCCGAAGGCGATTCCGTGTTCGTTGGCCTGACGGTTGACCTGACCGGCCCCTATTCGGCCCAGGGCGCGGAACAGAAAAACGGCTATGAGCTGGCTGCCGAACAGATCAATGCCGGCGCTCCTCAGGTCCAGAAGATCTCCCCCCTGCTCAAAAAGGGCATCCTGGGCAAGAAACTGGTGCTGGGCTCGGCCGATGCCGAAACCAAGCCCAATACCGGCGTGCAGGCGGCCACCCGCTTCATTCACGACAACAAGGCCATGATGATCGCCGGCAGCACCAGCAGCGCGGTGGCCATCGCTTTGCAGAAGGTCTGCAACCGCGAACACACGCCGTACTTCACGGCCATCTCCGGTTCCAATGAAACCACCGGTGTGGACTGCCAGCGCTACGGCTTTCGCCTGTGCTATTTCGCCTACATGGCCTGCAAGGCCATCGCCCCCGTGGTCGCCAAAGAACTGGGCAAGGACCGCAAGGCCGCCTACCTGACGCCTGACTACACCTACGGCCACACCACCACCCAGTCGATGAAGGAATTCACCGAGAAAGAAGGCTGGAAGACCGTCACCAACCAGGTCCACCCGCTGGGCGCGAAGGACTACAGCTCCTACCTGATCAACATCGCCAATACCGACGCCAACGTGCTGGTGGTGGTGGCCTATGGCGCGGACGCCGCCAACGCCATCAAGCAGGCCAAACAATTCGGTCTGCTCGACAAGATGAAGATCGTCATCCCCTACATGTCCGCCTACCTGGAAAAAGAAGTCGGCGCGGACGTCATGCAGGGCGTGTACGCGGCCCAGGGCTTCTGGTGGACCATGGAAGACCACAATCCCGTGGCCAAGGACTTCGTCGAAGCCTACGAAAAGAAATTCGGCGGCAAGCCTCGGGATTCGGCCATGTACGCCTACCTGGCCCTGGTCCTGTGGGCCGATGCGGTGGAACGCGCCAAGAGCCTCTATCCGATCGACGTCGTCAAGGCTCTCGAGGCCGGCGAACTGCGTGACAGCCCGGTGGGCAAGGTCACGTTCCGCGCCGAAGACCACCAGGGCATCGTCGACTTCCCGATCCTGCGCGGCAAGAAACCGGCCGACATGAAGAATCCGGACGACTTCTTCGAAATCGTCCAGGTCGTCAAGGGTCAGGACGTTCTTCCCAAGGTCGGCCTGCTGGGCTGCAAGATGGGCGATTACGTCTAAACGCCGCTCTTGGGCCATGCTCCGGTATCCGGGGCATGGCCGGAAGCGGCCTCCGGGGCTCTCACAGGAGGCAACTCGATGCCGAGCATGTCTTTGTTTCTCTCGCAGCTGTTCAACGGGCTGGCCACCGGCCTGTTGCTGGCGCTCATCAGTACCGGCTTGACGATTATCTACGGCACGCTCGGTGTCATCAATTTTGCCCACGGCGCCTTGTTCGTCGTGGGGGGCTATGCCGGGTATACGGTCTATGGCCTGACGGATTCCTTCGTTCTGGCCGTGGCGGGCGGTTCCGCTGTCGCGCTGGCGTGCGGGCTGATCATGGAACGCGGCCTCATGCGCAAGTTCTACAGCCGTCCTCCCGAAGACCAGATCCTGGTCACGTTCGGCATCAGCATCGTGCTGGTGGAAATCGTGCGCGGCCTGTACGGCGGCGTCAGCCTGTCGGTGACGCCGCCCAGCTGGGGCATGGGCATTGCCCACATCGGTTCGCTGATCTACCCCATGTATCGCCTGGAAACCCTGGCGATCGCGGCAGTCACCTTGCTGCTGCTGTATTTCGTGCTGTATCGCACCAGCCTGGGGCTGATCGTGCGCGCCGGTATCGAAGACGCGCAGATGGTCAATGCCCTGGGCATCAACGTCAAACGCACCTTCCTGCTGGTCTTCGGGATCGGCGCCATGGCGGCGGGCTTTGCCGGGGTCATCAATTCCCCGATCGTGGCGCTGACGCCCGACATGGGCTTTCGCTACCTGGTGGAATCCTTCGTGGTGGTGGTGATCGGCGGGGTGGGCTCGTTCCCCGGGGCGGTGGTCGGCGGCATCATCGCCGGTGAAATCCTCAGCCTGACCGCCATGATCAATCCGCAGTATTCCGACGTCATGCTGTTCATCGCCATGGCGCTGGTGCTGATCTTCCGTCCTCAGGGACTCATGGGTCAGG
Organism: Castellaniella sp.; assembly: GCF_034674885.1. Lineage (GTDB taxonomy): Bacteria > Pseudomonadota > Gammaproteobacteria > Burkholderiales > Burkholderiaceae_B > Castellaniella. Next base: position 17,978 of record NZ_JAUCDS010000039.1, read on the forward strand.
AGGGTCGGGAATGAATTCGGTTCGAACAAGTACAGCGGACGAAGTCGGCGCAGTGGCGCAACCCGCCGGCGCGGTCCGCACAGGAGATGGCATCATGCGCAGACAGTTGCCGGAAATGCTGGTGGGGCTGGGCCTGCTGGCCGCCCCGTTCATTCTGCCGGCGATCGGCATGAGCCCGGACCTGCTGACGCGGATCCTGATCTGGGGCCTGTTCGGCCTGGGCTTCGATCTGCTGTTCGGCTACACCGGCCTGCTGTCATTCGGCCAGGCGGCGTTCTACGGTACGGGCGGTTTCGTCACGGCCTATCTGCTGACCGATGGCATCGTGCCCAACATGCTCGTTGCCCTGCTGATCGGCACGGTGATGGCTTCCGTGGCCGGCCTGGTCATCGGTTACCTGACCCTGCGCCGCACCGGCATCTATTTCGCCATGAGCACGCTGGCCTTCGGCGAGATGTTCTACTTCCTGGAGAACTCCTCCTTCAAGGACTACACCGGGGGTGAGAACGGCATCGCCGGGGTGCCGCCGCCGGAACTGTCCCTGGGCTTCATCAACATCCACATTTCCAGCGGCTGGCCCATGTACTGGTTTGTGGCGGTGATCTTCTTCCTGGGCTACCTGATCGCTCGGCGCATCGTGCGCTCGCCCTTTGGCGCCGTGCTGAAGGCCATCCAGGGCAATCCCAAGCGCGCCACGGCGCTGGGCCACTCGATCCAGTCCTACAAGCTGATCGTCTTCGTGGTGGCTGCCGCCTACGGCGGGCTGGCCGGCGGGCTGCTGGGCATCTTCCAGTCCTATATGCCGCCCGATGCCTTCGCGCTGGACACTTCCGCGCAGCTGGTCATCCAGACCGTGATGGGCGGGGCGGGCACGCTGCTGGGGCCGCTGCTGGGCGCCACCATCTGGCTCTACCTGTACGAGGGCCTGCAGCAGGTTGGCAGCCTGGGACCCTACTGGAAGCTCATCCTGGGGATCGTATTCGTCGTGCTGGTCACCGTGTTCCGGCGGGGCGTGGCAGGTGGCATCATCGATTTCTTCCACCGCCGCCGTCAGGGCCTGCCCAGCGACGTGGACAGCGGCGCCAGCAATCGCGTGGCCGGCGCCCTGGACATCGTGCCGCCACTGGCCAGCACCCGGCCCGGCGCCCCGGTGCTGGAAGCACGCGGCATCAGCAAACACTATGGCGGCCTGAAGGCCAACTCGGACATCGACTTCACCCTGCGTGATGGCGAACTGCACGGCGTGATCGGGCCCAATGGCGCGGGCAAATCCACGTTCTTCGCCATGCTGGCGGGCGAACTGCCCACCACGGCCGGCAAGGTCTTCTTCCGGGGCCAGGAAATCACCGGCATCGGCGTGACCTCGGTCTGCCAGCTGGGCATGAGCAAGTCCTATCAGATCAACCAGCTCTTCGAACACCTGACGGTACGCCAGAACGTCATGATCCCGGTACTGGCCCGCCTGCGCGGCCGCTATCGCGCCGACCTGCTGGCCAATCTGCACTCGGACCGGCTCGACGCCCAGGTCAATGCCGCCATCGCCCTGGTCGACCTGACGCATCACGCGGACACGCGGGTATCGGACATGTCCTACGGCGAAAAACGGCGCCTGGAAATCGGCCTGGCGCTGGCCACCGGGGCCAACGTGCTGTTGTTCGACGAGCCGCTGGCAGGCCTCGGGCCCGAGGAACGCGTCCTGGTCGTGTCGCTGCTGAAGTCGATCCGCCAGGGCCGCAGCATGGTCATCGTCGAACACGACATGGACGCCATGTTCGAACTGGCCGAACGTATCACCGTGCTCTACGAAGGCCGCAAGCTGGCCGAAGGAACGCCGGACGAAATCCGCCATGACCCCTCGGTTCAGGCGGCTTATCTCGGAGGAATGGACGATGAGTCTGCTTGAAGTCGACAAAATCAACAGCTATTACGGGGATTCGCACATCCTGTTCGACGTCTCGATGCACATCGAGGAACACGAAGTCGTCGCGCTGCTGGGGCGTAACGGTGCCGGCAAGAGCACCACGCTGAAATCCCTGATGGGCATGGTGGAAGTCAAATCTGGCGCCATCCGCCATCACGGAGTGGAAATCCAGCACCTGCCGCCCTATGGGCGGGCGGCGCTGGGCATCCAGCTGGTGCCGGAAGAACGGCGCGTGTTCGGGTCGATCTCGGTGCAGGAAAACCTGCAGCTGGCGGCCATGACGGCCGAGAAGCCGCGCTCGCTCGACGAGATCTACGCGACCTTCCCGCGCCTGGCCGAACGCAAGCGCAACCGCGGCAAGCAGCTCTCGGGCGGCGAACAGCAGATGCTGGCCATCGCCCGGGCGATGATCCGCAATGCCGACATCATTCTGCTGGACGAACCCTTCGAAGGCCTGGCACCGCTGATCGTGCGCGACCTGATGGGGGTCTGCCGCAAGCTGGCCGATGCCGGACAGACGATCGTGATCGTCGAACAGAACGTGCGGGCGGCGCTGTCGCTGGCCGACCGCGCCTATATCG
>NZ_JAUCDS010000040.1:0-17910 GCF_034674885.1 Castellaniella sp.
GGCCAGGAAGCGCCGGACGTCAAGCCCATCCTGGAAGTCAATCCGCAGCATGCCCTGGTCAAGCGCATGGAAGCGCAGTCCGACGCATCCTTCGGCGACTGGGCCGAACTGCTGCTGGATCAGGCCATGCTGGCCGAAGGCGCGGCGCTGAAGGACCCGGCGTCCTTCGTCAAGCGCATGAACGCCTTGCTGTTGAACGTCTGATCCACACGGATCGCAACGATGGGGCCCGGCGAATCCGGGCGCCTTTCAGGCTGCGCAGTGCGGGGGCTTATCACTTTGGCGCCATCCTGGCCTGCGCGCGGGTCAGGATGTAGTCGATGAGCGTCGACGTGGACCGTGTGTGGTAGCGGTTGGGCATGTAGAGCATGAACATTTCCGTGCCGAAGATGCTCAGTTGCCAATCGTCCAGGGCGGTCTGCACGGTTCCAAGCGCGAGATCGTCCTGGATCAGGTAGTCCGGGACGATGCCGACCCCCATCCCGGCCAGGACGGCCTGGCGCAGGAACTGGAAGTTTTCCGACATCAGCGTGGGTTCCAGCAGCACTTCCTGGCGGCGCTGGTCGCGATAGGCCGACAGCCGCAGCTGACGGTCAGCCACCCCCGACGTGATGACCGGGGATTTGGGCAGGTCTTCCAAAGACGCAGGCAGGCCATGCTGGGCAATGTAGCTTTGTGCAGCGCAGGCCACGTGGCGCACCGGCCCCAGAGAACGGGCCACCAGGTTCTGCGGGGGATTGGACATGACCCGCACGGAAATGTCCGTTTCGTCGCGCAGCAGGTCGGGCAGATGGTTCTCGAACGTGACGTCCAGCACGATGCCGGGATACTGGCGTTTGAAATCCAGCAGCCAGGGTCCCATGACGGCCTGACCGAATCCGCTGGGGATGCTCAGTCGCAGCCGCCCGCGCAGCTGCTGCCCCAGTTCGCGCACGGAATCCTGGGCAATCGCCAGTTCGGTGCGGATCCGGCAGCCGTGTTCGTAAAGCCGCAGGCCGACTTCCGTGGGTTCGGTGCGCCGGGTGGTGCGCCGAACCAGCTGCTGCCCCAGCGACTGCTCCAGGCGATTCAGGTGGTAGCTGACGTTGGCCCGGGTCATTTTCAGGCGACGGGCGGCGGCGCTGAGGTTGCCGGCATCCAGAATGTCGGCCAGGAAGACCAGGGATTCCGCATTCAGAGAGGTATGGCTCATGGCGATCGTCAAGTAAATTTTGACGGTATGTCAATTGTTGATGTAATTGTAAAGCCTGATGATCGGTGAAAGAATGGCTGTCCAAAGGGTGCGCTTGGCACGCGCCCATGAAAGAAGGAGAGCCCCGCATGACCGAGCCCCAGCAATCCCCGACCATGGACGTCGTCACTTCCCGGCGCGAAGGCCCGGTGTGGGTCGTGACGATCGATCATCCCCCCGTCAACGCGCTGGGCGTTGAAGTCCGCAGGGGCCTGATGGCCGCCATCGAGGCTGCCGACCGGGACGCCGATGTCCGGGTCGTGCTGATCCTGGGGGCGGGCCGCCACTTCATCGCGGGCGCCGACATCCGCGAATTCGGTCGGCCGTCCCAGGCACCCTTGCTGACCGATGTCTGCAACCGCATCGAAGCCTGTACCAAGCCCGTCGTGGCGGCCGTGCAGGGGTCTGCCCTGGGCGGTGGCCTGGAAGTCGTGCTGGCGGCCCACTATCGTGTGGCCCTGCCGGGTGCGAAGTTCGCCTTGCCTGAGGTCACGCTGGGCCTGCTGCCCGGCGCGGGCGGCACACAGCGCGCCCCACGTCTGATCGGCGTCGAGGCGGCCCTGAATCTGATGCTGGACGGCAAGCCCATTGGGGCGGCGCAGGCCCTGGCCCTGGGGCTGGTGGACCGGCAGGATGCCGGAACCGACCCCGTGGCGGCGGGCCTGGCCTATGTGCAGGAACTGTTGGCATCCCAGGCGCCGGTCCGTCCCACGCGGGATCGGCAGATCGCCGCAGCGGACAGGCCGGCCGCGCAACAGGCGCTGGATGCCGCACGCGCCGCGCTGGACAAGAAATACCGGGGGCTGTTTTCCCCGGCCCGCATCGTCGACGCGGTCCAGGCCGTGCTGGATCGCTCCTTCGACGAGGGCCTGCGTCTGGAACGCGATGCGTTTGTGCAGTGTCTGGACACGCCGCAGCGCCAAGCCCTGATCCATGCCTTTTTTGCAGAACGCGAAGCGGCCAAGGTCCCCGAGGCCGGCCGCGCGCAGCCTCGCCCCCTGGATCGGGTCGGGGTCGTCGGCGGGGGCACCATGGGGGCGGGGATTGCCGTTGCCATGCTGGATGCCGGGCTGCCGGTGGTCATGGTCGAGCGCGACGAACCCAGTCTTGAGCGCGGCAGGGCCAACGTGGCCAAGGTCTACGACCGCCTGGTGCAGCGTGGCCGCCTGGATGCCGCCGAGCGCGATCGCCGCCTGAATCTGTGGTCGGGCGCCACCGACTACCAGGCCCTGGCCGAGGTGGACCTGGTGGTGGAAGCCGTGTTCGAGGACATGGCGGTCAAGACCGCCGTCTTTGCCGAACTGGACCGGGTCTGCAAGCCCGGCGCGGCGCTGGCCAGCAATACGTCTTACCTGGATATCGACCAGTTGGCACGCACGGTATCAAGGCCGCAGGACGTGATCGGGCTGCACTTCTTTTCACCGGCCAACATCATGAAGCTGCTGGAGATCGTCGTGCCGGCCCAGGTGGCCGACGATGTCGTGGCCACCGGCTTCGCCCTGGCGCGGCGCCTGAAAAAAGTGGCCGTGCGGGCGGGCGTGTGCGATGGCTTCATCGGCAATCGCATCCTGGCCGTCTATCGCCAGGCCGCCGACTATCTGCTGGCCGACGGCGCCTCGCCCTATCAGATCGACCAGGCCGTGCGCCATTTCGGCTTTCCCATGGGGCCCTATCAGATGATGGATCTGGCCGGGGGCGACATCGGCTGGGCTTCGCGCAAGCGCCGGGCGCCCACCCGCGACCCCAATCTGCGCTATGTGCCGATCGCCGACCGCCTGTGCGAACGCGGCTGGTTCGGCCAGAAGACCGGCCGGGGCTGGTATCTGTATCCAGAGGGCAGCCGCACCGGCCAGGAGGATCCCGAGGTTCAGGCCATCGTGGACCAGGAACGGCAGGACATGGGCATCGTCCCGCGTACGTTCACCGAGGAAGACATCCTGCGCCGTTACCTGGCTGCCATGATCAACGAAGCCGCCAACGTCGTGCATCAGGGCATCGCCCTGCGGCCGCTGGATGTGGACGTCACCATGCTGTACGGCTATGGGTTCCCGCGCTATCGCGGCGGGCCGCTGCATTACGCCGATCAGGTCGGGCTGGATACCGTCCTGGCCGACATCCGCGCCTTTGCGGCGCAAGACCCCCATTTCTGGATACCGTCGCCACTGCTCGTCGAACTGGCCGGGCGGGGCGGATCTTTCAAAGACTTGAACCAGTCCGGACAGGGCTGAGGAGACCCACCATGCGAGAAGCCGTCATCGTTTCCACGGCCCGGACGCCCCTGACCAAGGCACACCGGGGCGAATTCAACATCACGCCGGGGCCTACCCTGGCTGCGTTTGCCGTAAGGGCCGCCGTCCAGCGTTCCGGCGTGGATCCAGCGCTGATCGAGGACATGATCCTGGGCTGCGGCTACCCGGAAGGCACGACGGGGCGCAATGTGGCACGCCAGACTGTGGTGCGCGCGGGCCTGCCCGTCGCCATGGCGGGCACCACCGTCAACCGCTTCTGCGCGTCCGGCCTGCAGGCCATCGCCATGGCGGCCGGGCGCATCGTGCTGGAAGGCGTGCCCGCCATGATCGCCGGTGGCGTGGAAAGCTGCTCGCAGATCCAGGGGCGCAGCGCCACCGATGCCGGCACGACCGGCATCGATCCCTGGATCGCCGAACACAAGCCCGAACTCTACCTGTCCATGATCCAGACGGCCGATATCGTCGCCCGCCGCTACGGGATCTCGCGCGAAGACCAGGATCGGTTTGCCGTCGAAAGTCAGCGGCGCACCGCCCAGGCGCAGGCCGATGGCGTATTCAAGGACGAAATCGTCGCCTGCGCGACCACCATGGCCGTCAAGGACAAGGACACCGGCGAGGTGTCCCGGATCGACGTCACGGTCGATCACGACACCTGCAACCGTCCCGGCACGAGCTACGACAGTCTGGCGAAGCTGGCCCCGGTCATGGGGCCAGACCAGTTCGTCACAGCGGGCAACGCATCGCAGTTGTCCGACGGCGCGTCCGCCTGCGTGATGGTCGAGGCTCGCGAAGCCGAACGCCTGGGCCTGCAGCCTCTGGGCGCATTCAGAGGCCTGGCCGTGGCCGGCTGCGAGCCCGACGAGATGGGCATCGGCCCGGTCTTTGCCGTGCCGCGCCTGCTGGAACGCCATGGTCTGAAGGTCGACGACATCGGCCTGTGGGAACTGAACGAGGCCTTTGCATCCCAGGCCCTGTATTGCCAACGCACCCTGGGCATCCCGAGCGAGCTGCTGAACGTCAATGGCGGCGCCATTTCCGTCGGTCACCCCTTTGGCACGACCGGCGCTCGCCTGGCCGGCCACATTCTGCTGGAAGGCCGGCGGCGCGGCGTGAAATACGCCGTGACCACCATGTGCATCGGCGGGGGCATGGGCGCGGCGGGGCTGTTCGAGATTTTCTGATCGGCTGTCAGGATGCCGGGTGTGGGTCGTCGGGGCGGTGCGCCTGGCGTTTTGCCTGGCCGGCATGTTTGGGTGCAGAGGCCTGCGCCTTGACTTCCTCGATGAAGATCTGGATGGCCGGGCTGGGCGATCGGGTCTTGCGCACCAGCACGCCAAAGGGCGGCAGGTGCTTGCGGATGGGCAGCGGCACGATGGCCAGGGTGCCGCGTTCGACATAGTGTTCGGCCACCAGGGTCGGCATCACGGCCAGCATGTCCGAATGGCGCACCAGTGATGACGTCAGCAGCATGGACGAGGTTTCCATGATGTTCAGCGGCAGCGCCAGGCGCGCCTCGACGAAGGATAGTTCGATGACCTTGCGCATCGGACTGGGGTGCGCCTGCAGGATCCACGGCAGGCCGGCCAGGTCGCGCAGGGTGACGTGGTATTTGCGGGCCGCCTGGTTCTGCGGACTGCAGACGATCGACAGGGCTTCTTCCTGGATGGGCTCGAACACTAGGCTGGCGCCGTCCCAGGTGTCCGGGATGCGGCCGATGACTACATCCAGCCGTTCTTCTTTCAAGGCGGTGATCAGTACGTCGCTGGTGTCGACCTGGATGCTGATCGCCAGCCGGGGGTGCTGCTGTTTGACGCTCAGCAGCGTGCTGGTCAGCAGCTGTGGCACCGGCGCCATGATGGCGCCGACGCGGATCTTGCCGATGTTGCCGGAATGGATGGCCAGCAGTTCTTCGCGTACCCCCGCCAGGTCGGCGGACACCCCCTGCGCGTAGCGCGTCATGACGGTTCCGTAGGCGGTGGCCTGCAGGCCGCGCCGGCCGCGTTCAAACAGTTTCAGACCGATCAGGTCTTCCATGTCCTGCAGCATTTTCGTGGCGGCGGGCTGGCTCATGCCCAGGTGTTCTGCGGCCCTGCGCAGGGAATGATGTTCCTGGATGGCCAGCAGCAGCTGCAGCTGCCGGGTGCGGAGGCGATTGAAGAGGACGGTCTGGTTAGGTATAAGCATGAGTTATGCAATGATCAGTATATTTCAACTTGAAGTTATCACTATTCTGCTAAGCTGCCTAGCGTTTCAAACACCAATGACAGGAGACACAGAATGGCTACCCTCTTTTCCAAACCCTTGGCCCAGGCGCTGGTTGCCACCGGTTTTACCCTGGCGCTGGGCGTATCCGGCACCGCCGTGGCGGCTGATGCCTGGCAACCTGCCAAGAACATCGAGATCGTCGTGGCGGCGGGCGCCGGCGGCGGCACGGACCAGCTGGCCCGGCTGATCCAGTCCATCATCACCAAACATGAACTGCTGAAAGTCTCGACCGTCGTGCAGAACAAGGGCGGCGGCAATGGCGGTGAAGGCTTTCTGGACCTGAAGCTGTCCAAGGGCAACCCCTACAAGATCATCGTCGGCACCAACAACGCCTATCTGCTGCCCATGGTCGCCAAGCTGGGCTACCAGTGGACGGACCTGACGCCGGTGGCCACGGTCGCCCAGGATGACTTCATTTTGTGGACGTCCACGAAACTGCCGTTCACGAACGCCAAGGACTACATCGACGCCGTCAAGGCCGATCCGTCGAAATATCCCATGGGCGGCAGCCAGTCCAAGGACGTCGATCAGACCCTGACGATGCTGCTCAATAAGGTCGAAGGCACGAAATTCACCTACATCCCGTTCAAGAGCGGCGGCGAGGCGTCCACGCAGCTGGCAGGCGGCCACATCGGTTCGAATACCAACAACCCGGCCGAAAGCGTGTCCCAGTGGAAGGCGGGCCAGGTGCGTCCGCTGTGCGTCTTCAGCAAGGAACGCATGGTCTACACCGAGAAAGTGACGGCCACCGAAGCCTGGTCCGATGTTCCCACCTGCGTGTCCCAGGGACTCAAGATCGAGGAATACCGCTTTCCGCGCACCGTCTTCATGCCGGGCGGCGTGACCGCAGCCCAGCAGGCCTTCTACGTGGATCTGCTGCGCAAGGTCACCGAGACCCAGGAATTCAAGGACTACCTGGCTCGCGGCGCCTTGGTGCCGTCTTTCCTGGCGGGGGATGATTTCAAGAAGCTGATCGAGGAAGACAGCGCCCGCGCGCGGGACATCTTCCGCTCGGCCAACTGGTAATGATCCCCTGATCGATGCGGGGTACCGCCCCGTATCGACGGTGATCCTCGGGCTCGGGCCGGCGAGGCCCCCAGGAAGGAAGAACGTCATGACTCAGGACACAAGACAACAGCCGGCCAACGGCGACGAGGAACGCGGCGGCATCAGTTTGCGCGGCGGAGGGCTGTTCACCTCCGGCGTGCTGATGCTGATCGCGGTCGTGGTGATGTTCGACAGCGTGGAACACGGCATCGGCTGGGACGTTGCGGGCCCTCAGCCCGGATATTTCCCCTTCTACATCGGCCTGCTGATGCTGTTGTCCTGTCTGGGCACGTCGCTGTGGACGCTGCGCCACTGGTCGGAAGGGCGGGGGCGGTTGACGACGAAATCGGAGTTCCGCCGCGTACGCAATGTGTTCCTGCCCATCGCCGCCTATGTGGTGCTGATGTTCTTCGTCGGCATGTACGTGGCCGGCGCCTTGTTCCTCGCCTGGTTCATGTGGCGCCTGGCCGAACCCGGCAAACGGCATCCGCTCTGGAAGATCCTGCTGATCTCGATCAGCGTCCCGCTGGCGACGTACTTCATCTTTACCGTGTGGTTTGAAGTCACCCTGTACGCCGGTCCCTTTGCCGATTTCTGAGTAACTCATCATGGAACAGTTTGATCTGCTCATGCATGGCATGGGGGTGGTGCTCACCTGGAACCATCTGATGCTGATGGTGGTCGGTGTCCTGCTGGGCATCCTGGTGGGGGTGCTGCCGGGCCTGGGCGCGCCCAACGGCGTCACGCTCCTCTTGCCGCTGACCTTCAGCATGGAACCCGTCTCGGCCATCATCCTGCTGTCGTGCATGTACTGGGGCGCCTTGTTCGGCGGGTCGGTGACCTCCGTCATTTTCAACATCCCCGGCGAACCGTCCTCGATCGCGACGACCTTCGACGGGCATCCTTTGGCCAAGCAGGGGCGGGCGGGCGAAGCCCTGACCGCCGCCTATACCTCGGCCCTATTGGGCGCGCTGGTCGGCGTGCTGCTGCTGACCTTCCTGTCCACCTACATCGCGAACTTTGCGATGGAATTCAGCTCTCCCGAGTTCTTCGCGGTGTACGTGCTGGCGTTCGGCAGCTTCATCGGCCTGGGCAAGACGCCCGCCCTGAAGACCATCGCCGCCATGATGCTGGGGTTCATCCTGGCCAGCGTCGGCATGGATACCGTATCCGGCAATCTGCGCCTGACCTTCGGGCTGACGGACCTGTTGCGGGGCATCAGCTTCGAGGTCGCGGTGATCGGCCTGTTCGGCATCGGGGAAATCCTGTGCACGGTCGAGGAAGGCCTGGTCTTCCGGGGCGAGAACGCCAAGATCAATCTGCGCGTGGTCTGGAATACCTGGAAGAAAATGCCCCGCTACTGGGCGACGTGGGTGCGCAGCTGCGTGATCGGCTGCTGGATGGGCATTACGCCGGGCGGGCCGACAGCCGCGTCCTTCCTGTCCTACAGCGTGGCCAAGAACATGTCCAAGCACCCCGAGCAATTCGGCAAGGGCGCGCTGGACGGCGTGATCGCCCCGGAAACGGCGGATCACTCGGCCGGCACCAGCGCCCTGCTGCCCATGCTGACCCTGGGGATTCCAGGCTCGGCCACAGCGGCCGTCATGCTGGGCGGCCTGATGATCTGGGGTCTGCAGCCCGGGCCGACCCTGTTCGTGGAGCAGAAGGACTTCGTCTGGGGCCTGATCGCCAGCATGTACCTGGGCAACGTCGTCGGCCTGGTCGTGGTGCTGTCCACCATTCCGCTGTTCACCGCCATTCTGCGCATCCCGTTTTCCATCATCGCGCCCATCATCGTCATCATCTGCGCCATCGGCGCCTATGCGGTGAACCAGTCGCTGTTCGACGTCGGCCTGATGCTGGTGTTCGGGGTGTTCGGCTATCTGTTCAAAAAGCTGTCCTACCCGATCGCGCCGCTGGTGCTGGCGGCTGTGCTGGGCGACAAGATGGAAGATGCCTTCCGCCAGTCCATGCTGTTTTCCAACGGCAGCCTGAGCATTTTCTGGTCCAACGGCCTGGTCGGGGCCATGACCACGGCGGGCCTCTTGATGGCTTTCCTGCCCCTGATTTCCAAGGTGACGCGAGCCGCCTTCGGCCGCCGGAAGTCGGCGCGCCCCGCCCATTGATGTATCGCTTTTCTGGATGATGAAATCATGACCCAAGAACAAACCATTGTGGCCCTCACCCTGGGCGATCCGGCCGGCATCGGCCCCGAGTTGATCGCCAAGCTGCTGTCGCAGCCTGCCGAGCTGGGCGATGCCCGGATCGTGTTGGTGGGCGATCCCTGGTTGTGGGAACGCGGGCAGTCGATTGCCGGGGTGCAGGTCCCGACCCGGCCGCTGGATTCCCTGGCTCAGGCGCGCCAGACATCGGTGGATCTGCCGCTGTTCGTGGCGGTGGATACCGTGCGGCCGGAAGACGTGACCCCTGGGCAGGCGGATCCGGCGGGTGGCGTCTCGGTGCTGCGTGTGCTGGACCAGTGCATGGATGCGGCCCTGGCTCGCCAGATCGACGCGATCTGCTTCGCACCGCTGAACAAGCATGCCATGAAGCTGGGCGGGCTGCGCCATGAAGACGAATTGCACCACTTCGCCCAGTACCTGAAGGTCGATGGCTATTTCTGCGAATTCAACACGCTCGATGGTCTGTGGACGGCGCGGGTGTCCTCGCACATCCCGCTGAAGGACGCCACGCAGTACATCACCCGCGAACGCGTACTGGATGCCAGCCGGCTGATCTACCGGTCCTTGCGGGCGGCCGGCAATCCGCAGCCCCGGGTTGCCGTCGCGGCGGTCAACCCGCACGGCGGGGATGGCGGCACCTGCGGCCGGGAAGAGGTCGAGATCATTGCCCCGGCCGTGGCGGAACTGAATGCCGAAGGCATCCCCGTGCAGGGGCCGTACCCGGCCGACACCATTTTCCTGAAGGCCCGCGACGGCCAGCTGGACGCCATCGTCACCATGTATCACGACCAGGGCCAGATCGCCATCAAGCTGATGGGTTTTGAAAAAGGCGTCACCGTGCAGGGCGGCCTGCCCGTGCCCATCACGACCCCGGCCCATGGTACCGCCTACGACATCGCCGGCAAGAACCGCGCCAATGTCCAGGCCATGCGCAACGCCTTCCTGATCGCCAGCCGCATGGGCGCTTCCTACCGGGCCCAGGCTGCGGCCTGATTCCCCACCCGACGACCTATCCGCTTTTTCCAGACGGAGCTTGAATTGAAGATCAAACACATCCGCGCCCGCGTTTTCGAATGGCAGGGAAAGACCGTGCCGCCTCAGGCGAATTTCTGCACCAATGCCATGGATGCCCTGTGGGACCGGGGCGATTCCATGGGGACGTTCCGCTTTCATGGCTGGACGGTCGTGGAAGTCGAAACCGATGACGGCATCGTCGGCCTGGGCAACGTCGCCCTGGCTCCGCGCATCGCCAAGCAGATCATCGATCAGTACCTGGCGCCGCTGGTGATCGGCCACGATCCCTTCGACTACGAATACCTGTGGCAGCGCATGTACCGGTCCACCTTGGCCTGGGGCCGCAAGGGCGTGGCCATGGCGGCGATTTCCGCCATCGACATCGCCCTGTGGGACATCATGGGCAAGGCCGTCGGCCGCCCGGTGTTCAAGCTGCTGGGCGGGCGCACCAAGGAAAAGATCCCCTGCTATGCGTCCAAGCTGTACCGCACCGACCTGGATGCCATGCAGGCCGAGGCCCAGTCCTATGTGGACCAGGGGTTCACCGCCTTCAAAATGCGTTTTGGCTATGGCCCGAAGGACGGCCCTGCCGGCGTGCGCAAGAACCTGGACAGTGTCCAGGCCGTGCGCGACGTCATCGGCTACGACACCGACCTGATGCTGGAATGCTATATGGGCTGGAACCTGGAATACACCAAGCGCATCCTGCCCAAGCTGGAAGTCTTCGAACCCCGCTGGCTCGAAGAGCCCGTCATTGCCGACGACATCGACGGCTACGCGGAACTGAACCAGTACGGGCCGATCCCGATTTCCGGCGGTGAACATGAATACACCAGCTATGGGTTCCGGCAGCTGCTGGACAAGCGCGCGGTGTCGGTCATCCAGTACGACACCAATCGCGTGGGCGGCATCACGGCGGCGCACAAGATCAACGCCCTGGCAGAAGCCTATAGCGTGCCGGTCATCCCGCATGCGGGCCAGATGCACAACTACCACCTGACCATGTCCACCCTGGCCTCGCCGATGTCGGAATACTTCCCCGTGCATGACGTCGAAGTCGGCAACGAACTGTTCTATTACATCTTCGAGGGCGATCCTGCTCCGGTGAACGGCTTCATCGATCTGGATGACGACAAACCCGGCCTGGGCCTGACCCTGTCCGACCGTTATCGCGATCAGTTCACGATCATCGAATAAGCCGCGCTCGCGCAGGGCGAGGGCAAGAACCAAGGATTCATGATGCGATTGATTCAATTCAAGGACGCCCAGGGGGTCAAGGCCGCCCTGGTGGACGACACCGACCAGGCCAGCGTCATCGAGGTCGTGGGCGGCACCTACGCCTTGGCCATGATGGCTGTGCAGCACGGCGTGCCGCTGAAGGACCTGATCCAGCAGCACCTGGGCAACCAGGTCCTGTCCTACCAGGAGCTGATCGACACGCAGCGGCTGCTGCCGCCGCTGACGCATCCCGATGCCGCGCATTGCCTGGTCACCGGCACAGGGCTGACCCACCTGGGCAGCGCCGACACGCGCGATGCCATGCATGCCAAGCTGAGCGCGGACGATGCCGATCTCAGCGATTCCATGCGCATGTTCAAAATGGGCCTGGAAGGCGGGCGCCCTGCTGCAGGGCAGATCGGCGTACAGCCGGAATGGTTCTACAAGGGCGACGGCGACAGCGTCGTGGCGCCGGAATGCGCCTTGCCGGTGCCCGGCTGCGCCCAGGATGCGGGCGAGGAGCCCGAACTGGTAGGCCTGTACGTGATTGCCCCTGATGGCACGCCGGTGCGCGTGGGATTTGCGGTGGGCAATGAATTTTCCGATCACGTCACCGAGCGCCACAACTACCTGTGGCTGGCACATTCGAAACTGCGGGCCTGCAGCTTCGGCCCGGAAATCCTGATCGGCGAACTGCCGGCCGACCTGCGGGGCGAGTCCCGTATCGTGCGCGACGGGCAGGTGCTGTGGTCCAAACCCTTTGTCACGGGTGAAGCCAATATGGCGCACACCCTGGCCAATCTGGAACACCACCATTTCAAATACGCGGGCTTTCGCCGGCCGGGCGACGTGCACGTGCATTTCTTCGGCACCTCGACGCTCAGCTTTGCCGATGGCGTCAGGACGCAGGCCGACGACCGCTTCGAGATTTCGCTGCAGGGGTTCGGACGGCCGCTGCGCAATCCCATCGGGCGCCAGCCGGCGGATGTGCTCGCCACCGTACAGGAGATTCAGTGATGCAAGTGACGGGTGATTTGTTGATTGGCGGCCAGGCCGTGCAGGGTGCGGGAGTGCCCGCGCATTCCATGAACCCGGCGACCGGGCAGGCCCTGGCGCCTGAATGGCGGGGCGCCGACGCTGCTCAGGTGGACCAGGCCGTGCGTCTGGCCCAGGAGGCCTTCCTGGTCTATCGCAATATTTCCCTGACGGAACGCGCCGCCTTTCTGGAAAAGGCGGCCGATCGCGTCGAAGGCCTGGGCGATGCGCTGATCAATCGCGCCATGCAGGAAACCGGTCTGCCGCAGGCGCGCCTGCGCGGCGAGCTGGGCCGCACCGTGAACCAGCTGCGCCTGTTCGCCGACGTCGTGCGGCGCGGCGACTGGCTGGGCGTGCGGATCGAACGCGCGTTGCCGGATCGCAAGCCCATGCCGCGCAGCGACATCCGCCTGCGTCGCATCCCTGTGGGCCCGGTGACGGTGTTCGGCGCCAGCAATTTCCCCCTGGCCTTTTCCGTGGCCGGGGGCGACACGGCTTCGGCCCTGGCCTCGGGATGCCCGGTCCTGGTCAAGGCCCATTCCGCCCACCTGGGGACGTCCGAACTGGTCGGGCGCGCCATTGTCGCCGCCGTCCAGGAATGCGGTCTGCCGCCGGGGGTCTTTGCCCTGCTGACCGGGCCGGGTAGCGAAATCGGCATGCAGCTGGTGCGTCATCCTCTGGTCAAGGCGGTGGCCTTCACCGGTTCGCGCCAGGGCGGCATGGCCCTGGTGCGGGTCGCCGCTGCGCGGCCCGAGCCCATCCCTGTCTTTGCCGAGATGAGCAGCGTCAACCCGGTGTTCCTGCTGCCGGGCGCCTTGCAGGCCCGGGCTGAACAGACCGCGCAGGGCTTTGTCACCTCGTTGACGGGCAGCGCCGGCCAGCTGTGCACCAATCCGGGATTGGTGATCGGCGTGCGTGGGCCAGATTTCCAGCGTTTCATCGATGCAGTGGTGGAACAGGTCTGCGCATCGGCCCCCGGCACCATGCTGACGGCCGGCATCCACCGCGCCTATCAGGCTGGTGTGCAAGCCCTGCAGGACCATGCCCAGGTCTGCATCCTGGCCCGGGGGAGAGATGTCCAGGGTGTGAACCAGTGCCAGGCGTCGGTGGCCCTGACGTCCGCCGCTGCCTTCCTGGCCGATCCGGACGGCCTGGGCGCCGAAGTCTTCGGCGCCAGCACACTGCTGATCGAATGCGACGGCCTGGACGACATGATCGCCATCGCCCGCGCCCTGGAAGGCCAGCTGACGGCGACGTTGCATGGCCAGACGGCGGATGACAACGTCTGGATGAAGGCTCTGCTGCCAGAACTGGAACTGAAGGCGGGCCGCATCCTGGCCAATGGCTTTCCGACCGGCGTGGAAGTCTGCCATGCCATGGTGCATGGCGGCCCGTTCCCGGCGACCTCGGATGCCCGCTCCACCTCGGTCGGCACGATGGCCATCGACCGTTTCCTGCGGCCGGTCTGCTACCAGGACGTGCCCCAGGGGGTGCTGCCCGGGGCCCTGCAAGACGGCAATCCGTGGGGAGTGATGCAGCGTGAATTCTGATTCCGGTTCTGGTGTGGGGCGTGCCGTGTTCGTTCTAGGCGGGTTTGTCCGCCGTCCGCTGGTCCAGGATTTCCAGGAATTTTCCGGGCTGTGATAGCTGCTGTGCCAGAGCCTGGGCCTGTTCAAATGCGGGCTGATCCAGTTCAGTCCGGACTTGCTGCACATTTCGCAGGGCCAGCTGATTGCCGCTGGATCCGGCGATCAGGAACAGGGCGCAGGCCAGGATCTTGTTCTGCGGCACGCCTGCGCCCCGTACGTACAAGAGCCCCAGCGCATTGACGCTGAGAGGAAAACCGCGTGCGGCCGCGCGCCGATACCACTGCTGGGCGGTACCCAGGTTCTTGTCCACCCCCAGACCCTGCTCGTACAAAGCCCCCAGGTTGTGTTCCGACGCTGCGTACCCCTGGGCAGCCGCTTTCATGTACCACAGCCTGGCCTGCTGGAAATCCTGTTCGATCCCGCGCCCCAGGCGATAGGCCAGTCCCAGATTGTGTTCGCCGATGTCCAGGCCCTGTTCGGCGGATAGCCGGAACAGAGTGGCGGCCAGGGCGTCGTCCTTGGTGACGCCCCGACCGTCGGTCAGCAGCAGGCCCAGGTTGGCCATGGCGATCGGGTGCCCTTGTTCTGCAGCCAGTTTGTACCATCGGGCCGCTTCGCCGTATTTCTGCGGGACGCCCCGGCCTTCCTGATAGCGGACGCCCAGATTGAATTGCGCCCAGGCATTGCCTCCGATGGCTGATTTTTCATACCATTCCAGCGCCTTCTGGTCGCTTTGCGGTACGCCTGCGCCGTGGCTGTAGGCCCAGGCCAGGTTGTTCTGTGCATCGGCGTTGCCCTGGTCGGCTGCCCGTTGGTACCAGCGGGCGGCCTCTGCGGGATCTGGCGGAACGCCTTCGCCGTTGTCGTAGCATAGGCCCATGCGGAACTGGGCCCTGGGGTCGCCTTGGTCGGCCAGCGGTTGCCATTCCCGGATGGCGGCGGCGAAGTCGCCGCGTTCGGCGGCCTGCACGCCTTCCTCGTAGCCGGCATGGGCCGGAATGCCGGGAAGGATCATCGCCAGGGCGAACGTCAGGTTGAAGAGTTTGTGCATTGAGGTCTCCCGAATGGGATGTGAGGCGCCTGAGCGTCAGCGTGCCGGGTTTGCGGGAGCGGTGGATCTGCGTCCGCCTCCAGGTGACGGGCCCACAGTAGCAGCGGGCTCCTATTTGCGCATCCTTCATTTGAAGGATGCGCGAGCGTGTCATGCCGAAGGTGGCATGCACGTCGGACAGGTTGCGGTTTGTCTTATGGCCGGCTTCTGTCCATAATCGGCCCTGAACCCCATTGAATCGGACCGAATTGGAGTCTTGCTGATGAAATCCCGCGCCGCCGTCGCCTTCGAGGCCGGCAAACCCCTGCAGATTGTCGAGATCGACGTCGAACCGCCCCGCAAGGGCGAAGTCCTGATCAAGATCACCCATACCGGCGTCTGCCACACCGACGCCTTCACGCTCAGCGGTGACGACCCCGAAGGTGTCTTCCCCGCCGTGCTGGGGCATGAGGGCGCCGGCGTGGTGGTGGAAGTGGGCGAGGGCGTCACCAGCGTGGCCCCCGGCGACCACGTCATCCCCCTGTACACCGCCGAATGCGGCGAATGCCTGTTCTGCAAGTCCGGCAAGACCAATCTGTGCGTGGCCGTGCGCGCCACCCAGGGCAAGGGCCTGATGCCCGACGGCACCACCCGGTTTTCCTACCAGGGCCAGCCGATCTACCATTACATGGGGTGTTCGACCTTCAGCGAGTACACTGTGGTGGCGGAAGTCTCTTTGGCCAGGATCGATCCCCAGGCCAATCCCGAACAGGTCTGCCTGCTGGGTTGCGGCGTCACCACCGGCATCGGCGCCGTGCGCAACACGGCCAAGGTCCAGCCCGGCGACACCGTGGCGGTCTTTGGCCTGGGCGGAATCGGCCTGGCGGTGGTCCAGGGCGCCCGCCAGGCTGGGGCAGGGCGTATCATCGCCGTGGACACCAACCCCGACAAATTCGCCCTGGCGAAGGTCTTCGGCGCCACCGACTGCGTGAACCCCAAGGATCACGCCGAACCTATCCAGCAGGTTATCGTCGGCATGACGGGCTGGGGCGTAGACCACAGTTTCGAGTGCATCGGCAATGTCAACGTCATGCGCGCCGCGCTGGAATCCGCCCATCGGGGCTGGGGCCAGTCCATCATCATCGGCGTGGCCGGCGCCGGCCAGGAGATCTCCACCCGGCCGTTCCAGCTGGTCACCGGCCGGTCCTGGCGCGGCACGGCCTTCGGCGGGGTCAAGGGCCGATCCCAGCTGCCCGGCATGGTGCAGGAAGCCATGCGCGGCGACATCGATCTGGCGCCCTTCGTCACCCACACCATGGGGCTGGACGAGATCAATACCGCCTTTGACCTGATGCACGAGGGCAAGTCGATCCGGTCTGTCGTGCATTATTGACCGGATCCTTTCGATCGGGTTTTTCGCCAATGGCCGGCGTCTGCCGGCCATGGCTTTTTTGCAAGAGGAAAAATACCTAGTGAATGATGTTTCCCAAGATACTGCCTTGACGTGCGTAGAGCGTCACACCAGTTTTGGCGGCCGCCAGGAAGTCTGGCAGCACGCATCTACCGTGTTGAACTGCGCCATGCGTTTTGGCATCTATCTGCCTGCCGCCGCCGTGCGCGGCGAACCCTGCCCCGTGCTGTACTGGCTGTCCGGCCTGACCTGCACCGAGCAGAACTTCATCACCAAAGCCGGCGTCCAGGCCTACGCCGCCTTGCACAATCTGATCGTGGTGGCGCCAGATACCAGCCCGCGCGGTGAAGGCGTGGCCAACGACGATGCCTACGACCTTGGGCAGGGCGCCGGCTTCTACCTGAACGCCACCCAGGCCCCGTGGTCCGCGCACTACCGCATGCAGGACTACGTGGCCCAGGAACTGCCCGATTTGATCGAACAGCATTTCCCCGCGTCGTCGGCGCGTGCCATTTCCGGCCACTCCATGGGTGGCCACGGGGCGCTGGTCACGGCCCTGCGCAATCCCGGCCGCTATCGCAGCGTATCGGCCTTCTCGCCCATCGTCGCGCCGTCGCAGGTGCCCTGGGGTCAAAAGGCCTTTGCCGCGTATCTGGGGGACGATGCCGCCGCCTGGGCACAGTGGGATGCGGTCGAATTGATCCGTTCAGCTGCCGCCGATGCCGAACGCCTGCCGCTGTTGGTCGATCAGGGCCTGGACGATGAATTCCTGGAAGGACAATTGCGCCCTGAACTGCTGGAAGCCGTTTGCAAGGAAGCCGGGCACCCGCTGACCCTGCGCAGGCAGGCCGGGCATGATCACAGCTATTACTTCATCGCCAGCTTCATCGGCGATCACGTGGCGCATCATGCGGCGGCGCTGAAGGGGTAGGGAGTGGGTGGTGCATTGTGGCCGTACTCATGTTGCCTTGCGCCAGCCTGATCCGGTATCCTCGAAAACGATCCTGCCATAGTCCGTGTTATGCGGGTCGATCAGCCAGTCAATCATTTCGCGGATCTTCACGTTCCTGTCGAAAGATTTCAAATAGATGGCCCGGATCAGTCGGCCGTAGGCTTTTGGCATGCAGTGCCCACGCTCCCACAAAGGCACTGTCTGTTCCGTCGAGCCGGGCAGCTCGGTCAGTTTGGCTTGAGGCAGGCCGATTTCTCTGCGCAGAAATTGCAATTCCGTCCCTGCCAAATGGGGCCTGTTGGCCAGATTCTTGTCGATAACATGGTGCAATTGGTCCATGTCATGGATTGCTATCGCATCTTCTCAATCAATATTGCGAGTCTTGTAGCCATTGGCAAGCCACACGTTGCGCAATCCTGATTCAGGGTAGTGATACACAGCATCTGTCCTTCAAGAATCCGTCACTACTGCGATCCATTCTCCATCCTTATCGCGTTGGTCTTTTCACAAAACGTGTGAGGGCGGCTCGTTGATGAGCGGCGACGGGATGTGGCTGAGTTGCGTCGTGCTGAGGAGGCTATTTCAGCAGCCGAGTCAATTCCTCATAGCCCCTTCGAATTCTGAGAATATCCGTTAGCGTTCAGCGAACACATCTTGACGGCCGCCGGTAATCGGCCGCAGCCTTT
>NZ_JAUCDS010000041.1:0-17288 GCF_034674885.1 Castellaniella sp.
GCAGGAAGGCAATCAGGCCTTCCTCGATGTGTTCCAGCCAGTTTTTCAACATGGTGGGCACTCCTTGGGTCAGAATATGAAACGGCCGCTGTGAGCGGCCGTGCTGAAGCAGCAGGAATCCGCCGGATCAGGAGGGTTGGTTCGAAGCCTGGGCGGCGTCGATCAGGTCCTTGCCGATGCCGCTCTGGAATTTCTCCCAGACCGGGTGCATGGCGGTACGCCAGGCGGCGACGTCTTCCTTGGACAGCGTCTGGATCTTGGCCTTGCCGGCCTCGGCGATGCGCTGCTGGTCGCGGTCGTTGATCTCGGCCGCCAGCTTGTTGGCGTGTTCCGTAGCGCCCGCCATGGCCTTTTTCAGCGCATCGCGAACGTTTTCGGGCAGGCCGTCCCACCAGCCGGAATTGGTGATGACCATGTAGTCCAGCGCACCGTGGTTGGTGACGGCGATGGTCTTTTGCACTTCGTGGAATTTCTGCGAGTAGATGTTGGACCAGGGATTTTCAGCCCCATCCACCACGCCGGTCTGCAGCGCCTGGTAGACCTCGGAGAAGGCCAGCTTCTGCGGATTGGCGCCCAGCTGGCGGAATTGAGCCTCCAGCACGTCGGACGACTGGATGCGGAACTTCAGGCCCTTGATGTCTTCGGGGCGAACCAGTTGGTCCTTGTTGGTGGACATCTGCTTCATGCCGTTGTGCCAGTAGGCCAGGCCCTGGATGCCCTTGGATTTCATGGAGTCCAGCAGGCTTTGGCCGGCGGGGCCTGCCTGGAAGCGGTCCAGGGCAGCCATGTCGTCAAACAGGAAGGGCAGATCGAAGATCTGCACTTTTTTCGTATAGCGATCGAATTTCGCCAGGGATGGGGCGATGATCTGCACGTCGCCCAGCAACAGGGCTTCCATTTCCTTGCCGTCGCCAAACAGCTGCGAGTTCGGGAACACCTGAACTTCGACCTGGCCGGGCAGTGCGGCTTCGGCGAGTTCCTTGAATTTCAGGGCGCCTTGGCCCTTGGGCGTGTTTTCAGCCACGACGTGGCTGAACTTGATGACGGTGGGAGCAGCCTGGGCTGTGATGGCGGCCAGGCCCAGGGTCAGGGACAGGCCGAGCGAGGCAGCAATGCGAGTGGTCGAAAATTTCATCGAGAAGGTTCTCCGGATAGCGGTGCGCCCCTTAATCACCAACTGGGCGCCTGGCTGACAGGCCGCTGAACGAACAGGGCCAAACGGCCGGAGTTTAATGGAATTGGCCGGATCTTGCCAGGAAGGAAAACCACTATGCCAAGGCGCGGCGCAACTGATCCAGGGCGTCGTCGTCCAGCAGCCGGGACGCCATGGGCAGCAGTTCCTCGTCCGCGCGTTGCAGATAGTTCAGGTAGTCGTCGATCCAGGATTGCAGGGTGTCGGGCAGTGCGGTTGTTGCGTTGCTGAGGTCGGCACGGATGGCGTGCCAGCGGTGTCGCAGTGCCATGCCTTGTTCCGTCAACCCCTGGGTCATGCCTTTCAGACAGACCGCGTCCGAACCTGCCATGGATTCGATCAGGGCAGGAAACAGCGTGCGCTGCAGGGTCTGGCGCTGAGCGTCTGCCGGGCCGTCGAGCCAGGCGATGGCCTGGACCCGCAGGGCCGGGTCGGCCAGTTGTGTCAGGTGCTGGCGTGTGAGGCCGTGGCCAGCCAGCAACCGGGCGATGGGATCGACAACGATGGCGCTGGACATGAGTGCTCCTCTGGCAGAGAGGCTTTCATCGTAGCGCATTTGATTTATTACTTATAGTGATAAAGAAATCATGAATTTATCGTTGTTTAGCATTAAGCAAAATCGTTAAAGTTGCCCTTGTCCAATCAATTCACAGTTATATGGTCCTGCCGGGTGGCAGGCCGGGCGGGAAACAACGATGAATCTTTCCTTCAGTCAGGTTGAAAAGCAGTTCGGCGATTTGCGCGTGGTCGATCGCTTCGACAGCGAGATCGCACCGGGTGAGCTGGTGGCGCTGGTCGGGCCATCGGGTTGCGGCAAATCGACGCTTCTGCATATGGCGGCCGGGCTGGAAAAACCCAGCGCGGGCCAGGTGCTGGCCGACGGGCAGCCGATCCATCGCCCCGATCCCAGCCGCATGCTGATGTTCCAGGAAAATGCGCTCTATCCGTGGCTGACCCTGTCGCAAAACGTCGCCATGGCCCTGGAATTGCAGAAAGTACCGCGCGCAAAGGCCCGTGAACAGGCCTTTGCCTGGCTGGACAAAGTCCGCCTGAAGGGCTTCGAGGACTATTTTCCGCATCAGGTTTCTGGCGGCATGCGCCAGCGCTGCGCCTTGGCACGGGCCTTCATCACCCGGCCTGAAGTCCTGCTGCTGGATGAACCCTTTGGCGCGCTGGATGCACTGACCCGCATGACCCTGCAGGACGCCTTGCGCACCCTGATCCGTGAAACCCGCCCGACGGTGCTGCTGGTCACGCACGACGTCGACGAGGCCCTGTTTCTGGCCGACCGCATCCTGGTGTTCAGCGCTCGGCCCTCGAACCTGTTGAAAGAATTCCATCTGTCGGACAGCGACAAGACGCACGACCTGTCGAATTTTGCCGACATGCGCCGGGAAATCCTGAGCCTGCTGGGCATCGTGGCCGACGCCGAATCTTCTACCTCTACCCAATCCATCCCCGAGGAACTTGCAGCATGAAATTCAGCAGAGCATTAATCCCCATCCTGGCCGCCCTGACGCTGGCGTCCCAGGCTGCCCTGGCTGCCGAGCCCTTCAAGGTCGGCTACATCCGCGTCATGGACGACGCCCAGGCGATCACGGCCTACGAGGGCAAGTTCTATGAAAAGCAGGGCCTGGACGTGCAACTGGTGGAATTCAAGTCCGGTACGGACCTGATCAAGGCCATCGTCGGCGGCCAGTTGGACACCGGCGTGCTGGGCTTCACCAATGCGGCATCCTGGTCCTCGCGGGGCGCCGACCTGAAGGTCGTGGCCGGTGCGCAGCGTGGCTACCATGCGCTGGTGGTGCGCGATGACGCCAACATCAAGTCCGTCGCCGACCTGAAGGGCCATACTCTGGCGTCCCAAAAAGAAGGCAGCACGGCCGACACGGTGCTGCGTGGCGTCGTGCTGAAAGACGCCGGCCTGCAGGCTTCGGACGTGAACATCCTGGGGGTCAGCCCGCAGGTGGCTGTGCAGTCGCTGGTGGGCAAACGCGTCGATGCCGCCTTCCTGTTCGAGCCGCAGGCGAGCATCGCCCAGCTGATCGCGCCCGTCAAACAGATCTATGAAATTGGCGAGGTCTGGCCTTTCCCCTGCATGGTGACGATCACCTCGGGCAAGACGCTCAAGGACAAGAAGGACCTGGTCTGGAAGTCGCTGGATGCCCAGAGCCAGGCCATCGAGCTGCTGCAGCAGAAACCGGACGAGGCCGCCAAGCTGATCGCCAGCTACTTCATCGCCGAGCCTACGTTAAAGACGCTGCATGACGGCGATGTCCCGCGCGAGAAGATCATCAGCAAGGCCATCCAGACGCAGACCTTCAGCCCTGCGCTGACGCCCAAGGATCTGAGCCGCATGCAGGAAGTCGCCGACATCATGCAGTCCCAGGGCGCGCTCAAGACCCAGGACGGCAAACCTTTCGACGTCAAGTCGATCGTCGATCTGGACTGGCAGCAGGCCCGCAAGCTGTAAGCATGGCGCACGATGGGTGCGATAATCGCACCCGTTTCCCATTTTTCCGAATGGCCGGGTCTGTCCGGCCATCTTCTTGAGCATGAGTAAAAAAAGACGTGTTTCCTCCACCGCCCGCAAGCTGGCCATGCTGGTGGCCATTGCCGCCATCCTGCTGGTCTGGCAGTGCGCCGCCTGGACGCTGCCCGACTTCCTGATGCCAGGCGTGCCGGTGGTGCTGGAGCGTGTCTGGCACGATCTGCAGACCGCAGAGTTTCGCGCCATCCTGGCCGGCAGCATGGGGCGCCTTGGGGTGGGATATGGATTCGCGCTGCTGTTTGGCATCGGGTTCGGGCTGGCGGGCGGCTTGCTGCTGTTTTTCCGCGAAGTCCTGAAGTCCGCCATTATCGTGCTGCAGTCCATCCCGTCGATCGCCTGGGTGCCGCTGTTCCTGATCCTGATGGGCTTTGGCAACGTGCCCATCATTGTGGTGATCGCGCTGGCCGCCTTCTTCCCGGCAGCGCTGTCGGTCATGAACGCCACTGAAAGCGTGCTGCAGACCCACGTATCGGCGGCCCGGGTGATGGGTGCCAGCCACTGGGACATGGTGCGCCGGGTTTACCTGCCAGCGGTCATGCCCGAACTGATCACCGGGGCGCAACTCGCATTTGGCAATGCGTGGCGCGCGCTCATTTCAGCAGAAATGCTGATCGGTTTCGGTCAGGGCCTGGGCCGGTCTCTCGCCTATGCCGGGGAAACCGCCGACATGGTGGGAGTGATGGCCAATATCCTGACGATCGCCATTCTGGCGACGCTCATCGATCAGGTCTTTCTGGAAAACATCAAACGTCGGGTCTTGCGCTATCAGTATGTTTAATTCGCCGTGGCGCCCACGTGCGGGCACGCTGATCATCGGTCTGGGCATGGCCGTCGCCCTGACGGCGCCGCTGCAGGCGTTCGCTCAGGATACAGAGGGCTGGCGCCTGGGCGTGGCGCAGGTGCCAGCCGCGCCGGTGCCGGGCGCCAAGCCCCGCACGCCGGTGCGCATCGAGTTGCTGGCCGCGCAGACCACCCAGGGCAGCGCGCCAGTACAGGCCGTGGCGCTGGATCGGGCGCTGGAACAGTTGCGGGATGGCATCCTGGATGCCTGGGTGGGAGTCGTGCCGGCGGACCTTGCGCTGCCTGATGGTGTCTCGCGCAGGGATGTGGACTGGTCAGCCAGCCCGCTGGCGATCTTGCGCACCGACACGGATATCCATGACTGGACGGCACTGGCTGGGCGCACCGTCTGTCTGAGCGCTGATGGACGCCACGTGGGCGAACTGAGCGCCCGGTACGCCGCGATCGAACAGGTGTATCCGGCCGCCGCCGATGCCTTGCTGGCCTTGCGTACGGGGCAGTGCGATGCGGCGGTGGAAGACGAGGGCTTTCTGCGTGAACTGCTGAAATATCCCGAGTGGCGGAAGTTTTCGGCGCAACTGGCGCCGTATCGGCAGGAAAAACTGACGCAGTTGCGCCGGACCGATCTGCCTGCTGCGGGCCGTGACGCCCTGCGCCAGGCCTTGAGCCCGGCCGCCTTGCGACAGACGGCCCGGGAACAGGCCAAGGCCATCGCATTCGAGGTTTATCTGGATCAGACCGTTCCGGATTGCCACTGAGGGGCGTTGCGCCCCGCAGGCAAGGTGTCGCCGATCAGTGGCGACGACGGGGAGCAGGGCTGGCGCCTGTGCCTGCGCTGCGGTTCAGGTGGCGGAAGGTGATACGGCCCTTGCTGAGATCATAGGGGGACATTTCCAGCGTGACCTGATCGCCCGCCAGGATGCGGATGTGGTGCTTGCGCATCTTGCCGCCGGTATAGGCGATGACTGGGTGTCCGTTATCCAGCGTGACGCGGAAACGGGAGTCCGGCAGGACCTCGGTCACGGATCCGTGCATTTCGAGTAGTTCTTCTTTGGCCATAGCGTGTGCTCCCGTAAATTCATCAAACCATCAGCGGGCAAATGCAGGGTCGGCCCAGCCAGGGGCCAGACGAACGACAGGATCGTAAGGGCGATCAGAATCCAGGCAGGGGCCAAGCCCCAGAGAGGCAGCAGGCACCAGGAACACTGGACCCGCCAAGGCAGCCGGCGAACCGACAAACACTGAAAACCGCTGATGAAACAATCTCTTATGTTAAGGCTCGGCGCAGTATTATGTCAAGAAATAAAGCGGCGGTTAGAATTGCCGCTGGCCGGTTCAGGCAGATGAGACGCATGAATGACAGATTGACTCCCAGTACGGTGGCTTTGCTGCTGATTCCGCCCACTTTGTGGGCGAGCAATGCGGTGGTCGGTCGCGCAGTCGTGCATCTGGTGCCGCCGCTGACCTTGAATTTCCTGCGCTGGGCGGTGGCCTTATTGCTGCTCCTGCCCCTGGGCTATCGGGTTCTGCAGGCCGACAGCGTGGTCTGGCGGGAATGGCCACGCTACGCCTTGTTGGGGCTGCTGGGCGTGGGGCTGTACAACTCCCTGCAGTATCTGGCCCTGCATACGTCCACGCCGGTGAACGTCACTCTGGTGACCGCCAGCATGCCGGCCTGGATGCTGATCGTGGGGCGCATGTTCCACGGGGTGGCAATCCGTCCGGCGCAGATTCTCGGGGCCGTGCTGTCCCTGGTTGGAGTCGCCCTGGTGCTGTCTCACGGGGAATGGGCTCAGCTGCTTGCCTTGCGCTTCGTGGCCGGGGATCTGCTGATGGTGTTGGCCACCATCATCTGGGCTTTCTACAGCTGGCAGCTGACGCGGGTGCCGGCCGATGCTCCGGTGCGCGCCCATTGGGCGGGCTTTCTGCTGGGGCAGGTGCTCTACGGGGCGGCCTGGTCGGGCTTGTTTGCCGCCATGGAATGGGGGCTGGGCGATCAGCGGATCGTCTGGGGCTGGCCGCTGGCGGCGACGGTGGCCTTCGTCGCCATCGGCCCGGCCGTGATCGCCTTTCGCTGCTGGGGCGCCGGGGTGCAGCGGGTCGGGCCGACCGTAGCGGGCTTCTTCAACAATCTGACCCCCCTGATCGCTGCGCTGCTGTCCCTGGGACTGCTGGGCGAGTATCCGCACAGCTACCATGCGCTGGCCTTCCTGCTGATCATCGGCGGCATCGTGCTGTCGTCGCGCCGGGGGCCTGCGTGACACGCGGTGACGCGGACCTGCATCCGGGACTGGCGTATCTCTGTCTGGGGTCCAGCATGTTCGTGGTCGGCGCCTATGTGGCCCTGAGCAAGCCGTTGGCGGTGGTCTTTCCCGTCTTCCTGCTGGGTTGCCTGCGCTTTGGCATCGGCGGACTGGCGGTGCTGCACTGGCTGCGCAAGCCGACCACCGAAGCGCCCATGACCCGCCGCGTGCGCTGTCTGGTCTTCCTGGAGTCCTTCATCGGCAGTTTCCTGTTCACGGTCTTCATGGTGCTGGGCGTCAGCTACAGCAGCGCCGTTGCAGCCGGGATCATCATGTCGGCCATTCCGGCCGCCATCGCAGTGCTCAGCCGCGTGGTGCTGCGCGAAGCGATCCGGCCGCAGGTGCTGGCGGCCATCGTCTGCGCGGTGTGCGGCATTGCCCTGCTGGCGGTGGCGCAGCCTCCCGACGATGGGCTGGGTGCTGAAGCCGCGACGCGCTGGCTGGGTTATGCGCTGCTGGGGGGCGCCGTCCTGTGCGAGGCCGCCTATGCGGTCATCGGCAAACAGTTGACCGGGGCCCTGTCGGCCAAGCGGATCAGCGCCTTGATGAACGCCTGGGGCTTTGTCCTGATGCTGCCGGCCGGCGCCTATGCTGCCTGGCATTTCGATTTCGCGGCGATCAGCGCCTCGGTCTGGGGCCTGCTGCTGTTCTATGGGCTGGCCGCCAGCGGCACCATCTGGCTCTGGATGACGGGGCTGCGCCGGGTGCCGGCATCCCGGGCAGGAGTGTTCACCGTGCTCCTGCCCGGGGGGGCGGCTTGCGTCGGCGTGGGCGTGCTGGGGGAATCCTTCACCTGGCTGCATGCGCTGGCCTTCGCAGCCGCTGTGCTGGGTCTGGTGCTGGCCGTCTGGCCGGGGCGCGCTCCCGGGCCCTGATCGCTGTCCCTGCCGTCAAGCAGGCTGGGCGTGTTCGATCAGCAGCTGTACGGTGGTTTGCCCCCCCCAGGTATTGCGGTCCAGGCGGTAGACCGCCATGATCCGCTCGGGCAAGGGCTCGGCGTGGTTGAACCAGATGGCATCGATGCGCCGGCCGTCCCGTTCCAGGAAGAGTTTCAGGTGCCGGTCCTTTAGCACCCGCTGGTGCACGACCTGGAAATGATCCTGGAACAGCGGCGCTGGAAATCCCGCGCCCCAGATCTGTTCGGCCAGCAAGGCAGCCGTATCAACCGTGGCGTACGGGGCTTCCAGGGATCCGTCCGTTTCCAGGCAGGGTTCGAATCCATCGCAGCCGCTGATCGTGCGCACGGCGGCATCGAACTGCTGCGCGAAGTCGTCGAAGGCCGCCTGGTGCAGCGTCAGGCCGGCAGCCATGGCGTGGCCGCCGAATTGCAGGATGGCGCCAGGCAGGCGCTTGCTGACCAGGTCCAGGGCGTCGCGCAGGTGGACTTCCGGGATCGAACGGCCTGAACCGCGCAATGTGCCGGCTTCGTCCGGTGCGAAGGCCAGGGCCGGACGCCAGTAGGTTTCCTTCAGGCGCGAGGCAACCAGGCCGATGACGCCCGGGTGCCAGCCTGCCTGCCAGACGCAGACGCTGGCGGCCTGGGCCAGCGGCTGGCCGTCCAGGTGGGCCAGCGCCTCGTCGCGCATCTCCGTTTCACGGCTGCGCCGTTCGCGGTTGATGTCGTCCAGGGTCTGTGCCAGGGCGCGGGCGCGGGCAGGATCGTCCTCCAGCAAGCAGTGGATGCCCAGGCTCATGTCGGCCATGCGGCCGGCAGCGTTGATGCGCGGCCCCAGCGCAAAGCCCAGGTCGTCCGTGCCTGCCTGATGCGGGTCGCGCCCGGCTACGTCGAACAGGGCCGCGACCCCGGCCTGCATGTGTCCTTGGCGGATGCGCTTGAGGCCCTGCGCCACCAGCAGGCGGTTGTTGGCATCCAGGCGGACCACGTCGGCCACGGTGCCCAGGGCCACGAGATCGCTCAGGCCGTCCAGGCGGGGGCCGCCCTGGGCGGGCAGGGCGCCGCGTTCGCGCAGTACGGCCCGCAAGGCCAGCAACACGTAGAAAATGACCCCCACCCCGGCCAGATGTTTGGAGGGAAAGCCGCAGCCCCCCTGGTTGGGATTGACGATGGCCAGCGCGGCCGGCAACTGTTCGCCCGGCAGGTGGTGATCGGTGACGATGACCTGCATGCCGGCGGCTCGGGCGGCGGCGACCCCGTCGATGCTGGCGATGCCGTTGTCCACGGTGATCAGCAAGTCTGGTTGGCCGGCAGGGTGCCGGCGGGCCAGTTCCACCACGGCGGGTGACAGGCCGTAACCGGTCTCGAAGCGGTTGGGCACCAGGAAGTCCACTTGGGCGCCAAAGGCCCGCAGCCCGCGCACGGCGACGGCGCAGGCGGTGGCGCCATCGCAATCGTAGTCGGCGACGATCAACAGCTTTTGCCGTGCTGCGATGGCGTCGGCCAGCAGGCGGGCTGCGTCGTCCACGTGCGTCAGCCGGGTGGGTGGAATCAGGGCCGACCAATCCGTCGGGGTGGACTGCGCCAGCCCCCGCGCCGCCCAGAGCCGGGCCAGCAGGGGATGGACGCCGGCGTCGGCCAGGGCCTGTGCGCGCTGCCGGTTGGCGCTGCGGGGGCGGATCAGCGGTTGCACCACCAGCGCCTCCAGTCCTGGGCGCGCAAGCGCGCGAGCCAACCGCCTTGGGCAGTCAGCGTGACGTAACGGTCGCGCCCGGTCAGCACCAGCGTCGGCTGTGTCTGGGCCAGCGGGGCGAAGCGTTCCTGGTCCAGCACGGCCAGCGCCTCGATCCAGTCCCCCCAGTTCTGCGTGATGGCCGCATCCTGCAGCGTGGTGTCGATGTGCAGGTCAGCGGGCTGGGGGCGCGTCAGTTGCGAAGTGCGTGCACCCCCGTACAGCCAGAGGCTGTTGATCGGCGGCAGCCCGGCTTCCTGGCGGGCGTGGTTGACGGGGTGGTCGAACCAGGCCATCTGCAGCGTGTTGGCCAGGCGCCGCCAGGGGCGCGCCACCGAGTCCTGTGGCCACCAGTCGTTGACAGCGCTGGTGGCTACCAGCGCGGGGCTGGCACAGGCCAGGTCGACGGCGTCGGGCCAGCGCACGCGCCAGGTGTCCGGGCGCAGGGATTCGAGCTGCAGGCCGCTGTCGTCCAGATATTCCCGGGCCGTGTCCAGCAGGGCGGCGGAGTGCTCCGCCGTGATGCCCAACGTAGCCGCCGGCAGCAGCGCCGCGCCGTCGCGCGAGGGCGCCATGTGGATCAGTTCGGCCAGCCAGACGGGGTCGTCATCGTGCGCATCGCCGCGCAGCGGGCCCAGACCTGCGCTAATATGCTCGGCTTGTGCTGCCACAAAACCCCGCGCCTGCAATTGCCAGTGTTCCAGGGGCGTACACCAGGTCTCGGCGGCCGGGCTGGAAGTCGGAACGGCCTTGCTGCGGCTCAGCCAACGAGCCAGGGTAGGGGCGCGCTGCGCCAGATGGGGCGCCAGTTCGGCAGCCACTTCAGGATCGGGCCAAGCCCCGGAAATCACGATATGCATGTCGGAATTGTAGAGTCAAACAACACATCGAAGGGCGGTTCCCATGGCCTATGAATGGTGGATCGGGGCGCGCTACGCCGGTCTGGCCCGCATCGGGCGCGGCGGACGCCGGGGCGATCGCTTCGTGTCCTTCGTGGCGGCCAGTTCGATGGCCGGGATCGGCCTGGGGGTGGCGGCCCTGATCATCGTCCTGTCCGTCATGAACGGGTTTCAGACCCAGGTGCGCGACCGTATGCTCTCGGTGCTGCCGCACATCGAGCTCTTTGCGCCGGGGGTGGATCACCAGCAGGTCCTGGACCGCTGGCAGGATCTGGCCAAGGCGGCCGAGGCCGATCCGGAAGTCCGGGGAGCAGCGCCATTCGTTGCCGCCCAGGCCATGCTGGCCCGGGGCCAGTCGCTCAGCGGCGTGCAGGTCCGGGGCATCGATCCCGCCATCGAGCCGCAAGTCTCCGACCTGAAGGGCCAGTTGGAATCCGGGGCGCTGGACAGCCTGACGCCGGGTTCGTTTCACGCCATCGTCGGCAGCCAGATCGCCCAATCCCTGGGCCTGTCGGTGGGCGACACCGTGCTGATGCTGGCCCCCCAGGGGTCGATTTCTCCGGCGGGTTTCGCGCCCCGCATGCGACAGTTCACGGTGTCCGGTATCTTCGCGACGGGCTATTACGAGTACGATGCCACGCTGGTCTTCGTGAATGTGCAGGATGCCGCCCGGGTCTTTCGCGACAGCGGCGTCAGCGGGGTGCGCCTGCGGATCGCCGACATGCAGCAGGCGCCGCAGGTGGCCCGGCAGCTGCTGGGCCTGATGCCGCAGGGGGTGCGCGCCATGGACTGGACGCAGAACAACCGCACCTGGTTCGCCGCAGTGCAGACGGAAAAGCGCATGATGTTCCTGATCCTGACCTTGA
Source organism: Castellaniella sp. (assembly GCF_034674885.1). GTDB lineage: Bacteria > Pseudomonadota > Gammaproteobacteria > Burkholderiales > Burkholderiaceae_B > Castellaniella. Next base: position 11,240 of record NZ_JAUCDS010000041.1, read on the forward strand.
TCGTGGCGGTGGCCGCCTTCAACCTGCTGTCGTCCCTGGTGATGGCGGTCAAGGACAAGCAGTCCGATATCGCCATCTTGCGCACCCTGGGCGCGACGCCTGCGGAAGTCGCCCGGATCTTTCTGGTGCAGGGCGCCCTGATCGGAGTGGTCGGCACGGCCGGCGGCGTGCTGCTGGGCACGGTCGCCGCCTATAACATCGACGTCATCGTGCCCTGGATCGAGCGCCTGTTCGGCATTCATTTCCTGCCCCAGCAGATCTACTTCATCAGCGAACTGCCTTCCAGTCCGCAGGTCGGCGACATCACCGTCATTGGCGTGACCTCGCTGGTGCTGTCGCTGCTGGCGACCCTGTACCCCAGTTGGCGGGCCTCCCGCCTGCAACCCGCCCAGGTGCTGCGCCATGACTGATGCAGTGAACGACGTCAAGACGGTGCTGCGCGCCGAACATCTAGCCAAGACCTACGATGAGGGCGCGGGGCGGGTGGAGGTCCTGCAGGACGTGAGCCTGTCGGTGCAGGCCCATGAGATGGTGGCCATAGTGGGCGCATCCGGGTCGGGCAAAAGCACGCTGCTGCACGTGCTGGGCCTGCTGGACCAGCCCGACGAAGGGAAGCTGTGGGTCGCTGGCGAATCAGCCAACGGCCTGGGCGAACGCAAGCGCAGCCAGTTGCGCAACCGGGCGCTGGGTTTCGTCTACCAGTTCCATCATCTATTGCCGGAATTTTCCGCCCTGGACAATGTGGCGATGCCGCTGATCGTGCGGCGCATGGGGCGCGCCCAGGCCCGCGAACAGGCCCATGGGATCCTGGAACAAGTCGGCCTGGGCAATCGCGCGACGCATTTCCCGGGACAGTTGTCCGGCGGCGAACGCCAGCGCGTCGCCCTGGCCCGCGCCCTGGTGACGCAGCCAGCCTGCGTGCTGGCCGACGAGCCCACGGGCAATCTTGATCGCCATACGGCCGATGCCATGTTTGATCTGCTGCGCAGCATCAACCAGACTCTGGGCACGGCCTTCGTCATCGTGACGCACGATCCGGCCCTGGCGGCGCTGGCGCATCGGCAATTGCACATGCAGGCAGGGCGGTTGGCCGAAGGCTGACGGCGCGGGTTTTCAGTGCGGCGCGGCTCGTGCCGGACGGAGAAACGTATGCTCATTGACACGCATTGCCATCTGGATGCCGCTGAATTCGATACGGATCGGCCGGACGTCGTCCGCCGGGCGCAGGGGGCGGGTGTTCGCAGCATCGTCATTCCGGCGGTCTGCCGGGATAATTTCCAGACCGTGCGGGATCTGGCGGCGTCGTTGCCGGGGGGCGCCTACGCGCTGGGCATTCATCCCTTGTTCGTGCCGCGCGCCTCCGACAGCGACCTGGCTGCCCTGGAAGACCTCCTGCGTGCCTGGCGGGACGATCCGCGCCTGGTGGCCGTCGGCGAGATCGGCCTGGATTTCTTTGTGCCTGAAGTCAGCACTCCGGAGCTGCGGGCGCGGCAGGAACATTTCTACGTTCGCCAACTGGATCTGGCGCAGCAGTTCGGTCTGCCGGTGCTGCTGCACGTGCGCAGATCCCAGGACATGCTGCTCAAACACCTGCGCCGCCGCCCGCTGATCGGTGGCATCGCTCATGCCTTCAACGGCAGTTTCCAGCAGGCCGAGCAGTTTCTGGAACGGGGATTCGCGCTGGGGGTGGGCGGGGCGATGACCTTCGATCGCGCCCTGCAGATTCGCCGCCTGGCTGCGCAGTTGCCGGTCACGGCACTGGTGCTGGAAACCGACGCCCCCGACATCCCGCCTGCCTGGCTGGGTCGCGATGCCGAGGGACGACTGCAGCCAGCCCGCAACGAACCCGCCGAAGTCGCCCGGATCGCCGACAGCCTGGCAGCACTGCGTGCAGAATCCAGGGATGCGGTGATCGCCCAGTGCGGCCGCAATGCGATGCGGGTTCTGCCGAAGCTGGACGCCCTGTTGTCGTCGCTGTGATCGAGCCCGGGTCGGCGTGGCCGGGGGTTGATGCGCTGCTTGTGATTCAGTGAGCTGTGACAAAATCGGCCCGACGGTCTGGTTTTGTCACAGCCGCGTCCCTTAGCCTGTCCTGTCGGAGGTCTTCGGGGGCGGGACATGATCGGACGGCTGGCGGTGGGGGCGGGGCTGTTGGGAGTAGGGGCCGTGCACCAGTTGCCCGAGTTGCCGGCATGGACCTGGCCGGTGGCTGCGGTGCTGGTCCCGGCCGTCATGCTGGTCCTGGCCGGGTTTCTGAGGTTTTGGGTCGGCTTTCGTGAGACGGACGTCCGGTCTGCGGATGATGCGACTTCCCAGGACGGCGATTCCTTGCGGAGAGGCTGCTCGTCGCCGGAAGGCAGGTCGTTGCTGGACCGTGCGCCACCTTTGATCCACGCATCATTCGTTCTGGCCTTGTGGCTGCTGGCAGCCGGCTTGGCCTTTGCGGTCACAGTTTTCTGGGCGCAGCAGCGGTTGGATCAGGTCCTGGCAGATGGCAACGTGGATCGTGTCTCGCGAGTCGTGCTGCGTGTCCAGGGGCTGCCGCGCCTGCAGCCGGACCGGATCCGCTTCGAAGCGGACGTGTTGGACGCGCACCCGGCGGGTGTGCCGCAGCGGATTCTGGTCAGCTGGCCGGCCTCGGGCTGGCGCAGCCCCTATGCGGCGCCGCATCCGGCTGATCCGCCGTTTCCCGTCGTGCAGGCAGGGCAGGTGTGGCGCATGGCCCTGGTCCTGCGGCCCATCCGGGCGGCACAGAACACTGCGGCCTTCGATTACGAGGGGCACATGTTTGCCGCCGGCATCCGGGCGAGCGGCACGGTGCGCGGCGTGCCGGAACACCTGCGCGATGAGGGCTGGCACGGTATTACGATCGTCGCTGACCGGGCGCGGCATCGGATCCGCCAGGCCATGGCGCCTTACCTGGAAGACAAGCGCTACGGCGCCGTGCTGCGGGCGCTGGCGATTGGCGATCAGGACGGGATGGACGATACCGACTGGCGGATATTCAATCGCACCGGATTGACGCATTTGGTTTCAATTTCTGGATCCCACATCACCATGCTGGCCGGTGCGGCGGCGCTGGCCGTGCGTTGGCTGTGGTGCCGCCTGTCCTGGCGTGGCCGACTGTTGGCGGAGTACTGGCCGGCTCGCCGGGCGGCGGCCTGTGCGGCACTGATCACTGCCTGGCTGTATTGCCTGCTGGCAGGGTGGGGTGTCCCCGCCCGCCGCACCTTCATGATGCTGGCCGTGGTGGTGGGCGCCCAGGCCCTGCAGCTGCGCCTCAGCGCTTCCCGGGTGCTGGCCCTGGCGGCCGCCGCCGTCGTGGCGCTGGATCCCTGGTCCATCCTGGCCGGTGGCTTCTGGCTGTCTTTTGCGGCGGTCGCGGTGTTGCTGGCGGTGGGACAGGATGTGTCTCTGCGGCTGAGGCTGCCGAAGCAGTCCCAATCCATGCCGATGTCGGCTTCGGCTTCGGCAGTCGTGTCACGCGTTGACCGCTGTTTGCGCGGACTGCGGCTGGCCGCGCGCCTGCAGTGGGCCATCACCTTGGCCCTGGCGCCGGCCCTGGCCTGGGTGTTCCACGAAATATCCCTGGTGTCGCCCCTGGCCAATGCCTACGCCATTCCATTGATCGAGCTGTGCATCACGCCGCTGTCACTGGTGCTGGCGGCCGTGTCCCTGATGCCGGGTCTGGATTGGGCTGCTGCCGGTCTGGCCTGGCTGGCCCATGGGCTGTTGTCCCTGATGATGCGCCCCACCGAATGGCTGGCCGGTCTTCCGACCTGGCCGGTGGCGGCCGGCCCCGCCTGGATGTACCTGCTGGCGGTGGCTGGGGCGGCATGCGCGGTGTGGCCGAATAGATTTCGGCACGACGCGGGCCGGGCAGACGCAATGCCGGCGATATCCCGCGCCCGGGCGGGGTCCCGCTGCGAGGGCCTGGGATTGCCAACGCTCAGAAACCGATGGGCGGCATCGCTTTGGCACCGACGCCGCTGGGCCTGGCTGGCGCTGTTGCCCATGGTGTTTTGGACGCCGCCGCGTCCGGCAGACGGCGAGTGGGACCTGCATGCCCTGGACGTGGGCCAGGGCAGCGCCCTGTTGCTGCGCACGGCCCGGCATGCCGTTGTCTTCGACGTTGGGGCCCGCCATGCGCGAGAGGCGGACGAGGGTGCCCGAACCGTCGTGCCGGCCCTGCGCGCGCTGGGTGTCCGGTGGTTGGATGCCTTGATCGCATCCCACGCCGATCTGGATCATGCGGGTGGCATGCGCAGCGTGCTGGAATCCGTGCCTGTGGAGCAGACCTTCAGCTCCTTCGACCTGGACCGCTGGCTGGATCGGGAAGCCAGCCTGCTGCAGGCCGACCCCGCGCAGCGCCCCCTGGCCGCCAGCCCCTGTCTGTTCGGCGGGCGCTGGCGGATCGATGGCGTCAGCTTTGAATTCCTGTGGCCGCTGGACGTGCGCCACGAGCGTAAAGGCGCCCAGTCCAATGCCGGCAGTTGCGTGCTGCGGGTGCGCGGCAAACATCACAGCCTGCTGTTGACAGGTGACATCGATGCCCGCACCGAAGCGGCGCTGGTGCAGCGCGGGCTGACCCAGGCCGATGTCGTAGTGGCGGCTCATCACGGCTCGCGCTCGTCTTCATCGGTGCCGTTCGTCCAGGCCGTGGCCGCCCAGCACGTCATCGTGCAGGTGGGCCGCTGGAACCGCCACGGACATCCGGCTGACGCCGTGCTGGATCGCTGGCGCCAATCCGGCGCGGCGATCTGGCGCACCGATTGGCAGGGCGGGATCAATGCCCGGTCGCGCAGCGCCGGCCTGTCGATAGTCAGCGTCCTGGAGTCTTCCCGGCGCTATTGGCACGGGCAGCGCCCGTAGATCGCTCAATTGGCCTCGGAAAATCTTGGTGAAGCCGCAGCATCCGGCACACGTTTTAGAGATTTTGGAGCGATTCACCTGGCATCAGCAACCTGCCGCAAAGCCTGCTCGAAGGTCTCGGGGGCCTGGCCGCCCTGGATCAGATGCCGGTCGTTCAGGATGATGGACGGGACGGAATCGATACCCTGCTGTGTATAAAAGCGTTCGCGGGCTCGTACTTCCGCCGAGTACTCGTCGGACTCCAGAATCGCACGCGCGCGATCCTGGTTCAATCCTGACTCGCGGCACAGCCTGATCAGGGTCTCGTGATCGCCGGGGTTTTCGCCATCGGTGAAGTACGCCTTCAACAGTGCATGCTTCAAGGCCAATTGATGGCCTTCCATGCCGGCCCAGTGCAGCAGTCGATGCGCATCGAAGGTGTTGTAGGTGCGGGTGCGTTTGTCCATATTGAAGGTGAAGCCGACCTCGCGGCCCCGCGCGGTGATGAGTTCGCCATTTTGGCGGACCTGTTCCGGCGTCATGCCGTACTTGCGCGATAGACGCTCGACGGTATCCTGCCCTTCGGGTGGCATGTCCGGGTTCAGCTCGAAGGGTTGGAAGTGCAGTTCCGCCTCGATCTCGCCCCCGACCCTGGACAATGCCTGCTCCAGCGAGCTCAACCCCACCGCGCACCAGGGACAAGACACATCAGAGACGAAATCGATCTTGATGCGGGTGACCATGTGAGGCTCCTGTCAATGGATGGCAACTGCCATATTTTATCCAAGGAGCTCGACCATCCGCGACTCGCATGGAGAGAGGTCATACCCTCGTCGTTGCGAGATCATGAACGTCAGCGAACCGAGGTGCCAGGCGCGGCGCTCAAGTTCAACCAGCTGTCCGCTCGCCAGGTCCTCGTCAACGAGGTGCCGAGGCAAATGGCCCCAGCCGAGACCGGCCTTGAGAAGATCACGCTTGGCGCCGAGGTCATTGACCAGCCACTGGCGTTTGCCGGCGACACCCTGTTGGGTCTTTTCCGCTCCCGGCTGATTATCCGTAACGACGATCTGAACATGTCTGCCAAATTCGTCCATCGGGATGGGTTCCAGTATCGAGGCGAGTGGATGGGATGGCGCAGATACTGTCACCATCTCGGCCTCACACAGCCAGTGGCGTTCGATGGCATCCGGGCTCACCT
>NZ_JAUCDS010000042.1:0-13617 GCF_034674885.1 Castellaniella sp.
CCGGCGCCCATGCGGCCCAAACCTACCATGCCGATCTGCATGTGAATCTCCGTGATTTCCGAGCTGCCTGTGCGGCAGCTTGCTTCTGCGAGATATTACCGTCATCGTCCGGGTTGTCATCAACGGCCTGTGCGCAAGACGGGAGGACCGCGCACGGCATGACTCCGTTTCTCCGCCATCTGTGCCCGCAGCGAGCTTGACCTGGTCATCGCGCAGCGGCTCCCCGTATTTCTCAGCTGCCTGCGCGGCGGCGAACCCGGCTGGGTGCAAAGGCTGATCTGGCAAGAATTTCTCAGCTGCCTGTGCGGCAGCGAACATCCACGGGCTGGCATGGGTGGGCATCCGCTGTTTCTCAGCTGCCTGTGCGGCAGCGAACGGGTCGCATGAACACGCGCGACGTGTTGATCATTTCTCAGCTGCCTGTGCGGCAGCAAACACCCAGGTAGCGGTCAACGGAGGAGGCCTCGAATTTCTCAGCTGCCTGTGCGGCAGCGAACACTTGCTCAATTACGCCGCCGTGGTCGATGACTTTCTCAGCTGCCTGTGCGGCAGCGAACGCGCCGGCCGCGTCCACGGGCGAGTTGATCGTTTTCTCAGCTGCCTGTGCGGCAGCGAACCCGGGAGCAGCACGCCGCGGCGCTGTCTGGGCTTTCTCAGCTGCCTGTGCGGCAGCGAACCGTGATTCGCTGCTGGCGCTCTTCTTCCATCTTTTCTCAGCTGCCTGTGCGGCAGCGAACGGTACCGCTCGAATCCAGCGCGTAGTGTGAGCTTTCTCAGCTGCCTGTGCGGCAGCGAACCAGCAGCAGTTTCCCATCCAGTTTTCCCTTCTTTTCTCAGCTGCCTGTGCGGCAGCGAACCCTCGAAATCCACGCTCATGTCGATGGTCTCATTTCTCAGCTGCCTGTGCGGCAGCGAACCTGGACCGGAGATGTCGTGGACGTCGAGCACCTTTCTCAGCTGCCTGTGCGGCAGCGAACGGTGGCGCGGAAGCCGTGGCCATGGCCCGAGATTTCTCAGCTGCCTGTGCGGCAGCGAACCCGGTGGAGCGCAGGTCGGCATCCCGGTCGATTTTCTCAGCTGCCTGTGCGGCAGCGAACTGCCTTGAAATCGTCCGACGCGCTGTCGAATTTTTCTCAGCTGCCTGTGCGGCAGCGAACTTTTCAAGGACGGCACAAAGACCACCTTTGCATTTCTCAGCTGCCTGTGCGGCAGCGAACAGCATGGAGCGCGATCAGTCGCAACAAATCGCTTTCTCAGCTGCCTGTGCGGCAGCGAACGTCGCGCAGCCATTCGTCGCGCAGGCGTTGCATTTCTCAGCTGCCTGTGCGGCAGCGAACTGCGTGTGTGGCGGCCCGGGGCCTATCACAACTTTCTCAGCTGCCTGTGCGGCAGCGAACGGGGCCGGTGGGCACGCCTTCGTGCAGCTCATTTTCTCAGCTGCCTGTGCGGCAGCGAACACGTCCAGGCCCTTGATTTCCAGCGTGTTCAGTTTCTCAGCTGCCTGTGCGGCAGCGAACGCGGCGGCCCCAGCATTCCGACCCAGGATCCATTTCTCAGCTGCCTGTGCGGCAGCGAACCCTCGTAATGCTTGATCAGTGCCAGGCAGTCATTTCTCAGCTGCCTGTGCGGCAGCGAACACCCCGCGACGCCCGCCTTTACAAGGACGACATTTTCTCAGCTGCCTGTGCGGCAGCGAACCGCTGCGCCAGGAGCGGCGGGAACCAGGTCAATTTCTCAACTGCCTGTGCGGCAGCGAACAAGCCGGGCGCTTTTATCGTCATTGGCCGCCTTTTCTCAGCTGCCTGTGCGGCAGCGAACGCCCAGCCGAGCTTGTATTGAGTGTCGATCCATTTCTCAGCTGCCTGTGCGGCAGCGAACCGCACGACCACGATCATGATCAGCGTCGACACTTTCTCAGCTGCCTGTGCGGCAGCGAACGCCCTGGATCTCGATCCTGGCGTATCTGCTGTTTTTCTCAGCTGCCTGTGCGGCAGCGAACCAGCCATTCCCGGTCGATGGCTTCGATCTCGTTTTCTCAGCTGCCTGTGCGGCAGCGAACGTAAGTTTGGCCCACTCGCCTGGGGGCGTGTATTTCTCAGCTGCCTGTGCGGCAGCGAACCTCCCGGCGCTTGCCAACCTTTTGTCCAGAGATTTCTCAGCTGCCTGTGCGGCAGCGAACCTTCAACTGCCCATACAGCCAGTTCGCCTTCATTTCTCAGCTGCCTGTGCGGCAGCGAACCGAACAGGTCATCCCGGAAACCGAGGGCGGATTTTCTCAGCTGCCTGTGCGGCAGCGAACGCAGGAACATACCAAAGGGACTCGGTCGGGCCTTTCTCAGCTGCCTGTGCGGCAGCGAACTCCGTGCAGATCGCCGGACCCTGGTCTGCCGTTTTCTCAGCTGCCTGTGCGGCAGCGAACGGTACGCCGCGCCCAGGTCAGCTTGCGCGGCCTTTCTCAGCTGCCTGTGCGGCAGCGAACGCACTGGCGGCATCGGCACCGGCGACCGGGTATTTCTCAGCTGCCTGTGCGGCAGCGAACACCAGCGTCGAGCAGACGCCCACCATGCGCCATTTCTCAGCTGCCTGTGCGGCAGCGAACTCCGACACGTAGTAGTACTGGCGCTTCGGAATTTTCTCAGCTGCCTGTGCGGCAGCGAACTGGGCGGCCGACGAAAACGCGCTCACGCCCTATTTCTCAGCTGCCTGTGCGGCAGCGAACGCAACATCGACCAGGACGCGCTTTCGATGGTTTTTCTCAGCTGCCTGTGCGGCAGCGAACATCTTCAAGGCGCTGCGCATGGATGCGAGTCATTTCTCAGCTGCCTGTGCGGCAGCGAACTTGCGCATCAGGGTGTTGAACGTTTCCGACTTTTTCTCAGCTGCCTGTGCGGCAGCGAACGAGGGTGGGGAGATTGCGCACGAGGCGCAGGCTTTCTCAGCTGCCTGTGCGGCAGCGAACTGATTAATCTCGCCAGCCGACAGTGTGGACGTTTTCTCAGCTGCCTGTGCGGCAGCGAACGTACTCACCGGCAAGCCTTGCATTCGCAGCAATTTCTCAGCTGCCTGTGCGGCAGCGAACTGCGCACCAGCGATTTTGAGACCCGTGTCGCTTTTCTCAGCTGCCTGTGCGGCAGCGAACACGCGCTGCCCTGGCGTCCAGAGTGTTCCGGTTTTCTCAGCTGCCTGTGCGGCAGCGAACGAAAACCTGTTCATGGGTGGCGACCGCGAGCTTTTCTCAGCTGCCTGTGCGGCAGCGAACAAGAGGTCACGCGCTCGCGGCCGATCCTCGAATTTCTCAGCTGCCTGTGCGGCAGCGAACCTGGTCAACGCCCGGTATTTCCAGGTCCGGCTTTTCTCAGCTGCCTGTGCGGCAGCGAACATCACCCGCGCCGACAGGATTCGCAGGCGTGTTTTCTCAGCTGCCTGTGCGGCAGCGAACGACGATGCGGCCCTGGAAGAATGCGTCGAGACTTTCTCAGCTGCCTGTGCGGCAGCGAACACGCCCTGGCGCGCGAGTGGCTGGTGGACTACTTTCTCAGCTGCCTGTGCGGCAGCGAACGTAGTTGGAATCCTTGTCCAGCTTCTCGGTGGTTTCTCAGCTGCCTGTGCGGCAGCGAACGCGGTCTTGCCCGCTGCCGACGCCGGCAATCATTTCTCAGCTGCCTGTGCGGCAGCGAACCCGCCGTTCCTCACGATCACGGCCTGGCTGTCTTTCTCAGCTGCCTGTGCGGCAGCGAACGGGTCGCCGTGGGTGATTTGCGGCCATTCGATTTTCTCAGCTGCCTGTGCGGCAGCGAACGGGTTTCTTGCGATGCTTTCCACCGGGATCAATTTCTCAGCTGCCTGTGCGGCAGCGAACGCGCCAGACACCGACGCCACCGTCTTGCCGATTTTCTCAGCTGCCTGTGCGGCAGCGAACAAGCGCGGTGACCTCACGCGCTTGAAGGATCATTTCTCAGCTGCCTGTGCGGCAGCGAACTAGAGGCAAAAAAACCTAACTTATTGATTTTTTAAAGATCAATAGCAGGAAAGCACGAAACACCCAAATTCCTGGGTGTTTCGTAACCCACTGATTTATAAGGGTCTTAAAAACCCCTTCAGAAAAGGGTCAGAACCAGGGCAGTGTGGCCGTGCTGCTCAAGCCATAGGCGTTGAACACGCCGGCCACGGGCTGGGGTGCCGCGTCCCCTAAGGCCAGGAACAGGCAAAACCGCTGCCCCGTGCTGGCGCTGCGCAGCTGCACATAGGGGAGATCCGGCTGCCGTTCCACGCCATCGGGGATGGCCTGCACTGCCTGCTCGTAGGTTTCCCCCTTTCTGCGCATTCGTCGATGACGCAGACGCTCCGCGCTGGTCTTGAACTGGCGACGCAGCAGCCGGCGATGCTGGACATCCCGTGGCACGGCAGACAAGGCCCCCAACTCCACATGGTCACGCATCCCTCGGAGCCAGTCGGTGGACAGCAAGGCATTCAAGGCACTGTCGCTGCCATGCACCCGCATGATCCGCCCCAGGGTGCGCGGCTGCATGCTGTACTGAGGGAAACTGACTCCGATTGCATCCGTACCCAGTCCCACCAAGGCGCGGTGAAACTTGGCATACAAGGCCCCCAGCAGGTGGGCCTGGCTGAATTCGGGATCAGGCAGCAACCCGACGTCGATGTAGTGGGTGCTCATGGGCATCACTTCCCGGCATCGCCGAACACGCCGCCCCGCACCAGCACCGCCATGACGAAATGCTGCTGCTCGATATCGGGGATCTTGTCCTTGAGCACCCAGTCGTCGAACAGATTGTAGAAGTCGAGGCTCGGCTTGACCTTGGGCTGGCGATAGGCCTTGCCTTGCGTCGTGACGGAGCCATACGGCTCCACCGCGATGGGTCCCAGACTGTCCGCCCCGCTGTACCAGTCATCGATGGTCCGGATGGCATTGCCCAATTTCTGGGAATGGATCGCGGCCACGCCGCCCACATCGTAGAGCGTCTTGCTCTTGTCGCCCCGGCCCCGCTCCAGCACCAGCTCCTGGGAGGGGAAGACTTCCTGCCCCGCCCCGATCCGGGCGAAAGCCGTAACCTGCAGCAGGACGTGCCGCTTGCCCGCCAGACCGCCCGCGATCAAGGCCGCCACGGCATCCCGGTCCGCCTGCGCGTCGCCCGCCTCGAAATTCCTCAGCCCCAAGGACAAGGCATCGAAAGTCCAGCTTTGCGTGACCCTCCCCCGCTCCAGCAGGGAGACAATCACGCTCACCTCTTCGGCACCGACCCGGTTGCGCCACAGGAAACGGCCATTGGCGAGGTTATGGGCATACCGGCGCGCCAGTTCGGTGAAGCCATTGGCCTCGACATAACCACCCACCACCTGCAGCAGCTTGGCCTCATACTCCGCGCCATTGCAGGCGGAAGGTTTCCCGGTTCCGGGCAGCACGCGCAGCGTGAAGCTCACCTTCAGCGTATCCGCATCGGCCGGCAAGGCGGCCACGTCCACCGTCTGCAGGTTCGGGTTCTCAATCGCGGCATCCAGCTTGGCGGGATCCTGCTCGGCGGCCTTCAGACGGTTGGAAATCGTGCCGCGCACGGACTTTTCCTTGATGCCGACGGCAGGCCACTGGTCGGCTTCGGACTGATCATCCCACTGCCCCGCGGCGAACAAGGCATCGGACGGGTCCAGCTTGCGCTCAAACGCAAGGACGGAAGCGGTTTTCAAGGACATGGCAGATTTCCTTTCCTGATGAATAGTGGATTGCAATCAAAGGGTTTCCGCGCTCATCGGCGGATAGAATGGATACTCGGCGTCACCGTCCTCCAGCAAGGGCTCATAGCCGTTGCAGCAGCGGTAGAGTCCGTCATCATGCGCTTCGCCCCACCAGAGCAGGTCCTGTACGCGTTGCAGACGATGCGGGCCGATCCACTGGCCGATGGAATACACGCCCTCCACGAACCGGAACGGTGTGGTCTGGTCGCGCGCATTGGCGACCTGCCCACCCGCGTATAGATCCGACAAAGCGGCATAGCCGACAGGGATGGGCACGATCCAGCCCGATCCCTCGGGCCGATCATGGGTCCAGATGACACGATCTTTCTCGTCCCGGCCACTGCGGTAATTGAAACGGGACAGATCCAGCCAGGCGTCCAGCACGGTGGCCTCCGGATCCTGCAGGCGCAGTTGCTCCAGACGCCGCTGCAGCAAGTCATCCCGTCCCACCAGAGCGAATCCCGGCAGCCACTGGCGACGCAAGCGCCGGAACAGTGCCTGCCGCTCCGCTTCCTGGTCGGGCCAACCGATCAGCGACGGCGTGACTCGAATACCGGGGCCAGGTTTTGGCGGCAACACCGACCCGCCGGCAATCCGCATGGCCTCCACCAGATTCCGAATATCCCAGGCGATTTTCTGGCGCAATGCCCCATCACTGTGAAACAGGGGATGCGTCTCGCCCTCTTGCTCGATCACGCCCAGCTGGAATACCAAGGTCAGGTCCAGATGGATGCGGCCTTCTTCAACGATGGCGGCCGTGCTGCCATCCTTGTCCACCGGATTACGAGTCAGGCGGAAAGTCCGCACGTAACCCTCCTGGGTCTGCTCCTGATGCCAGTGGCAGATCACCCCGATCTTTTCCAGCTTCAGGGGGATATCCGCCTGCGCCAGTTTGCGCCCCAGCGCCCACATGAAACCCAGAAAGGCCGTCATGGATGGGAAGCCATGCGTCAACGAGCTGGAAATCGCATTGGCATTCTGGACACGCACATGCGGCAGAACCAGCAAGCCGTCGGGTCCTCGGTCTTTCAGATTCATACGGTGCCCTCCCGCGTCGGGATGTAGTGCGGCGCATCCCGGTCTGTCCGCAGTTCATGCAAGGCACGCGCCCAGCCTGCTTCATCCTCATCGAGCAGCAACTCTTTTTTCCAATGACGGTGCTCGATTTCTCCGACGTACTTGAAATGCTCCCTGAGCCGTTCGTTCAGCCAATTACCGAAGCGGTGGCCGATCTGCGCCGGCCAGTCCATGAACAGCCAGCCGCTGCGAAACTCGCTGTCTTCTTCGGCGCGCCATGGATCGAGCCAGAACCGCTCTTCACGGACCAGCACGCACCGAGGATCCGCCGTCCAGCCCGTGGGCAAGCTGCGCCGGATTTCGCTGGCCATGGCGACCAGTTCATCGATCAGACGATCCACATAGGCATCCACCCGATTTCTGGTTTCCATGTTGGATGGCGGGTCTTTCCGCAGAAAACGCAGCAAGGCTCGGAGAGTCGCCCTCACATCGCCATACCGCATCAATACAGGCCCGAACACAGAGGTCACGCCCCAGAACTGGCGGTACACGCTCAGGTCCCATTGCGGGGGCAATGAACCCAGCAGATAGCTGACCCCGCCACGCTCGGAGTTGAGCTGAGAAATATTCTGTGGTTTCGTACCGCCCAGCTTGCGCACAGCCAGCGCGGGATAGTCACGGAAGGCCCCCTCGTGCTCCCTGCCCTCCCTTCGCGCGGCCCGAGCGGCTTTGTTGGCCTCGCCAAACCGGTCTTCCTGGAGCATCTCGTGAACGGACTGAGCCAGGGATGTCGCATACAACGGGGCCAGCAGGTGATATTGCGCATCATCGGCGGCGTCTTCACCCGCCAGCCAATAGATCTGCTTGGCCAGGGCATGGCTTGCCACATTTTCATCGCGGGCCTGCACCAACCCCACAAACGCCGATTGCCACTCCTTCGCCTTGGTCTCATCATCACTCAGCGCCTGTACCACGGCCGGGTCATCCTCCGACAGCCAATCCAGGAGCGTACGGCCATCGACCTCCAGCTTCAGGAATTTATAGACATCCAGCGCCGCCGCATTGCCGACCACGTCGCTGGCAAACCCGGCTCCCAGCAAATGACTGCCCACCACCGCGTGAGGCTTCATCCTGGATGGCTCCACGAACAGGTTGGTGCCTCGCGCGTCGGGATGCACCGCCTTCAGAGCATGCGTTACCGCCTGGATCTGGCGGACACGCCGGGCGGCATCTTCCAGCCAGGCGGCGGGCTGGTATTGGGCGACCAGGTCCTCCCGCTTGGGGTCTTCCGTTGGCAGCTTCGAGAGTTTGGCTTCCAGGCGATCCTGAAGAAAGTCGCCAATCGCTGCTTGAAGCCGCTGCACACGGTCTCTAGCGAAGATCTGTGCCATCTACACCTCCCTTCAAGACTATTGGTACCCATCCACTATTACTTTAAAATCCCCTGAGCAACATGAGCACCCAGTGTCGCCCAGAGGAACGTAGATTTAGGGGCTCTTCAGAGCCCTAGACAAGTAAGCGCTGATGCTTGCTAGTCATCCTGCCTCCTTCAGAATTCCACATCACCCGTGGTTGGTAAGCTGAGCCAGCTTGTGATGCCCGGTCTGAGGCAATGGCTTTCCACTCCGATGCCTCAGACCACCTCATCAAGACAACTTCCTCTTTATAAAATTCCAATAAGCCGTAGGCTGTACTCTTGGTACTATAAGTTGATTGTATGTCCGTATAATAGCAGACACTCTGCCGCATAGGTAGCTCAGAAAAATAAGCCGTAGGCTGTCCATGGAACCTCATCTGCTGTACAAGCAGTCTTATCATGGCTTCTTATGATCAAAATCGCAGTGATCTCTCAGGAGCAAGGATCCAACCATGGCAGTCAAAAACGGCATGCGCCCCGTACATCCCGGCGAAGTCCTGCGCGAGGACTACCTGATTCCCCTGGGGATGAGCGCCAATGCGCTGGCTCGCCACCTGCTCGTCCCGGCCTCCCGCATCAACGACATCCTGCTCGAACGGCGCGGCATCACGGCAGATACCGCGCTGCGCCTGGCCCGTTATTTCGGCGGTGACGCGCAATCCTGGCTGAATCTCCAGGCCTCTTTCGATCTGCGAACCGCGGAACTGAACCCAGAATTGCGGACGGCGCTGGCAACGCTCCGCCCCATGGAATCCGTTCCAGCATAAGCGGCGACCTGCCGATCCAGCTTCCAGTCCCATCACCCCTTCACTGAAAACCCCAGCGCCGGATGCCAGAACCAGCCTTGCTCACTGGCGGGCAGCGTAGCGCGTGCATAGCGCTGGGCGAATGCACCCAGGGGCAGACCCAGGGCCTCGGCCTGATCCGCCATGCAGCGCGCGAAATCCTCCTCCACACTCCAGCAACCGATCCCCTCGCCCTGAACCATCGCGTCCGGCACATCCCGGCGCTGGTTGGCATCGATGCGGACATGAAGTTCCTGAAACTTCCGCTCCCCCTCCTCGACTCGGCACAAGCGGAGCACATCATCCTCATCGGGCAACCAGACCACCTCCACATCGGGCTGGGGCTGATCACGGAACGGCTGCGCCTGCTGCAGGAAAGCGGTCAGTCGCGCATGGTCCCGCAACCAGAAGCTGGTGGCGTTCAATGCAGGCGCCCGCTCCGGCGGCAGCATCTGGAGCTCCATCCGGACATGTTCGAGATCGACCAGATTACCGGCAGGCTGGCGATCCAATCCGGCGCGCGCGACGATTCGCGGCCGCGCGTCGATGGGCATGCGCTGATCGCCATCCAGCCAGGGAGCCAGTAGCGCCGTCAGACGGTGCGGCCGCAGGGGATAGTCCGGACTCTCGAAACCCGGTCGGCAAAAAGCAGGCTGGCCCGGCCGGTCGAAATGCTTCAGATTGCTGTCGCACACCAGCAGATTGGGCTGTGACACGGCCTTGTCACGGCGATGACGCCACACCCGGCCCGCGAGCTGAATCAACGACCGCATCGAAGAGGGCTCGACCACGGCCCAGTCATAGTCGTGATCCCGTCCGACTTCGGTCACGGGGGAGCCCAGCACGACGAACAATTGATCCCGGGCCTCCACCGCATCGATGCGCCGCCGCACGTCGGGCAGGTCGAACACCGCGGCCTCACGACGCCGATCCAAGGCGGTATCCAACAGATGTTCGATCCGGGATCTCAGGAACAACGGAAACCGGGCGTGGTAGACGCACAGATGGATGTGCACTCCTGGAGGCGCCCCCAGGCGGAACAAGGCCAGGGCCACCTCGAACAGCGGATCGATATTCGCCATGCGGATCAGACCGAAGCTGATCCGCTTGCCACCATGCGGGTCTTCAGTGCAATGCAAGGCATGCAAATCCAAAGCGGCATCCCGCAGGAGGCCGGCAAAGGCGCTCCGGCGGCCCGCCTGATCCAGCTTGCCCAGTTCTCCAGGTAACGGCAGCGGGCGAGCCATGCGGCGTACCGCCTGCCCTCCCAGCCGCCGGGCACGGTCCGCAGCAAAAGCCTGGTGCGCCTGACCGAATCGTTCCGTATCCGGACAGTCCGCGTGGGTCTGCGTGAATTCATCGATCCAGAGGCAGCACACGGAAGGCGCTTCCGACGGCCGGGCACCGCGATTGCGCTGGAACCAGCGGCGGCCCTCCAGGTAAGCCATAAACAAGCCCTGGATCAGTGCGGGCGGCAAGGTCGCCGAGGACACCAGGACACGCGCACCCAGCAAGCCTGCCCAGTGCACGAGACGAGCCAGCGCCGGCAGGTCGGCCAGATCGAAGTCGTCCGGCTCATCCAGCACCAGGTCCCCCGTCATCAAACGCAGCATGGGCGCGATCTGGCGGCCGCCGCGCAAACCCTCCGTGGCCGGTGTCAGATGATCGACGGTGCAGACCAGCAAGGGCGCCGCCAGAAAGCGGCGGACTCCGGCATCCTTTCCCAGATGATCCAGCACCGGATGGCGGTCATCGCCTTCGTAGACGACATGGGTGGTCTCGTCCAGCAAGGATTGCCGGGAGGCGGAACCGCTGTCTTCGGCAAGCTGCGCGTAATACTCGAACAGCTCGCGGCTGGCCGCGCCCCCGACCCGGATGGCCAGTTCGTCATCCGGCAGGCCCAGGTCTTTCTGGAAGCTGCGCCCCGTCTGCAAGGTCAGCGCGCGCAGGCCGACGGCGAATGCGCAGCGCAGGCCCAGCACGGGATCGGCCAGCGCGTTCATGATCCGGGCATTCCCCAGGGTCTTGCCGGAACCGGTCGAGGCCATGTTGACGATGAATGCGCCCTGATCCGCCGCGCGCGAGCGCACCCCGGCGGCGAGATCAGCCGCCTTGTCCTGCCAGCGGAACGCAGGATTCAGGCTGCGTTTTTTCAGCCCCCGGTGCCCGACCAAATGGCGCAGATCCCGCGTCAGGATCGGCAGCGAATGCACGATCCGGCCCGCATGCAACTCGACGCCCAGCAGATGCTCGTCCAGCGGCTGCAACAATGCGCCGGTCTTGCGCCGGGTATTGGCGAACAAGGGAAAATCCTTCTCTCCCGTGGTTCGATCCTCTTCCGCTTCCAGGCTGGAATAGTGATGATCCCCCAGCATCAAGGCCAGGCGCGATACATGCATGATGTAGGGATCGCCCAGGCAGCCCTCGATCCCCGGCAGATCCGCCAACAGATCCCGGGCGATGCGCGCGGCCCGCTTGCGCCATTTCAAGGTCCTCACCGGCAAGCCATGGGGGAATTTCCAATAGGGCTCGATCTTCCTTTTGGATATTGCCGGCTGTTCACCCCAAGGCTCGTTCCAATCCGCGTCGATCTGGCTCAAGACGGCATCCAGGGTCCGGCCACTCACCCCGCGGGGTGATCGTCCATGCCATAAACGCGTCGACTCGGGAGATTCGCTTGCGCTGTACGGCAGGGCGGGCAGACGATGGTGCGTCAGCACCAGCCAGGCCACCGCCTGAGCCAGGGGAGGCAGCCCCTTGCCCGACGAAGCGAACGGCTTGGCGTCGCGCGCAGCCGCATCCAGGCCGTCACGCAACAGGCGGCCTTTCCTATGATCCAGCCAAGGGGCCTCGAAACGCCCTCCGTCGACGTTTTCCTCGCCCCCATCGACCAAGCGCCTCAGCCACCCCGCATCATCATCCTGGCCGACAAAGGCCTGGAACAGACGCACGGAGACCCACTCATGGCGATAGCGGTTCCTTTCCCGGGGTGCCGTGTGCCGCAAACGATCTTGAAAGGACTGGGTCGCCTTGCCCAGGTCGTGCAATAGCGCGGCCAGGGCGGCAATCCTGCGGATCGTCCGCAGGCTGTGCCAATCGTTCTCGTCGCCGCGCCGCAAGACGTCGCTTGCGGTCGTGTTCGTCGGCACGGCGCCTTCGACGTTGAACTGCCGGGCATCGCCGACGATCCACAGCAGTTCGCTATGATCACGGCCCCGGATCCAATGACAGGCCACAGCGGTGTTCTTGCGCGCCGTCTGGCGCAGCAACTTCCTCAGGGTATCCAGGCCTGCCCGGGTCATCGCAGTCTGCCATGTCCGATCGCCCCGCCGCTCGGCAAATTGATCCAGGATCCGGCGTGTTTCCGTCAAAGCCCGCTTGCTGCATTGGGAAACCAGCAGGACATTCATGTCTTGCCTGCTTGGTCCGAAGCGACCGGAGCAGCCTGGCGGGCGGTCGTCATGGCGATTTCCTTGATCGTATCGATCATGAAATCCAGGGACTCGCCGCGCGTCAGCGCCTCGATGCAGTTGCGGCGGAACTGCTGCTCATCATCGCCCCGCATGGCGGACAGGAAAGCCTGTGGCAGGATGCCGGCGTCCTTCACCAGGTCCGCCACGTCGAACACCAGCCCGCCACGACGCGTCTTTCCATGCAGGACCGCCAGACCATGCGGCAAACCCAGCACCCAGCATGCCGTGGCGCCCAGCCCATAGGCAAGATAATTGCCATGATCCAGGAAACGGTTGGCGGGATCGATGCCGGACCCGCGTTTGGCCCGGGTGAAGTCTTCGCCATAGCCAACCGCATCGACGGCCAGCTTGAACAGCGCCTTGGTCAGTCTGGCTTCCTCGGTCAGCAGATCGACTGTTTCACCGGCCTGGTCGACACGCCGCGCGCTCTGTGCCAGCAAGCCGTCCAGCCGCTCGACATTCACATTGAAGCCGGACTCCCGCAAGCCCGCCTGGCTCCACTCTGCGTTCAGACGCCGGATGCGGGCCTGCTGCAGAGCCTTGGCGGCGGCCAGCCGACGGACATCATCGAACCAGAATCCCACCCATGCCTGCAGGTATTCCGTCGGCCGGTATTCACTTTGCGGACTGAGCCAGGCGACCTCGACGTCGACTTCGTTGGCGGAGAACAAGGGCGTCCCGCCGCCTCCGCAGAAGCCCACCAGCACGCCGGCCTTGGCCAGTTCCCGCATCGCGGCCTGGGTGATGGAAGTGCCTGTTCCCAGCAAAATGCTGGTGGTGTTGGCGATCGGTATGTTCCAGTACAGGGAACGCTTGCCCGCGTCCGTCACATACTCGACGCGGCCTCCGTTGACCAGAACCCGGCAATGCTCCAGGTAGTAGATATTGGCCCGCTTGGAGTGCAGGATCGTCTTGAGGTCGGAAGCCGCGATATCATCCATGAATCCTTTTGTAACATAAAGGACGAGGACCGCATAGAAAACTCTGGGGGCCAGCCCGTCTTGCAAACTTCCGCGCAGCTCACAGGCCGACGCGACGCCCTCATCTCGGCAATCTCACCCCTTCCCGGCCGCCCCCGCCGCCGCCAGCACGCGCCGCACGAACACGGCGCACATGAGGACGAAGGCCAGCAGCCCGATGACGGTGGCGGCCGATGCGAACCCGGGCCCCGCCACGG
>NZ_JAUCDS010000043.1:0-13548 GCF_034674885.1 Castellaniella sp.
GAAAGCGCGGACCGATCCCGGCTTTCCTTATTTGTCATATGTCATCATACAACATAGCACGTGTCGAGGCAATTGGAGGAGGTGAATGTGCATTAGTTGTTGCATTCATTGAAATAATGATCAAAATATTTTCCAGTATTTAGGGTAATTGCTGATTTCAAGTTATACGACAACATATCACAATTCTACCTCGAGCAATCATCGCGCCAGGCACGAGGTTCAGTGTGCGTTATACCTTCGATTTTTCGGGATTGGTCCCGTACTGGGAGATGTTCCTGGACGGCGCGGTCACCACGCTGGAATTGACGCTGGCCTCGACCGTGTTCGGCCTGATCCTGGGCATTCTGTGCGCAATCGGGCGGCGCGGCAGCCGGCGCTGGTTGTCCAACGCCTGCGGGGTCTACATCGAGACCGTGCGCAATACGCCGTTCCTGGTGCAGATCTTCATCTTCTATTTCGGCCTTTCCAGCCTGGGCTATACCATGCCGGCCGCCGTAGCTGCCGTCATCACCATGGTCATCAACGTGGGCGCCTATTCGGCCGAGATCATCCGCGCCGGCATGGATGCCGTGCCGCCGGGCCAGATCGAGGCCGCCGAATGCCTGGGCCTGTCGCGGCCACGCATCTACTGGCACGTCGTCATGCTGCCGGCCTTCGAAAAGGTCTATCCGTCCATCACCAGCCAGTTCGTCCTGATGATGCTGATGTCGTCCGTGACCTCGCAGATTTCCGCCGAGGAACTGACGGGGGCCGCCAACAACATCCAGTCGATCACGTTCCTGTCGCTGGAGACATACATCGTCGTCGCCGGCCTGTATCTCGTGCTGGCCAGCATCCTGAAGGCGCTGTTCTGGCTGGGCGGCAGGTTGTTGTTTCGCCGGCGCCGCGTCGTCGCGCGGGCCGCGCGCGTCGCGTCCTCTGCACCCCGCGCCGATGTGGGGCGCCAGATGCCGCCGTCCGCAACGCCCCGCCAGACTGCCGTCTAGGAAGACCGCCATGGATCATTTCACCTTCGTGCAATTCGTCTACCTGCTCAAGGGCCTGGGCTGGACCCTGGTGCTGTCGGCGCTGTCCTTCGTCCTGGGGTCCATCGGGGGGTTCGGGGTCATGCTGGCGCGGGTGTCGCGGTTCGGCATCGTCCGCGCAGTGGCCGCCGTCTTCATCCAGGGGGTTCAGGGCATTCCCCTGCTGGTCCTGCTGTTCATCGTCTACTTCGGTGTGGGGATCTTCGGCATCGACGTGCCGCCGCTGGCCGCAGCGGGCATTGCCCTGATGGTCTATGTCAGCGCCTTCCTGGGCGAGATCTGGCGCGGCAGCGTGGAATCCATCGAGAAGACCCAGTGGGAAGCCGCCGAATGCCTGGGCCTGTCGCGCTGGCAGTCGCTGATCCTGGTGGTGATTCCCCAGGCGGTGCGCCTGTCCCTGCCGGCGACGGTGGGTTTTCTGGTGCAGGTCCTGAAGTCCACCTCGCTGGCCTCCGTGGTCGGTTTCGTCGAACTGACCCGCGCGGGCCAGATCATCAACAACTCGCTGTTTCAGCCGTTCCTGGTGTTCGCGCTGGTCGGCGGTTTCTACTTTTTACTGTGCTACCCCTTGTCGAAGTGGAGCCGGGCCATGGAAAGGAAGTTGAATGTCAGTCGTCGTTAGCCTCCAGAACGTACACAAGAGTTTCGGGCACAACCAGGTGCTCAAGGGCGTGACCTTCGACATCGCCCGAGGGCAGGTCGTCGCCATCATCGGCCAGAGCGGGTCGGGGAAGAGCACGGCGTTGCGGTGCATGGATCGGCTGGAAACCATCGATGACGGCACCATCCAGGTGTGCGGCCATCAGCTGGTTGGCGAAAAGGTCAATCTGGAACAGCTGCGCAAGGACGTGGGCATCGTGTTCCAGAGCTACAACCTTTTCCCCCATCTGACCGTCGGCCACAACATCACCCTGGCGCTGAAACACGTGCGCAAACTCTCGCGCAAGGCGGCGGAAGAACGCGCACGCGCCGTGCTGGACACCGTGGGCCTGCTGGAAAAATACGACAGCTACCCGGAACAGTTGTCCGGCGGGCAGCAGCAGCGGGTCGCCATCGCGCGGTCGCTGGCCATGGAGCCCCAGGTCATGCTGTTTGACGAGGTCACGTCCGCGCTGGATCCGAAACTGACCGGGGAAGTCCTCAAGGTCATCGAGAAACTGGCCGAAGGCGGGATGACGATGGTGCTGGTGACGCACGAGATGGCGTTTGCCCGGCGCGTGGCCGACCAGATCATTTTCATGCACGAAGGGCAGGTATGGGAAAGCGGCGGCCCGGACATCCTGGTCAATCCCGCCACTCAGGAACTGCAGGATTTCATAGGCAACGGCCTATAAATTGCGCAAGGCGTCGGGCCTTGTGGAAACCCACGGAAGGAGACTTGGATGAAGTTGAAGAAATCAGCATGGATCGTCGCCGCCGGCTTGTGCGCATTCGGCATGACGGCACAGGCGGGCGATCTGGACCAGATCAAGAAGGATGGTGTGATCCGGGTCGCGATCGCCATGGGGGTTCCCATGTTCAGCTATGCCAATGCGCAGATGCAGCCGGAAGGGTCCGACGTGACCACGGCCGAGATGCTGGCCAAGGACCTGGGGGTCAAACTCGAACTGGTGCCCATCACCAATGCCGCCCGCATCCCCACCATCCAGACCGGCAAGGCGGACCTCGCCGTCGCCAATCTGTCGATCACCGAAGAGCGTGCCAAGGTCATCGACTTTTCGGTGCCGTACGCCTCGTTGCAGATCATCGTGGCAGCGCCGAAGGAAGTGAAGATCGGCAGCTACAAGGACCTGAAGGGCGTCAAGATCGGCGTGACCCGGGCGACGGTCAACGACACCGACATCACGAAGAACGCCCCGGACGCCAACATCCGGCGCTTCGAGGATGATGCCACGCTGGTGACGGCGGCGGCGTCCAGGCAGGTTCAGGCCATCTCGTCCCAGTGGCCGAACGTGGCGGAAGTCAACAAGAAACTGAAGAACGATCCGTACGAAACCAAGTTCGTCCAGCATGAATTCATGCTGGGGATCGCCATGCCCAAGCAGACCCCGCAACTGAAGGCCTGGGTGGACGAATGGGTGCGCAAGAACCTGAAGAACGGGAACTTGAACGCTGCCTACAAGAAATACCACGGCAACGACCTGAGCCCGTCCGTACTGGCTAACGGGGCTTGATCACCCTGAATTCCGCAGGCCTGCGGCAATCCCGTTGATCGTCATGTGGATTGCTCGCTGGTCGCGGGATTCCTGTTCGTTGGCGCGGTGCGCCGACGCCGGACCCGAACGCATGCGGCGCAGCAATTCGACCTGCAGGTGGTTCAGCGGGTCGATGTAGGCAAAGCGTTCGGCCAGGGCGGCCTGCAGCGGGACATCGTGGGCCAGCAGCTCGTGGCCCGTGATGTCGCGAAACACGTCGACAGTGGCGTGGTATTCGCTTTCGATGCGGGCAAAGATCCGCGTGCGAAGGGCCTTGTCCGTCAGCAGTTCGGCATAGGCCCGGCCGATCGCCAGGTCGGTCTTGGCCAGCACCTGTTCCATGTTGGATAGCAGGGTGCGGAAGAACGGCCAGTCGCGCGCCATCGTCTGCAGGCGCTGCAGGCGTGCTTCACGGCTCAGTGCGTGATCCGGACCGCCTTCTTCCAGGTAGCGGGCCAGCGCCGTGCCGACCCCATACCAGCCGGGCAGCGGCAGGCGGCACTGCGCCCAGGAAAACGACCAGGGAATGGCGCGCAGGTCTTCGATGCGCTGCAGCGCCTTGCGCGAGGATGGCCGCGATCCGATGTTCAGGCCGGCGATCTCGCGGATCGGGGTCGAGGCGAAGAAATAATCCGTGAAGCCTTCCGTGCCGTAGACGAGATCCCGATAGGCCTCGCGCGCCGTCTGCGACATCCAGGCCATCGCTTCGCCGTATTCCGTGGCGTGCCGGTCTTCGTTGCGGACCGCCGGCGCGCCGGCCAGGCTGGCCTCCAGGGTGGCGGCCACGAACAGTTCCAGGTGCCAGCGGCCGACTTCGGCGTCCTTGTAGCGGCCCTGGATGATTTCCCCCTGTTCGGTCAGGCGGATCTGATTGTTCACGGTGCCGGGCGGCTGCGCGATGATGGAATCGTAGCTGGGGCCGCCGCCTCGGCCCACCGAACCGCCTCGGCCGTGGAACAGGCGCAGGCGGGTGCGGTGCTTGCGGAACACCTCCACCAGGCTGCGTTCGGCCTGGTACAGCGACCAGTTGGACGTCAGGTAGCCGCCGTCCTTGTTGCTGTCCGAATAGCCCAGCATGACTTCCTGGATGCCGTGCTGCGCCTGGCGCACGCGGGTCGCGACTTCGGGCAGCGACAGCCAGGCGTCCATGATCTCGGGGCCGCGTTCCAGGTCGGGGATGGTCTCGAACAGCGGCACGACCATCAGGCCTCCCTGCGGCGCGGCCTTGCCGACCGTCGGTGCGATCAGGCCGCTTTCCTGCTGCAGCACCAGTACTTCCAGCAGGTCGCTGAGGGTTTCCGTGTGCGACACGATGGACTGGCGGATCGCGGCGGCGCCGAAGCGGCGCCTGCAGTCGGCCGCCATGCGCAGGATGGACAGTTCTTTTGTGGTTTCCGCTGAATATTCGACCCAGGGCGACACCAGTGGGCGAGGTTCGCGCAGTTCCTGGCGCAGGACCCGGACGCGGTCCGCTTCGGACAGCCGCGCGTAGCGCACGGATTTGCCGTCCAGCGTGACGCCTGCGTGCTGCATCAGTTCGTCGAACACGCGCTCGTGCACGTCGGAACTTTGCCGCAGGTCGACGGTGGCCAGGTGGAAACCGAAGATTTCCACGGCCTGGCGCAGGTGGGTCAGGCGCAGCCTGCCGACCAGGGCGCCGTGGTGCGCGTCCAGGGATTCGGCGACTGTGCGCAGATCGGCCGCCAGGTCGTCCGCCGCTGCGTAGGCAGGCGCGTCGTAGGTACTGCGCCGGGCCAGTCGTCGTCCGGTCAGGGCCTGGGCGGTGGCGGCCAGCCGGGCGTAGATGTGGATGCAGGCGCGCCGGTAGGGTTCGTCCTGGCGGTGCGTGGACGGGTCCTGGCTGATGGCGGCCAGAGCCGCCACGGCGGGCGTGACCTGCATCAGCGATTGGGATACCGAGAGTTCGGCCCCTAGCGCGTGGACTTCGGTCAGGTAGTAGCGCAGGGCGTGGGCGGATTGGCGCAGCAGGGCCTGTTCCAGCGTGTCTGCGTTGACGTTGGGGTTGCCGTCGCGGTCCCCGCCGATCCAGCTGCCCATGTGGACAAAGGGCGGCAGCGGCGTGTTGTCTGCGTCGAAGACGGATTTCGGCGGTTTGCGCAGCAGGGCTCCCATATCCAGATGCAGCTGGGGCAGGGTGCTGAAGAATGTGCTGGTGTAGTAGGACAGGGCGTTGTCGATTTCGTCCAGCACCGTCAGTTTGCTTTGGCGCAGCATGCGGGTTTGCCACAGCGATGCGATCAGGCCGGTCAGCCTTTCCTGCAGGTGCGCGGCTTCCAGGGGCGCGTGGGGGGTGTCCATCTGCCGCAGGTGGCGGGCGACTTCCTGGTGCAGGTCCAGCGTGCTCTTGCGCTGCACTTCGGTCGGGTGGGCGGTCAGCACCGGGACGATGCAGGCCTGCGACAGATGCTGGCGGATGCGGCTGCCCGACAGGCCGCCCTGGTTCAGGCGTTGCACGGCATGCTGCAGACTGCCGGGCGTGGCCGTGCCGTCGGTTTCCCACTGCAGGCGCTGGCGGCGCGTCTGGTCACGGTCTTCGGCAATGTTGGACAGGTGCAGGAAATAGCTGAAGGCGCGGGCGACCGAGTTGGCCTCGCCGTCGGCGAGTTTGCGGATCTGGCGTTCCAGCATGCGGCCATCGCTGTCCTGCCCTTCCCGGCGGAACTTGACGGCGGCACGGCGCAGCTTTTCGATGACGTCGTAGATGGAGCGGCCCTCGCATTCCCGGATGACTTCCCCTAAAGTTCGACCCAGCAGCCGGATGTCCTGTCGCAGAGGGGAAATGACGTCGTTCGGGGATGCGGGCTTCACGGGGTCTCCATCGTGGGTGGAAAGTTGAATGGCGCTTGCTGCGCGTCGCTGCGGATGGGTTTCCTGCGCGAACGGCCATTCATCATAAGCGCATTGTGATCGCAGCCGCATAGCGGTTATGCGTTTTCTTTATATCTGTGTGTCGTATCAGCCGGGTTCGCCGCTGTCGGCATGCGTTTCCAGGATCTGGATCAGTTGGGGCATGGTGGCCTTGGGATCGGTTTGCAGGCCCATGGCCAGCGTGTCGCGGATCGCCGTTGCCATCTGGTGGAAACTGCGGGATTCGTCCGCCATGGTGGTGTAGTAGCTCAGATCCTTGTGGGCATTGGACAGGGAAAAGCGGAACCCCGAATCGTCTCCGGATGCGATGTACGGGGCCAGCCGGTCCAGGACGATGCCGCCTCCGCCGCCATTGGCCAGGATGTCGAGCAGCACGCGCGGCTCGATGCCGGCCCGGTTGGCGCAGGCTGCCGCCTCGGCCAGCACGGTGGAAAATCCCAGGGAGACGAAATTGTGGATCAGCTTCATGCGGTGGCCAGCGCCGATCGGGCCCGCATGAACCAGGTTTTCCGCGAAGCTTTCCAGCAGCGGGCGGCAGGTCTCGAACAGCGCCGTATCGCCGCCGATGATCAGGTTCAGGCGTCCCTGGGCGGCTTCCTTCGGGGTGCGCGTCATCGGGGCATCCAGGAACAGGCCGCGCGCCCGCGCGACGTCGGCGGCGATGCGTTCGGTGGACGAGGGGATGGCGGTGGAGCAGTCGATCAGGATGGTGCCCGGGCGCAGGTGCGCCAGCAGCCCGTCGGCGCGATAGAGAATGTCCTCGATCTGGGGCGTGCCGGTCACGCACAGGATGATGACGTCGGCCTGCTCGGCGATGTCCTGCAGGGTGTCCGCCTGCCGGGCTCCATCGTGCAGCAGGTCGTCGACGGGCTGGTTGCCGGGATGCTTCAGCAGCACCAGCGGAAAGCCGCAGCGGACAATGTTCGAGGCGATGCCGTGCCCCATCAGGCCCACGCCTGCGATGCCGATCCGGGTGTTGGTGTCGATCTTGTCAGTCATGTGAATCTCCCGCAGTCGTTGTCAGCCGGTCGATGCTGTCAGCCCTCCGGCGCAGATGTACTGTACTTCCAGACGGCCCCCGGCGTTGGAGTCCGGGCGCTGCGCGGTATGATATTTCCAGGGGCATGCGCCCCGATGGCTGCGCGTCGCGATCGGCCGCTGCCGCCTCGTTCACCTGCCTGGACCCACGATGACACAAGTCGATGAAGCCGGAGACGCGCCCCCCCAGGTCTTTGGCCACCCGCTGTTCCAGGGCGCGCCTGCGGACGTGCAGCCGATGTTGCTGCGCGATGCCGCCGTCCTGCACGCCCAGGATGGCCAGACCCTGTTTCGGGAGGGCGATGAGGCGGCCGAATACCTGTATGTGTTCAGCGGCAGCGTCGAAGTCCTGCGCCATACGCAGGATGGCCAGGATCGCGTGTTCTCGATTTTTCAGGCGGGGCAGATGCTGGCGGAAACAGCCATGTTCATGACGCATGGCCGCTATCCCATGGAAGCGCGTGCGCGCGGCGATGCAGTCGTCCTGTGCCTGAAGCGCGCCGGCCTGCAGGAAGCCGTCGGGGCCTGGCCCGAACTGGCCATGCGGTTGCTGAACCGCCTGAGCGACCGGGTCTACCGCCGCGTCAACGAGGTTGAATGGTACAGCGACAGCACGGCCGCCCAGCGCCTGGCCGACTATTTGCTGCGCCTGTCGGGCGACGCTGCCGGTGCGGTGCGCCTGCCGTTGACGCAGCGCCAGTTGGCTGCGCACATTGGGGTGCGGCCCGAAACGCTCAGCCGGCTGCTGGCCGACTGGGTGACGCAGGGGCATATCGCCGGCGCCCGGCGCGACTGGGTCGTGCAGGATCCGGCGTTCCTGGAATCCCTGGCGCAGGCGGCCCGGCGCAGCTTCTGATCATCCGGATGCCCATGGCGCGCGCCGGGTTCTGCTGCGCCTGCGACAAACAAGCCGTACACTTAATGATTGTCCTCAGAAACAACCCGTAAGGATCCGCTCATGTCCAAGCCTTTGCGCTCATCCAACATCACCCAGGGGGTGGCCCGCGCACCGAACCGTTCCATGTACTACGCCCTGGGCTATACCGAGGACGATTTCAGCAAGCCCATGATCGGCATCGCCAATGGGCAAAGCACGATCACGCCGTGCAACAGCGGCCTGCAGCCCCTGGCGGATGCAGCGGCGGCGGCGGTCAAGGCGGCTGGCGGAAATCCGCAGATGTTCGGCACGCCGACGATTTCCGACGGCATGGCCATGGGCACCGAAGGCATGAAATATTCCCTGGTGTCGCGCGAGGTCATCGCCGACTGCGTGGAAACCTGCGTCCAGGGCCAGTGGATGGACGGCGTGCTGGTGATCGGCGGCTGCGACAAGAACATGCCCGGCGGCATGATGGGCATGCTGCGCGCCAATGTGCCGTCCATCTACGTCTATGGCGGCACCATCCTGCCGGGCAGCTACTGCGGCCAGGACCTGAACATCGTCAGCGTCTTCGAAGCCGTCGGCGAACACGCGGCCGGTCGCATGACTGAAACCGACCTGCACAATATCGAAACCCACGCCATCCCCTGCAGCGGGTCCTGTGGCGGCATGTATACGGCCAACACCATGAGCTCCGCCTTCGAGGTCATGGGCATGAGCCTGCCGTATTCCTCGACCATGGCCAACGTGCACCAGGAAAAGATCGATTCGTCCGCCGAGTCGGCCCGCGTGCTGTTGAACGCCGTGAAACTGGACCTGAAGCCGCGCGACATCGTCACGCGCAAATCCATCGAAAACGCCGTGGCCGTCATCATGGCCACGGGCGGCTCGACCAATGCCGTGCTGCACATCCTGGCGATCGCCCACGCCGCCGAGGTCGAATGGACCATCGACGATTTCGAACGCGTGCGCCGCCGCGTGCCGGTCATCTGCGACCTGAAGCCCAGCGGCAAACATCTCGTGGTGGACTTCCACAAGGCGGGCGGCGTGCCCCAGGTGATGAAGCTGCTGCTGAACGCCGGCCTGCTGCACGGCGACTGCATCACCATCACCGGCAAGACCATCGCGGAAACGCTGGCCGACGTGCCCGACGTGCCCGCCAACCAGGACGTGATCCACACCCTGGACAATGCGCTGTACGCCGAAGGCCACCTGGCCATCCTGAAGGGCAATCTGGCCGAACTGGGCGCCGTGGCGAAGATCACCGGCCTGAAGAACCCGGCCATCACCGGCCCGGCGCGGGTGTTCGATGACGAACAGTCCGCCATGGACGCCATCCTGGCCGGCAAGATCCATGCCGGCGACGTGATGGTACTGCGCTACCTGGGGCCCAAGGGCGGCCCTGGCATGCCGGAAATGCTGGCCCCGACCAGCGCCCTGGTGGGCGAAGGCCTGGGCGATTCCGTGGGCCTGATCACCGACGGCCGTTTCTCGGGCGGCACCTGGGGCATGGTCGTGGGCCACGTCGCTCCTGAAGCGGCAGCGGGCGGCACGATCGCCCTGGTCGAGGAAGGCGATTCCGTCACCATCGACGCGCACAAGCAGCTGCTGCAGGTGAACGTGTCCGACGAAGTCCTGGCCAAACGTCGCGCCGCCTGGACGCCGCCCAAGCCCCGCTACACGCGTGGCGTGCAGGCGAAGTTCGCCTTCAACTGTTCCGACGCCAGCACCGGCGCCGTGCTGGATCGTTTCGAAGACCGCAGCTGAGGAGATACCGCCTTGCTGAATGCCGAGCAACGCGCCTTGCAATTGCAGATCCGCCTGGGCCTGGGTGTGCGCGACGAATTCGACGCCGCTGCGGAAATCGAGCACCGCGTCGAGTTCCTGGCGGAACTGCTGCGCGGCACGGGCGCTCGCGCCCTGGTGCTGGGCATCAGCGGCGGGGTGGATTCCCTGACGGCAGGCTGCCTGTCGCAGCGGGCCGTGCAACGGGTGCGCGACCAGGGCGGGGACGCCCGATTCGTGGCGATGCGCCTGCCCTATGGCACCCAGCTGGACGAGGCCGATGCCCAGGCCTGCCTGCAGGTCATCCGGCCCGACGAGGCCTTGACCGTGGATGTGCGGCCTGCGTCCGATGCCATGCTGGCGGCGGTGCAGGCCTCGGGTCAGGCTTTTCGCGACGCCGCGCAGCAGGATTTCCTGCATGGCAACATCAAGGCCCGCCAGCGCATGATCGCCCAGTACGCCGTGGCTGGCGCACGCGGCGGGCTGGTGGTGGGCACGGATCATGCAGCCGAGGCCCTGATGGGCTTCTTCACCAAATTTGGCGATGGCGCAGCCGACGTCACCCCGCTGGCCGGGCTGAACAAGCGCCGGGTGCGGGCGCTGGCCGGTGCCATGGGGGCGCCCGACACCCTGGTATTCAAGGTGCCCACTGCCGACCTGGAATTGCTCAGGCCCCTGAAGCCCGACGAAGACGCCTTTGGCGTCAGCTACCAGCAGATCGATGACTTCCTGGAAGGCCGGGACGTATCCCCCGAGGCCTTCGAGATCATCGTGGGCACCTGGCGGCGCAGCGCCCACAAACGGGCGCTGCCGATCACGCCCTGATGCGAGTGTGCTGTTCGGCTAATGGTCAGGAATGCGCCGCCTGGCCTGCGTCGTGCGTCGAACCGATCAGCCCGGCCACGATCTCGTAGGATCGCAACCGCGCCGCGTGGTCGTGCATATTGCAGGTGATCATCAGTTCGTCGGCCCCCGTGCGGGCGATGAAGGACCGCATCTGGGCCTCCACCGAATCCGGCGAGCCGATGGCCGCGCAGGACAGGATGTGGTCCAGCAGTTCGCGGGCTGCCGGCGGCAGGCTGTCCAGGTAGCCGTCCACGGGCCTGGGCAGGCGGCCGGGCCGCCCGGTGCGCAGATTCACGAAGGACTGCTGCCAGGAACTGGCCAGGAAGCGCGCCTGTTCGTCCGTGTCGGCCGCGAAGACGTTGAACCCCAGCATGACGTAGGGCTTGTCCAGGTATTCGGACGGCTGGAAGTGCTGCCGGTAGACGCGGATGGCGTCCATCATCTGGGCCGGCGCGAAGTGCGATGCGAAGGCGTAGGGCAGCCCCAGCGCCGCCGCCAGCTGGGCGCCGAACAGGCTGGACCCCAGGATCCAGACCGGCACGCCGTGGCCCTCTCCGGGGACGGCCCGGACCGGGTTCTCGCCCCGGAAATAAGCCATCAGTTCCACCACGTCGCGCGGGAAGGCGTCGGGGTCGGTCTGCAGCGTCCGGCGCAGCGCCCGCGCAGTGGTCTGGTCCGATCCCGGCGCTCGTCCCAGGCCCAGGTCGATGCGGCCCGGATGCAGGGCTTCCAGCGTGCCGAACTGTTCGGCGATGACCAGGGGCGAATGGTTGGGCAGCATGATGCCGCCCGCCCCCACGCGGATGCGGGTGGTGGCGGCCGCCACGTGGTTGATCAGGATGGCGGTGGCGGCGCTGGCGATGCCCGTCATGCCGTGGTGTTCTGCCATCCAGTAGCGGCGGTAGCCCCAGGCGTCGGCGTGGCGAGCCAGGTCCGCCGTGTGGGCGAAGGATTCGGCGGCGCTGCCGTCTTCCGTGATGGGCGCCAGATCCAGCACCGACAAGGGAATGGCGATGCTCATGATTTGCGGTCCGGGATGTTGATGATGGTTTGCTGCATCAGGGCGATCGGGGTCTTGCGCCCCGCATCCAGTGCAAAGACGTCCACCTGCACGATGGTCAGGGTGCGGCCCTTGCGGATCACCTGGCCGATGGCTTCCAGGGATTCTCCCTGGGCGGGGGCCAGCAGGTTGATCTTGAACTCCACGGACAGCACCGTATAGCCGTCCGGCGCCTGGGTCATGGCGGCGAAGCCACCCGCAGAGTCCGCGAGGGCGCTGGTCGCCCCTGCGTGAAACAGGCCCAGGTGCTGGGTCAGAGAGGGAGAAAACGGCAGGTGCACATGCACGCGACCGTCGCTCACGTCACCCAGAGTCGCCCCCAGGTGCAGCAGCAGTCCGGAACGATCGAAGAGGGCCTGGATGCGGTCGCGCAGCGCCGCCTTGTTCTGGGAAGTGGGAGATGGTGCCATCGAGAGGTCCTGTATAGTCGTATGTCCGGAAAACAATGGGCGGAAAGAAACCGCCGCGCCCAACCAGTGTCAAACGATAAGCCATTTTCACCGGCTGCCCAAGGCCGACCCGCTGGCGGTGCCCGGCGCCCTGCTGCGACGGGTGGCGGCGCGTCCCCTGCGGACGGTGCGGGACGGTCGCTGCAGGGCAGCGGTTTGTGGCTGGCGGTCGGGCTGGCCGTGGCGTCGATGATCAGCGTCCAGACCGGGGTGTCGCTGGCGGTGCCGGTTATCGCGGATTACGGGCCGCTGAGCACGTCCGCCCTGCGGATCTGCTGGGCGGCAGTGGTGTTGTTCCTGATCGTGCGGCCCCCCCTGCATCGCTTCAGCGCTGCCCAGTGGCGTGCGACGGTCATTCTGGGGGCCGGCATGGCCGTGATGTCGCTGGCGTTTTTCGTCGCGCTGGAACGCCTGCCCCAGCATCTGACCGTCGCGCTGGAATTCTGCGGACCGCTGGCCGTGGCTGCCCTGGGGGTACGTGGTTGGCGTGCCCTGGCCTGGCCCCTGCTGGCCGCCATCGGCATCCTGTTGCTGGCCTGGGGCGATGCCCACGAGGGCTTGGGCGCCGATCCGGTCGGCATTGCCTTCGCCCTGCTGGCGGCCGGCGGCTGGGCCGTCTACATCATCATGATGAAGCGCGTCGGCAGCAGCCTGCCCGGCCTGCAGGGGCTGTCGGCCTCGCTGCTGGCGGCGGCCGTGCTGTCGCTGCCCTTTGCCGTGGTGGAATCCGGAACGGCCCTGTTTCCCTGGCAGCAGCTGGGCCTGACGGCAGGCCTGGCCGTGCTGGTGCCGCTGGTGCCCTATATCCTGGAAATGCAGGCCTTGCGCCGCCTGCCGGCGGCCGCCTTTGGCGTGCTGATGAGCCTGGAGCCCGCCATCGGCGCCCTGTCGGGCTGGCTGATCCTGGAGCAGGGCATGCAGGCCGGGCAGATCATCGGCGTTGGCCTGGTGGTGGCCGCCAGCATCGGTGTAGTGCGGGCAGGACGCTAGAAAATCAGCATTCCACTACGTTGACCGCCAGGCCCCCGCGCGAGGTTTCCTTGTATTTGGATTTCATGTCGGCGCCGGTCTGACGCATGGTCTCGATCACCATGTCCAGCGTCACGTGATGCTTGCCGTCGCCGTGCAACGCCAGGCGCGATGCGTTGATGGCCTTGTTGCCACCCATGGCGTTGCGCTCGATGCAGGGAATCTGCACCAGCCCCCCCACCGGGTCGCAGGTCAGCCCCAGATTGTGTTCCATGCCGATTTCGGCGGCGTTCTCGATCTGCGCCACCGTGCCGCCCATCACGGCCGTCAGGCCGGCCGCCGCCATGGAACAGGCCACGCCGACCTCGCCCTGGCAGCCGACCTCGGCCCCGGAAATCGAGGCGTTTTCCTT
>NZ_JAUCDS010000044.1:0-12916 GCF_034674885.1 Castellaniella sp.
ACCGGGTGGTCTTCCAGGAAGGCGCCGTCAAGAAAGGCTACGACGCCGATCTGGCTGCCCATCTGTTCGATTTGATGGAGAAATTCGCCGGCTATGGTTTCAACAAGAGTCACTCGGCCGCCTACGCCCTGATTTCCTACCAGACAGCCTGGCTGAAACGCTACCATCCGGCGGAATTCCTGGCGGCCACCATGCTGTCGGACATGGACGACACCGACAAGATCCAGGTGTTCTGGCGCGATGCCGTTGCCAATGACGTAACGGTCCTGCCGCCTGACGTCAATGCTTCGGGCTACCGCTTCGCACCCGTGGCCGACGATCATATGGCCCAGGGCAAGCCGCCGCGCACCATCCGCTATGGCCTGGGCGGTGTCAAGGGCACCGGGCAGTCGGCGGTCGAGGCGATCCTGGCCGCGCGCGATGCCGGCGGCCCGTTTGCCAGCCTGTTCGACTTCTGCGCCCGAGTCGACCGCCATGCGGTGAACCGCCGCACCATCGAGGCCCTGATCCGTGCCGGGGCCTTCGACACCCTGGAAGACAATCGGGCCGCATTGCTGGAAACCCTGGGCAGCGCCATCGAGGCCGCCGAGCAGGCCGAGCGCAATGCCAACCAGTGTTCGCTCTTCGCCGACGAATCCGACCAGCTGGTCGCGGGCGAGCTGGCACGGGTCACCCCCTGGGACCTGCAGACCTACCTGACCGAAGAAAAGACCGCCCTGGGATTCTATTTCAGCGGCCATCTGTTCGATGCCTGGCGCGATGAGATCCGCCGGGTGGCACCCACGCCGCTGGCCCGCCTGGCGCCGTCGCGCAACCCTCAGTGGCTGGCGGGGGTGCTGGCCGCCGTGCGCCCGCGCATGACGCGGCGCGGCAAGATGCTGTACGCCCTGCTGGACGACGGCACTGCCCAGATCGAGATCGCCATCTTCAACGAGATGTACGAGCAATACCGCAACAGCCTGAAGGAAGACCGCCCCCTGGTCATCCAGGGCCGGGTCAGCCACGATGATTACTCCGGCGGCCTGCGCGTCTCAGCCGACGACCTGTACGATCTGCAGCGCATCCGCGAAACCCGCGCCCGCAGTCTGCGCCTGTCGGTGCCCGACGCGCTGGAACCGGCGCAACTGCAGGAATTGCTGGGGCCGTGGCGTTCCCAGGAATCCGGCGTGCCGGTCGAACTGCGCCTGCGCAGGCAGGATTTCTCCTGCCTGCTGCGCCTGGGCGACGACTGGCGCGTGCGCATGGACGATGCCCTGATCGCCGGCGCGCGGCAGTGGCTGTCCTATGATCAGGTCGAGGTTTTCTACGGATGAAACCGCTACGTATTCTGCATTCCGAAGCCGCGACGGGTTTTGGGGGCCAGGAGAACCGGATCTTCAAGGAAATGGTCGCGATGCGGGCGGCAGGGCACCATATGGAAGCCCTGTGCCAACCGCATGCCCGCTTGACGCAGCGTCTGCGCGACGACGGCTTTGAGGTTCATACCCTGTTGATGGATGGTCCACGAAACTATCTGCGCGGGGTCGTCCGGGTGCGCCGACTTCTGAAGGACGGTCATTTCGACGTACTGAACACGCACAGTCGCCGTGACACGATGCTGGCCGGAGTGGCAGGGCGCCTGGCTGGCACGCCCTTGATTGTGCGCACGCGTCATCTGGCAGTGAAGCCGGGTTCCCTGCTGTCGTATACCCGGGTGCCACATTGCGTCACGACAGTCAGCGAGCACGTGCGGCATCTGCTGCTGGACTGCGGAGCTGCACCGGACCGGGTCGCCACCGTCTACTCGCCCATCCCGCTGCCACCGCTCGTGGAACACTCCAGCCTGAGGGCGGAATTCGGCATCCCGGACACCGCTGTTGTGGTCGGTTGCGTGGCGGTGATGCGAGCGAAGAAAGGCCACCGGGCACTGATCGACGCAATGACGGATTTGCTGCAGCGGCCGGACGTCTACCTGGTCCTGGTGGGAGATGGGTCGCCCACTCTGGAAGAGCTGCAGGCCCTGGTGCAGGCGCGCGGGTTGCAGGATAAAGTGCTCTTTACCGGACGTCGGACAGATATTCCGAACGTGCTGGCGGGCTTCGACCTGTTCGCCCTGGCGACAGAACAAGAAGCTTCCGGCACGGTCTTCGTCGAGGCCGCAGCAGCCGGTCTGCCGGTGGTCGGCACGGATGTCGGAGGGGTGTCCGAGATGTTGCAGGACGGGGTGACCGGCCTTCTGGTGCCGTTGCACGACCATGTGGCCCTGGCGGATGCGTTGCGGATGCTGGTCGACAGCCCCGAGCGGCGCCGCGCCATGGGGCAGGCCGGTCTGCAGGCCGTGCGCGGTTCGGACCGTTTTACCCTGGAAGGCTTGGTCCGGCGCACTGAGCAGTGCTACCGGGGCTGGCTTGAGAATCGAATCGGATGAAACCCATGCGCTCAGTTCCTGTTCTGATGTATCACCACGTAACCCCGGCCGGCGGCGATATCAACGTCACGCCCGAGCATTTCCGTGATCAACTGGCGTGGCTCAAGCGTCATGGCTACCAGACGCTGACGTGCGAGGCATTCGCCGCACATCTGGCCGGGGCCCCGGCCCCGGAGCGGTCCGTCCTGATCACCTTCGATGATGGTTACTTGGACAATTACGTTCACGCCTGGCCTGTGTTGCGGGAATTCGGCTTCCATGCCGTTGTCTTCCTGGTCACAGGCTGGATAGGGCAGGGGCCGGCCCGGCCGCATGCTGGGCAGGCTGCGCTCGCCTTGCCGCCCACCCCCGATCACGCGGGTTGCATGCAGTTGGCAGCAGCAGGGCAAGCCCATGAAGTCGCCTTGCGCTGGTCGGAAATTGAGTGCATGCAGGCCGATGGCGTCTTCGAATTTCATAGTCACACCCATACCCATACTCGATGGGACAAACAGGACGTTGCATCCAAGAACGACCGGATGCGGGACGAATTGCAGCAGTCCCGCGCCTGCTTGACCGAGCATCTTGGGGCCGTGTCCGATCACTTGTGCTGGCCTCAAGGCTACTTCGATGCCGACTACGTCGCGATCGCCCAGGTGGCCGGGTTTCGCCATCTGTATACGACGAGGGCCTTCGGCCGTAATCTGCCGGGCTCGGATCCGGCATCGATCTTCCGGTTTGCCGTCCGCAACACGTCGGGCGAGTCCGTAGGCCGCAGGATTCGCGTGGCGGCAAGCCCCTGGATCGGGCCGGCGTTCAATGCCTGGAAGCGTTGGAAGCGGGGGCAGCATTATGCGGGTTGACCCTGAACCGCAAGGCGCGCGACATGTGGGTGCGCCCTTGAAGCTATCCGTCATCATCATTACCAAGAACGAGGCGGCGCACGTCGGCGCTTGCCTGGACTCGGTCGCCTTCGCGGACGAGATCATCGTCCTGGATTCCGGCAGCACCGACGCGACCTGCGATATCGCTCGGCAGCGTGGCGCGCGAGTGGCGTCGAGCGCAGACTGGCCTGGCTTCGGCCCACAGAAGAACCGCGCGCTGGATCTGGCGACCGGAGACTGGATCCTGTCCATCGATGCTGACGAACGCGTTACGCCTGAATTGGCCCAGTCGATTGCTCGGACCCTGGCTGCGCCCGACGCCCAGGCGTACCGCGTGGCCCGCCTGTCCAATTTTTGCGGCCGCTGGATCCGCCATAGCGGTTGGTGGCCGGATTACGTCGTGCGCCTGTTCCGCCAGGATGCGGGGCGTTTTTCCGATGCGCCCGTCCACGAACATGTCGTGGTGTCGGGACGGACGGCAACATTGTCTGGCCATTTCGTCCACTATCCCTACGCCAGCCTGGAAATCTTCATCGACAAGATCAACCGCTATTCCACCGAAGCAGCGCGCGCGGCCTATGCGAAGGGCCGCAGGACCAGCGTGCTGGGGCCCTTTGGTCATGCTGCCTGGACGTTCATCCGACATTACATTCTGCGGCGCGGCATGCTGGATGGCTGGCAGGGTCTGGTGCTGGCGGGGATGGCGGCGACAGGCAGCTTCTATCGCTACGTCAAACTGTATTGGCTTGGAAAACGCTCCACAGCAGAAAGCGCGGATGAATCATGAAGATTCTCTATACCAATTTTCACCCCAACAACGGGGGCGGTCATGCGACCTATATCGCCAACCTGGCACGCTCCTTCCAGGGCGAACACCAGATCACGGTGGCGACGCCCGCGACCAGCCGCTTGTATGCCCAGGCCCGGCAGATTCCCGGCGTGCGGGTCTGGAACACGTCCTTCAGTACACGTTTGCAGCCCATGCTGATCGAGGTCATGGCGCTGCATGCCCTGTTGCGTGAGGAACGCTTCGATCTCGTTCACGTGAACGGATCGGCCGATCACCGGCAGGTGATGCTGGCCCGGCTGGGGCTGCGTCAACGACCGTGCATCGTCTGGACCAAGCACAACACCATGCCAGTCAACAGCCTGGGCAATCGGTTGCGGGCCTGGGCCGGCACGGATGGCGCCATCGGCGTCTGTGATTTCGTCAGCCGGCAGTTGATGGATTCTGCATATGGCAGCCGTTTCGTCCAGACAATCCGCCTGGGCCTCGACACAGATCGGTTTCGTCCCTCGTCCGCTGCGGTCTGCGCCCAGGCGCGTCGCGACTTGCTGGGCGAGTTGCCCGGTGATGTGTGTGTCCTGGGCAGCGTAGGCGGGACAGACCGCGCCAAAGGCTGGCTGACCCTGCTCCAGGCCCTGGCGCGTGTGCCCGTCTCGCAGCGCCGGCGCTTCCGGGTCCTGCTGGCGGGAGATCCGCCGCGCGGGACATTGAGGCAGGAAGTGGAAGCCTTGGGCATGAGCCCTTATGTGGTGTTTCCGGGCCTGGTGGACGACCCGCGCCGCATCCTGGCCGCCAGCGATGTCGGTTTCGTGCTGTCCTTTCAGGAAGCGGGGTCTTACGCTGCCTGTGAGTCGCTGTCCATGGGATTGCCCACTCTGGTGTCCAATGCGGGTGGCCTGCCCGAACTGGTGCGCGATGGCGTGGATGGCTGGGTCGTTCCGGCGGGCGACGTCGAGGCTCAGTATCGCTGGCTGCTGGCGCGCCTGGCGGCGCCGGTTGACGCGGCGATGGCCGTCGCGGCCCGGGAACGCGCCTTGGCGCTGTTTTCCCTGCCGCTGCTGTTCGGGCAGACGATGGCCTTCTACCAGCGCGTCTGCGCGCGAGCCTGACCGCGCCGATATAATCCGCCCATGATCCCCATCCTCATGTACCACCAGATCGGCGAGCCCAACGCCCGGGGCACTCCCTACCGGGGGCTCACTGTGCATCCCCGGGATTTCCGGCGTCAGATGGTCTGGTTGCGCCGACTGGGCTATCGGGGCTTGTCCATGGCGCAGCTGATGCCCTATCTGCGTGGCGAGAAACACGGCAAGGTCTTTGGCCTGACATTCGACGACGGTTATCGGAACGTGCTGGATCACGCCGTGCCTATCCTGGAGGACTGCGGGTTTCACGCTACCAACTATTTCGTCGCGCGGCAGCTGGGAGGCTCCAACATCTGGGACCGGGACGAGGGCGTTCCCGCATCCGCGCTGATGGATGCCCAGGGGCTGCGGAACTGGGTAGGGGCAGGACACGAGGCCGGCTCCCATACCCTGAACCATCCCGTGTTGCCGCGATTGTCTCCCGAGCTGGCCTCGAACGAAATCCGTGATTCGCGCGATGCGCTCGAACAGATGACGGGTACGCCGGTAACGGCGTTCTGTTACCCCTATGGGAAATTCACCCCCGAACTGGCCGATTGCGTGCGTGAAGCAGGCTACGACAGCGCCACCACGACGGCGGGCGGCTTGGCGCGTCCGACCGATGATCTTTTCGCTTTGCCTCGGGTGGCGGTCATGCGCTCTACCTTGTTGCTCCGGTTTTTGCAGAAATGCCTGACGCCGCTGGAAGATCGCAAGCGGCTGCGGCGGGAACAGGAGGCGGCATGACTGCGCCGAACCCCTTGGCTGACGGGCGGGTACGGCCCGCAGCGGGGCTGTCCATCGCTTTTGTCGTGGACCGTTTTGGCAGCCGATTCGGTGGCGCGGAAGCCTATGGCGTGGCGCTGATGCGGGAACTGGCTGCTGCCGGGCACCGTATCACTGTGTTCGCGCGCGAATATGACTCCGCCTGCGATCTGCGGTTGCCGTTCCGGCCGATCCGGTCCGGCCGCCGCTGGCCCAGCTGGATTCGCGTCTGGCTGTTCGCGCGACGGGCAGCGCGCCAGACTCGACAGGGATTCGATATCGTTCATTCCCACATGAACGGCTGGTGCGGAGACGTGGAAGTCATCCACGTCACGCCGGTCCGCTATCGCTGGCGGGTCCAGGCGATGTCCCCTGTCCGCCGCTGGCTGTCTTGCGTCAGCCCGCGGGTACGGACGTATCTGGGGCTTGAGGCTCGCCGCGTGGCGCCACAACCTGCCCATCGAGTGGTGGCCGTGTCGCAGTTGATCGCCCATCAGCTGGAGCAGGCCTACGGATTTTCCGAAACGCAGATCCCGGTGATCCCTCCCGGGGTCGCGGCGGAGCCGCCCGTCACGGCCGCACAAAAGCATCAGAGCCGTGAGGCCTTGAGCTTGCCGGCACAGGGCACCCTGTGCTTGTTGGTGGCCCGTAATCCCTTGCGCAAGGGGCTGCCCACGGTGCTGCGGGCGTTGCAGCAGTTGCCCGACGATGTCCTGTTGCTGGTGGTGGGTGCCAATGCGGCGTCCCGGGATTGCGTGGCGCAGGCCCCCGAATCCGTGCGGGCACGGGTGCATCTGGTACCCGAAACCTCACAGGTGGCGCCGTACTACCGGGCCGCCGATCTCTACGTGCACCCTACCTTGAACGACAGTTTCGGCATGGCGCCTCTGGAAGCCATGTCCTTCGGTTTGCCGGTGATTCTCAGTCCCGCTCCTTGGTGCGGCTTTGCACAGTATGTGAAGGCCGGCGAGGAAGCCCTGGTGCTCAGCCACCCCGAACGGGCGGACGAACTGGCACAGGCGATCGAACGGCTGATGTCCGACTCGGCATTGCGCGATCGGCTGCGGGTTGGGATGCAAGGTGTCCTGGCGCGCCACGCCTGGCCGGAGGTCGCTCGGCAATATCTGGCGTTGTACGCAGATATCCAGCGGGAACGCCAAGCCTAGCACCCGGCGCAAGGCTGCTACGGTTGGGGAGGCCTACACCCAGCCGCGCACCCAGTACACCAGCAGACCCAGGTATTCCTTGACGATCGAACGGCTGGCGTTCAGGGTACGCAGATTCGGCAGCCAGAATGAAAAGTCGGGTGCCTCCGGCACCACGATCTGCGCGGGCGACGGCGCGGCAATGGGGCTCAGGCCCTGTTTCTGGAAGCTGGCCATGGCGCGGGGCATGTGCAGGGCCGAGGTCACCAGCAGAAATCGCTGGATGCCGTGCTGGCGCAGCATCTTGGCTGTGTAGACCGCATTCTGGTGGGTCGTCAGGCTATGGTCTTCCTGGATGATGGCGGCCGTAGGCACCCCGTCGCGTTCCAGCGCCGAGGCCATCATGCGTGCCTCGCTGACGCCGCCATCCAGGGCGGCACCCGAGACAATGATCAGCGGCGCCCTGTCGGCGGCGTACAGGCGGGCCGCCGTGTCGGTGCGCAGCACGGTCGTCTTGGGGTCGTAGGGCTCGAACCAGTTGGGTCGGCCATTGGCTGTGTTGCCGCCCAGCACTACGATGGCCTGAGCAGCCGGCAGGGCGGTGGCTGGTTCGTGTGGGTAGCGCTGCTCCAGCAGGCCGCCGGCCCATAGCGATGTCGTCGGCAGGGCCCAGAACATCGCCCAGGCCAGCGCGCCCACCGCGATTGCGGCAGCGGTCTTGCGCCAGCGCACGATGAACAGGATCGCGGCCAGGACCAGCAGAGTGACGGATAGATTCAGGGGAATGACCAGATTGGCCAGGAATTCGGATACGCTCATGCGGCAGGGGGGATGTCCAGGTGTTCCAACGCCAGAGCCAGCACCTCGGGGGCGCTGGGCCAGGCGTTCATGCGCCCCAGGCGCAGGGCCTGGTTGGACCAGGGGCCGGTGCGGCTTGGGTCGGTGACGCCGAACAGCGTGATCTGGCGGGCGCGGGCGGCGGCAGCCAGATGCGAAACGCCGGAGTCATTGCAGATGACCAGGCGGGCCTGTCGGGTCAGGGCGGCGAAGGCGCCCAGGCCCAGAGGCGGCAGGCATTGCGCAGTTGGGGCGGCCGCCTGGGCCGCCTGCTGTTCTGCCGCCGGGGGCGCCATGGCGACGGCGACGCCGCGCGCCTGCAGTGACTGCGTCAGGCTGTCGAAGCCCGTCCAGGCCTTTACCCGGCCCTTGTGCAGGCCGATGGCGGTCGGGGCGATCAGCACGAAGCCCCCGGGTTTCAGCCCTGCCTGCGCCAGAATCTGCGCGGCCTGCGATTCGTGTGCGGCAGTTGCCTGCCAGCGCAGTTCCTCGGCGGGTTCGGGGTCCGTAATCGGCAACTGCCAGCGGGTCAGGGCATGGCGAGTCAGATAGTGCCAGGATTGCACCGCGTGCAGTGGCCCGGCGGGTTTGCGACAGGGCCAGCGCAGGATCAGGCTGCGGCCGTCGTCGCGGTAGCCGGCGCATGGGATCCCGGCGAACCGGAATGCCAGCGCGCTGGACAGGGAGTCGGGCAGCAGCAGGCCCAGGGCCCGGCCCTGGGTGGATTGCTTCAGATGCTGGCGTACTGCGGTCCGGTCTGCTCGCCAGGACCCGCGCATCGGCACGAAGCCGGCCAGGGGATATGCAGCCAGCAGGTCCTGGGCCCAGGGACGGGCGCAGGCGACGACGGGCAGGCCCGTGCCCAGCAGAGTGTCCAGGCTGGGAAGGCTCATGCAGACGTCGCCCACCCAATTGGGCAGGCGCACATAGAGGGTAGGGCGGGTGGCGGGTGTCAACGCGAGGGCTCCAGCGGCCCGCTGCGGAAACTGATGGCTGGCGGGCTAAAATGCGTGATTCACGACAGTATATAAGAGAGTGTGCCGGTTGAAACCCGATCCGAAACAGCTTGTCGACAGCCGCCCCGTGCAGCGGGAATTGTGGCGCCAGATCTATCTTCGTCTGGGCAAGGACTGGAAGGTCGGCGTGCTGGCGCTGCTGCTGCTCAGCGTGGCCTCGGCCACGCAGCCCCTGTTGGCCGTCATCATGAAGCCCTTGCTGGACGAAGGTTTCACCGGTTCCGAGCCTTCCTACATATGGTCGATTCCGCTGGCGGTAGTGGGCATCATGCTGGTGCGCGGCGTGGCTACCTTCCTGGGCACCTACCTGATGTCCTGGGTGGCCAACAACATGCTGCTGGGCCTGCGTCGCGATATGTTCGAGCGCCTGCTGGGCATGTCCGACGAAACCTTCCGCTCAGGTGACCGTGGACGCCTGCTGAACCGCTTCACCATCGACGCGGGCAATGTCAGCGGCTTGTCCACAGAGGTCATTCGCGTCATTGTGCGCGAATCCCTGACGGTGGTCGCCTTGCTGGCCGTCCTGCTGTACATGTCCTGGCAACTGACCTTGATCGTGCTGGTGATGCTGCCGCTGTCCGTGCTGACGGGACGCTACTTTGTGCGCCGGCTGCGCCGCATCAACCGCGACACGATCAACATGAACGCGGAACTCACCCGGGTCGTGTCCGAAGGCATCGCTGGCCAGCGCGTCATCAAACTGTTCGATGGCTACGCCCGTGAACGCGATCGTTTCGGCTATGTCAACGCGCGGTTGCGGCGCTTTGCGATGCGGGCGGCCAGCGCCGATTCAGCCATGTCGCCGATTTCGCAGTTTTTCGTGGCGCTGTCGGTCGCCATCGTGGTGGCAGTCGCGCTGTACCAGGCCAACCATCAAGGGCTGACGGTCGGCAGCTTCGCGGCCTTCATGGCGGCCTTGGGCCAGATCTTCGATCCCCTGAAGCGCCTGACCAACATCGCCGGCGCCGCCCAGCGCATGCTGGTCTCCGCCGAATCCGTCTTTGCCCTGATCGACGAGCCCGTCGAATCCGACGAGGGCAGGCGCGACATCGCCCAGCGCCTGTCCGGGCAGGTGACGTTCCGGTCCGTCACTCATCGTTTCCCGGACGTCTCTCGCAATACCCTGGACGCGGTGTCCTTTGATGTGCAGGTGGGCCAGACCGTCGCCCTGGTGGGGCGGTCGGGCAGCGGCAAGACCACGCTGGTCAGCATGCTGCCCCGCTTCATCGAACCCAGCAGCGGTCAGATCCTGATCGATGGCGTGGACGTGCGGGAATTCCGTCTGCGTGCCTTGCGCTCTCAGCTATCCCTGGTCAGCCAGGATGTGGTGATGTTCGAAGGCACCATCGCCGAGAACGTGGCCTACGGAGTGCTGGGTGACGTCCCTGAGTCGCGCGTGCGCGCGGCGCTGGAAGCCGCCAGCCTGTGGGATTTCGTGGCCAGCCTGCCCGAAGGCATGCATACGCAGGTGGGCAGCAACGCCAGCGCCCTGTCGGGCGGGCAGCGCCAGCGCCTGGCCATCGCCCGAGCCCTGATCAAGGACGCGCCGATCCTGATCCTGGACGAAGCCACTTCGGCGCTGGACAACGAGGCCGAGCGCCAGGTCCAGGCATCGCTGGAACGCCTGATGGACGGGCGCACCACTCTGGTCATCGCCCACCGGCTCAGTACGGTACAGAAGGCCGACCGCATCATCGTGCTGGACCAGGGCCGTATCGCCGAATCCGGCACTCATGCAGACCTGCTGGCCCAGGAAGGCCTGTATGCATCTTTATATAAACTGCAGTTTCAGGATAGTGTCCCCAGTGCGGATGGTGCCGTGTCACAGGACGGATCTGAGGCGGAAGCGCCATGACGTTCGCGCGGCGCATTGGATTACCATTCTGGGTTCGTTTGTTGGAGCACACGATGAAGACGATTTACGTTCTAAGCTCTCTGGCCCTGCTGTCCGCGTGCGCCAGTCAGCCGACCGGCCTGACCCTGAACGAGCTGGAAACTGCTCGCTACCAGGTGACGGAACGCCGCCGCCTGCCCATCGATTTTCCCGGCGTGCAGCAGAACCTGTTCCGTCATGCGGCAGCCTGCGGGCAGACCTACACCTTCGAGATGGTGCCCAACGAATCCGCTTTCGGCCGCGTGGTCTACCGGCCTGCGCCCGATGCCGGTTGGGACCGCAGCGTCGTGCTCGGCCTGACGCTGCTGCATAACCGCACCATCAACGTCAAGGCCTACAGTTATTATTCTGGTCAGATGGACCGTGTACATGAGATGCTCACGGCCATGATGAAGCCCGAGCTCTGTCATGCCGACAGCAGCTGGGAAAACAAACTGGACGTGAGCGACTGATCGTCGCTACAGCAGCACCAGATCGTATTGCTCCTGCCCATAGCCGGCCTCCACCGCCAGTGAAATGGGCTTGCCAACGAAGTCGCCCAGCATCGCCAGATGCTGGCTTTCTTCTTCCAGGAACAGGTCGATGACTGCCTGGGATGCCACGATGCGAAATTCTTTGGGGTCGAACTGGC
Organism: Castellaniella sp.; assembly: GCF_034674885.1. Classification (GTDB taxonomy): domain Bacteria; phylum Pseudomonadota; class Gammaproteobacteria; order Burkholderiales; family Burkholderiaceae_B; genus Castellaniella. The sequence goes on from NZ_JAUCDS010000044.1 coordinate 11,470, forward strand.
GCGCTTCGCGCAGGATCTCCCGCAGGATCTCGTAGCACAGCGTGCGAGGGGTGCGCACCGATCCCCGCGACTGGCAGGTGGGGCAGGGTTCGCATAACTGGTGCGCCAGGGAATCCCGTGTGCGCTTGCGCGTCATTTCCACCAGGCCAAGCTGGCTGAAGCCACTGACAGTGACGCGCGTCCGGTCGGGCGACAGGGCCTTGTGCAGTTCCGCCAGCACCGAGGCCTGGTGTTCCACGTCGTCCATATCGATGAAATCCAGCACGATGATGCCGCCCAGATTGCGCAGGCGCAGTTGCCGGGCGATGGCCACGGCCGCTTCCAGGTTGGTGCGGAAGATCGTGTCATCGAAATTGCGCCCGCCCACGTAGCCGCCGGTATTCACGTCCACCGTGGTCAGGGCTTCGGTCTGGTCGATGATCAGGTATCCACCGGATTTCAGATCCACGCGACGCGACAGGGCCCGGGCGATTTCCTCGTCCACATTGGCAGTGTCGAACAGCGGCCGGTTGCCGCTGTAGTGTTGGATCCGTTCGACGACCGACGGGGTGTAGCGCTGCGCCCAGGCGATCAGGTCCTGGGTGACGGTGCGGGAATCCACGATGATGTTGCCTGTCTCGGGGGTTGCCATGTCGCGCAGCACGCGCTGGGCCAGAGTCAGCTCTACGTAGACGGGGGAGGGGGCGGGCATCTGGCGGATCCGTTCCTGGATGCTTGCCCACAGCATGCGCAGATAGCTGATGTCGTCCGCCAGTTCTGCATCGCTGGCCCCTTCGGCCTGGGTGCGCACGATGAAGCCGCCCGGCTCGCCTTCGGGCCGCAAGGCCGCGATCCGTTGGCGCAGGGCTTCGCGCTCGGCCTCGCCGTCGATGCGTTGCGAGACGCCGATGTGCGGCTCGTGCGGCAGATAGACCAACATGCGTCCCGCGATGCTGATGTGTGTGGACAGGCGCGCGCCCTTGGTGCCCATCGGGTCCTTGATGACTTGCACCAGCAGCGGCTGGCCTTCAAACAGCAATTTTTCAATGGGTGTCTGGGGGGCGTGGTCGCCTGCGCTGCGGGCGTGGCGGTTCTGCCGCAGGTCGGCCACGTGGATGAAGGCGGCGCGTTCCTGGCCGATGTCCACGAAGGCGCTTTGCATGCCGGGAAGCACCCGCGCGACGCGCCCCAGGTAGAGATTGCCTACATGTCCACGCTGTATGGCGCGCTCCATGTGGAGCTCTTGTACGACTCCTTGGGCGGTCAGGGCGACGCGGGTTTCAAAGGGGGTGACGTTGATCAGTATGTCTTCGCTGGCAGGCATGGTCGAGTGGTGTATTTGTTCTTGTAGAGAGAGTGTCCTGCCTGGGACTGTATCACCATCGCCCTGTTTTCGTCGCCGACTTGCGCGGTGCAAAAAAGCTGTGCTATAGTTCGGTCTCTTCGCCGCAGGGCACTTAGGGTTAAC
>NZ_JAUCDS010000045.1:0-12529 GCF_034674885.1 Castellaniella sp.
TCGGATGGTCCGCACCCACCCATGAAAAAAGCTCCTTCGGGAGCTTTTTTCATGGGCTCCGATCCGACGCTGGAAAATCCGCCCGGCCATCGCGCAGGGCCTGGATCAGCAACTGAGGGGTCGCCCAGATATGCGCTTCCAGCGCCAGAGCAGCGCGCGCCTCCTGGCCGGAAAAAGCATAACGGTAGATTTCTTCATGTTCGGCATGCACATCACGATGACGATCCCGCAAGCCGATGGCATAGCTGCGATAGCGTTCTCCATGACGGGCAAGCAAGCGCAGGACACGGGTCGTCCACTCCGATCCATGGCCGGCCAGCAATGCCTCATGGAACTGCATGTTGGCCTCTTCCCAGGCAGGCCGGGTTTCCCCTGTGATCGGTGTCTCCAGGGAAGAAAGCGCTTGGAAGGCCTGTTCAAGCCGCTCTCGCCACACCTGGTCTCCATGGCGAATGGACAGGCGCAAGGCCTCGATTTCAATCTGGACCCGCAAGCGAGTCAGATCCTTTAGGTCGTTCAAGGACATCGGAGCCACGCGAAAACCACGTTGTCCCTCGGCGGTGACCAGCGCATCGCTGACCAGCCGGGTGAGCGCCTCACGCAGCGTACCGGCGCCGACACCGTACTGCTCGCGCAAATGCTCGATCCGCAACTTGCTTCCCGAGACCAGGTGCCCTTCGACGATATCGCGACGCAGCCGCGCATAGGTCAGCTCCGTCAAGGTGCGGGCCTGGTTGCCCTGCACATCATTGCCCACGCCAGAAACCAGACGTCCCAGCGCATGCTCGGCGGATGAAAAAGGTCGTTTTGCCATTGCGGATCCTGCCCACTATTTTTGTGCCTTCTGGGCACGCTGCGTCAGTCGATAGCTCAACTGGGCCCGTGTCAGGCCAATACTGCGCGCGGCGGCCGACACGCTGCCACGCGCCCGCGCCACGGCTTCATGCAGCAGGCTGTCTTCCAGCGCTTCGAGCGACAGCCCCTTCGACCGCATCGCATCCAGTATCAAAGCCGTCAGATCCGGCGGCGCCTCGGGCCGGATATCCAGCTGCCCGCTGGCATCGACCTTGGCCATCGTCGAAGCACCATCATCACCCGCATTGGGAAACAGAACGGAAGCGTCGATCTGCCTGCCTGGCGGCGTCAGGATCAGGCCGCGTTCGATGAGATTTTCCAGTTCCCGCACGTTGCCCGGCCAGCCATAAGTCCGCAAGGCCACCAAAGCCCGGTCGCTCAAGCCGACCACTCGTTTTCCATGGCGCAACATGACTCGCTGCAATAGATGGCGCGCCAGCGGCTCGATATCCTCCGGACGTTCACGCAAAGCGGGAATGCGGATGGGGTAAACATTCAACCGATACAGCAAGTCGGCGCGAAACCGCCCTTCGGCGACAGCCAGCTCAAGATCAACATTGGTTGCCGCAATGACACGCACATCCACACGCCTGGTCTCGTGCCCCCCCAGGCGCTCGATCTCCCCCGACTGCAGAAATCGCAGCAATTTTGCCTGAGCCTGCAAAGGCAGATCTCCCAGCTCATCGAGCAGCAAGGTCCCTCCGTTGGCCCTCTCGAAACGCCCGAGCCGAGCCGAGCTCGCTCCGGTATAAGCGCCCTTTTCCGATCCGAACAGTTCACTTTCAATGAGCTCCGCCGGCAAGGCTGCGCAATTGATGGCGACGAACGGCTTATCCGCGCGCGGACTCATGGCATGCAATGCCCGGGCGAATCGTTCTTTTCCAACCCCCGTTTCCCCGGTCAGCAAAACGCTCACGGACGTCGGTGCCGCATGGCGCAGCAAAGTCACGGTTTCCTGAAAGGCCGGGCTTTGCCCGATCAGCAGGCCCTGGTCGTCGCTGACAGGATTCTCATTGCGAAAGGCCTCGACCTGCGAATGCAGCTGTTCGAGGCGTTCGAGCATGGAATCTTCCTCGTAATCCCTGAGCAGTTGGCCAGCGTCCGGCCACTCGTCGAGAAACCGCCCCTCGATCTCGCAATGCGGAGCGCCGCAAGCCGCGCACCGGATCTCGCGGAACAGCGCCCTGCGGCCGAAGAACTGGCTGGTGTATCCGGATGCATAGCCCAACAGCATCCAGCAGACGGGCTGCTCGGCCGGACCCGTTTCCTCACGAGCATGCGCATGCGCTTCCCAACTGTCGTCCCAGCGCACTCGACACAACAAATGCCCTTTCGACAGGTCGACATCGAACCGCAGAAGCGAAACCCGGACCGCACCCTCCAGCATATGCAATTGGGGGCCGACCGAAAAGGCATCAAGCAGCGAAGCATCGGGACGCACCCGACGCGCCAGGGCCGCATCCCGGCTGCCAGCCGCATAGCCCGCGCGCATCAGGAGCCGGCGGGCATGCAGGGGCCCGACGAAAGCAATCATCTCATGGCGTATGGCCTGCAACGAGGCGAGATGCAGCAACACCATCCGCTGTTCTCCCAACCAGATGAGGCCATCTTCAGTCGAGAAACGCACCAGGCGGCGGATATCGCGGTTCGATGGCATGGATAACGGAGTCATGGCTATTAGATTATCGATAATGATTGAATCAAAACAATCTTATGTCATGACCGATCGATTTGACAGAAAAAAATTAGATCTCAGAAAAAATTCATCAAATGATCAAAATCCATCTCTTTGAACCGCATCATTTCAGCAAATTCCTTCCCATATAGTGCTCACGCCTCTCTTCAATCACCCAGAACCAAGAGACATGGATCATTGAAATAACAAGCAATTGATCATGGTAAACCCTAATTTTATCGACAATATTGTGGTTCCGAGGAAAGTTGGCATGCCGTTTGCATGTAGGGAGTCAAGCGCCAGCAAAGGAGCACATATGTCCAGCCTCAGCCTCATCAGCGATTTACGACCAGCCACTGCGGAAGACATGGCGCGACGCAGCGTGCATGTCCTATCCCGGCGGGCCAACGGTTTCGTGGAATTCGAATTCTCCATCGGCTGGCCCGAGCTGAGCGTCGAACTCATGCTGCCGGAAGCGGACTTCCAGGCCTTCTGCAAGACCCACTCGATCCAGAACATGACGACAACAGGAGACCAGATTCATGAACATTGATCTGCAAGCACGACAGATACAGCCCCTGCGCCATACTTTTGCGCGCGTGGCCACCTATACAGGAGACGGCAAGCCCGCATCGCGCTACCAGGAAGCCACGCTGGGGGCGCAACCCACGCACAACTTCCATTACCGCCCCACCTGGGAACCGGAGTTCGAACTGTTCGATCCGGCTCGCACCGCCATCCGGATGGCCGACTGGAACGTGCTGCGTGACCCGCGCCAGTACTACTACGCTACCTGGACCATGACCCGAGCCCGCCAACAGGAGGCGGTGGAAGCCAACTACAAATTTGTCCAGTCACGCGATCTGATCGCCAGGATGCCGTCTACCACCCAAGACCTGGCCTGCCAGGTCCTGATGCCGCTGCGACACGTGGCTTGGGCAGGCAACATGAACAACAGCCAGATCTGCGCGCGCGGCTATGGAGCACCGCTGACTGCGCCGGCGCTGATGCATGCGCTGGATCATCTGAGCATCGCCCAATACCTGACCCGCCTGGGCCTAGTACTGGGCGAGCCCGAGGTTCTGAATGCCGGCAAGCAGGACTGGATGGACGCCCCCGGCTGGCAGGCCCTGCGCAGGCACGTCGAGGACACGCTCGTCATCCAGGATCCTCTGCACCTGATGGTGGCGCAGAACCTGGCACTGGACGGTTTGCTGTACCCCCTGATCTACACCCATTTCGTCGATGACCACCTGACCCTGAAAGGCGGCAGCGCCGTCGCCATGCTCTGTTCCTTCATGACGGAATGGCATCTCGAATCCTCCGCCTGGGTGGACGCCGTCCTGAAGACTTGCGCGGCTGAGAGCCAGGACAATGCCCGCCTGCTGGGCGCCTGGTACGGAGCCGGAATCCAGGCGGCGCAATCAGCGTTATCCCCGATCGCCAATCTGGCGTTGGGCGAAGACGGACCCGTGATCCTGCAATCCGTCCGGGAACAACTCGACGCCCGTGCGCAAAAGCTGGGTTTTCTGGACTGAGCGCAAGGAGCAGAAATGAACGCCCCCATCTCGAAAGTTTTCATCGCCTTCCAGGACAACGAGGAGTCCCGCCCCGTCGTGGACGCCATCCTAGCGGACAACCCGGCAGCCGATGCCACTTATCCCCCCGGCCTGGTGCGGATCGAAGCCCCGGGGCATCTGAGCATCCGCCGCTCCAGCATCGAAGCACAAACCGGCCAGGACTACGACCTGCAGCAAATCCACATCAATCTGGTCACGCTCTCGGGCAACGTCGACGAAAGCGATGACGAGTTCTCATTGACGTGGAACGGCTGAACCGATACGACAACACGGAGGCAAACGACATGGATACGACATCCGCCAATCGAAAAAAACTGGGACTGAAGGACCGTTACCGGGTCATGACCCGCGACCTTGCCTGGGAAACCAGCTATCAGCCCATGGACCGGGTCTTCCCCTACGACAAGTTCGAAGGAATCAAGATCCACGACTGGGACAAATGGGAAGATCCCTTTCGCATGACGATGGACGCCTACTGGAAATACCAGGGAGAAAAAGAAAAGAAGCTTTACGCCGTCATCGAGGCCTTTGCCCAGAACAACGGCCAGCTGGGCGTCAGCGATGCGCGCTATATCAACGCGCTGAAACTGTTCATGCAGGGCGTGACTCCGTTGGAATACTACGCTCACCGTGGCTTCGCCCATGCCGGCCGGCACCTGACAGGGGCTGGCGCGCGCGTGGCGGCGCAAATGCAGGCAATCGACGAATTGCGCCACTTCCAGACCGAAACTCACGCACTGTCGAACTACAACAAATACTTCAACGGCCTGCATAACGGCAGCCATTGGTTCGACCGGGTCTGGTATCTGTCGGTACCCAAGTCTTTCTTTGAAGACGCCCTGTCCTCGGGCCCCTTCGAATTCCTGACCGCGGTCAGTTTCTCCTTCGAGTATGTGCTGACCAACCTGCTGTTCGTGCCGTTCATGTCGGGCGCGGCGCATAACGGGGACATGTCCACCGTCACATTCGGCTTCTCCGCCCAAAGCGACGAGTCCCGTCACATGACGCTGGGCATCGAATGCATCAAGTTCATCCTGGAACAGGATCCGGGCAATGTCCCGATCGTGCAGCGATGGATCGACAAGTGGTTCTGGCGCGGTTTTCGCGTTCTGACCCTGGTCGCCATGATGCAGGACTACATGCTGCCCAAGCGCGTGATGAGCTGGCGCGAAGCCTGGGAAATGTATGCCGAGGAGAACGGCGGCGCCCTGTTCCGGGATCTCGCCCGCTACGGCATCCGCGAACCCAAGGGCTGGAAGGCAGCCTGCGCCGTCAAGGACGACCTGAGCCATCAGGCCTGGAACACTTTCTACAACTACACCCATGCGGCCGCCTTCCATACCTGGATTCCGGAGGAAAGCGAAATGCAATGGCTGGCTGAAAAATACCCCAGCTTCAACGAACGCTACCGTCCCCGCCTGGAATATCTGCGCGCGGAGCAGAAAGCGGGCCGCCGGTTCTACAACAACACCTTGCCCATGCTCTGCACGACGTGCCAGATCCCCATGGTGTTCACCGAACCGGACGATCCGACCAAGATCTGCTACCGCGAAAGCACCTACCTGGGGGACGCCTATCATTTCTGCAGCGACGGCTGCAAGGACATCTTCGACCACGAGCCCGAAAAATTCGTCCAGTCCTGGCTGCCAGTGCACCAGATATACCAAGGGCATTGCTTCAAACCGGATGCCGACCCGGGCGCTCCCGGCTTCAATCCGCTGGAGGCCGTGCTGGATTGGTACGAACTGGAAAAAGGCAGCGACAACATGGAATTCGAAGGCTCGCCGGACCAGCAGAATTTTGCGGCCTGGCGCGGCCAGGCAGACAACGCCATCGCCAACGCCCCCGAAACCTCCCCGGAAGGAGCCGCAGCATGAGCGTCCAGGCCATTTCCCATTATGAATTTCCGGCGGCCGACCGCCGGGAAAACTTCCCCAGCCCCTTGCTCTACATCGGCTGGGAAGACCATCTGCTGTTCTGCTCGCCCGTGACCCTGCCCCTGCCGGCCGAGATGCCGTTCGGCGACCTGATCCACCAGGTGCTGCCAGGGGTCTACGGCCAGCATCCGGATTTCTCCCGCATCGACTGGAACACCGTCGAGTGGAAGCGTTCGGGACAGGAGTGGCATCCGGACCTCGCCCTCTCGCTGCAAGAAAACGGCCTGGGCCACAAGTCGGTCATCCGCTTTCGCACTCCCGGCCTGAACGGCATTGAAGGCTCTTGCAGCTGAACCCGCCACCGGAGCGAGAACATGAGCTATCAACTGACGCTTGAACCTCTGGGAACGACCATCGATGTCAAGGCGGACCAGACTCTGCTGGATGCCGCCTTGCGTCAAGGCGTTTACATTCCGCATGCCTGTGGTCACGGCCTGTGCGGCACCTGCAAGGTGCAGGTGCTGGAAGGGATGGTCGACCATGGGGCGGCCAACCCCTTCGCGCTGATGGAGATGGAACGTGAGGACGGCATGACGCTGGCCTGTTGCGCCACGCTGGAATCGGACGCCACGATCGAAGCTGACTTCGACGACGATCCCGACGTGGAAATCATCCCGGTGAAGGACTTCCAGGCGACCTGCACCCGCATCGAAACGCTCACGCCGACGATCAAGGCGCTCCATTTCACACTCGACCAGCCGATTCGCTACCAGGCTGGCCAGTACGTCATGGTGGAGATTCCCGGACTGGAGCAGCGGCGCGCCTTCTCCATCGCCACCCCGCCCGACGCCTCGGGCCACGCCCAGGAGATCGAACTGAATGTCCGCCGGGTCAAGGGCGGAGCGGGGACGCACTGGCTGCACGAGCGGCTCAGGGCCGGAGACCCCTTGACGATATCCGGACCCTACGGCCGGTTCTTCGTGCGCAAGTCGGCTCATCAGCCCATGATCTTCATGGCCGGAGGATCGGGACTGTCGAGCCCACGCGCCATGATCCTGGAATTGCTGGCTTCGGACAGGCGGGATCCCATCACCCTGATCTATGGACAACGCAGCCAGGACGAGCTGTATTACGACGCCGAGTTTCGCGCGCTGGCGCAACGGCACCCGAACTTCACCTACATTCCGGCCCTCTCGGACGCGCACGGCAGTACCGGCTGGCCGGGGGCGCAGGGCTTCGTTCACGAAGTCGCCGGAGAATACTTCGATCACGTCTTTGCCGGACACAAGGCGTATCTGTGCGGTCCCCCGGCCATGATCGAGGCCTGCATCGAAACCCTGATGCGCGGCCGTCTGTTCGAACAGGATATCTATACCGAGAAATTCCTTTCGGCGGCGGATTCCGATCGGGCGCGCAGCCCCCTGTTCAAGCGTGTGTGAAGGAGCCCGGCATGTCCGTTCCAGATCAAGGCGTCGAGATCGAGATCATCCAGACTGGGGAGCGTTTCTGTTGCCGCCCCAGGGAAAGTCTGCTCGACGGCATGCTGAGGCTAGGCCGGCGCGGCATCCCCAGCGGCTGCACCAACGGCGGCTGCGGGGTCTGCAAGGTCCGGATCATTGAAGGCGACGTGCGGGCACTGGGCCCGATCAGCGCCGCACATGTGAGCGCCGACGAACAGACTCAAGGCTACACCCTGGCCTGCCGGGCGGCCCCTGTCAGCCCCGTGCGCCTTCAGGTCTGCCAGCGGCTGAGCAAGCCTTTTTCTCTGAAAAAAGTTTCAAACGATACCCCTTGAGGGAACCCATGAAAGGAGACAGAAGATGAACGTATTACGGATTGGTCACGTCAAGTTGCGTGTGATGGACATGCCCGAGGCGGTGGAGCACTATGAAAAAACCCTGGGCATGTACAAGGTCCACGAGGACGAACAGGGGGATGTCTATCTGAAGTGCTGGGATGAATGGGACAAGTACTCCGTCATCCTCACGCCTTCGGATCGGGCCGGCATGGACCATGTGGCCTTCAAGGTACGCCAGGACAGCGACCTCGACACCTTGCATGAACGCATTGAAGCCTGGGGGATCGGCACCCGTTGGCTGCCCGAGAATACGCTGCCCGACACAGGCCGCATCCTGGCCTTCAAGCTGCCCAGCGGACACGACATGTACCTATACGCCCACAAGGCACTGGTCGGCACGCAGGTCGGCACCATCAACCCCGACCCCTGGCCCGACAACGTACGCGGCGCCGGCGCGCACTGGCTGGACCACTGCCTCCTGATGTGCGAACTCAACCCCGAAACCGGCGTCAACACCGTCGCGGAGAACACCCGCTTCATGGTGGAATGCCTGGGCTTCTTCCTGACGGAGCAGGTCATGGTCGGCCCCGAAGGGGCCATCCAGGCAGCCACCTGGTTATCTTGCTCGACCACCCCGCACGACATCGCGTTTGTCGGCGGCCCCACTTCTGGCTTCCACCATATGGCCTTCTTCCTGGATTCCTGGCACGACGTGCTCAAGGCAGCCGATGTCATGGCCAAACGCAAGGTGCGCATCGACGTGGCGCCTACACGACACGGGATCACACGCGGCGAGACGATCTATTTCTTCGACCCCAGCGGCAATCGCAACGAAACGTTTGCCGGCCTTGGCTATCTGGCACAGCCGGACCGTCCGGTAACCACCTGGAGCGAGGATCGTCTCGGGTCGGGGATCTTCTACCACACGGGCGAGCTCGTCGCCTCGTTCACCGACGTCTATACCTGACCCATGCTCGCCGCCCGCCTCCTCTCAAGAGTCGGGCGGCGACCACGCCCCCCCTACTTCCAGGAATCCGAGCCATGAGCGCTTCTCCTTCCGACGCGCCGCCCCTTGCCCTGGGCCAGGCCCAGGCAATCGTCCGGACCGACGCCGCCTTGCGGATCATCCAGGCCGCCGTGGCATATGCCCAGGCCCGCCAGATCGCCGTGAACATTTCAGTAGTCGATTCGGCCGGCTTGCCCGCCGCCTTCATCCGCATGCCTGGCGCTCCACTGCACTCGATCGACATCGCTCACGACAAGGCCTATACCGCGGCCAGCTTCGGTCTGGCGACCCGCGAGTGGCCGGACGCCTTGAGGAATCACTCGGCGGCGGTGCGCGACGGACTGCTGCGACGCCCCCGTTTCATCGCCTTTGGCGGCGGCTTGCCCATCGTGGAACAGGGCCTGCGCCTGGGAGGAATCGGCGTATCCGGCGGTTCGGAAGAGGAAGACGAAGCCATTGCGCGTGCAGGCCTTCAAGCAGCCTGGCTCGACCGACCGGAATCCGGCGAATCAACACCACACCACTTGGAAGAAACTCCATGAAAGAAGTCAAGAATTTCATCAACGGCGTCTACGAGACCTCCTCACGCCAGTTCGACAAGACGTCGCCACTGACGGGCGAAGTCATCGCGCGGGTGCATGAAGCCGATCGGGCTCAGGTCAACGCGGCCGTGCTATCGGCGAAAGCCGCATTGAACGGCCCCTGGGGCGCCCTGTCGGTCGATGAGCGGGTGGAGAAACTCTACGCGGTGGTTGATGGCATCAATGCCCGATTCGACGCCTTCCTGGAGGCCGAATGCGCGGATACGGGCAAACCACGCAGCCTGGCCAGCCGCATTGACATTCCGCGCGGCGCGGCCAATTTCCGCATTTTTGCCGACATCATCAAGAACGAAGCCACCCAGGCCTTCCAGATGAACACGCCCGACGGAGCAGGCGCCCTGAACTATGCCGACCGCAGTCCGGTCGGCGTCATCGGCGTGGTGTGCCCCTGGAACCTTCCGCTGCTCCTCATGACCTGGAAGGTGGGCCCCGCCCTGGCCTGCGGAAACACCGTCGTCGTCAAACCGTCCGAAGAATCACCACAGACCGCGGCACTGCTGGGCGAAGTGATGAACGAAGCCGGTATTCCTCCAGGCGTCTACAACGTCGTGCATGGCTTCGGCCCTGATTCGGCGGGAGAATTCCTCACCACGCACCCAGGGGTCTCGGCCATCACCTTCACCGGCGAAACACGCACGGGCGAAGCCATCATGAAAGCCGCCGCCAAAGGGGCCCGGCCAGTCAGCATGGAGATGGGCGGCAAGAACGCCGCCATCATCTTCGCCGATGCCGATTTCGATGCCGCCATCGAAGGGACTGTGCGTTCAGCCTTCTCCAACTGCGGCCAGGTCTGCCTGGGAACCGAGCGCGTCTACGTCGAACGCCCCTTGTTCGAACGCTTCGTCGTCGCCATGAAGGATCGCGCCCAGGCCATGAAAATCGGCGTGCCGGAAGATGCGGACACCGACATGGGCCCGCTGATCAGCCAGGAACATCAGAAGAAGGTCCTGAGCTACTACCGCCTGGCCGTGGAAGAAGGAGCCACCGTCGTGACAGGCGGCGGCATCCCGGACCTGGATCCCAAGTATGGGGGCGGATCCTGGATTCAGCCCACCATCTGGACCGGTTTGCCCGAGCACGCCAGGGTCATCAAAGAAGAGATTTTCGGCCCATGCTGCCACATCGCTCCCTTCGATACCGAAGAAGAGGTGCTGGCCATGGCCAATGACAATGAATACGGCCTGTGCACGGCCATCTGGACCCGGGATCTGGCCCGGGCGCACCGGGTGGCGCACCGGATGCAAGTGGGACTGGCCTGGGTCAACAGCTGGTTCCTGCGCGACCTGCGCACTCCGTTCGGGGGGGCCAAGCAATCCGGCATCGGCCGTGAAGGCGGCGTGCATTCATTGGAGTTCTATACGGAGTTGAAAAATGTCTGCATCAAGCTCTGAAATCGCCGCAGACGCCACCAACCCTGAAATCGGCATCACGATCGAAGCCGACGGAATGCGGACCAACGTGCACGATCAGGGCACCGGAGATCCGCTGCTTCTGATCCACGGCTCGGGCCCCGGTGTTTCCGCGTGGGCAAACTGGCGCACCGTGATCCCGGCGCTCTCTCGACAGGCGCGGGTCATCGCGCCGGACATGGCGGGTTTCGGTTATAGCGAAAGTCCCGACTCTTCCCTGATCTGCGGCGATGCCGGCCGTCTACCCGCAATCTGGGTTCGCCAGGCGTTGGGCGTGCTCGACACCCTGGGAATCGAGCGCGCCGATGTGGTCGGGAACTCCTTCGGTGGCGCCCTGGCCCTGGCCCTGGCCATCCGGCACCCCGACCGGGTGCGCCGTCTCGTGCTCATGGGTAGCGTGGGAGTCTCTTTTCCCCTGACGCCCGCACTGGACAAGATCTGGGGATACACACCGTCGCTGGAGAACATGCTCGAACTGCTGGACATCTTTGCCTACGACCGATCGCTGGTGACGGACGAACTCGCGCATCTGCGCTACCAGGCCAGCATCCGGCCCGGCGTGCAGGAGGCCTATGCCACGCTCTTTCCGGCGCCCCGCCAACGATGGATCGACGCGCTGGCCAGCGACGAAGCGTCGATCCGCCAATTGCCCCATCAGACCCTGATCCTGCACGGACGGGAGGACACCGTGATTCCGCTGGCGGTTTCGCAGCAGCTGGCGCACTGGATCCCGCGTTCGCAACTGCACGTTTTCGGCCAGTGCGGGCACTGGACGCAGATCGAGCATGGCACCCGCTTCGTCCGCCTGGTGAGCGATTTTCTGCACGAGGAGGCAGACGCATGAAAACGATCTCGACCGAAACGCTCGGCCAAACGCTGTACCGGGCCTTGCGCGCGGGCCGGCCGATCCCGCCGCTTTCGAGCCAATACCCCGGGATGAGCATCCAGGATGCCTACGCCATCCAGCAGGCCATGCTGAGCCTGAGGCTGAATGATGGCGAACGGGTGATCGGCAAGAAGATCGGCGTGACCAGCCAGGCCGTGATGGACATGCTGGGTGTGCACCAGCCAGACTTCGGCTGGCTCACCGATGCCATGGTGCGCAGCGAAGGCGCGCCGATCGCCGCCGCCGAGCTGATCCAGCCCAAGGCGGAAGGCGAAATCGCCTTCATCCTCAAGCACTCGCTGAAAGGCCCCGGAATCACGGCAGCGGATGTCCTCGCCGGCACGGAAGGCGTCATGGCGTGCTTCGAGATCGTCGATTCGCGCATCGAAAACTGGCGCATCGGCATCCAGGACACCGTAGCCGACAACGCTTCCTGCGGCGTGTTCGTGCTGGGCGACCGGCTGGTGGATCCCCGTGACGTGGACCTGTCCACCTGCGGGATGGTTCTGGAAAAAAATGGTGAGGTGACGGCCACCGGGGCCGGTGCCGCCGCGCTGGGGCATCCCGCCAATGCCGTGGCCTGGCTGGCCAACACGCTGGGGGAACTGGGTATCGGCCTGGAAGCCGGAGAAATCGTTCTGTCGGGATCCCTGGCGGCGATGGTGCCCGTTGCCGCTGGCGACCAACTGCGAGTGACGATCGGAGACATCGGCAGCTGCTCGGTGCGCTTTCATTAAGCGCCACGGCCCGCCGCGACGCGAATCTATTCATCAACGGAGTCAAACAATGGAAAAGATCAGGTGTGCCTTGATCGGGTCGGGCAATATCGGCACCGACCTGT
>NZ_JAUCDS010000046.1:0-8490 GCF_034674885.1 Castellaniella sp.
CCCGGAATCGCTGCACGATGACATCAGCCGTTCGCAGGCTGAGGGCGGCGATGGTCAGGGTGGGGTTGGCAGTGCCTCCGGTGGGGAACACGCTCGAACCCAGCACGTACAGATTGGGGTGATCGTGGCTGCATGATTGCGCATCCACGACCGAATGGCGCGGATCGGATCCCATGCGGCAGGTGCCCATGATGTGTCCGGCGCCAAAGAAGTCCGGCGCGTGCTGTATGGCGCTGGCGCGCAGACGCCCGAAGATTTCTTCATGATCTTGCCGGGCCTGTCGCATGCCCTGGCGCGCGTAATCGTCGACGCGGTAGCGGATGTGCGGCAGTGGCACCCCGTAAACGTCTTGCTTCTGGGGGTCCAGCGTCACCTGATTATCGGCTTCGGGCAGTTGTTCGGTCAGGGCGGTCAGGCGCAGGTGGCGGGCTGTTTCATGCTGCAGGGCACGATCCAAAGCCTGTGCATCCAGGCCGCGGCTGGCCAGTTGAGCCGCCAGAGGCAGCGGGCCGCCGGTGGGCCAGTTCCAGCCATCGTTGCCGATCTCGATGCGGTAGGCGCTGCGGTCGCGGCGAAAATCTCCGTCGCGCAGATTTTCGATCCCAGACGTAGACAGGGGCCCCCGGTAGGGGTAGACCGGATCCTGACTGAGCGCCCACGACAGTTGGACCGGGTGGTCCATCAGATTGCGTCCCACCTGGTCTGAGCTGTTGGCCAGTCCAGCAGGCCAGGCTGCGGACCGCGAGGCCAGCAGCAGCCGAGGAGTTTCGATGGCATGGCAGGCCAGGATGAATATGCTTGCCTGAACCTGCCCTTCGGATTGATCCCAGCGGCGGAATCGGGCGGTGGTGATTTGGCCCTGGGCATCCGGGATCAATTGCACCACTGTGCTTTGATCCAGCAAGCGGGCGCCGGCCGCCTGAGCTTTTTTCAGGTGGGCAGTGGCGTCGTATTTCGCCTGGATCGGACAGACCGGAATGCAACTGGAGCTGCCGCAGCATGGTGGTCTTTCATCATGTACGACCGAATTGCGCGCCTGTGGCGTGGCCTGGACCTCGAAGCGGGTGTCGCCCAGGGTCTGGGCCAGCGTGTGGTCCAGATAGGTTTGCGGGATGGGCGGCAGCAGAAACGGGCCGCTGCGCGGTGAACCCAGATCGTGGCTGGAATCCCCCGACACCCCGAGCGCATGCTCGGCTTGCAGGTAGAAGGGCTCCAGGTCGGCATACGTGATCGGCCAATCCACCCCGCGGCCGAACCGGGTTTGTGTCTGAAAGTCGCTGGGCACGAGGCGCAGGCAGGTGCCTAGCCAGTGCCAGGTGGTACCCCCCACCACCTTCAGGTAGGTGCTCTTGAAGAAGTCGGGGCCTTCCTGCTGATACCAATCGCCCAGGCGGTCCGAGGTGGGATGGATGGCCTCGGGCTGCACTGGGTAGGCGCATTCGGGCACCTTGATGGCAGCATCCCGGAAATGTTGCACCGCTTGATTGCGGTCCACGGGTTTGCCGGCCTCAATGATGAGAATCCGCAGGCCGGCTTGCGCCAGCCGCGTGGCGGCCAGTGCCCCGGCGATGCCGGATCCGACAATGACAACATCCGCTTGCAAAGGTTGGGTCATGCGTTTTTCTTGGAAGTTTCAGGTAGATGGAGTCTGGGGTGCTTCGGACCAGTAGCCGGTCGGCCCGCCGCAACTGCCCGGTGCGTGCAGGAACGAGGCGCTGCCCCAGGCCAGGGCGTGCACGAAACCCACCAGGACGGCGCCATCGGAAGTTTGTATCGAACCGGAAAACCAGGCAGCCCGCAATTCGTCGGCCAGGGGCGTGTCGTTTTTTACGTTCTGGTACAGCGCCTGCAGGCGGGAGAGTTTTCCCTGGTCTTCGAGTGCATGCAGAATGCGCTGCGCCATGCCGCGATCCAGCGCTTCCGGGGGGCGTCCGCAGAGTTCGGCGCTGAACTGAATGAACGTGTCGAGCAGTGCCTGGGAGTCTTGCGTCCATCCGACTGTAGGCAGCCCCAGCGTCAATGTGGAAAGAGCGCCCAACATCAGGGAGCGGCGTTGTGTATCCATGCAGATGCTCGTCTTTGGTAGGAGGGCGGCTGGATGCCGACCCCAGGTTCATGATAACCCGAGGTGGCCGTTATTCCGCATTGATGAAGCCCGTTGCAGCTAGGGCGCGGCCCTCTGGGCGTGATCGTTCAAGGCACTGATCGGCTATCTAGTTCAGGGAGGGCCAGGCCGTGCCGCCATGCAGGTAGAGAACAGTTTCGCCGGCTGGCCTGGCGCCTTGGTCGCGCAGTGGCTACTCCGGCATAAGTTGTTCAAGCTTAGTTGGCCTTGGGTTTCTTGCAGCATAAGCGCATGGTATCCAACACCGTGGCTGCTGCGCAGCCGGGCGTGTGCAGGATGTGACGACTGCGCAGCGTCGTCAGTGCAGAGTCTCCGGGCCGAAGCCGCCGCCGGGATGGAGGTCATCCGCGCTGTACTCGTCGATGCGCAGCTTGGGCGCACCCTGCGCGTTTTCCCAGAGGCGCAGGGGCACGCAGGTTTGCAACCGGACAATGGCCTGGTGGATCAGCGCGGCGTGCAGGTCGTGACCAACGCCCGAGGCGATATCCAGGGTCACGTCGCCCTGCAGTTCCGCCAGGCGAGCATGGACTTGGCGTGCCTGATCCATCGGCGCAATGCGGTCCTCCGCGCCGTGCAGCAGATGTAGTGTTGCCGTTCGCGGCGCATCGCTGGGCAGCGTGGCAAAGCGCGTGGAAAACAGGATCGCCCGGCCCGCCAGGTCCGACGTCGCACACACGGCTTCCAGTGCCACGGCGGCGCCTTCCGAAAAACCGACCAGCGCCGTCTGCTCGCCGTCCAGGCCGTGCTGGCTCTGCCAGGCGGCGATGTCGGCAGCTATCGCGGTGGCGGCGGCCGAGATCAAGCCCACATAAGCGTCCGCATCCGGGGCCGCCTCGGCAATCCAGCGGCGTGTGTCGCCGTCGCCGAAAGGCCCGTAGGGCTGGATGATCACGGCCTGCGGAAAGCCTGAACGGATGGCTGCAACCAGGTCCAGCATCTGGCCGGGCTCGGCGGATTCGCCATGCAGCAGGATGAACAACTGGGTCGGCGAGCCGTCGGCAGGCAGGATGAGCAGCGGATCTGGCCTTGCATCAGGGGGATTGGACATGGAAGACTCCGGGGCACAGACAGGATTCATGGTATCACCAGCGTTTCACCCCAGTCGCCCTGCCTACCAGTTTCCAATACCAACATCCAGGCGTTCACTGCCTACCTGGGCCAGTCACAGCTTGAAAGGCTCGGCACGCTTGCTGGGGATGGACTGGATGAGGCGCAGGATTTGTTCGGTGTCGGCGACGTCGGTCAGGCGTTGCTTGCCGTCAGCAGCTTGCATCTTCAAACCGTGACAGGCTGTCACGGTTTCGTTGCCTTCTGCTTTCAGGTGCTGCTTGAGCTTGCGCCAATAGGCGGTAGCATCCACGCTTTCTGTGAGGATGGCAATGATATCCACCACCGAGAATCACCACTTTTCGTGGTCAGCATCCCATTCGGCCCGAACCTGCTGGGTGTCAAAGAGTTTGATCTTGTCCGTCACGGGTGCTAATTCGCGGTTGTTCCTGCTGGGATGGTCGGTATCGCTCACTTTTGGTGGCGTACTCGTCAGTGACAACCCTGGCCCTAACGGCTTCGGCCATCTCGTTGGGCAGGGTGGTGCTGAATTGTTGGGTTGAGCGCATGGCTGATTTTCCATGTCAACGATTGTAGGATCGAATCCTATAGAAGCGGGTTTCTCTGATGGCAAGTAGGTATGAAGGGTCCGCCCGGAGTAGGTTGCTGGCGATGTTTCAGGTGGCTGACCTTGCTTATCCAGTCGTCTTGGGCGGTCTGCTCTATGACGATGACTGATCGCCTAGGCCGGTAGCCACCAGCGATTTGGTCATGACGTAGTTGTGCAAGGTGACCCCGTGACGTTCTACTTCCTGGCGTCGTATCCCCTGAAAGCCCCGGTGCAGAAAGAATCCTCGGGCCGCTTCACTGGCCTCGACCTGCAGTGCTTGGATGCCCAGTGCCTGGGCCTGTTCGAAGGCTGCTTGATATAGCCTGGCCCCGATGCCCTGGCCAATCCAGTCAGGATGGCAATAAAAACAGTCGATGTGGCCGTTGCGTTCCAGTTCGATGAAGCCTAGCGGGGCGTCGTTGGGGGCTGTGGCGACCAACACCTCGCGCGCGTCGGCAATCCGCGCCAGAAATTGTGTTGCCGTCATGGGTGACGGGCTCCAGGCTTGCACTTGCTGTACGTTGTAGTACCTGGGGGCGGTGGAACGGGCAGCGGCGTGCAGGATCTGTGGCAGGGCGGTTGCGTCAGATGTCCTGAATGGACGGATTCGTGTTTCCTTGGGAAAGGCTGCTTCGTTAGTAGGCATTGGCCAGTTACTTTCGCCCAAAGAATACCTTCAGCAGATCCCAAATGCTGAACGTGGTGCGTGAATACCCCCGGTTTTGGCTGCCAGTTTCGGGTTGGTCAGCCAGCTCCAGCCCCGTGGGGTCTTGATGCTCAGGTTGTGGCCTCCCATGCCTCGATCCTTGTTCTGTTCTTGGATTGGGATATCGTATCATCGGAGTTGAATACGGGTCGCCCCCGCCAACACTGCCCCTCCGGACAACAAAAAACCCAACGGAGAACCGTTCAGGCCATGCCAAGCGTTTGCGCATGCAGCTGACTGCCTTGGATACGGCGACCACGATTGACGACATGGATCTGCCTGGTTTTCGCCTCCATCCGCTCAAGGGCGACCAGAAGGGCCGCTGGGCCGTGACTGTCAACGGGAACTGGCGTGTGACGTTTGAGTTTGCAGATGATGATGCGTATGTCATCGACTATGAGGATTATCACTGATGAACATGTACAACCCCCCGCATCCTGGCGAGTTCATTACCGAGGTTTATCTCGCGCCTTACGGGATCAGTACGCGGGCGCTGGCGTCGCGACTGGATGTTGCACCATCAACGGTCAGTCGGGTGCTCAAGGGCACCAGCCGCGTTACTCCCGATATGGCCCTGCGCCTGTCCAAAGCGCTGGGTCGCAGCCCGCAAAGTTGGCTGGCGATGCAGGATGCGCATGACCTCTGGGTGACCAAGCAGCACTTGGATCTGTCTGGCGTCAGTCGGCTGGAATTGGCCGAAGCCTGATCCGATGCCTTTTATGTGGCTGTAGATGCAGGCCGATTATGACTTGTGGCAGGCGGAACACTCTGGGCGTGTGCTGGATGTGACGGCGGCTCAGCGACATGTGCATCCGTAGTGAAAAAACAGTGGTTGCCTAGCGAACTTCTGTTGTCCGAACGAGGCCACAGGTCAGTGCAATGTTGCAGGACGGCCGCAGCAATGCTTGTATTTTTTACCGGAACCACACGGGCATGGGTCGTTGCGCCCGACCTTGGGAGTTGCGCGCCTCATTGTTCGTTGTGCGCGATCACCGGTAAGCTGTATGCGCCGTGGTGCCCAGTATTTGTTGATGGCCAGCACGGTTGGAGTGACGGCGTCGACCCACCTCTGGGCATCACCAGTTTCACGCGTGATCTCCATGCCGTCTTCATCGCCCAGCCGTAAAAATGGTGTGATCAAAGCGTGATTGTCGTCGGTTATCTTGATCGCATCTGCGGCCCAAAGCAGTGACCAGGCATCGGCGTCGAAAAGCTGTGTGGCCTTCAGAAACCCTTCACACCACTCCGCAGCGCCCCAGACGGCTTGACGGCGAAAGACGGGTTCGAAAGTTTCCGGGTGATCCTGGAAAGTCTGCACGATTTGATTCCACCAGCCCATGATGAGGCCGATGATTTCGTTGGCCTGCTCTATGGATGCAAAATCTGCATCTTCTTGGCCATGCTCAAAATCCCACACCCAGGGGAGCCAATCTGATGGCATGACCATGCGAGGACCAATCGCTAAAGCGGTTAGCCAGCCTTCCAGGGTCGCCACGTCCATTGAGAAATCCGAGACGTTGTCGGACGCCAGAAAGTCATCAAGACGCTTCAGGTCATGGTCGCTAAGGTATTGAGGAAGTTGCATCGGTCCGCTTCGTAGTAAGGTCAGAGCGCGGTATTGTATTGGTGAACGGATGGGGCAGTTTGGGTCAGCCGATCCAGTGCTATACCCAGTGCCTTGTCGGTGAACAATCTGTTCTTGCGATCAGCTGCAGCGTGGTCGCGCCAGTGTTGCAATCTTGTGCGGATGCCCGGGATTGTGAGATCTGCGCCTTCTCTAGCAACCAGCCAGTCCACTGTTGCCAGCAGCTCCATCCCAAACGGTGACTCGAACCCATCGATCAAGGCGGCAGTGGCTTCCAGTGCAGGCAAATATTGCTTGGCCTCGCTATTGAGATAGGCCTGCAGATAGGCCCGGCGACTGTCTTCGAACCAGATCACATCGTATGGACTGGCATCGGCCAAGCGTTTGTCACAATGCAGATAGCTGCCGTCCAGGCCGTCCAATAGGTGTTGCAGGCGATTGGCGTATGGGCCGTACTTGTGCGCCTGAAAACGTAGATCAAGTGATGGCAGGCCAAGCTGCTCTACTGAGCGTTCCAGGAACCAGGCGAGCTTCTGGATTTCGAGCAGGCTGCACTCCATGCCCAGAATCCAGTATCGCCGTACAAGCTCTGCGATCAAGGCCCGGGCAGGGGTCAGTTTCTCGGCACCAGTACGTTTAGCGGTGTTTTGGTATTTATCCGTGGGCTCAAAAACCAGAACGTCGACGTCAAGCCCAGCCAGCGCTGCCTCGATCTGGACGCGAACGTCAGCCCAGGCAAGCTTGCCGTTGCCCGCTCCAAGCGGGGGGATGGCCACGGACTTGACCTGGTGCTCGATCAGGAATTGCCGGAGATCCTGCAGGCCCTCGGTGATCCATTCCATGCGCGAGTTGCCCCGCCAGTGCTGTTTGGTGGGGAAGTTGACGATCCAGCGGGGACCGTCCAGTTCGTGCGTCTGTGTAACGAACATCTTGCCAGTCCGGACTTCGCCCGCCTTGCAAGCCGCTGCGTACAGGCGAAAGTTGTCCTTGAACCGCTCTTTGAACATCAACGCGATGCCCTTGCCCATGACGCCGACGGTGTTGACCGTGTTGACCAGCGCCTCGGTGTGGGCCTCCAGGAGGTTGCCTTGCGTGAACGTGATCATTAGAAATACCAGTTTGGACGGGTGTGGACGGGAAGGTTCAGGTGTTGCGCCTGCAGAACCTGCTCGACAGCCTGCTTGACGGAATCCGTATAGCATACGATACCCAGCAGAGCACTGATGGGCAAGTGCTGGTGAATCAGCGCTTCCGCCTGGTACTGCTCGAATTTCTCGGGATTGTCGGGGTCTCGGCGGAAGTCCTTGGTTTGCAGGATTGCCCAGTTGATTTTGTCCAAGTCAGACAAATCAAAATAAAAGTTTGCCCATTGGTAGTAGGCGTGGCTGTCAGTGAAAAGGAATGGCACGTCCAGCGCCTGAAGGCGGGGCAGACTGGACACCAGGATCACGATCTCGTCGTTCGTACGTTGCTGGATGCCGCCTCGCCCCGTGTGAATGTTGTAGAGCATGGGAGGTTGTCCCGGTGGACGATCCGCCAGATCAGGGCTTTCTGTGGGTTCAGGCTGGCGCGATAGTCAGCCACGATATTTTGCGGCCAGGAGTGCACGCAAGCCGTCCCGGATGACTTCACTCTCGGTGGCGTACTCGCCAGCGGCAACCTTGGCTCTGACGGTGTCTGCCATTTCGTTGGGCAGGGTGATGCTGAATTGTTGGGTTGAGCGCATGGCTGATTCTCCATGTCTACGATTGTAGGATCGAATCCTATAGAAGCGGGTTTCTGATGGCAAGTGGGTGTGAGGCGCTAGCCGGAGCACCCCCAGTATCGCATTGGTCCCAAAATGGGACTACCATTCTCTTATGAGAGTGATTGCCGTCAGCACCCATGCTCAGTACGACGAGGTCGATGCCAAAACCGTAGAAATGGAGTGAACCATGGAAATCCGTCCTATTCGTACTGATGCGGACTACAAGGCCGCGTTGAAGATTATCTCCGGCCTGGTGGAACATGACTCAGACATCGGCACTCCAGATGGGGACCGTCTGGATGTGTTGACGACACTCGTGCAGGCGTATGAGGCCAAAAATTTCCCAATGAATCTGCCTGATCCGGTCGAGGCCATCAAGTTCCGTATGGAACAGGCGGGGCTGACTGCAAAGGATCTGGAACCCATGATGACTTGTGGCAGACGGAACATTCTGGGCGTGTGCTGGATGTGACGGCGGCGCAGCATCATGCGCATGCGTAGCCAGGTGCGAGACCGGGCAATAGGCTCATTCCTTTTTGTGCCCGATTTTGTCTGTCTCCAGTGTCTTTGCGTTCAATCGGCTGACGACCGGTTGTCCCGTGCTTTTCTCCAGCTGCAGGCGGGCTGCCTTGGCGGTTTGTGCGCCTTCGGCGGCCACCGTGGCGCTCTC
>NZ_JAUCDS010000047.1:0-7944 GCF_034674885.1 Castellaniella sp.
GCCGCTGGACCAGGTCCCTTCCGTCGCACTGCCTCCCGTGGATCCGGAAGCCTGAGCCTGCGCGGCCAAAGTGACCGGCAGCCGGCGCGACACCAGGAACGCCGGATTGGTGATGAAGAACAGCAGCCGAGGGGCCGAAACCAGTGCGGCGCTCGCCAGAGCCGACGCGTCTCCCGGCGGCACGGCCCAGCCGGGTGGCGAACACGCCCTCCACCGCCAGGATGTCGTCCAGGGCCGCCAGGGCGGCGCGGGATTCCGCCTGGACGATCAGGCGGCAGATTTCACCATCGGCACCAGCAGGGTCTGAACACCGATGTCCAGACCCTGCTTGATGCGTGCGGCATCATGATCGACGACGCGCACCAGGACGTCGGATGCACTGCCCTGAAGCGCCCGCAACTGCAAAAGGACCGTCCGCAAATCACCCAGGCCATGCTCGCCGTCAAGCAGCAGCCAATCGAACGCCGTGTCGCCCAGCCATTCAGCCACACCGGGATCGCCCAGCCCCAGAAACAGGCCGATTCTGGGCTCGACCGCCGACGTGAGCGCGTGCTTGAAACGATTTCGCCTGGCGAACTCTGGTATCAACCGGCCTGTGACGGCAACAAGCCGTCGTAGACCACCATGTCCTTGATATGACTCATCATGTACTGCTTCATCGCGACATGTGCCGGACTGGTCTGGTAGACATCATGCGCCTTGGCATCGACGAACAACGCACTGGTGGCATGTGTATATCCCTTGGACCGATCCGCCACGTTTTCACCATAGTGATACATCAAAATGCCCGCGCATTCGTCTCGCACCTTTTGCGCATGCACTCTGACCTGATGGTGAAACCGCGCATCGGCGCCTTCTCCAAACCGCATCATCACCACATGCAGAAACGCCCCTGATCCGCTCACTCTTTCCTCTCGAGTCCATCGACTGACGACATATCCGCAGGGGGCCCTACCCCCACCCCATCCTTACATCCGGGCCAGCAAGCCGCCATCTATGGCCAGCACATGGCCATTCACGAAGCGACCGGCGGCGGACGCCAGATAAAGCACCGCCGGCGCAATGTCTTCAGGTTCAGCCCAGCGCTGCAGTGGCACGGAGTCCTGAAGAAAAGCGTTGAACTGCGCCTTTTCCTGCAATGCCTCGGTGAAACGCGTTTTGACGAAGCCGGGCGCCAGCGCATTGCAGGTCACGCCCTGTGCGCCGTATTCGACCGCGATGGATCGCGTCAAGGCCGCCAATGCGGCTTTGGCGGACGCATAGGCCGAGATGCCCGGCATGCTGGCCATGGCCGCCACGGAGGACATCAGAATGAGGCGGCCGCCCCCCCGGGCCACCATCTGCGGCAAGACCGCCTGCGCGCAATTGAAAGCGCCATCGACATGCACCTTGAACAGCGATTTCCAGGCATCCGGCGCCTGCTCGACCAGGGGCATGCGGTTCTGATTACCCGCATTGCTGACCAGCACGTCAATTGCCCAGCGATCTGCCGACAGGGCCTCGACCGCCCTGCCCACAGCCGCATGATCGGAGACATCGAAGGGCGCGGAGCGGGCCTCGATGCCCTGGTTTGCCAATGCCGCCACCGCCTCCTCGCAGCGCTGCGGCGACAGATCATTGATGAGGACCCGCGCCCCTGCCTGACCCAGGCAGGACGCAATGGCATAACCCAGCCCTGCCCCGGATCCGGTCACCAAGGCTGTCTGGCCCTGCAGACCGAACGTCGTCTTCAAATAATCGAGATTCATCCCACTCTCCTGAAAACCATTGCGCGGCGCGCCACATGCGAACCCTTGCTCAACGCAAGGTCTGCACACCCGCACACACATTCATATTCTGTCCCGTAACGCTGCGTCCAGCCGGCGAAGCCAGGAACACGGCCATCCCGGCAATGTGGGACATGGGCACCATGCGGTGCATGGCGACATGCGCCAGCACCTCCGCACGCATGTCCGCCTCGGAAATGCCTTTGACCTGCGCCTTCGAAGCCACCACCTCGTCGACACGCCGGCTTTCCACGATGCCAGGCAACACGGCATTGACCGTGATGCCGTACTCGCCCAGTTCAATAGCAAGACTCTGGGTCATGCCCACGACAGCCCATTTGGAGGCCGCGTAGGGGACACGAAACGGATAGCCCAACCGCCCAGCCACCGAACTGAGATTGATGATGGCGCCCCGCTCCGACTGTTTGAGGGCGGGAATGGCCCTGCGCGTGCACAGGAAGTGCCCTCGCACATTGACCGCCATGACACGGTCCCAATCGTCCACGGACACATCCGCCAGCGCCGCTGTGGGGCCCGCGATGCCAGCATTGTTGACCAGGACGTCCAGACCGCCCAAAGATGCCAGCGCATGATCGAACCATTGATCCACGGACGACGGATCGGACACGTCCGCGCAGAACGTCCCGAGGCCCTTCACGGTTCGGCCCGCATGACTCAAGGCC
Source organism: Castellaniella sp. (assembly GCF_034674885.1). Taxonomy (GTDB): domain Bacteria; phylum Pseudomonadota; class Gammaproteobacteria; order Burkholderiales; family Burkholderiaceae_B; genus Castellaniella. The sequence continues at coordinate 2,450 of NZ_JAUCDS010000047.1, forward strand.
TCGGCGGACAGATCACAAACCTGCACCCGGGCGCCCGCCTCGAGAAAGGCACGCGCGATTTCCAGGCCGATGCCTGACGCGCCGGCGGAAATCATGACCCGGCACCCGTTCACCCCATCCGCACTATGCACCAGTCTCCTCCTTGAGCGTGCAGGACCGATGTCCATGCCTTGAGCAAAATGGCCGCATCACGCTACCCCATGATCCAGCGATAAGGAATCACCACGATCTGCGGAAACAACACCAGCAGCAGCAATGCAATGCACTGAGCCAGCAGGAATGGCCAGACCCCGACAATGATTTCCGTCATTTTCGCCTTGGTGACGCCCGCCACCACATTTAACACCGCCCCGACAGGCGGAGTAATCAGGCCGATCGAGCACGCCAGCATGAACACAATGCCGAAGTAGACTGGGTCGATGCCAGCCGCCACCACCGCCGGAAGCAGAACGGGGACCAGAATCAACACGATGGGGATCATGTCCATGGAGGTGCCAATGACCAGCACCAGGCCCACAATCGCCAGCATCAGCAAGGTGGGCGAATCCTTGAGTGGCTCGACCAGCTCGGTCACCTGCTGCGGCAGGCCGGCAACCGTGATCATCCAGCCGGACACCAACGCCCCCGCCACCAGGAACATCACCATGGCGCTCATCTTCGCGGATTCCAGGAAGACGGCGTACAGCTCGCGCGGACGCAGTTCCCGATAAACGCAGGTCGCCACCAACAGGGCATACACAGCCGCCACGACGCCCGCTTCCGTCGGCGTGAAGACCCCGAAGCGCAAACCGACGATGATGATCACGGGCAACAGCAAGGCCCAGAAGCTTTCGCGCAGCAAGGCCAGCACTTCCGCTATCGGCACTCGCGGCAATGGCTGGATGTCGTCCTTGCGAGACACCAGGAACCAGGTCACGCACAGGCACAGCGCCATCAAGATCCCGGGCACAATCCCGGCCAGGAAAAGACCCGTAATGGAGATGTTCCCGGTCACGCCGATCAGGATCAAACCGATCGAGGGCGGGATGACCAGTGCAATGATGCCCGAAGCCGCCACCAGCCCCCCAGAGCGCCCCCGGGTGCTGCCCGCCTGCATCATCATGGGCACCAGCATGGCCCCTAGCGCGGCAGCATCCGCAGCAGCGGACCCGGAAAGGCTCGCCAGAATGCTGGCTGCCAGAATCGTGACGTATCCCAAACCGCCCCGGATATGCCCGACCAGCGCCAGCGCCAGATTCACGATGCGACGCGACAATCCTCCCACATTCATGAGCGTGCCGGCCAGCATGAAAAACGGCACCGCCATCAGGGGGAAACTGTCGGCACCGTTCAGCAAGTTCTGGGCAACGATCTGCGCATCGAAGAAATCCAGCTGATACATCAGGGCAACGCCTGTCAATATCAACGCATACGCAACGGGCAGGCCAATGGCAAGTCCGGCGAAAAGGACAATGATGAATAACAGGAGCGTCATCAGTCGGCTCCCAACGAAGTATTTTCCACCATGGTGTGCAATTGATCCGCGGGCGTCCTGATCAGGACATACAGCTGATGCAGCAGAATGATGCCAGTCGACACGGCAAACACCACCCCGACGCCGAAGAACCACGCCTGGGACAAGCCGGACGCGGGCGCCGTGGCCTCATAGTTCAGGCGGGTCTGCTCGAGGCTGCCTACGAAAATCAGCCATGTGGCGTAGATCATCAAGACATTAGCCAAGGCCAGACATGCCTTGCGCGCCTTCGGCTTCAGAGCCTCTATCACCACGTCAACCCCGAGGTGCGCATGTTCCCGCAGCACCAGAATCGAGCCGAGAAATGACAGCCAGACAAAACACCAGCGCGCCAGTTCCTCTGAAACAGGCAGGCCTGAGTTGAACGCATAGCGCATGACCACATTGGCAAATACCATGACGACCATGGCGGCCAGGCAAGCGACAATGATGACTTTCAGCAGCGTGTCATAGGCCCTGATCAATTTCGACATGGGCACTCCAATAAAATTGACATACCCGTCCAACAGGAAGCCTCGCTGTCGGACGGGCACTCATGACTCAAGAATTAAATGCTTACTGCTTTCCCCGGACCTTCTGGATGGTCGCCAGGGTCTCATCAACCAGCTCCGCACCCAGCTGCGCTTTATATTTTTTGGTCACGGAGGCAGTCGCTTCGATGAGGCGTGCCTTTTGTTCCGGGTCGATGGTGTTGAACTTCATGCCGGCCCCGACCAGTTCCTTGACAACGTCTTTTTCCATCTGGCGGCTGACCTGACGGAAATAGGTCACGGACTCCGAGCACGAATCGCTCAACACGGCCCGTTCATCCGCATTCAACTTGTCCCAGAACCGCTTGCTGACCAGCACGACGGCCGGCAGGAAAACGTGCTGCGTCTCCGTCAGATAGGGCTGGATTTCCTGATAGCCGCTGCTTTGGGTCACCAGGTAGGAGCTTTCCTGCCCGTCAATGGCCTTGCTTTCAAGCGCCGTATAGGTTTCCGGATAAGGCAAGGGCAACGGATTGGCGCCCAGCGCCTTGAAGGTATCAATGTAGATGCTGTTTTGCAGGACGCGCAGCTTCAGGCCATTGAAGTCTTCCAGCTTCTGGATGGGATGCTTGCTGTTTGTGACCTGGCGAAAGCCATAATCCCAATAGCACAGCCCAATGAGGTTCTTGCTCGGGAATTTTTCCAGCAGCTTCTTTCCCACCGGGCCATCAATCACCGCATCGGCTTCCTCGACGCTATGGAACATGAATGGCAGATCGAAAATCCCCAGTTCCTTGACGTTGCTGGTTGCGCCAGCGGTGGAAACCACCGAGAGCTCGACGATGCCGCCCTGGGCAGAAGACATGGACTGTATTTCGTTACCCAGCTGGGCATCCGGGTAGCCCGTGATCTTGAATTTCCCGCCGCTCTTTTCCTTGGCGACCTCGATGAATTTATTGACAGCCAGGCCGACAGGATTGGTGGCGCTGACAGCGTAGCTGAACTTCATGCTGCGCCCGGAAATATCGGCCGCGGATGCCTGTGTGGCCGAGGCCCCCAGCAGGGCCGCCGCCAGAAACACCGAGGTGGTTTTCAACTTGAACGACATATTCATCTCCTACCCTTTGAATTTTTTTCCGCCATTTGCGGTGATTGCACTACTTCAATTCCTGCCCAGCCAGAGAGCCTTCGAGAAATTTGTTCGGTTTCAGGAAAAAGGACAGCACGAGCGCGCCGTTCGGAGAGCGGGCAATATGCCGGTTCCCCTTGGGGCGCCAAACATAATCGCCTTCTCTGACCTCACCTTCGTCATCGACGATGCTGCCGCTGAGCACATACGTCTGTTCGATTTCCACATGCTCGTGCAAGGGCAATTCCGTCCCCGGCTGCCAGCGAAACAAAGCCGTCATCAGGCCCGTTTCGGGCACATCCAGCAGAATCTTCATGTCAATGCCCGGCGTCGGTGTCGATTTCCACGGCAAGGCAGCCACATCGACATAGCGGGACGCAAGCTCTCCACTGGCAAAAGGTGCCAGATCTTCACGCAGGACCATCTGCTTCTCCTTGGGGTTTCACGTGGCGGCATGGGGCCGCCATCACTCTTTCGATAGGGTGTTGGTCAATGTGCCAATGTGCTGCACCGTGGCCGACACCACGTCGCCCGGCTGCAAACAAACGGGCGGCGTCATAGCGAACCCGACGCCCTTTGGGGTGCCGGTTGCAATCACGTCACCGGGTTCCAGCGTCATCCCTGCCGACAACTGCTCAATGATGGCCGGCACGTCGAAAATCATCGAAGCCGTGTTGTCCGATTGCCTCAGTTCGCCATTCACGGTCAATGAAATAGCCAGATCGTTGGCATTCGGGATGGCTGAACGGTGAACCACCACAGGCCCCATGGGGCAGGAGGTATCCAGACCTTTACCCTTGAACCACTGACCATGCCGCTGCTGCAAGTCACGCGCGGTGATGTCATTGACGATCGTGTATCCGAACACGTGGTCCAAGGCCGCATCACGGCTGATATCGCAGCCACGACGGCCAATGACGATCGCCAGCTCGGCTTCATAATCCAGGCTGTCGGTCAGGTCGGCATGCCGCCGCACTTTGGCCAGGTGGCCAACCACCGCCGTGGGCGGTTTGGTAAAGAACTCGATGGCCGTGGGGAACTGATCCGCAGGACGCCCGCGTGCCAGATTGCCTTCGATGATGTGATCTCGGTAATTCCTGCCCACGCAAAAAACGTTTTTTTTCATGAGCAACGGCGCGGCGATCTGCACATCCGCCAGTTTCAGCCCCGACTGCCCCGCATCCAGGTGCCGATCGAGGCAGGCGCTGACGGCACGCATCCCCGGCTCGCCCAGCGCGATCAGCTCGCTCACATTAGCCGGCATGAACGGCAGCCGATGATCCGGCGATGCAGCCAGCATCGCGGTCAGATCAATCACCGTGTCATCTTCCGTCAACAGCCCCAGCCGCGGCATTGCCTGCTCGATAAAACTCAAAAATTTCATTCAAACCCCCATCCCACATCTTCGTAAATCACGCTGTTCAGAGATCGACCGACGAGGCCCCGCTCTGAATGAATTTCCTGAAAGCCGCCAGCAAGCCATGGACGTGCTCCCGGGCCAGCCGTTCCGCCAAACCGGCATTGCGCTGCTCGATCGCATCAATCATGGCCAGATGCTCGCGCAACGAGTCCTCGCCACGGTGCAACCGCTTGATCGTCTGCCGCCGGAACGTGGTCTGGCGGTGACCGAAAGCGGCCCACACTTTTTCCAGCAAGCGGTTGTGCGCCAGCGCCATGATTTCTTCATGAAAAGTCACGTTGGCCTGGGCATATGCGCTGGCATCCCGTTCTTCGGACGGTGCATCCAGAAAAGGGGCGAAGAGCGCACGCAGCCGCTCGACATCGCGTTGGGAGGCGTTGAGTGCCGCTTCGTGGGCTGCGAAACCTTCGAGCATTTCTCGCAATTGCAGCCATTCGATGTATTCCCCGTCCGTTACCGGCGACAGCAAGGCGCCACGCCCCGGACGCAGACTGACCAGCCCTGTGCTCTCGAGGCGGATCAAGGCCTCCCGGACCGGCGTGCGGCTGACCCCCAACTGATTGGCCAGGTCTTCTTCACGAACACGAACCGGTTCCGTGAGGTCCTGCATCATGGAGCCCAGAAGCGTCCGGACATCTTCATAGACAGACTGAGTTATCGGTTTTTTTTGTGTGCTATCCATAGTCAATTTATACATAATTGTGTTTTGCATACAAATTATATTCTTGTATGGAAAACCGAAAATCGGGGTATACCCGAGTCAGCGGGCTCCGTCACGCCACAAACGCACAGGCCCCGTCGTAACGGGGCCTGTGTCTTAGAAAAAAGAATGGATTTGAACAATGAAGGCAGGTTTAGCCTTCAGAGAGGGCAATGCGCCAGAGTCTCCGCTGTCAGGCGCGCGGCGGCTAGCGTCCGGCCAGTTCCCGGTACACGTCCAGGTGCGCCCGGACGATCCGGTCC
>NZ_JAUCDS010000048.1:0-5189 GCF_034674885.1 Castellaniella sp.
ATCGTCGAACAGAACGTGCGGGCGGCGCTGTCGCTGGCCGACCGCGCCTATATCGTCAACAACGGACATGTGGTGTACGAGGGCACGCCCAAGGACCTGCATGAAAACGGCGAGATCATCGAGCGGTATCTCGGGGTCAAAGCCTGATTCATGCCGGCCCGGACGGGCGCTTTAGGGGGTCTCACATCCGTGGGGCCCTTTTTTTTCCCGGGTGTTAATCTATAGTCCGTTTTGTTTTCCTGCCTGTCGTCCATGTCCACCCCTTCCGGAACTGCTGCCGCAGACGATGATCTGCTGCAGTATGTCGCGTCCAGCCAGTTGCCCATGCCCTGGGCTGTCTTCCAGATCCACGCCTTTGTCGAGCCCTCTACGGGCAAGGAACACGTGGCCCTGACGCTGGGCGACGTCGGCAGCGACGAGCCCGTGCTGGCGCGCATCCATTCCGAATGCCTGACGGGCGACGCGCTGTTCAGCCAGCGCTGCGATTGCGGGGCGCAGCTGGAAGCCGCCCTGCAGCGCATTGCCGAGGAAGGGCGGGGCATTGTGATGTACCTGCGCCAGGAAGGCCGGGGCATCGGCCTGCTGAACAAGATCCGCGCCTATCAGCTGCAGGATCAGGGCGCCGACACGGTCGAGGCCAATGAACGCCTGGGGTTTCCGGCCGACCTGCGGCGCTACGACCTGTGCCGTCCCATGCTGGCGCACTTCGGCATCCGCAGCGTGCGCCTGATGACCAACAACCCGCGCAAGGAACGCGTGCTGTCCGACCTGGGCATCACGATCGCCGAGCACATCCCGTTGCAGGTCAACCGCAATCCCTATAACGAACAGTACCTGCGCACCAAGGCCCGCAAACTGGGCCATCAGTTCAAGGAATATTTCGGCGAGGCGCCCTGATCGGCGCCCCCGGGCGGCGAGTGCCACCGGCCTGTTCCTATGGATATTACTAATGGTGACGGATTTGTCTGCATGTTAAAAGACTGGCTGTTGCGAGTTCCTCCGGTCTCCCGTCATGGTCTTAGCACCCCAGTCGTCCCGCCTCCCGTGATGGCTCCCCTGCCCACGCCAGTTCATCCGCTCATGGACCAGGTTTCCGGTCTCCGGGCCGAGACGCTGCTGCCGGTCGAACCCTTTGACCGTTCTCACATTCTGGCGCTGCTGCGCCTAGGCGATTTCTCACAGGACGCGTTCCTGGCCACCGATGCCCAGGGCGGCATCGTCTACATGAACCGCAGCGCCGAACGGCTGTTCGGCTATCGGCGCGGGACTGCCATCGGCATGTCGGTCGACGTCCTGCTGCCGGAAATCGGCGACGTCAATGCCCGGCTGGACCAGGAAAGCGCCCGCAACACCCTGCTGTGGCGCGGCTGCGGCCAGCATCGCCAGTCCGGGGTGCTGCAATTGGCGGGCGCCGCCACCCACATTCCCTCGCCATCGGGGTACAGCCGCCTGTACGTCATGCGCCAGCGCCGCGTCGGCATGAACGACACAGGCCGCCGTGCCGAACTGGCGGCCCTGGTCTATCGCAACACCAGCGAAGGCATGCTGGTGCTGGATCCCAAGGGCTTCATCCTGGACGTGAACCCGGCCTTCGTCAGCCTGCGCGGCCGGTCCGAAGCCGACGTCATCGGCCGCCACGTCCGCTGCCTGAATTCCCCCTGCCACGACCGCGAGTTCTATCGCGCCATGTGGCGCGCCGTGATGGAGACCGGCAGCTGGCAGGGCGAGCACTGGGGGCAGCACGTCAATGGCGAACTGTATCCAGAATGGCTCAGCATCAATACCTCGTTCGGCGACGACGGCGAGGTTCATCGCCGGGTGATGATCTTTTCCAATATCGCCGAGATCAAGCAGGCCGAGGCCATCATCTGGAAGCAGGCCAATTTCGACCGCCTGACCGATCTGCCCAACCGTCAGATGTTCCATGATCGCCTGGAACAGAGCATCCGCAAGGCCCGCCGCAGCGGCGGGCGCATCGGCCTGCTGTTTCTCGATCTGGACCGTTTCAAGGAAATCAACGATACCCTGGGCCACGCCATGGGCGACGACCTGCTGAAAGAAGCCGCCCGGCGCCTGAGCGCTTGCGTGCGCCAGAGCGATACCGTGGCGCGGCTGGGCGGGGACGAATTCACGGTGCTGCTGGACGATGTGCGCGAACCGCGCGACGTCGAACGCCTGACGCGGTCCATCCTGCGCGCTCTGGCCGAGCCCTTCCGCCTGGGGGTGGAGACCGTGTTCGTCTCCACCAGCATCGGGGTGACGTTCTTTCCGGACGACGCCGCCGATGCCGAATCCCTGCTGAACAACGCCGACCAGGCCATGTATTCGGCCAAGGCCGACGGCCGCAACCGCAGCCGCTATTTCACTGCCTCCATGCAGGAACGCGCCCAGACGCGCATGCGACTGGTCAATGACCTGCATCTGGCGCTGGATCAAAACCAGTTCTCATTGCATTTCCAGCCCATCGTGGATCTCGGCGATGGCCGCGTGGTCAAGGCGGAAACCCTGCTGCGCTGGCATCATCCCGTCCGGGGCCTGGTGTCGCCGGCGGAATTCATTCCCCTGGCCGAAGAAACCGGCATCATCCGGGCGCTGGGCGACTGGGTGTTCTGCGAGGCCACCCGCCAGGCTGCCGAATGGCGCCAGCGCTTCAGCCAGGATATCCAGGTCAGCGTCAACATTTCTCCGGCGCAGCTGCGCCACGAAGGCCTGGACCTGGCATTCTGGGCGGCTCACCTGAACACCCTGGGCCTGCCCTCGAGCAACGTCATCATCGAGATCACCGAAGGCCTGTTGATGGATTCGGATGACGATCGCATCCGCCAGCAGCTCGAGGCCTTCCGGGGCGCGGGCGTGCAGGTGGCGCTGGATGACTTCGGCACCGGCTATTCCTCGCTGTCCTACCTGCGCAAATTCAACATCGATTTCCTGAAGATCGATCAGTCGTTCGTCGCCAATCTGCGCCAGGGCAGTGCCGATCACGCCCTGTGCGAGGCCATCATCCTGCTGGCCCACAAATTGGGGCTGCGCGTGGTGGCCGAGGGCATCGAGACCCCTCGACAGTACGAATTGCTGGCGGCGGCCGGCTGCGATTACGGGCAGGGCTATCTATTCGCCCGTCCCATGCCGGCGCATGCCTTCGAAGCCCTGCTGCAGGCGGGCACCGACATCCGCCCCGTGGCCGATCAGGGGCGGGCTGCCGCAGGCAGGGCGTCCGGGCGCTGATTCTTCAGGCAGTCCGGGGTGGCCGGCAGCACGGCCCAGTGCAGGTCGATCAGGCGGCCCTTGGGGCCGGACCAGGGGACTTGGTCCACGCCTTTCCAGGGCGCCGCATCGTACAAAGCCTGCACCCGGGCCGACGGTGCGGACCGTCCCTGAATGCTGTAGGCGACGAGGGCGCCGCAATGCAGCGCGGTGCCGGCGGCGAACCAGGGGGATTGCTCGTCGCTGGCGTCGATGTACACCTGGGTCTGCGGGCCGACGTTCACGGCGATGTTGCCGCCCAGCCAGGTGTTGGAGACGATGATGCGCAAGGGGCGGCCCGGCTGGTGTTCCTGCCAGTGCTGCACGGCCAGTGCCGCCAGCGCGGGGCCGGGGTAGGTGGAACGCGACGCCTGCCCCAGGGCCTGGGCCAGGGGGCCGCGCGCCGCCGCATAGCCCAGGGCCATGACCAGGTGCAGGCCCGCCACTATGATCAGGATACGGCGCAGTTGGACGGATTCGGGACCGCGCAGCCACCACAGGCCGTAGAAGCCGAACAGCACGAAAAAGGTACTGGCCCAGGAGGCTTCCAGCCGGGACCCCAGCACGGCCGAGATCACCACGGTCGACAGAAAGGGCGCCAGGCCGACCCACAGCAGGAACTGGCGGTCGGCCTGCGTGAAGTCGCCGATGTAGCGTGGGGCTGCCTGCGCCCCGGCGAAGGACTCGTCGTTGGCAGCGTAGCCGGGCGCGCGGTCGCCGCTGCGGCGGCGCCAGAGCGCCCAGGCGCCCAGCGCCACGATCATGGGGGCCAGGCGTCCGGCCTGGTCCAGCGAGAATGCCAGCAGGTCGCGCAGCGCCGCCAGGCGCCCGCCGGCCTGCAGCGAATCATCGGCGTACAGCAGCGGTTCGAAATGGTGCTGGTCCAGCCACCAGACATGCGGGCTGATCACTACGGCGAAGGCCAGGGTGGCCCAGCCGATACCCATCCAGACGCGCCGTTGGCGCCAGGCGCCGCTGCGCAGCAGGTACAGGAAAAAGGCGGCGAACTGGATCAGGGCGCTGTATTTGGTCAGCATGGCCAGCCCGCCGACGGCGCCCAGCAGCAGCCAGTCGCGCGTGCGCCGGTCGCGCAGGGCCCGGTAGAACAGCCAGATCGACGCGGCGATGGACCATAGCTGTGCCGTGTTGTGGTTGTAGATCGTGCCACGCAGGGAAAAATACGCCGTGACGGAAACCAGCAGGGTCGCCATCAGCGCTCGGCGGGGAGACGTCAATTCGCAGCCCAGTTTCCAGACGAACCACAGACCCAGGGCGGAAAACAGCTGCCCCATCAGAAAGGGCAGCCAGATGGGGCGCCCCAGCCATTCGGCGGCGAAGTGCATGAACCATGACGGCAGCGGCGGGTGTTTCGTGTAGCCCAGTTCCAGGCTGGCAGCCCAGACCAGTTCTTCCATGCCGTCCAGGTCGGGCGCGGAGTGGCTGATCCCACACAGAATCGTCCATAGGGCCACCATGCCCAGCAGGCACAGCCATACCAGCGCAGCCCCCGGAGGGCGCGCCAAGAGCGGGATGCTGGGACGTAGGGCCTGCTGCATGGGCGCCAGTATACCGACCCGCAGGGCACCGGGGAAAGGCCTGCCGGCATGCCGCTGCGTGGTACTATCGCCGCAGGCGGGCGCCGGGGCTGACGCGCGTCCGAATATCTTTTTGCACAGGTTTTCCCATGACGATTGAAGTCCCCATCATCCGCGCCCGTTCGGGGTCCAAATTCATCAGTCCGCAGGGCACCCGAGCCGTCAAGGACGGCATGCGGCCCAGCGATCTCACTGAAATCCCGGACTCCGCGCCCAAGCCCGCGTGGCTGCGGGTGCGGGTGCCGTCCGGCGCGCGCTACCAGGAAGTCCGCCAGATCGTCGAGACCCATCACCTGAATACGGTCTGCGCCGAATCCAAATGCCCGAACATCGCCGAATGCTGGGGGCGCG
>NZ_JAUCDS010000049.1:0-5118 GCF_034674885.1 Castellaniella sp.
ACCTCGACCGTGCGCATGCTGATGCCCATCATGTCGGCGATGACCTTGTTCATCCTGCCTTCCAGGATCAGGTCCATGACCTCGCGTTCGCGTGATGACAGCGAGGCCAGGCGTGTTTGCACCAACGCTTGATCGCCGGCCTTGAGTGATGCCTGCAGCGCTTCTTCCACGCGGTCTATCAGCTTGTTGTCGTTGAACGGTTTTTCAAAGAAATCGAAGGCCCCGCGTTTCAGGCTGTCGACAGCCATGGGCACATCGCCGTGGCCGGTCAGGAAGATGACGGGCATGCGCTGGGTCAGGCCGCGTGCCGCCAGGGTATCGAACAACAGGGCGCCGCTCATGTCGGGCATCCGCATGTCCAGCAGCAGGCAGTCACCTTCGGGGTTGAAGGCATAGTCTGCTCCCAGCATGTCCAAAAAAGGCTGGGCCCCATCGTAGCCCGCAGCGTGGATCTGGCGGGATTCCGCCAGCCAGATCAATGAATCCCGTATGGCTTCTTCATCGTCGACGATGTGTAGCACCTTGCTGTCTCCCCCTCTGGCGCGTGGTCTGAAATGACACGGCGGCTCTATTTTTTCATGTTTTCGGTGGCAATGGATGCGGGCAGCGAGAAGCGGAAAATCGTTCCCCCCTCTGGGTGGTCCGCGTAGGTCAGGGTGCCGCCGTGAAATTCGACGACGGTGCGACAGATTTTCAGACCCATGCCCATGCCATCGGATTTCGTGGAAAAGAACGGCGAGAACAGTCGTTCCTGTGCATGGGGCGGGATGCCGCATCCGCGATCAGCCACGCTGATGGTAACACTGCCTGGAGCGCTCGGGTCGGGGCCTGCGCCGATGTGCAGGACGCGGCGCGCCTGCTCTACATCGCGCATCGCCTCGATGGCATTGCGGGTCAGGTTGAGCAGCACCTGTTCCAGCATCATGGGGTCCGCCAGCACGGCGGGTGTGTCTGACTGGATATCGGTCTTGATACTGATAAAGTGCTGGCTGGCTTGCAGCTCGGCCAGTTGGGCGACGTCGGCGATCAGGGTCGGCAGCGCCACGGTTTCCCGGTGCGGCTCGCGCCGTTTGGCGAAGGAATGGACGCTGCGGATGACGTGTCCTGCGCGCTGGGCCTGGGTATTGGCCTTTTCCAGCGCGCCGCGGATGCGCTTCATCCCGGCGGCGTCCTGGTGCATGGCCGGGTTTTCCAACAGGTTCAGCGCACCGGTCGTATAGCTGGTGATGGCGGCCAGCGGTTGGTTCAGTTCGTGAGCCAGGGTCGATGCGATTTCCCCCATGGTCACCATTCTGGCGCTGGCCTGCAGTTTTTCCTGCTGGCGTCGGTTCAGTTCCTCGAATCGCTTGCGGTCAGAGATGTCCAGGATCGAGCTCATCCAGCCGGTCTGTTGGCCGGTCTCATCCACCAGCGCGGATTCGTAGACCAGGACGGGAAAGCGTTCATTGCCATGGCGCAAAAAGACGGTTTCGAAACCGTGGGAGCTGATCGTACCCGCCATGCGTTGCGCAAAGCGTTCCTGATATTCCCCCAGGACTTCCGGCGCCCAGTAGGGCATGGGGGGCGACAGTCCGATCAGGGATTGGGCCGGTATGCCGACCATCCTGCAAAAGGCGGGGTTGACGTAGGTGATTCTGCCGTTCAGGTCATAGACTCGCAAGCCGGTCACGAGGGAGTCTTCCATGGCCGTGCGAAAGGCGATCTGTTCGCGTAAGGCGCGTTCGACGGCGGTGCGGCGGTTGATATCGCGCCACAAGGCGCCAAGACTCCAGAACAGACCCAGCGTCAGTGCGACGACTGCGACGACCAGTAGATTGGGCAACAGGTTGGGGGCGCCTTTGACGCTGTCGGTGCGTAGCGTAATGTCTGCATAAGGCAGATGCAGGTCGTGCGCGTAGGTATAGACGCCGCGCCCTGCGCCGCCGGCCGTGCGCTGCCCGAGAGCATTTTCATGGCGGTCCGTCAGACTGATTTGGTTTTTCTGGGCAAACCACCAGGGCACCATCTGTTCCAGGATGCCGGTCAGCGAATAGGTGGCGATCACCCAGCCGATATGCTGACTGCCTTGATGGATTGGAAAGAGATAGTCCATCAGGGCAGGGTGCTGCGCATCGTCCGGTGGGGTCGGCTGGATATATTCCGGCGCATTGGTATCGCGTACGCGCGCCAGTTTCAGACGAAGTTCTTCCGACAGATCATCCAGGATAAAGCTGCCTTTCTGATTGGATGCCGTGCCTTTGCCATCCGCGTCGATCCAGGCGATGCGTACCAGTTCAGGATGATTGCGCAGCAGAAAATGCATGCGGTTCTGCAGCTTTTTATCCGCCAGGTGGGCGGTGGCGATGGCGTTGGCCAGCGAACGGATGTCGTCTTCGTTACGCCCCAGCTGAAAACGGATGGTCTGCTCGACCCACAGCGTATCGGCGATCAGCTGTTCCTGGCGCTCGGAGGATTCCATCTGCTGCGCCTGATGCGGCAGCCAGATGACCGTGGTCAGAAACAGCAGCGCGCACAGAATCGGCACCAGCCATTGCCAAGTGCGTCGGTGGATCAGCGAAGCGTAGGACGGAAAGGGCTTCATGCCAGATAGGATCAGGCCTGTCACCCCGCAGGCGGGGCGATGGCGGGAAGAGTGACGACAATGGCGACGCGCTTAGTGTAGCCGAGCCGTGCGACACAAAACGGGGCGGGTATTGACGTCCGCTTGTGGATTTCCACAGTTGAAACGCAGCGCCCGCTTGTCGAAAATGAGCGCACTTTCTTCGACAATGCAGCATCGAGATTACCAAGACCCGCATCCGCCATGAAGCTATTCGCCACCCTGTTCGCCTGTCTGTTGACGTACGCCCCGCTCGCCGCCGCGCAGCAGGAGCCCATCGTCATCCGGTTCAGTCACGTCGTGGCCTCGGACACGCCCAAAGGCAAGGCGGCGGTGCGGTTTCAGCAGTTGGCGGAGCAGGCCACGAATGGTCGCGTCCGTGTGCATATCTATCCGAACAGCCAGCTCTACCGGGACCGCGAAGAGTTGGAAGCCCTGCAGTTGGGCGCGGTGGAAATGATTGCGCCTTCTTTGTCCAAGTTCGGACCATTGGATGCACGTGAGTTCGAGGTGTTCGACTTGCCGTTCCTGTTTCCCGACGAAGCGGCGCTGCACCGGATCACGCATGGACCGATTGGGGCGGGCATGCTGCAGCGCTTACGGCTTAAGGGTGTCATCGGTCTGGCGTTCTGGGATAACGGCTTCAAATCTTTTTCCGCCAACCGCCCCTTGCTGGCGCCGACGGATATGGCGGGCTTGCGCATGAGAATTCAGCCTTCTCGGGTGCTGGATGCCCAGATGCGGGCGCTGGGCGCCCAGCCGATGGCCATGCGGTTCGGCGAAGTCTATGCGGCCCTGGAAGCAGGGGTGGTGGATGGCACGGAGAATCCACACTCCAACTTCTATACGCAGAACCTGCAGAACGTGCAGTCACACTTGACTGTGTCCAATCATGGTTATCTGGGCTATGTCGTCATCGTCAATCGAAAATTCTGGGAAGGCTTGCCTTCCGATATCCGCCAGGCGCTGGAAGCGGCCATGCGGGACGCGACTCTGTACGCCAGCTTAATTGCACGAGAAGAAAACGAACGAGCCCTGGAGGCGATTCGCGCATCTGGCGAAACGCAGGTCCATGTGTTGACGGAAGCAGAACTCAAAGACTGGAAAAGCGTCCTGGCGCCCGTCAGCGTCGAGATGGTGGACCATATCGGCGCGCAACTGATTTCTGATATTCGACAGGCAATTGAAGCCCCTTAGCGGGTCGATGCGGTCATCCGGGTTTTCCTCTGGCCGGGTGGGTGTTTTGCAAGGCAGCAAGACAAAGAGGCCAATCACAATTTCTGATGAATCACTTCTTTGGCAATCGATTTTGATCATTGCTTTAAAACCAGGAGACTTTGCTATGAAAATTCGTGTTCCCGTTCTCAAAACGCTAGGCGTCTGCTTGGCGCTGGCATTTTCATCGACGGCGCTGGCTGATCAGCCTATCGTCGTGAAGTTCAGCCACGTCGTTGCCGACAAGACCCCCAAGGGTCAAGGCGCTCTGAAATTCAAGGAACTGGCCGAAGCCGCCTTGCCGGGCAAGGTCGAAGTCCAGGTCTTCCCCAACTCGCAGTTGTTTGGCGACGGCAAGGAAATGGAAGCCCTGCTGCTGGGCGACGTGCAGATCATCGCCCCGTCCCTGGCCAAATTCGACCGCTACACCAAAAAACTGCAGATCTATGACCTGCCGTTCATGTTCAACGATATGGCCGCTTTGGATCGCTTCCAGGCCAGCCCCGCCGGCCAAAGCCTGCTGGATTCCATGACGTCCAAGGGCATCAAGGGCCTGGCCTACTGGCACAACGGCTTGAAGCAGATGTCCACCAACAAGGACAAGCTGGTTCGTCCGGAAGACATCAAGGGCCTGAAGTTCCGTATTCAGTCTTCTGACGTGCTGGAAGCCCAATTCCGTCAGCTGGATGCCAATCCGCAGAAACTGGCCTTCGCCGAAGTCTATCAGGCGCTACAGACTGGCGTGGTGGACGGAGCCGAAAATCCCTGGTCCAACATCTACTCGCAGAAATTTCACGAAGTCCAGAAAACTATCGCCGTCACCAATCACGGGGCGCTGGACTACATGGTCATCACCAATGCCGGCTGGTGGGACGGTTTGCCTGAGGACGTGCGTGCGGGTTTGAAGAAAGCCATGGACGGTGCGACTGAATACGCCAACCAGTTGGCCGCCGAAATCAATGATCGTGATCAACAGCAGATCGCCGAAGCCGGCAAGGCCAAGATCCAGACCTTAAGCAAGCGAGACGTCGCCGCCTGGCGCGAAGCAGTGCGCCCTGTCTGGACCAAGTTCGCGGATCAGATCGGTGAAGACCTGATTGCCAAGGCACGAGCGTCCAACGACGAATAATGACCGCTATCCAGTGACTATTTCGTCAATTGGCGGCTGCCGCATGGCGGCAGCCGCTTCATCATTTGATAGAGGAATTCCCCATGCCTAGAAAGTGGCTGGAACACTTCGAGGAAAGTCTGATCGCCTTCCTGCTGGCGGCCATGACCCTGGTCACTTTTGCCCAGGTCGTGGC
>NZ_JAUCDS010000050.1:0-4934 GCF_034674885.1 Castellaniella sp.
GCCGCCCCATGGCCTGGGTCATGGGCGCCGAAGGCGAAGGCATGCGCCGCCTGACACGGGAAACCTGTGACGAACTGGTGTCCATCCCCATGCAGGGTTCAGTTGAAAGCCTGAACGTCAGCGTCGCCAGCGCCGTCTGCCTGTACGAAACCGTGCGCCAGCGCGTCGTCCCGGCAGGCGCATAATTCGGCATTCTCCTTCTTCCTTCCCGCTATTCCCATGTCCAACACCGGCTTCACTTCGCAGATCGTCCACTACGGCCGCCGAGCCGACTCCGAGTACGGGGCCGTGCATGCAGCGGTCCACCCGTCCACGGAATACACCTACCAGGACGCCCACGACCTGGCGGCAGTCTTCCAGAACCGCAAGAAAGGCTATACCTATGGCCGCACGGGGACGCCCACTACCGCCGCCCTGGAAGCCCAGATCACAATCATGGAACAGGGCATCGGCACAGTCGCATTCGCCACCGGCATGGCTGCCCTGAACGCCGTGTTCTTTGCCCTGCTGCGCCACGGTGATCACCTGATCGCCAGCAAATACATCTTCGGCAATACCAACAGCCTGCTGATGACGCTGGAGAACTTCGGCGTCGAACTCACCCTGGTGGACGCGACCGACGCGGCCCAGGTACAGGCCGCCCTGCGGCCCAACACCCGCATGGTGTTCGTGGAAACCATCGCCAACCCCGGCACCCAGGTCGCCGACCTGAAAGCCATCGGCGATATCTGCCAGGCACACAAACTGGTCTACGTGGTCGACAGCACCCTGTCCTCGCCCTATCTGCGCCCGAGTCGCGATTTCGGCGCCTCGCTGGTCGTCAATTCCCTGTCCAAGCACATCGGCGGCCACGGCAACGCCCTGGGCGGGGCCGTCACCCAGACCGGCCTTTATGACTGGGCCGATTTCCCCCACATCTACGAGCAATACCGCAAGGACGACTCCCATGCCTGGGGCCTGCTGCAGATCAAGAAAAAAGGCCTGCGCGACATGGGCGGCACCCTGTCGTCCGACGTTGCGCATCGCCTGTCGGCCGGCGCCGAGACCATCGCCCTGCGCATGGACCGCATCTGCGGCAACGCCCTGGCGCTGGCCCGCTTCCTGGAAAGCCATCCGCTGGTCGAACGGGTGCAGTATCCCGGTCTGGCCAGCCACCCCCAACATCAGCGGGCCACGGAATTCTTCGGTGGCCGCTACGGCGGGCTGCTGGGCGTCGTCCTGAAGGACCACGTCGACGTCTTCGATTGCCTGAACCGGCTGCGCGTCGTGGCGCTGGCCACACACCTGGGCGACAACCGCACGCTGGTGCTGCCTGCCGCCCACACCATTTACTACGAAATGGGGGCGCAGCGCCGCGCCCTGATGGGCATCCCGGATGCCTTCCTGCGTATCTCCGTCGGAATCGAGGAAGAAGCTGATTTGATCGGCGATTTTGCACAAGCCCTGGCTGCCGGCTGACGCGAAGGCCCGGAGGCCGCAGGACTCCGGGTATACCCATACGGCCCTGATAATTTTTAACAAACATCAGGAAATACGCGGGTCTTCAGCGGTTTTCTCTTGACACTGCGGGCTATTCGAAGGCTTAATACGCCTTAGCCACCAAAGCCGGCCGGGTCCCGACACCAGATGGTGCGGCCCTGGGCAGCACCTGCCGGCTAGCCATGGCCAGACACGTCCATCAAACGACCCGGTGGCCCTCCACCGAGCGACAATAAACCTCAGGGGTATTTTGTAAATGAACAAGACCGAGCTGATCGAGCACATTTCCTCCAAGACCGATCTGTCCAAGGCCGACGTGGGTCGCGCCCTGGAAGCCTTTGTCGGTGCAGTGAAGACCACCCTGAAGAAAAAGGGTTCGGTCACACTGGTCGGTTTCGGCACCTTTGCCGTCTCCGAACGCGCTGCCCGTACCGGCCGCAACCCGCGCACCGGCGAAGCCATCAAGATCAAGAAAGCCCGCGTGCCGAAGTTCCGCCCGGGCAAGGCCCTGAAGGACGCCGTCAACTGATCGGCTTCCCCGCGCAAAAAGGCCAGTTCCACGGAACTGGC
This sequence comes from Castellaniella sp., assembly GCF_034674885.1. Taxonomy (GTDB): domain Bacteria; phylum Pseudomonadota; class Gammaproteobacteria; order Burkholderiales; family Burkholderiaceae_B; genus Castellaniella. The sequence continues at coordinate 2,050 of NZ_JAUCDS010000050.1, forward strand.
CTTTTTGTTTGCCCGGTCACGAGCGCCCCGATATAATTGCGCCCTGGCTGCCCGGACATCGGCGCAGCCCCTCCGGGTGCTTAGCTCAGTTGGTAGAGCGGCGCCTTTACACGGCGTAGGTCGGGGGTTCGAGCCCCTCAGCACCCACCAGCCCGGACGGCGGATTTACAATCCCCTGCATGAATCGTCCCGCCCACCCCCCAGGGTCGCTGCGCTGCGGCCTGGACACCCTCGATCAGTTCGACGAAATCATCGACGTACGCACGCCGGCGGAATACGCCGACGACCACGTGCCCGGCGCCATCAACGCGCCTGTGCTCAGTAACGAGGAACGCGTCCTGATCGGCACCATGTACGCCCAGGAATCGCCCTTCAAGGCCACTCGGCTGGGGGCTGCCCTGGTGGCCCGGCACATCGCAGACTACCTGGAAACCCTGTTCGCCGACCGCCCACACAGCTGGCGGCCGCTGATCTACTGCTGGCGCGGCGGCAAACGGTCCGGCGCCATGACCACCTGGTTCAACCTGATCGGCTGGCGCGCGCGGCAGCTGGATGGCGGCTACAAGACCTGGCGGCGGCACGTGATCGACCGCCTGGCCGACCAGCCCGCCCGCCTGGATTGCATCGTGCTGACCGGCCCGACCGGTTCAGGCAAGACCCGCCTGCTGCAGGCCCTGGGCCGGGCCGGTGCCCAGATCCTGGATCTGGAGGGCCTGGCCTGCCACCGAGGGTCGCTGCTGGGCGACCTGCCCGCCCGGCGGCAGCCCAGCCAGCGTGGTTTCGAATCGGCGCTGCTGCAGGCCCTGGACGGCCTGGACCCCGATCGGCCGGTCTTTGTCGAGGCCGAGAGTCGCCGCATTGGCCAGCTGAGCCTGCCTGACAGCCTGCTGCAGGCCATGCACGGCGGGCGCTGCGTGCGCATCCAGGCTGCTTTGGCGCAGCGCATCGAATTCCTGCTGCAGGACTATGCGCACCTGTTCCAGGCCCCCGAAGCCTTCAAGAACACCCTGGACCGGCTGGTCGGCCTGCACAGCCGGCAGGCCATCCAGGACTGGCATGCCCTGATCGACGCCGACCGGCGCGCCGAACTGTTCCAGGCGCTGGTGCAGGACCACTACGATCCGGCCTACCGGCGCAGCAGTCACGGGCATTATGCCGGTCTGGCGCAAGCCCCCGGATTCGACTACGACCCCACCGACCCGGACGGCCGGAGCCAGGCCATCCAACTGATGGATCAGCTGGGGCTGGGCCACGCCGCTGCGGCGGACTGACTTCCGATTTCCAATTTCCGACATATGATCGCCCGCCCCGCCCGGGCGGCCCTGGAGTTCCACTGATGACCGATTCATCCATTCCCCGCCTGACCTCGCTGTCCCACGGAGGCGGCTGCGGCTGCAAGATCGCGCCCGACGTGCTGGCGAACCTGATGCGCAATGCCCTGCCGATCGGCCCGTTTCCCGATCTGCTGGTGGGCACTCAGTCATCGGATGATGCCGCCGTTTACCGCCTGAACGACGAACAGGCGCTGATCGCGACGACCGACTTCTTCATGCCCATCGTCGACGATCCACACGATTTCGGCCGCATCGCCGCCACCAATGCCCTGTCCGACATCTACGCCATGGGCGGGCGTCCCATCATGGCCCTGGCCCTGGTGGGCATGCCGCTGAAATCCCTGCCGCACGACACCATCGCTGCCGTGCTGGCGGGCGGCGCCGCCGTCTGCCAGCAGGCGGGCATCCCGATCGCCGGCGGCCATTCCATCGACTCGGTCGAACCCATCTACGGCCTGGCCGTCATGGGGCTGGCACACCCGGACCAGATCAAGCGCAACGACCAGGCGCAGGCCGGCGATGCTCTGATCCTGAGCAAGCCGCTGGGGGTGGGCATCCTGTCGGCCGCGCTGAAGAAGGACCGCCTGGACGAGGCCGGCTACCGGGCCATGATCGGCAGCACCACGCAACTCAACACGCCGGGCACCCGCCTGGCGCAGATGGCGCAGGTGCACGCGTTGACCGATGTGACCGGCTTCGGCCTGCTGGGCCACACCCTGGAAATGTGCAAGGGATCCGGGCTGCAGGCGCATATCCGCTACGCCGACCTGCCCTGGCTGAGCCCGGCACCCGATCTGGCGCGCGATGGCATTCATACGGGCGCATCGGGGCGCAACTGGAACGCCTGCCGGGCCGACATCAACCTGGCCGCCAGCCTGCCGCCCGAGGCCCAGGCCCTGCTGACCGATCCGCAGACATCCGGCGGCCTGCTGGTCGCCTGCGCCGTCGAGGCAGCTGGCGAAATCCTGGCCCTGCTGCGCGCCGACGGTTTTGGCCAGGCTGCCCTGATCGGGCGGCTGGCTGCCGGAACGCCTCGCATTCAGGTATCCTGAAGTCCGTTTCCATTCCCCGGAGCCCCCATGGCAGAGCCCTTGATCATCGCCCGCAACGCCGATTTCCAGGCCGCCTTGCTGCCGCAGATGGCCAATCGCCACGGTTGCGTGACCGGCGCCACCGGCACCGGCAAGACCATCACCCTGCAGGTGCTGGCCGAATCCTTTTCCCGCATCGGCACGCCGGTCTTCCTGGCCGACGTCAAGGGCGACCTCAGCGGCATTTCACAGGCCGGGGCCGCGTCGGAAAAGCTCAGCAAGCGCCTGCAGACCCTGGGCCTGCCCGAACCGGCCTGGGGCGCCTGCCCCGCCGCGCTCTGGGATATCTTCGGCCAGCAGGGCCATCCCATCCGCGCCACGGTCTCCGACCTGGGACCCCTGCTGCTGGCCCGCATGCTGGACCTGAACGACACCCAGGAAGGCGTGCTGAACGTGGCCTTCCGGGTGGCCGACGACGAAGGCCTGCTGGTGCTGGATCTGAAAGACCTGCGCACCATGC
>NZ_JAUCDS010000051.1:0-4246 GCF_034674885.1 Castellaniella sp.
GCTTCGGCCCGGTCCGCGCTGTCGCTGGCCGATGATGCGCTGGTTGCGGCATTGGCTTCCGACGTGGCTGCGTTCGTCTCGCTGGTCGATGCCGCGCTGGCAGCAGCGACGGCGGTATCCCGGGCGCTGGTCGCCACACCTGCTGCCGCGCCAGCGGCGCTTGCCGAGTCGCCCGCGTTCGTCTCCGAGGATGCCACAGCGTTCTTGCTGGCCAGGGCCTGGGACGCGGACGTGGCCGCGTTGGTTTCGCTGGTCGCCGCATGGCTTTCCGATAGGGCGGCGGCGACTTCGGAGTCGTGGGCGTTGGATTCGGATGTGGCCGCTGCGCTCGCCGCCGCGACGGCATCTCGCGCGGCTTGGAGCAGCGAGTCCCGGTATTCATCTGCCGGCGTGTCGTCGCTGATGCCGATCTTGATCGATCGGCTCAATTGCTCGGCATTCTGCTGGCAAAGCACGACAATCCGATCCAGCGCCCGCTCAATCACGTCCGGGTAAAACCCGCCCTGATTGGCGAGGTCGAGCGTCTGCAAATAGGCCATCGCGCTGGTGATCGTGATTTTTTCGTCCGTCGGCAGCGGCGCGGGCAGAGTGACATCGCCCCCCGGGCTGGAATTCTGGTCCGGGTTCATCGTAGCGGTGTAGTCCGAGCCGGACGTCAGAGCAGACTCGACCCCCGCCGAATCGGTGTGGATGACCAGCAGCTCGGCGGTCGAGAACACCACAAACGCATAGGGGAAGACCGTGGTGGCATCATTGCCATCGAACGGACCCGCCTTGCGGACATCGCTGGATATGGTCATCGCGTCAGGTGCGTGCAGTTGAATGACCGCAGGTTATCGCCCAAAATGAGAGATACGCGCACCCAAGGAAAGGAGGGGGAGACGGTGAAATCGATCACTGCGTTGGGATGTGCCTTGGCGCTGGCCCTGCCAGTAACAGCCTTGGCGTATTGCACGGAACCATCGTTCCCCATATACACCCCCAGGGCGCCGCAAAAGCCGAGCGAGCCCATGTGCGTGGTGCTCCAGAATTGCACTCAATTCGACATCGACATGTACCGACAGGAACTTGATTCCTGGGTGGAAGATCTACGGCGTTATGTGCAAAAAGCGCAGGATGTTGCCGACGAGTATGCGGCGGATGCCTTGCAATTCGCAAAGTGCGAACTCGGCCAATAACCATTGGCGAGCGACGATGATCAGCCATCCACAAAAAAGGAAAGGGCCTATGGGTATGTTTGGCAGAAGACGTCCGGTGCGCCAGAAGGACAGTTGGGTCGATGGGGTCGGCTTCTTTCTCGGGTTGCTGGGGATAATCGCAGGTGCGCTGCTGGGCCTGCTTATAGGGCGACAAGCAGACCTCGGTGAAGCAGGACGCTACATTCTGGGCGTGGGATGCAGCGGCGTCTTGTTCTACGCGTTCTTATATCTGTGGTGGCGGTTTGGTCCTTAGCGTTGCACACCCATCAGCAGGGCCGCTGGGTTCTGGGTCTTGCCGGAGGCTAGGGCATCTACTCCAGTCAACGTGCGGTTGATCTGCACGCTCGGCAAACCTGTCAGATCGCCCAGCACATTGATGAACGCCTTGCCGAAGGCCAGATCGAATTCCCCCTGGTTGATCTGCTGACCGAGCCGGCCGATATCCCCGATCATCCGCAGCCCTGCGGGGCCACCATACCCCATGCCACCTTCGCCAGCCACGGCTTTCACGAACGGGTCCAACTCCCGGACGAACACCATCAGGCCAGCCATGAACGAAGCGATCTCCGCCGGCAGGGATTTCAGCCAATCGTCCCAGTCGTCATCCCCGCCTGGGGTCATGGCGTGCTTCAGCAGGGACTGCAGGACGGCCGGAACCAGCACCATCAGCAGGATGTTGGCGGCGGCCTTGCCCTTGCTGTCCACCTTGGCGGACGCGTACATGGTGTTCAGCGTCGAGCCCATGTAGGAGTAGAAAGCCGTGAACAGTTTTTGGAGCGCGCCGCCGCGCTCGATGCCGGCCTGGTCGACCTCTTCGCCGCCGCCCTGGGCATCCTTCACCGCCTGGTCCGCCAGGGCCACGGCGGTATCCTCGGTGCGGCCATCAGCCAGCGCCTTCTCGTAGGCCCCCCACCAGGTGGGCACGTCGATCATCATCTGGGTGCGCATCATCAGCCAGTAGCCCCAGCGCCCCATGAATTCCTTCGCCGAGGATTGCCCCTGCACCTGGTTGCGCAGTTCGTTCAGTTCCCGGAAGCGGGTGCGGGTGCGGTTCGCCAGGAATGTCGACTTGGACATGGCCTCGCGCGTCGATGCGACCGGAGCACCGATGTAGCGGCCGACACCCTTGGCGATCCAGGATCCGCCGACGCGCGCGACGGAGTTGGCCAGCCCCAGGGGCTGCATGGCCGCGGTGAACACCTGGAAGGACAGAGCGGCCGCGCTGACGTTCTGCCGCACGAAACCCACCGTCTTTTCAAACGCTGTGTTCTGCCGGCTGGCGCCCATGACAATGTCGTCCCGCCAGCGCTCCAGTTCGTGCTTGACCTCCGGCCCGTAGTACTCGCGGATGGCGGTGTCGATGGTCTTGGAGCGCAGCAGCTTGTTGGCATCGATCACCCACTCCTGCCAGGCCAGGCCGTGGATGACGTCGCTGAAACCGCTGTACATGCCTTGCAGGTTGAGCAGCAGGGGCCGGCCTTTGACCTCCTCGACGCGGGTCTTGGTGAAGCTGCGCCGCGTGGTGGCGACACCATAGGCCGCCTTGGTCTTCGTCTTGGACTCCTCAGCCGCGCTGTGCTGGCCGGCCTGCATATTCACCCTGGGGTCGAACTTGACCGGGTAGTAGCCACCGGTCAGCTGCACGGCCTGGCCGTCGGCCGACCGGATCGTGATCGGTCGGACCCGCACCCACTCCGGCTCCTTGCCGTAGATGCGGCGCTCCTGCTCGGCAACCTGGGGCCGGTACGCCTCGAACAGGTCCCACACAGCCTGGACAGCGTGCAGTTCCTGCGCTGTCAGCGATTCCAGAACCGGCTGGATCTGCGCCATGGTCCACCCCCGGCCGTCCAGCAGGCGCTGCAGGTTGGATTCGTTGCCGACGTTCAGGGCGACGGCGAAACGCTCCTGCCAGTTCAGGGACTCGCCGATGGAGGGGAAGGATCGCCCACTGCCGCCCTTGTCCGTTGCGGGAACAGTTTTCATGATCGGCCGGATGATCGCGTCCAGCCGCTGGACCAGTTCCGCCTTCATCTGGGTCTCGTGGTTCGCGGCCTCGTTGGCCGGCCGGATCAGGTAGCGCCAGACCGGGCCGTCATCCTGCCCGCCGTCCATGATCCGGGCCCAGGTCGAGGCCTTGATGTGCTCTGCACCGAACGCCCGCACAGCCTCCAGCGCACGGCCGGACAGGCTGCTGGCGGTCCTGGTGTTCTTGCCGGAGGCGCTGGCATGCGCGGCGATGCCGGCAGCGATCTCATCGCGCACAGCCTCGTAATCGCGGTCGTTGGCCGCTGTCAGGAGCCGGTGCTTCAGTCGGGCCAGGTGCTCGATGCCGGAGATTGTGTCGCGCAGCCCCATCAGCTCCTCGACCGTCAGATCCCTGTAGTGGCGCTGGGCGCTGTTGTCGATCGCCTCGGCCAGCAGCTTGATGGCGTCATCGTCGTCCGCGTAGATCAGATCCCCGTTGGCATCCCGGCTTTGCACGGCGGCCAGGTAGCGGGCGCGCTCGGCCGGGGACAGCAGGGTTTCGGCGATGTCCGGGATCTCGCCCGCGTTCAGGCGGGACTGCACCCAGGTGCGCAGGCCGGCGGCCCGGGCGCGCTCCGCGTCCGAGCGCTGGCGCAGGTCGAACCGCTCCAGCAGCATGTCGATCTGGTCGAGAAAATCGGTGTCCAGGTTCTTGCGCACCCCGGCGCTGTCGAATTTCTTCAGGTAGCGCAGGGTCTTGTCGATGTCTTCCTGCGCGCGGTAGGCAGCGCGGGTCAGCTGCTGCTGCACGACCTGGTTGCGCTTTTCGGCGGCGGCCGTGGCCAGATCCCCGGACCTCACGGCGCGCTCGGCGTTCTGCGTGGCGCGCGCCTCCGCGTTGGCGTACTGGCCCGGCCGCACGTCGCGCACGCGCAGCCTAGAGATCGTCACCCGGGCGAACTCGCGCGCGGCGTCCAGCAGGATCTTGCGCTTGCCCGTGGCGCGCGCCAGGGCGTTGGCTTCTGTGGCCGTGAAGCGGGCGCGCGCATCGTTGTGGATCGCCTGATCCGCCGCGCGCGCCA
>NZ_JAUCDS010000052.1:0-3630 GCF_034674885.1 Castellaniella sp.
TGGGTGAGCATGGGAGATGTCCGGTCGGGGTCTGGGAGGCCTGTATTGTAATGGCCCCGTTCCGTCGCCGACCGCCCGGCCGAAGCTGCGGATGGCCACGGGCGGCCGCGACGCATCCTGTCGCGGACCACTCCTAGACTGGATCCGTGTCCAAATACAAAGGAATCGCAGTCATGCCGCCCACCGAAGCACAATGGAACCGCGCCCTGGATTACCTGCGCGCGTCCCGGGGCCTGCTGATCACCGCCGGCGCCGGCATGGGCGTGGATTCGGGCCTGCCGGACTTCCGCGGCAAGGAGGGCCTGTGGAAGGCCTATCCTGCCCTGCGCCAGGCCCGCCTGGATTTCAAGCGCATCGCCCAGCCCGAGGCCTTCGACCGCTGGCCCACGCTGGCCTGGGGATTCTATGGCCATCGCCTGTCCACGTATCGCCGCACCGTGCCGCACGAAGGTTTCGGCATCCTGCTGCGCTGGGCCGAACGCCTGCCGCATGGCGCCTTCGTCTTCACCAGCAACGTCGACGGCCAGTTCCAGCGGGCGGGCTTCGATCCTGACCGCATCCTGGAATGCCACGGTTCGCTGCACTGGATGCAATGCCACGCCCATTGCCAGCCGCGAATCTGGTCGGCCGACGGCTTCGAGCCGGATGTCGATTCGCAGACCTGCCGCCTGCGCTCCCCTCTTCCGGTTTGCCCGGAATGCGGCACCCTGGCCCGTCCCAACGTCCTGATGTTCAACGACCTGGACTGGGAAATGGAACGCATGGTGGCCCAGCGCGACCGGCTGAACACCTGGCTTGAATCCGTCGGCGGCGACCGCCTGGCCGTCATTGAACTGGGCGCGGGCCAGGCGATCCCGTCGGTGCGCCACTTCAGCCTGCGCACCGGCCACCCCATCCTGCGCATCAATGCCCGGGACAGCGCCATTTCTCCGCGCTGGGGCGTGGGCCTGGAAGGCACGGCGCTGCAGACGCTGCGATGGCTGGACGCCCGCATCTGATCCATACTGGCGGCTTTACGATCCTTCGCCCCCGACATGGCCAAACGCTCCTCGACCCTGGAAACCACCCTGCTGGCACTGGAAATGCTGCGCCGGATTCCACGCGCGCCCCGCTCGATCACCGCCAGCGAACTGCACGAGCAACTGGCCGCCTGTGGCTTCGAACGCGACCTGCGCACCATCCAGCGGCAGCTGGACATGCTCAGCACGCACCTGGACATCGAGCGCGACGACCGGAGCGTTCCCTATCAATACCGGTGGCTGCCGCACGCCAGGCCGCTGGCCATCCCCCACCTGAGCCCGCAGGAATCCCTGCTGCTGAAGCTGGCCGAGGAACACCTGCGCCCCCTGCTGCCCGCCCACCTGATGAAATCCATGGAAGGTTTCTTCGTCCAGGCACGGCACAACCTGGGGCCGGACGGCAAGACCCGGCTGGAACGCGAATGGCCGTCCAAGATCCGCATGGTCGCCACCAGCCAGCCGCTGCTGCCCCCGAAAATCGTTCCTGGCGTGCTGGAGACGGTCAGCGAAGCCCTGTATCACAACCATTGGCTGCGGCTGGACTACAGGAACGCGGGCGGGCGGCGCAATACGGTCGAAGTCATGCCCCTGGGCCTGGCCCAGCAAGGCCCCCGCCTGTATCTGGTGTGCCGCTACCGGGGGTTCGGCAACGAGCGCAGCCTGGCCCTGCACCGCATCCTGAACGCCGAACAGGCGTCCACCATCGCCTTCGAACGCCCCCTGGATTTCGATCTGGCCGGATACGATGCCGACGGCCGCTTCCGTTTCGGCGAGGGCGAACGCATCCGCCTGTGTTTCCGCATCGACCGAAACATCGGACAACACCTGCAGGAAACCCCGCTGTCCCGAGACCAGACTGTCGTCGAACGAGAAGACGGCCGGCTGGAAATCGCCGCCACCGTGGTCGACAGCGCCATGCTGGACCAGTGGCTGAGGGGCTTCGGCGACGCGGTGGACGGGGTGGAAAAAGCAGCGGCGAAATGATCCATCACGTCAGCCTGAGCTGGTGCGCGCGCCAGCGCTCATAGTCGGCGGGGCGCAAGCCATAGCGAGCCAGCACGCCCTCATGCAAATGACGCAATTCCTCGATCACCAGCGCGCGAACGTTCTCATGATCCGCCCCCAGGTCATGCCGCGACAGGGTTTCGTCGATCACCTCCAGCGGCGCCCGATCAGACTGCAGCACCACATCCCGAACCACCTGCCGCAGTTCTCCACGCCACGCCAGCCGCCAAGGATCCGGCTCGGCCAGCCCCCGGCGGATCGCCAGATATTCCCGGGCTGACCGCGCATAGGCCCAGACATACAGATCCCGCAGCAACTCGACCCGGGTCATCTCGTATACGCCCAGAATGGCACGGACATAGGCCGACTCCGGCACCCCCAGAAAGGTCAGCGGGCACAGATTGGCGCGAATCAGCGGCAGATTCGCCGCCAGCCGGGAGGTGCGCTTGTTGACGTCGGCAAAGGGCTGCAGATATGGCAGATGCACCATGACGAAAAAGGATTGCTCGAAAGGGTCCGGGATGCGGCCGGCCTTGTCCAGCAGGATGTCCAGCATTTCGCCAATCTGCGCCGACATGCCGAGCGGCCGGTAGACGCTCTGCCCGATGTCCACCATATGCAGGCGCAAACGCCCTTCGTCTTCCTTGTCGAGCAGCAGGTTCTCCGACAGGGCGCTGTGCAGATTGAACAGGGTGAACCGGTCGAAGCCCGCCGTATCGGCGTTCTCCACCAGCAGTTCGATGGCTGATTTGTGGTTCAGGATCATCTGCGTTTCCTGGGCCGCCTTGCCTCCCGCAATCCGGCCATGCCGGATCAGTTCGCGCGTGTCGAGCCGGGTATAGGTATTGCCTTCCAGGTGACTGGAGGCCCAGGACAGGTCGATCAGCAGCCGGCCCAGGATGGCGCGGCCATAGGTCCCTGCGGGCCGCCGCATCTGGCCGGTGTCCCCCATCCGGCGCAATTGCTGGCGCAGCGGCTCCGGCAGGTACCAGGTCCGGCCGGGTTCGTAGGCATCCAGGAAATCGCGCTGATACCCTACTGGATGGCGCCCCGCCAGGGGTCGGTTCACATAAGCCAGAATGTCCTGACTATCGACCGACAAGGGGATTTCCACTGGAAAAATATCGCTTGCATCGTCCGGCGAGGGTTCATGCGCCCAAACGATCGTGACCGACGCGGCATCCCCCGCCGATCCGGCGCATGTCATCGCACGATAACGACGCCCTCTGCCCGCACCCACGGCCTGCAGCCGTCCCTGGGCCACGCCGTTCCGCAGCCAGCGTTGCGCCGTCCGGCGAGTCAGGCCGGGATGCAGATCCAGCAGAGCCGAAATCGCCAGCCCATCCGGCGCGGAGCGGATGCTTTCCAGCAAGGCTTGAAAAGAGCATGAGGTCATGGATGGCGCGATTCGTAGAATATATGGCGCAATTATGGCGCGAAACCCGGAATCGCGCCACGTTCTTCCTGATCGGATGCGCAGAAACGGCCTACCATAGGCATCACACGTCATCGCTCACCGAGCCGATCATGGCCTCGCTCCCACTCAAGTCCGAAGCTCCCTCCATGAACGCCAACCCCTTCACTCCCGCCGACCTCGAAGCCCTGC
>NZ_JAUCDS010000053.1:0-2929 GCF_034674885.1 Castellaniella sp.
AAGGCCAGCAGCCCGATGACGGTGGCGGCCGATGCGAACCCGGGCCCCGCCACGGCCAGCGGCGCATCGCCGCCACCGGATGCCATGGAACCCACGATCACGATGGCCAGCACGACGCCCACCAGGCTCTCGCCCACGATCAGGCCCGAGGCGAACAGCGTGCCCGTGCGTTCGCTTGCCTGCTCGCACCGGGCGCGGTCCGCACCGGACTGCAGCGCCTGGGCGCGGACGCGGCCCCGCACGAACCACGAGATCAAGGCGCCGACGAACAGCGCCGTGGCCACCGTGGGAGGCAGGTAAACGCCCATGGCCACCGCCAGCGGCGGCACGCGAAACCGGCTGCATCGGCCCAGGACCCGGTCGAAGACGATCAGCACCGCCCCCACCAGCACACCGATGCGGATATACGTCCAGTCGAGCGTGTGGCTGAACAGGCCCTGCGCGATGGTGATCATGAGCGAGGCCTGCGGCGCGGCCAGGGCCTGGGCGGGATCCATGCTCTCGCGCGGCAGGCTGCCGATGAAGCCGTAGGCCTCGTAGAGCAGTTCCAACACCGGCGGGATCGTCACCGCGCCGATCACGCAGCCGATGATCAGCGCCGTCTGTTGCCGCCACGGGGTCGCATGCACCAGCCAGCCCGTCTTCAGGTCCTGCAGGTTGTCGTTGGAAATCGCCGCCACGGCCACGACGACCGAGGTGCAGAACAACGCCAGCGCCGTCATGAAACGCACGGATTCGGGCCTGCCCAGCAGGTCCTGGGCCTGGCCGATACCAATGAAGATCATGGATGAGGCCAGGATGGCGATCACGGCAATGCCGGAGATCGGACTGGCCGACGAGCCCACCAGGCCCGCCATGTAGCCGCAAGCGGCCGCCACCAGGAAGCCGAAGACGAAGGCCAGCATGACGCCGGCCACCACCAGGGACCAGGCGGCCATCGTGGGCAGTCCGGAGTCCGCCACGAAGGACTGGAACGTCGCGCCCAGCAGCAGGATCATGAGCAGCGTCAGCTTCAGCAGCAGCCCGGGCGGCAGGTCGGCGTCGGTGCGGTCCTGCCCCGATTCGCCCGACCCGCGCTTCAGCACCGACAGCGAAATCCGCATGCCTTCGATCATGGGCCGGATCAGCGTCAGCAAGGTCCAGACGGCCGCCACGGCGATCATGCCGGCGCCGATCAGGCGCACTTTGGAGACCCAGATGCCGGTGGCGAAGCTTGCCAGGCTGGCGCCGTCGGGCATGGGCGCGAGCGACGTCAGCCAGGGGACGGCGATGCCCCAGGACAGCACCACGCCCAGCAGCATCGCCACGCCGCCGACGATACCGACCAGATACCCCGCGCCGACCAAGGCGAAGGACAGGCCCAGGGGCAACTGGAATACGGCGCGCCCGACGCTGAACCAATAGCCTACGCTGTCGCCGGCCAGCCGCAGGCCGCCCGTCAGCAGGCTGAAACCGCCCGCCAGCACACCGCCGGCCACGATGTCGCGCAACCCCCCGGTCTGCCGGTTTTCCGCGCCCTCGCCCGGATTCTGCCCGACCTTGAGAATCTCGGCCGCGGCCACGCCTTCCGGATACGGCAGATCGCTGTTGACGACCAGCGCACGCCGCAGCGGCACGGTGAACACCACGCCCAGGATCCCGCCGCAGGCGCAGATCATGGCGGTCTGCAGCAGGGGGAAGCCCGTCCAGTACCCCATCATCAGCAGCGCCGGCAACACGAAAATGACGGCGGACAATGTGCCCGCCGCGGACGCCTGCGTCTGGACGATATTGTTCTCCAGGATATTGGAGTCCCGGAACGCCCGCAGGACCGCCATGGAAATCACCGCCGCCGGGATCGAGGACGCGAAGGTCAGGCCCACCTTCAGGCCCAGGTAGACGTTGGATGCGGTGAACACCAGGGTGATCAAGGCGCCCAGAACCACGCCCCGCAGGGTGAGTTCCTTCAGCGATGCGTGCGACTCGGGCATGATGATGTTCGATCCTCGGGGGAAAACAGACATCTGCGCATTGTATCCACCCGCAGCGACCCGCTGTGACACAGCCCTTTCCAACCGTCACCCGATCTTTGTTGAATACCGGCTTTCTCCAGTTCCTATCGCTATTGTGTATTCTTGTGTATTGTGTATAATTACACAAATGAACAGCGCAGACCTTATCAAGCAACTGAAGGCCGACGGCTGGTATCTGGTGCATACCGTTGGGTCGCATCACCAGTTCAAGCATCCGGCCAAGCCCGGCAAGGTCACGGTGCCCCACCCCAAGAAGGACCTGCCCCTACCGACACAACGCAGCATCCTCAAACAGGCCGGTCTCCGATAAACGACCCGGCCAGGAGAAACCCCCAATGCTCTATCCGATCCACGTGCACAAGGACCGCGACAGCGCCTACGGCGCGTCCTTCCCCGACTTCCCCGGCTGCTTTGCCGGCGCCGACGAATTGCAGGACCTGCCCCGCGCCGCCCAGGAAGCCGTCGAGGCGCACTTCCATGGCGAAACCGAAGCGATCCCCGGGCCCAGCGCACCCGAAGCCTGGGAGGGTCACGAGGACTTCGAGGGCGGCTTCTGGATGATGGTGGATATCGACCTGTCCAAGGTCAATACCAAGGCCGTTCGCCTGAACATCAGCCTGCCGGAAAACCTGGTGCATCGCATCGATGCCATGGCCAAGGCCCAGCATTTATCGCGCTCCGCGTTCCTGGCAAAAGCAGCCGAGCGAGAAATGGCGGAAGCCTAAAGTGAGGGCCTGAGCTCAGCGCTCCTTCGCTGCTTGCACACATTACCGCCACGGCCAGCGCTGTCGCACCCCCTGTTTTCTCAGCTGCCTGTGTGACAGCGAACGATGCCTACTTGCTCGCCCTGGTTTTTGTAGATTTCTCAGCTGCCTGTGCGGCAGCAAGCCCGGCACGGCGACAGGACTCACGGAAGA